>NZ_WTKU01000013.1 GCF_011378715.1 Psychromonas sp. SA13A | reverse complement strand
TAAAACTTACTGCTAATCACTTATATAAATATAAGAAACTAACAATTTATTATTCTGAAATAATGAATTATTTCGTGTGTCACTATTATTGATGTTGCCTTTACAAGAAAGGACTTTGATTTTTTTGAAATCACATCAACAACAAGTGCTCACACAGATTGTTTGATTAAATTGTTAAAGAGCGTGCCTTGCGGCTAGGCGGCGTATATTACGCGCCTTTCGAACATTGTCAACGTTTTAATTTAACTTAATTTCGAAGCGAACAACGAAGCGTTAATACGTTAAAAACTATTCTCAAACTCGCTGGGTAACTTGCGTTCCGTCCCGTGTCTGTGGATGCGCATTATAGGGATCTTGAAAAGGTAAGCAAGCGTTTTATTATGATTATTTGCAATAAAGTGACTGAGTGACTAATTAAACAACAAAGAGCGTGTTTTTCATGCAAAATAGTGATAATTCAGGACTAAAAAGGAAAAGTTAATTGTATTAAGTTGCACTTAATATCTAAATTTTATTATCTATAAGCACTGATATAAGTACAAATAGCCCATTTTTAACTATTTTAATAATAGTTAAAGTCATAATTTAAGGTCTTTCACTTATATGAAAGACTTTAATGTCTATTAAGTTAGCTTATTGCTCTAATGTTAATTGGTAAAAACTTACTTTTGCATAATCACCAGCTGCAATTCCATTGTTAGTACATTCAGATGATCCAACATTACATTGGTTATAATTACCTGCTTTAAAGTACATCCAATCATTTGCATAACCTTCATCGTATTCATTACCTCTATAATGTGGTTTCGACAAATCTATTTCTGCTGTTTTAACTTCTTCGCCTTGTTCTCCGATATTTTTAACAAAGGTTAAATGCATAATGCTATTTTCTACATTTACATTATATGAAAACACTTCACCTAACTTAATCCCGTCCATTGGTTCAGCTGAGCCTTCACGTAAATCATAAGCACCAAACACGTTATGATAAATATCTTTACGTTTTGAGTAATTATCACCCGTCGCATTTATTTCATAACGCCAATACAGTGAACCGTATTCATGACCGGGTAATTTACGGTATACGATTTTTAAAGGTTCGTTTTTTGAACCATGAATTTGGCCTATGACAGTAGAGAAAGCACCGTTTTTATCTGCGTTACCGCTCGTACTTACCCAATCTACTGATAATGTTGCAGATAACTCTCCTCCGATTGAGCCATAATCTGCTGCATCGGGGTTAGCGGCGATTGCAAAATTGTTTTTTGGATCTTTATATGACTTGGCTAACATAGCACGTAATTCACTACGCGCATTTTTGCTGTTTGGCGTTGTCATTGCTTTGTTCGGAGTAGCAAAGACCATCGCACCGGTTCTTGCATCTGTATAAAACCAATCAGAATGAGTATAAGGATTGGTAGTGCTTCCTAGTTTTTGAGCAGAAATTTCCATAACTTTGCCTGCACGGCCAGGTTTGTCATCTTCCATTGGAATATTAATTTTCCATTTTGTAAGGTCAAAGTTTTGAGATGGTGCTTTGTTAGGATCTAGTTTAGTGATTAATGCTGTTGTATTAGCAGATGGATGTAAAGGCGTTGTTGCATTAGCAACTTGTCCTGTTACATAATCGCCTTCATTTACTTCATTAGTATCGTTACTCGCACAACCAACTAACAAACTTGCCACAAGCGCACTTAAATATATTTTTTTCATGAGAATGCCTACTCTATTAATATCAACAAAAAAACTTGAAAGGCAAGTTATAATATTATTGTATTATTAATTGTGATCTTCTTGGAAAATATTAAGACTTAATATTCAATAGATAAGAGGTATATGATTTTTTGTTAACTGTGTGGCATTAATTATTTCTATTCAAAAAAGAAGAAGTGAATAAAAACGAGGAAGGTTATTGGTTAGTAAAAAGGAGCCTAAGCCCCTTTATGATTTTCTAATATTAGCAATATGTTAAATATTATGCTTTATATAAGCAAAGGTAAGCAGTTTGAACGACAACTTTAACATCAAAGCTTGAATTTGCTTCTACTTCAAATGTTTCACCTGCTTTATAAGTTTTCCACTCAGTTGTATCAACTAAGCGCACTGTTAGGCTACCACTTACTACTGTCATATATTCATAAGCACTAGTACCAAATGTGTACTCACCAACTTCCATTACGCCTACTGTTGCAGGTAATGTTTCGCTTTGGAATGCGATTGATTTAACGTTACCATCGAAATATTCATTTGCTTCAAAACTCATTTTAATCCCTTTATTATTTCATTTGCTGGTGAATCATTGCGCAGAGAGTATGGCGAAGCTGCACCTAAAATTCAAGTTTCCAATTCTGATTGCAGTGTTTCTATCTGTTCTTGCGCATCCATCCATAACATTTCAGCTTCTTCCAACTGCTCTTTTACTTCGCCTTGTTCTTTTAATAGATTAGTTAATTTCTTTTTATTCTCTTGATCATAAAGCGAACTATCACTTAACTGTTCTTCAATCTCGGCCACACGAGCAGAATGAATATCCATTTGCTTTTCAGCGCTGGTTAGCTGCTTTTTATAAGGCGTTAGTTTTTTACGAAATTCAGCTTCTAATCTTTTTTGATCTTTACGATTAGCACTCACCGACACGATTTTATCTTCGCTTTGAGAGGCTTGTTTTTCAATACGCTGTTGATCTGATAACCATTGATGGTAATCATCTAGGTCACCAGAAAATGGCTCCACTTTTTTATCGTGTACTAAATACAGATCATCAATAGTAGTACGTAATAAATGTCTGTCATGTGATACAACAACCATGGCACCTTCAAATGCTTGTAGTGCAACCGTCAGTGCATGCCGCATTTCTAAGTCTAAGTGATTGGTTGGTTCATCAAGTAATAATAAGTTAGGTTTTTGCCAAACTAATAATGCTAAAACTAAACGTGCTTTTTCTCCACCAGAAAACGGAGCGACAATATCAAAAGCTTTGTCACCTTGAAAACCAAAGCTACCTAAGAAGTTACGCAATGGCAGCTCTTTCTCATCTGGTGCCAAACGCATTAAATGTTGCATTGGGCTTTCGTCTAGATGTAAAAACTCTAATTGATGCTGTGCAAAGTAACCAATCTTTGCATTGGTATTGATTTCAATCTTGCCAGATTTAGGCTGAAGCTGATTTGAAAGTAATTTAACGAGTGTTGATTTACCCGCACCGTTGCGACCTAACAAACCAATACGGCTACCTGGGACTAGGTTTAATTTTATTTCATCAAGAATTAATAGATCTTCGTAACCTGCACTCACTTTTTCCAGTGTAAGTAATGGCATGGGTAAAGCTTCAGGCTCTCGAAATGAAAAACTAAATTGGCTATCAAGATGTGCAGGTAATAACGTTTCCATTTTTTCGAGCGCTTTAATACGGCTTTGTGCTTGTTTGGCTTTATTGGCTTTATAACGAAAACGATCAATATAACTTTGCATATGATCCATTTGCGCTTGTTGTTTTTCGTAGGAAGATTGTTGCTGCATCAATTTCTCAGCACGCTGGCGCTCAAAGCTAGTGTAGTTACCGGTATATTCAAATAATTTATTCTGTTCTATATGAATAATTTTATCGACGATACTATCAATAAAGTCTCGGTCATGAGAAATAAGGATTAATGTTCCTTGATATTGATGTAACCATTTTTCAAGCCAAATCACCGCATCTAAATCAAGGTGATTGGTTGGTTCATCGAGCAACAATAAATCGGATGGGCAAAGCAACGCTTGTGCTAAATTTAAACGCATGCGCCAACCACCAGAAAAGTCACTTACCGGCCGACCTTGAGCTTGTTCACTAAACCCTAACCCTGCTAATAACTCAGCAGCACGAGATTCAATGGTATAACCACCAGCATTATCTAGTAAAATATGCATTTCAGCGATTTTAGTACCATTATCTTCAGCCTCTGCTTGTTTTAATTTTGCTTGTAAAGCACGAAATTGATGGTCGCCATCGATTACATATTGCAAGGCATTAGTATCTAAAGCAGGCGTTTCTTGAGCAACACTCGCTAGTCGCCAATGCTGAGGAATAGTTAATTCGCCGGCATCAACTTGGTGCTCTTGCTTTAATAAAGTGAAAAAACTAGATTTACCACAGCCATTGGCACCAACTAAACCTACTTTTTGTTTTGGATTGATGGTTGCACTGGCATTTTCAAGTAAGGCTTTTCCACCTCGGATAAATTCGATATTAGTTGCAACAATCATAAATTCAGAGTCTCAATGTAAATCAGGTAAATTAGATCAAGATAATAACGAACTTTACAAAGTTGAGCCATAACTACTGAAAATGAGTGCTAATTTGTTTATCATTACGTACTTTTTGTCATTTGTGATTTGTATATGCCTGTATCTAAAAATAAAAAACGCTTCATCGCTGGAGCTGAATGCCCACAATGTAAGACTATTGACAGTATTGCTTTGACACTGGAAAATGCAGTTGAGACTTTAACCTGCGTCGCTTGTGGTTACACACAAACACAAACGCCTAATCAGGCTAAATCAGCAACACGTCAATTTGAACAAATAATTGGTGTTTTTGATCCCTCTGAACCCGATAAAGAATAGAGAGAAATAACGATGAAAATTGAAAAAAATTCAGTAGTAGCAATCCACTTTGGTGTTGCAGAAGTTGACGGTAATGCGCTTGATAGTACAGAAAACGGTAGCCCACTTGAATTTATTCAAGGTGCACAATATTTAGTACCAGGTTTAGAGAAAGAGTTAGAAGGTAAAGAAGCGGGTTACAAATTTGATGTAACACTGCAAGCAGAAGATGCTTACGGTCCTTTCCAAGAAGAGTTAGTTCAAGAAGTTCCTCGTACTTTATTTGAAGGCGTTGATGAAATTGAAGTAGGTATGTCATTTCAAGCAGAAACAGAGCAAGGCCCTCGTACTGTAGAAGTCACTGGCGTAACGGAAGAAAATGTTAGCATTGATGCAAATCATCCTCTAGCAGGTATGGCATTACAATTTGTTGGTGAAGTTATTTCTGTTCGTGCTGCGACTGATGAAGAAATGTCACATGGGCATATTCATTCAGCTGAAGGCTGTGGACATTCTCACTAAATAGAACCTTATTAAATAGCGAGTTACTTGATAGCTTGTTATTTAATAAATAGTCGTTAAATAGACTATTTAAAAAAGGACTAACAGTAAGCTAGGCTACATGGATTTGTGGCCTTTTTTATAGCTAATTTTCCTCTTTAATAATTGTCAGAAACGCCCCTTTAAAAACAATTCACCTGCAAAACCTAATAACAAAGTAACTCTAGACAATGCCTTAAAGATGATTTGCTAATAAATAATATAAACAGCTAGATATCATAATTAACGGTCGGTTCAGGTATAGGTGACACTGCATCGTTATATTTTGCTTGAATCACTGAGACTACTTGCTTGTAATCGGAGATCCCCTTTAATTGCACAGAGACTTTATCCATCTCGCGATGTGAAAGTTTTAATTTGCTGGAAAAGAAAAAATCACGTCTTTGATTGAAGCCACTTGAATGCCTTTGTTGTTTTGACTCAGGATTATCCTTTTGAAGAATTTGCCCAGACTGATGAGCGACCTGTTCTCGTTCTTGCTGAGATCGCATTTTAGCGTAAGCATGAGTTTCCTCGGTTTTTGGAATAGCTGTTTGTAATTGATTTTGACGATGAAGTGTTTCCGCGGCTTGCGGGAAAGGAGCCGCGACAATAGGTGGGAGTTGAACATTTACATTAACCATGAGGGTTAAAGTTAGACAGACACATCAATCAGTGAACCAACCATCTCATCAGCTGTTGTGATCACTTTTGCAGAAGCTTGTGCTTGAATTTCCGCTAGCTTCATATTGATCAATTCTGCTGTCACTGGTTGTGAGTCATAACTGCTATTTTCTGTATTTTCAGAATTCACGGGTTGATTAGCAATCTTTTCACTGGATTCAGTTATTTGCTGTGATGCTTGATTCAAGCCATACAGACCTGAAGAAAACGCTGAATTTATTTCCATAAATAACTCCTAAGCAATGATTACAACTCCATTATGGCTACTTTTTAAGCAAAGATAAAGCTTAACATGAATAGTTATCCTTCAATAAAGTCGATCACGACACGCTGAAAATGAACAGATTCACTTATAAATGGAGCATGTGAAGAATGTTCAAATATAACCTGCTGATTAGCAGGATATAATTTAATCAACTCAGGCATATTCGCAATAGGCACCAAACTATCCAAGCGTCCAAATAAACTTAAACATGGCATAGTCAATTGACTAAATGATTCTCGTAAATCAACATTACTTAATAAATCTAAACCTGCAATCAACGCATTTTGCTTTGGCTGTGGCTGTTCTGCTAATAAACCTTTAATAATAGCAATATCATTTTTTACCGTCACACTACCCATCGCCTGCAAGGTTAAAAATCGATTTAATGTTTTTTCAGGCTGTGTAATGACTCCTGTTTTAAATCGCTCAAACACCGCTTTTTTTACACCTAACCACTGGCCTTGTTCTACAAATTTTATCGCAGCACACACCTGAATTAATTTTTCAACGCGTTCGGGATGATGACGTGCGACATAGGTTGCAATCAGCCCTCCTAGCGACCATCCACACCAGATGGCATTATCGGGTAATTTTTTCAAAATTGAGTCTGCGATATTGGCCAAAGAATAATCTGAAATTTCAGGTTCTTTACCAAATCCTGGGAGATCAACTAGATGCACGCAATAATGTTGACTTAGTTGTTCAGCTGCAAGTTGCCAGATAGCACTATTTACTCCCCAGCCATGCACTAACACTAAATTCTTCCCTGTACCCATTGATTGATAAGCAACCTGATGTTGAGGTTGACGACCTTCAGGAATACTTATTTGTAGATTAGTCGACTCATCACCTTGCTTATTACTTTGCTGTTCTATACTCACCGTAACCTCATTTAATAATAGGGTTTGATTTGAAAAATTTTCTGAATGCGATTAATCAACACTGCCAAACATTACTTGAAGCTTGTTTACCAAGCCATTGTTTATTGTGCCACTTACCTAGTAAGCAGTCTCTTATTTGTCAGTGTTGTTATGATTCAATCTTAACAGATAGGCCTTGTTGTTTACATTGTGGTTGTGGATTAACAAGCTCACAAGCATATTGTGGAGAATGCTTACAACATCCTTTTAGTTTTCGTCAACTACATGCGATAGCAAGCTATCAAACACCCTTTCCCGTTTTAATAAAACAATTAAAATATAATGGTCAAATATTATATGCAGATTTACTCGGTTTATTGCTCGCTCATTCAATACAAAACCGTTATAGCCAGCAACAATTACAAGAAATCGATTGTATTATCGCAGTGCCACTACACACCAAAAAACACAGAAGCCGAGGTTTTAATCAAGCACAATTAATTAAGGATTCTTTAGTCAAGCACTTGCCCGTAATTACACTGTACGAACCACCCGTTAATCAGCCATTTATTATTAGAAATAAATTAACCACAGCACAGGAAGGATTATCAAGAGCACAGCGTTTACACAATTTAAATCACGCATTTTCATTAAGTAAAGACGCAGAGATAAGTTTACAGGGGAAAAATATTGTACTTATTGATGATGTTGTCACTACGGGTGCAACTATTAATAGCCTATGCCAATGCTTATCAACAGCTAAAGTTAAGACAATTGATGTTTGGTGTATTTGCCGCACGGAATTAGGCTAAGAAGCTTTAATATGACTAAGTAACTGCAATATTAATTAAATAGCTCTAATATTTACTAAGTAACTTTAACTCTCAATGACTAAAAAACCACAATAACGTTAAATCTTTTACGCATTACTGACGTTTAAGAAGAATTCCTTTAAATATCAATACATAAAACGACCAATAATGTTTCTATAATAGCTTTTATTTGATCCTAAATTTTATTATTTGTTGCAATTTCACTCTTTGCTTTATTATTGCATTCAAATCTCGCTATAATGTCCTAGTAAATTACTCAAGCATAAAGGTTGAACATGATCGAAATTACTCCAGTTGCACAAGCACATTTTGCAAAATTACTAGCGCCACAAAAAGAAGGCACTAACATCCGAGTGTTTGTTATCAACCCAGGCACACCTAAAGCAGAATGTGGTGTATCTTACTGCCCACCGGAAGCAGTTGAAGCTAGCGATACACGTTTAAGTTTTGAAGGTTTTGATGCATTAGTTGATGAAGTTAGCTTACCTTACCTAGAAGATGCATTTGTTGACCTAGTTGAAGAAGATGCAGGCACACAACTAACACTGAAAGCACCAAACGCAAAAATGCGTAAAGTGAAAGATGACGCTCCACTACTAGAACGCGTTGAATACGTTATTCAAGTACAAATAAATCCTCAACTAGCAAGCCACGGTGGATTTATTAAACTAATCGAAATCACTGATGATAACGTTGCTGTGATTGAATTTGGCGGTGGCTGTAATGGTTGCTCACAAGTAGACTTGACCTTAAAAGAAGGGATCGAGAAAGAATTACTTGAAGAGTTTTCAGGAGAGCTAAACGCAGTACGCGATGTTACTGAGCATGCTCAAGGCGATCACTCTTTCTATAAGTAACGTCTAACTTGTTTTAACGCGGTTGTTTGAAGGATAGATAACCGCATAATACCCTCCTAATATTGTTATTAATAACAGTGCGAATAACATTTCCTTACCCAAACTCAAAAATAGTAGTAAGCAAGTAACACTTGCAATAACCGCTATCCATCGACCTTTACCTGGTAATAATTGAATCCCCGCGATTCCAGCGGCAAGATAAATTAAAATAAACAATCCATTCGCATAAGCAATTAAATTATCAATCGGCAAATCAATAAAGTTACTGATTAATAGCATCACAAAACAAAGTATAACCGCAAAAGAGAGCCCCCAATAAGCAACATGGTGTTGATTTAAGCGGGTGAAGTTAAGGTGAATTTGTTGTTGATTCCCCATGCTTTGTAATAAGCGAGAAAATCCAACAAAGTATAAGCTTACTGAAATAAAGCAGGTACAAAACCCTACTAGATTTACTAATACATAACCTTTACGGCCTAAACTAGACTCAACTAAATGCACCACTGAATTAAGATTCCTCTCCTGATCGCCATAAAAGCCTGTCTTTAATAAGCTGATACTAATTAACCCGTAAACCACTAAGGTAATAGTGATCCCGATGAAAATAGTCAGAGGAAAGTCTCGCTGTGGCTGCTCAAAGTCATCGGCAATATGCGTAATCGCTTCAATACCTAAAAAACACCACAGAATAAAAGTCGCAGCCAAAGCAATCTTATCGAAGTGAAACTCGGTGACAGGCAATGCTAAGGATGGGTCTAGCTGGGTATCAATGGAAGCAAACAACAAGGTCCCGACAATGAGTGCACTCAATGCAGATTGGATCACAGCCGCTGTTTTTAGTCCTAGTAGATTAATAATTAAAACTAACAACAGCATAGTGATAGCAATCAACAATCGATGATCCGCGCCTGTAGCAAGTAACTGCCATTCTATTAATGCATTTTGTAAAAAGTTGGCAGCTGTCATGGCGATAACAGGTGAACCCAATGCCACTACCCAAATAAACAACCAACTGACCAATCGTCCACTGCGCTCGCCAAATGCTTGCTGCACATAATAAGCAGTACCGCCAGCATGAGGATAAATTTTACCTAATTGTGCAAAAGTAAAAACGATAGGCACAATTAAAATTCCCATTAACGTCCAAGCTAATAATGACCAACTGCCCGCCACTTGCGCTGCAATAGCAGGAATAATAAAAACACCAGATCCTAATAAAGCAGAAACTAATAAACCAACGCCTTGTAATACCGACAATTTATGGGTGTGCAATGCCACTGTGACTCCTTGAAAGACAATCTCTGTGAGGGATATATGGAAAACAGCAGTTTATCACTGCAAACAACGACATTAAGTAATAAAAGGAAATTAAATGAAATAAAATGAAATAAAAATCAAGCAACCATCTAAAAATAGAAACCACAAGTCAATTATCGGATTTCCCATGGTTGATAGCGATTAATTTATAAAAAACGTGCGGTTTGTCAAAATAAAGCGGGCATTTTATAAACAAATACAGTAGAATGCGCCTCCCTCGCAGAAGGATCCATCTAAAGCGAAGCAGAATATTCAGAGTAAACCTACTACGCGATTGATTTCGCGAAAATTAATGGACACGTTTTACAGCTTCTAACTTGTTAGGCTGATGTAGGAATAGGCTGAATTTAACGTACATTCGAGTAATGTGCAGAATTTTATAAACTCATGAGGCCACTATGTCAGAGTCAGAAAACCAACAAGCAGTAGAAGAAGTAACAGGACCAACATTTAAAGATTTAAACTTACCAGAAGCGCTTGTTAAAGTTGTTTCAGAAATGGGTTACGAAACACCATCTCCTATCCAAGCACAATGTATCCCACACCTATTAAATGGTGAAGACGTATTAGGTCTTGCTCAAACAGGTACTGGTAAAACAGGTGCATTTGCACTTCCTTTATTAGCAAACATTGATATTAGCAAAAACCATCCTCAAGTATTGGTACTAGCGCCAACACGTGAGCTTGCGATTCAAGTTGCAGAAGCATTTCAATCTTATTCTCGTCATATGCGCGGCTTCCACGTTATGCCTATTTACGGCGGTCAAAGCTACAATATACAGTTTAAGCAATTAACTCGTGGTCCACACGTAGTTGTTGGTACTCCTGGTCGTATCATGGATCACTTGAAACGTAAAACATTAGACTTATCAAACCTAAAAACATTAGTACTTGATGAAGCTGATGAAATGTTACGCATGGGCTTCATTGATGATGTTGAAACGATCATGAAAGAAATGCCAGAAAAGCATCAAACAGCGCTTTTCTCAGCAACAATGCCTGATCAA
Organism: Psychromonas sp. SA13A; assembly: GCF_011378715.1. GTDB lineage: Bacteria > Pseudomonadota > Gammaproteobacteria > Enterobacterales > Psychromonadaceae > Psychromonas. The sequence goes on along the minus strand of NZ_WTKU01000013.1, from coordinate 101,923 downwards.
ATTAAACGCATTACTAAGCGTTACATGAACAACCCAACAGAAGTTAAGATTAAAGCTAAAACATCTACTGTTTCAAACATTGAACAAAAATGTTGGATCGTACGTGGTGTTAATAAGTTAGACGCTTTAACTCGTATGTTAGAAACTGAAGACTTTGATGGTGTTATCATCTTTGCTCGTACTAAAACAGCAACAGTTGAATTAGCAGAACGTTTAGAAGCACGTGGTTACCGCAGTGCAGCACTAAACGGTGATATGAATCAACAAACACGTGAACGTACTATCGCTCGCCTTAAATCAGGTGGCTTAGACATCTTAGTAGCAACAGATGTTGCTGCACGTGGTCTAGACGTAGAACGTATTAGCTTAGTTGTAAACTACGATATCCCAACAGATACTGAATCTTATGTTCACCGTATCGGTCGTACTGGTCGTGCTGGCCGTACTGGTAAAGCAATCTTATTTGCTGCACCGCGTGAGCGTCGTTTACTACAAGCAATTGAACGTGCAACTCGTCAACCAATTACTATTATGGACTTACCAACACGTGATGAAGTAACTCAAACACGTATTGATAACTTCCAAAAACAAATATTCTCTACATGTGAAAGTGAAGATCTAACATTCTTCCGCACTTTGTTTGAGCAAATGGTAAACAACACTGAAATTGATGATACAGATCTTGCTGCTGCGTTATTATTCATGGCACAAAAAGAAAAACCATTACAGCCTGTTGAAGAAAAATTTGTAGAACCACGTAGCAATGATCGTAACGAACGTAGTGATCGTGGTGATCGTCCTCGTCGTGACCGTAACGAACGCAGTGACCGTCCTCGTGGTGATCGCCCTGACCGCAATGACCGCGCACGTAGCGAAGATAAACCTCGTGGTCGTGGACGCCCTACTGATGTTGAACTTGAAATGTTCCGTTTAGATGTTGGTCGTGAGCACGGTGTACAAGTTAAAAACATCGTTGGTGCAATTGCAAATGAAGCAAATATCAATAGTCGCTTCATTGGTGATATTCGTTTAAACGATGATCACTCTACAATTGAATTACCAAAAGGTATGCCGGAAGAAACACTTTCACACTTAAGAAATGTGCAAGTATGTAAACGTCCACTAAACCTTAAAAAGTGCTAACCATTAAGGTTTAGTATTTTATCAAGGAGGCTAACGCCTCCTTTTTTATACCTGAAATTTATCAATCATCCTATTCAAGGCAATAAAAAAGGCCGCTAACCTAAGTTAACGACCTCTCATAGTTTGCTTACTAGTTAAAGCTCTAAACCAATTTAAGCTAAGCCTTATTTCTTTTTAACGGGACGCTTCCAGCCTTCAATATTGCGCTGTTTAGTACGTGAAATACATAATGCGTTATCAGGAACATCACTTACCACTGTTGTACCCGCACCTGTCGTCGCGCCATTACCAATGGTAACAGGAGCAACAATCTGACAATCACTGCCCACAAAAACATCGTTACCAATAACAGTCAGGTGTTTATTAACACCATCATAATTACAAGTGATCACACCAGCACCAATATTAACGCCACTACCAACCTGGCTATCGCCAATATAACTTAAATGACCGCATTTAGTACCTTCACCTAAGGTTGATTTTTTAACTTCAACAAAGTTACCAATATGCACTTCTTTTGCAATTACAGTATCTGGACGAAGTCGTGCAAAAGGACCAATTGAGGCATTTTCGCCAATTTTTGCACCTTCGATAATAGAATTTGCTTTAATCTCCGTATTATCTGCAATATCACAATTTTTTAGGATACAGCCAGCTCCAATCTTAACGCCGTAACCTAAGTTCACTTTACCTTCGATGATCACATTGATATCAATATCAACATCTTGCCCGCAGGTTAGTTCACCACGCAAGTCAAAACGAGTTGGGTCGCGTAACATCACTCCATCAAGTAATAACTTGTTAGCGTTTTCAAGTTGAAAAGCACGTTCTAAATTAGCAAGTTGCAGACGGTTATTAACACCTTCTACTTCAAAAGCATGTTCAGGTTGAACTGTTTGAATTGAAGCGCCTTCTGAATATGCCATTGCAATAATATCCGTTAAGTAATATTCGCCAGCAGCATTATCGTTAGATAAAGCAGGTAACCAACGATTTAAATCATTCGCATCTGCGACTAAAATACCTGTGTTTACTTCTTTAATTGCTAGTTGAGCCGCATTTGAATCTTTTTGCTCAACAATGCCAATCACTTCACCATTTGTACGCTCAATGCGGCCATAACCTGTTGGGTCATCAAGCTCAATAGTTAATAAACCAATGCCGCCTTTAGGCTGCACTGTCACTAATTTTTCTAATGTAGTCGCAGATAATAGAGGAACATCACCATAGACGATTAAGATTTTTTCATCCGCTTTAAAGTGTGGCTGCGCCATTTGCATTGCATGGCCAGTACCTAATTGCTCAGTTTGTTCGATCCAATTTAAACAATCATCAGCAATATTTTTTTGCATGATGTCGCCATCGTGGCCATATATTAAGTGTATATTTTCAGAACCAATGCCTTTTACCGTATCAATAACATGTTGCACCATCGGCTTATCAGCAATTTTATGTAATACCTTAGGTAAAAGCGAACGCATGCGGGTACCTTTACCAGCAGCAAGAATAACAACACTTAAAGACATAATGAGACCTTAATAATAAAGAATGATAAAACGTTCATTTTAGCGGATTTTTTGATAAGAACGTATAAGAAAATACTGATCTCGAGATTTTGGTAAACATAACCATAAAAAAATATCCGATTAATATCATTTTAATTAAATATTTTTCATTTTTTGTAATTTTCACCGCCTTAAGCACCAAGATGATATGCGTAGATATAGAAAAGGTAACCTTGATGGTGACTAGATTGAGCTTAATAAGCTTTTTCTAATGTTTCTTTTGTGCTCTACAGCATACTTCAAACTTACGAATATTATTTGCACCTAGATTCGCCTATTAAAGTGTTGTTAAAATATGAAATTACTACTTAAAACATAAGATAAAAATATGAAACTTGAAGCCATAGATTACAATGCCGAAAATGCGCAACAACTGTTTGTTGAATCCCTTCGCAATACTGGGTTTGGTGTATTAAAAAATCATCCTATCCAGCAACAAATAGTGAGGTCTATTTACGACAATTGGCAGCAGTTTTTTAACTCTCAAGATAAAGTGGACTTTCATTTCAATGCTGAGACTCAAGACGGTTTTTTCCCAGCTGAAGTTTCTGAAACGGCGAAAGGAAATACAAAAAAAGATATTAAAGAATATTTTCATTATTATCCTTGGGGACAATGTCCTGCACAATTAAAAACTGAACTTCAAAATTATTACCAACAAGCGGGTAACCTTGCTGCTGAGTTATTGACTTGGGTAGAGGATAATTCACCAACTGAAGTTTCAAAATTATTCACACAACCGCTTCCAGATATGATTAAAGATAATCAACAGACATTGTTGAGAATACTCCATTACCCTCCATTAAAAGGAGATGAAGAGCTGGGTGCGATAAGAGCAGGTGCCCATGAAGATATTAATTTACTGACTATTCTTCCTGCATCTAATGAGCCCGGTCTGCAGGTAAAAAGCATAGAAGGTGAGTGGTTAGATGTACCATCTGATTTCGGTAACTTGATTGTTAATATCGGCGATATGCTACAGGAAGCATCAGGCGGATATTATCCGTCAACAACCCACCGTGTTATTAATCCTGATGGCGCAGACAAAACGAAGTCTCGAATTTCATTACCTCTTTTTCTTCATCCAAAACCAGAAGTTGTTCTCTCGGATAATTACACTGCGGATCAATACTTAAAGGAACGCCTAAGAGAGCTTGGTGTTATTTAAAAAATTTGACGCTGGAGCTAAATGTGCTCCAGCGTCAAGGGCTGAAAACTTGCAAATTCACATTTATAATTAATATGATTCGAAAGTTGCCTTAGGTGGCGTAGGTTTGCAGAGAAATAAAGACTTAATAGGTTGTTAAATTAAGCAGTTTTTAATACTGGCACTAAACAACCTTGCCTAAATTAATCGCTATCTAAAATGCGATGCTAGTTACAAACTTATCGAATATTTGACAGGAATTTTTGTAATCTTACATGATTTGTTACCTTACCAAAAATATTTTCAGGAATATCATCAACTAATAAAACGCCATCTTCCATAAATAAAACACGATCAGCAACTTCGTTAGCAAACCCCATTTCATGAGTAACCACGACCATGGTCATACCATCTGCAGCTAAGGACTTCATTACATCCAGCACTTCACCCACCATTTCCGGATCAAGTGCTGAAGTTGGCTCATCAAAAAGCATCATATCCGGTTTCATTGCCAAGGCTCTAGCAATAGCTACTCGTTGCTGCTGGCCACCAGAAAGTTGACTTGGGTAGATATCCATCTTTTCTGCAAGCCCTACACGTGTCAACAACACTTCAGCTTCTGAAATGACTTCATCTTTACTACGACCAGCCACTTTTAATGGTGCTAACATTACATTTTCTTTAACAGAAAGATGCGGAAATAAGTTAAATGATTGAAATACCATTCCGATATTTTCTCTCAACTTATTAATATTAGTATCGTCATCATACATTTTTACGCCATCAACCGTAATTTCACCACTCGAGATAGTTTCTAATTGATTTAAAGTACGTAAATAAGTGGATTTACCAGAGCCAGAAGGCCCAATGATGACAACAACTTCGCCACGTTGAATATTGGTTGTTACTTTTTTTAATGCATGACAGCCGTTAGGATAAATTTTATCAACATCAACAGTGACGATCATATCGTTACCTTCATACTTTTTCTTATCTGTCATTATTTGCTAACCTTTTTTCAATACGCTGTATGCCCCAAGATAAGGTAGATGTTAAAACTAAATACAATGCAGCAACAGTAAACCAAACCTCAAAGGTAGCGAAACTACCACTCACCACTTCTCGTCCCGCTTTTGTTAAATCAGTAATAGAAATAACAGAAACTAACGAAGAATCTTTAATCAAATTAATAAGCTGTCCAGCCATTGGTGGCAACGTACGCTTAAAAGCCTGTGGAAGGATCACATAAGTCATCGCCTTCGTATAAGTCATGCCCAGTGAGCGTGCAGCCTCCATTTGGCCAGCTGAGATAGACTGAATACCAGAACGGAGGATTTCAGCAACATAAGCACCAGTAAAAACAGATAATGCAACAACACCAGCAGTAAAACGATCTAGATCGAAAATTGTTCCTAGGAAAAAATAAACGATAAATATTTGCACTAGTAGCGGCGTACCACGAATAATTTCAATATATAAAACAGATAAATTTTTACTAAATGGGTTGTCTGAGATCCTCATCAATGCGGCAATTAAACCAATAATAATAGAGAATAATAAAGAGATAACAGAAATTTTCAGGGTCATATATAACCCATCAATTAAAACACCACTTCTAATACCTTCCTTGCGTGCTAATAGATCACCTTCAAAAATAAGATCACCATCAGAAATAAGCACTTGATCAGCACCTGAAATTACGCGAGAAGGATCGCCGTTATCAAAGGTTAAGGTGATCACACCATCAGCATTAACTGCCGCATTTGCATCGCCTTGGGCAATAATATCGATAGGAGATGTATCAATAATATAAGGAAGGACCAGGTGCCATTGCCATTTATAATTAATTGTTTGTGATGCGGAATAAATTCCGGCTGAGATAAGGCCAATCGTAATAATAAACAGCACATGCCATTTCAGTTTATTGGGTTTTTCGTTCATAAGTCCACCGACAGTCAGAAAATAAAAAACCAGAGGAGATCCTCTGGTTTTAAAGGGCTTACTTAAAAACCTTATTTAACTTGGCTTAACCAAGCATCACTATTAAACCATTTATCATAGATGCGTTGATAATTACCATCACCTTTAGTTTGTCTTAGAAAGTTATTAAGGAAATTCAACATATCAGGATCACCCTGCTTAACAGCCCAACCTAAAGGCTCATAAGTAAAAGGTTCTAGAATAGCGACCGTTTTACCTTTTGATTGGTTTGCATAAATCGAGATGAATGGCATGTCGTAAATCATTGCATCAGCTTTACCGTTAATGACTTCAAGTGCAGCATCAGTCTGTGTTTCAAAGGCATTATATTTTGCTTTTGATAACATTCTCTTAATTACTTGCTCACCAGAAGTACCCAACTTACCTGCAATAGTGTATTCACCGGCATTGAGGTCTTTGTAGCTAAGTACTTTACCTTCTAGTTTTGGATTCAGTAGTATAGATTGACCAACTGTAATGTACGGGTCGGCAAAGTTAACACGCATATTTCTTTGTGCGTTAATGGTCATACCTGCCATTATAATATGGCACTTATCTGTTAATAACGCAGGAATAATACCATCCCATGCAGTATTGACAGGCACGTACTTAACACCCATTTGCTTAGCCATCAATTTACCTAAATCCACATCAAAACCGATATAACTTCCGTTTTTAGATTTCATTTCAAATGGCATATACCCTGCATCAAAACAAGCTCTAAGCTCACCAGCTTTACTGATATCATCTAAAGTCCCTGCATTAGCAATACCAACTGATAATGCTAGAAGAGAAGTCGCTGAAACGAGTTTTCTAAGTTTGTTTTTCATGTAAAAATCCTTTTAGTATTTGAAGTGTTTATCACTAATAATGCGCTTCATTAAGACAATTAATGTCACGACATTATTTTAGTTATATAGATGTAGCAACAAATACGCCAATAAGCGAGCTTGGATAAGAAAAAAATTGATCCGTGATTCAACAAAAATAAAAACATAATTGATTAAAAAATATCGAAAAGCGGACAATATTTAACAAATATTCCAGTTTTTTAAAAAACACAATATCAATACATGTAACCTACTACTGAATTTCATAGATCAAAAAAGGTAGAACGCACCAATAAAGAGCATTTCGCACCAAAATAGAGCGATAAAATATTTTAATTGAAAGTATTAAGATACCTCAATGCTTTTAACTTATATGAGATAAATAGTCAGTGAAATAAAGGAAAGTACAGTGAGCTTAATGCTTTCAAAGCCGTACGAATAAAATATTGCTATCTCGCCTAAAAATTTAACCGAAAAAGACAACAGAACAAATAACTATAAAAAATGGCGACTTTTTTGCATAATCATAGTCATCCTTGGTACTTTATAGTGCATTGCCATCTATCAATATCAATATTAACCTTTTAAGAATAGGCTGCCTCATGAAACAAAAGATACTGCAAGAGATGTGTGTGTTAGCAGACATCAATATAGAAAGTGAAATTCAACGTCGTATCAGCTTTATCCAAAACATACTAAAAAAAGCACATTCTAAAACCCTTGTATTGGGTATCAGTGGCGGTGTTGATTCCAGTACTGCCGGGCGACTATGTCAGTTATCAGTAGAGCAATTGAACACGCAAGAAAACACTAATAGCTACCAATTTATTGCGGTTCGTTTGCCCTATGCAGTACAAAAAGATGAAGATGAAGCGCAGCTAGCGTTAAGTTTCATTCAACCAACACACACTGTCGCGGTAAATATTCAAGCCGGTGCGGATGGTATTCATGAAAGTACGTTAGATGCGATTAAAAACAGTACTATTAATTACTCCGATGATACCAACCTTGATTTTATTAAAGGCAACGTTAAAGCACGTATGCGAATGATTGCTCAATACGAAGTTGCAGGTTTAACGGGTGGGTTAGTTGTTGGTACCGACCATAGTGCTGAAAATATTACGGGCTTTTATACCAAGCACGGTGATGGTGCCTGCGATTTAGCTCCTTTATTTGGACTAAACAAACGTCAAGTAAGATCGCTTGCTAAACATTTAGGTGCGCCAAGTTTGTTAGTTGAAAAAGCACCTACTGCTGATTTAGAAGAAGATAAACCACAGCTTGAAGATGAGATAGCACTAGGCATGACCTACGATCAAATCGATGATTTCTTAGAAGGTAAAAGCGTCCCTCAAGAGATCGAAGATAAACTGATTGCCATTTACTTACGTACGCAGCATAAACGTCAACCTATTCCAACAATTTACGATTAATAAGCAACGATTATAAAAACCACAGGTATGCCTCTACTTACCTGCACTGACCAGTAACAATAACTTACCTTGGTTGTTTAATAAAAATTAAGCAATCAAGGTAAGATTGCCCTTTTTTCCCAAGCAAACCATCAAATAACTAGCCTTATTAAGCCCTCTAATGGTAGATTCTGTATTCGGTTAATGATTAATCGGTTCTATTTAAACTATAAATGAAAGGAAATGTAGACCATGAAAAAAGTGGGTTTAGTTGGTTGGCGCGGTATGGTTGGATCTGTTCTTATGCAAAGAATGCGTGAAGAGAATGATTTTGCAACGATTGAGCCAGTATTTTTCACCACCTCACAAGTTGGTCTAGCATCTCCAGAAGTTGGTAAGCCAACCGATACTTTAAAAGATGCATCTTCAATCGAAGCATTAGCAGAAATGGATATCATCATTACTTGCCAAGGTGGCGATTACACTAATTCAGTTTATCCAGCACTACGTGCTAGTGGTTGGAACGGTTACTGGATTGATGCGGCTTCTTCGTTACGTATGAAAGATGACAGCATTATCGTACTAGACCCTGTAAACAAAGATGTGATTCAACAAGGTCTAGCTGATGGCGTAAAAACCTACGTAGGCGGTAACTGTACCGTTTCACTGATGCTATTAGCATTAGGTGGTTTATTTGAAGCAAACTTAATTGAATGGGTTTCTCCACATACTTACCAAGCAGCTTCAGGTGCAGGTGCACGCAACATGCGTGAGTTGATTAGCCAAATGGGTGCAATTGAAGCATCAGTAGCAGATGAGCTAGCAGATCCTGCTTCTGCTATTTTAGAAATAGATAAAAAAGTGGCTGAATTCATTCGCAGTGATGCATTACCAACTGAACAGTTTGGTGCACCGTTAGCGGGTAGTTTGATTCCATGGATTGATGTACCAATGCCTTCTGGTCAATCAAAAGAAGAATGGAAAGCACAAGTTGAAGCAAACAAAATTCTAGGCACTAGTGATAATCAAACACCAATTGATGGCTTGTGTGTTCGTATTGGCGCGATGCGTTGTCATAGCCAAGCAATCACAATGAAACTTAAAAAAGATGTTTCAGTAGCTGAAATTGAAAAGATTCTAGCATCACATAATGAGTGGGTTAAAGTGATCCCTAATGAACGTGAAGCCACCGTTTCTGAGCTTTCTCCTGCAAAAGTAACAGGTACATTAAGTATCCCTGTTGGTCGTATCCGTAAATTAGCAATGGGTCCTGAGTACATCAGTGCATTCACTGTTGGAGATCAACTATTATGGGGCGCAGCTGAGCCATTACGTCGTATGTTGAACATATTACAAGATGCTTAATTTGCATTAGTTTGTAACATCTATTAAAAAAGGCCTCAATGAGGCCTTTTTTGTATATCGGTTTTTATAATCTCAAGTAGACTAGATGCTACTCGCCTTTCTTACTACGTGATAACAAATCCATCGCAGCTTCTTTTACTGCTTTGCCTTGATAAAGTACGTAATAGATTTGTTCACAAATCGGCATTTCGATATTAACGCGTTTTGCTAGATTATAAACTTCTTCGGTATTACGGTAACCTTCAACTACTTGGCCAATTTCAACCTGTGCTTCATCAATGCCTTTGCCTTGGCCTAAAGCCAAACCGAAACGTCGATTACGGGATTGATTATCAGTACAAGTTAATACTAAATCACCTAGTCCCGCCATTCCCATAAATGAAGACTCAGCGGCACCTAGGGCAACACCTAAACGAGTTAATTCAGCTAACCCACGAGTGATTAATGCAGTACGAGCATTTGCACCAAACCCTAAGCCATCGGCTAAACCTGCGCCAATTGCAATCACGTTTTTAACAGCACCGCCTAATTGCACTGCGGTAAAGTCTTCTGAAATGTAGGCTCTAAAATTACTTTGGTTGTGAAAAAGCTCTGAAAGGTGTTGCGTAAAGCTAAGGTCAGTTCCAGCAACCGCAACCGCAGTAGGTAAACCTTTTGCCACTTCCATCGCAAACGTTGGCCCAGACAATACAGCCAAAGGATAAGCTTCACCCACGATATCCCGCGCGACTTCCTGTAATAACCGTCCAGTTTCAGCTTCTAGCCCTTTAGTTGCCCATGCAATGCGGTGTTCAGGACGTAATAAAGGTTTAACTTGAGATAATACTAAACCAAATACATGGCTTGGCACTACAAGCAGAATAGTATCCGTTGCAGCGATGCATTTTGCGAGATCACTTTCAGGTTGAAGACGTTCAGGAAATGTAACACCGGGTAAGAAGGCTTTGTTTTCACGATCTGATTGGAGGCGTTGAATATGGTCAGCTTGATGACCCCAAATTAATGTATTGTGGCCGTTACGAGCCAATGCAACAGCAAGTGCGGTGCCGTAAGAGCCTGCACCTAAAACTGTAATTGCAGTTTTTTCAGTCATTCATCATCACCTATTTAATGTCAACCGGAATAAATAAATGCTCCATGTTACTGACAATAACAAGCCATTGCTGAGTTAGGGCTTAACCATTTAAATTAAGAGCTAGCCATGTAAGCTAAGACCTAACTATATAAATTAAGACCTAGCTATGGCTTGTTATTTTTAGGTAATATTGGTTCAAATACTCATACCGATTGTTATAGAACTTAATTAAGAATTTAATGTTTCTACTTCAGCTTGCTGATTTGCCATTGCTTGTTGAAATAGAGCATCAAAGTTCACTGGAGCTAGGTTTAACTGTGGGAAAGTACCACGAGTCACTAAGCTTGATACCGCTTCACGTGCATATGGGAATAGGATATTTGGACAAAATGCATTTAAGCAATGTGCTAATTGAGGGCCTTCAAGCTGTGAAACAGAGAAAATACCTGCTTGTTGTACTTCACATAAGAAAGCTACTTCACCTTCCACTGTCGCAGTTGCTGTCAGTGATAAAGTTACTTCGTATACACCTTCTTCTAATTTATTAGATTGTGTATCAATGTCCATTTTAACTTCTGGAGCCCATTCTTTTTTAAAAATGTCAGGTGAATTTGGGCATTCAAAAGAGATATCTTTTACATAAACACGTTGGATGTTGAATTCTACTTGTTGTTCTTGTTGTTCTGGCATGATCTTTCCTTAATCCTTAAAAATTATTTATTCGTATTAACTTAACAATTCATCAAGTTGGTGTGCGCGTTCTAATGCATACAACTCGTCACAACCGCCTATTGCCTTACCGTCTATAACAATTTGTGGAACCGTTGTTCCACCAGTCAATTTTGTCATATTCGGACGAAGAGAACGGTCAGACACATCAATTTCTTGATAGGTTACTTCTTTATTGTCCAACAATTGTTTTGCACGAACACAATATGGGCAATATGGAGTGGTGTAGATAGTGATAGTAGCCATAATTACTTCTTAGTTGTTGGTAAATTTGCAGAGGTCCAGCCGCTCATACCTGAAAATAGGTTATTTACTTGCTCAAAACCAGCTTTTGCTAGTTTCTCACCAGCAGCTGCAGAGCGAGTACCTGATGCACACACAACTATAATGGGGGTCTGCTTATTATTTTCAATAGCTGCGAACTTTCCTTCTTGAATCTGTGACGGAGTTATATTTTTTGCGTTAACGATATGGCCTTTTTTAAACTCATCAGCAGTTCGAATATCAACTACTATCGCATCTTGCTTGTTGATTAATTGCGTTGCTTGCTGTGGATTGATATTGTTTATCTTGCTTAGTTTATCTTTTACAACACTGTAGATTAACATTGCGGCAATCGCTACCCATGCAGCAGCTAACATCGGATTGTTGGTAATAAAATCAATATACTCTTGCATAACTTGTTTCTTCTTCTGTAAGGATAAATTTCAGCATGAGTATACCCTGTGGAAAACAGAATATCAGCCTTGAGATTTAGATTAATAAATGAAAATAGCTTTTTTATGCTTTTTTCAACTTGCTTTGATCTAACACTAGGCTTTTTCAGTGACAAGCTACACAAATGTTGTAAAATCCCTTGTAGATAATTTAATCATTAAAGAGGTTTGATATGACAACTCCTAAGAAACCATTAGTACTATTGATTTTAGACGGTTGGGGCTACCGCCCAGATATGCCAGATAATGCAGTGTCAAATGCTAACACACCTGTTCTAGACCAATTATGTAAAGACTATGCCAATACGCTTATTTCGGCATCGGGTATGGATGTAGGTTTACCAGATGGACAAATGGGTAACTCAGAAGTAGGTCATACTAATATTGGTGCAGGACGTACTGTTTACCAAAACCTAACCAAAGTGACTAAATCTATTGCCGATGGCGATTTCTATGAAAATGCAAATTTTGTTGCCGCAGTTGATAAAGCAGTTGCAGCAGATAAAGCTGTTCATATTATGGGTCTTGCTTCACCAGGTGGCGTTCACTCTCACGAAGACCATATTATTGCAGCCATTGAACTAGCAGCAAGACGTGGTGCAAAAAAAGTTTACGTTCATGCTTTCTTAGATGGTCGTGATACTCCGCCCCGCAGTGCAGCAGGTACATTAGCGAAATTTGAAGATAAATATAAAGAAGTTGGCGTTGGTCGTACTGTTTCTTTAGTGGGACGTTATTTTGCAATGGACCGCGACAATCGTTGGGATCGTGTAGAGCAAGCTTATAGCCTGCTTACTGAAGCAAAATCAGAATACACAGCCGACAGCGCATTAGTAGGCCTTGAAAATGCTTATGCTCGTGATGAAAATGATGAGTTTGTAAAAGCAACTGTGATTGGTGAAGCTGCACCTATTTCTGACGGTGATGCAGTTTTATTCTTAAACTTCCGCGCCGACCGTGCACGTGAGATAACCTATACTTTCACTGATCCAAATTTCACTGGTTTTGAACGTGCAGTAACACCAGACGTTCACTTTGTGACGCTGACAGAGTTCGCAGCAGATATTAAAGCACCAGCAGCTTACCCAAGTGAAGAGCTAACGAATACATTAGGTGAATGGTTAGCGAAAAAAGATAAAACACAATTACGTATTTCAGAAACTGAAAAGTACGCACATGTGACTTTCTTCTTTAACGGTGGTGTTGAAGATGAGTTCCCAGGCGAACATCGCACATTGATTAGCTCTCCAGCGGTTGCTACCTACGATATGCAACCAGAAATGAGCTCTGCTGAATTAACTGAAAAATTAGTAGGCGCAATCAAAAGCAGCGAATACGATGTGATCATCTGTAACTACCCGAACGGTGATATGGTTGGACACACGGGTGTTTATGACGCGGCAGTCAAAGCCTGTGAAGCAGTCGATGCTTGTATTGGTCAGATTGTAGGCGCATTAAAAGAAGTGGGCGGCGAATGTTTAATTACCGCTGATCATGGTAATGCAGAGCAAATGATTGACCCAGATACAGGTGGTATTCATACCGCACATACTAATTTACCGGTACCGTTTATCTATGTGGGTCGTGAAGCAACTATCGCTGAAGGCGGTCGTCTGTGTGATATAGCACCAACTATGTTGTCATTGATGAACATGGAAATACCAAATGAAATGACAGGTAAACCTTTAATTACTGTTAAGTAAGTTTATACTTTGGTGCGTTAGACTCTTCTGACGCACCTGATTTCTTCCTAAAAATCAGTTATATCGTCCAAGCAATATCCACTTAATTCGCATAAATTCTTATTTAATCGAATAAAATACCATGTAAACCTTCAGTAATTGTTTTTTTACTCAACATACAAAAGAATTGTAGGTATTATCTGATTGAGAGATTTATCAATAATACTAATCCGTTTATAAGGTCGATACCAACAGTGATGCTAAATCTATTTTATTCCAATCAACGAGGGCCTTTAAAACAATTACTGTGCATTCCTTTTCTCGTTGCTATTCTTTTTAGCCATCAAATTTCAGCAGCAGACCTTAATAATTTACAACGTCAGATCAAGCAAAGCAAACAAACAAAATCAGAACAACAAAAACAACAACAGCAGCTTGAAGAGCAACTTTCAGCAAGTGACCAAGCAATTGCCAAGGCATCTTTACAGGTTAATCAAACCAAAAAAATGATTGATGACAAACGCAATGCATTAATCACTTTGCAGCAAGAAACGAAGCAACTAGAAGACGACAAAAAAAAGCAACAAACATTATTAGAACAGCAACTCATTAGTGCTTATATGACTGGGCAAAATGACCTCATTAAATTAATGCTAAATCAAGAGGATCTGAGCAAAGTCATTCGCGCCAAAAGCTATTACTATTATTTAAATGAAGCCCGCTTAGAAAGTATTGAAGCCTTACACTCAACGCAACAAAAACTCGACAAAAACGCCAGCCAACAAGCTGCTGCACTAACTTCCCTAGAGAGTCTGTATCAAGAACAGAAACAAACTCAAGCAACGGTAAATAATCAGCGATTAAAACGTGATCAAGCACTACGTGAATTAAAACAAGATATTAACTATCAAAATGCAAAAATAGCGGAATTAGCAAACTCTGAAAAAGCTTTACGAGCACGCATTAAAAAAGCAGCCGAAGACCGTAAAAAAAGACAGCTCGCAGCAGCTAAAGCCAAAGCAGCACAGGAACGTAAGAATAGAGCAAAGGCGCAGGCACAAGCTGCACAGGAACGAGAAAAAATAGCACAAGCAGAAGCTGCAGCGAGAAACAAAGCAAAAAACAACTCTAAGCTTGCAGGTCTCAAAGGTAAATTACCTTGGCCTATTCAAGGTAAAGTATTACACCGATTTGGAAGCGCTCGTAGCAGCCAAGTTACTTGGAAAGGCATTGCTATCGCCGCAAATGAGGGCGAAAAAGTAAGAGCCGTGGCTACAGGACGGGTTCTATTTGCAGGATATTTTAAAGGCTACGGCATGGTGATCGCGCTCGACCATAGTGATAACTATATTACCCTATACGGATACAATGAAACATTGTTGCAAAAAGCAGGGGATGTGGTCTTTCAAGGTGATGCAATCGCGCTAGCAGGACACAGTGGTGGACAAGATAGAAACAGCTTATATTTTGAATTAAGCCACAAAGGTAAAGCAGAAGATCCATTACGCTGGTTAACAAGAAGTAAGTAATATGCTACTCACCTTTCTAAATAAAACAGGTAGATTATTACTTTATACTTGGCTCTTTAGCAACGCAACCAATGCCTTAGCAATCGGTAAGCTCGTTATTATCATTGATGACATTGGTAATAATAAGAATAACCAAGCATTTTTAAAGTTACCTAAAAATATAATTTTTTCTATTCTTCCATTCACACCTTACGCTAAAAGCCTTGCTCGAGCTGCCCACCAGCAACATCGTGAAGTACTATTACACATTCCGATGCAGGCACACAGCCATAACCATTTATTAGGCAAAGGTGCGTTGACCGAAGAGATGGACAAGCAGACTCACCAAAAACAATTAATCGATTCCTTAAAGGTCGTCCCCTATGCCGTTGGTGCTAATAATCATATGGGTAGTCAACTCACCGAGAATCTAACAGCAATGCAGTGGACTATGGAATTGTTATTTCAACAGGGTTTGTTTTTTGTTGATAGCTTTACTAGTGCTAAGAGCGTTGCACAGACCGCAGCATTGACCGCCGGGCTACCAGCTTTAAGACGTCACATATTCCTAGACAACGTACGAACACAAGCGGCCATGGAAAAGCAATTTAAGACAGCAATCGAACATAGTATGCACTCAGCTTATACCATTCTTATAGCGCACCCTTACCCTGAAACCTTACAATATTTATCACAACGCTTAGCTTTATCTGAGCAAGATTACCAATTAGTCTCCTTAAGACAATTAATTCCATTAAAAGAACGTGTGATCTTATTGCTTAAAAAAGTACAATATTATCAACAAAATCAAGTTTATTCAGACACCAGTAGCGTTAACTTTCCACTACATAATGAATAACATAACTAATAACATAACCAACAACCTAATAGTGAGACCTGTATGCGCCTATCCGTTTTCATTGCCGACACCCTATCAAATCAATTATTAATAGATTTACAGAAAATCTATGCAGGCCACCTTCCACCAGCAGCATTAACCGAACAAGCCATTGAAGAGCAACTAGTACAAGCGGATACCAAGTTATACGTAACAATGTTTAATGAACGTCATATAGGTGCTGTAAATTTAAAAACCCAAGGTACAACGGCTATATTTTCACAATTATCTATTAGAGATCTAACTCGTCGACGTGGCGTTGGTAAGAATTTATTAAAGCAAATTGAAAAAACAATTACAGCGGAAGGTATTACACAAATTAAATATAACTTAAAAGAAGTATTGGAAGATCAGTACCTAGCAACTCAGGCCTTTTTCTCAGACAGCGGCTACACAATCAATAATCATATTGCGAGCAAGTCCCTTTGTTAACAGTAATTGGTTAATAGTAATTGGTTAACAGTAAGCAGCATTAAATAGATTACTGGACTGTATCCGTTATCCGTTGCCATTCATCATTTGCACATTGAATGGCAACCGAGACACATTTGCTAAGTGTAATTTCAGCAATACATTATGTACTACCTTTCCTTATTACTTTTCCGCCTATTTACCCGCTTGTGGGAAACCACCTAGCATCATACTCAGAATATATTGCATGCGTACCGAGCCGGATTCCATTCGATCTTGTTCTAAATCGACAAAACCTTGCACAGCAGAGCGCCAATAAACGGTTTTTTCTTGGTTATCTAATGCAGCTAGTAATAGAGACCCTTTTTCATAACGAGGATCATTAACATTACTACGTGTTAAACCTGGTAGCAGTCCAAAGCGTTGCTGAATGGTTTGGTCCGCAATATCATCTTCTAGCGCAAATAAAAACCCAACAACTATATCAGCTTGCTTAGGATCAGCACGATATTGATACCCTTTACTACTCAAATAAGTGGTGATTTGGTTGCGAATATAACCTTTCAGCTGCTGCTGATTTTGTCCCGCAACACCTGACAACACCTGATTATATTGGTCGCTCCAAGTATAAGTAGTAAATGCGGGCAATACGTCAGGGGGATTACCACTGCTAACAATCATCAAACGCTGTGTGTTACTTGTTGTTTGCGCTGTTGCATCGGTTGTCGTTAGTGAGCTACAACCATAGAGAGCCAACTGAATACCAATCATAGCAAACAGTAAATATAATTTTTTCATCCTATTACCTCACCTTCGCTAACAAGTAGATCTTAATCTTCAATCACAAATGATGCTGCTTTTTGCATGACCTCAATACCAGAACCCGGTATATGACCATTTTCACTTAAATGACGACGCCATGCTCGTGCACCCGGTAAACCTTGAAACAAGCCTAACATATGGCGAGCGACACGGTTCAAGTGTACACCTTGGCTTAACTGAGATTCAATATAAGGGTACATTTTTTCTAAAACTTCAAAACGAGTTAATGGTACTTTGTCACATCCAAATAACTGCTGATCAACCGCACTTAAGATATACGGATTAGCATAAACCTCTCTTCCTAACATCACACCATCTAAATGCTGCAAATGAGTTTCACAATCAGATAACGTTTTAATACCACCATTAATAGCAATCGTTAATTCAGGAAAATCACGCTTTAATTGATACACTCGTTCATAATCTAAAGGTGGTACATCACGATTTTGCTTTGGGCTTAAACCACTTAACCAAGCTTTACGGGCATGAATAATAAAAGTATCACAACCTTGTGCTTTTACTTTTTCTACAAAGTCACATAAAAATTCATAGGAATCTAACTCATCAATACCAATCCGTGTTTTAACCGTCACAGGCAAACCACTGGCATCCTTCATCGCTTTTACTGCATCACCAACTAATGCACCTTCGGCCATTAAACACGCACCAAAACGACCATTTTGTACTCGGTCAGAGGGACAGCCTACATTCAAGTTTATTTCATCGAATCCACGGTCAGCACCCGCTTTGGCAGCTTGTGCTAAATCTAATGGCGCTGAACCACCTAACTGCAAACTTACTGGATGTTCAGCAGCATCTTTTTGTAAGTAATCCCCTTTCCCATACAAAATAGCACCTGTCGTGACCATCTCGCTGTATAACAATGTATTTTTACTCATTAAACGATGGAAATAACGACAATATTGATCAGTCCAATCAAGCATGGGCGCAATGGAAAAGCGGTTTGTGGGGAGGTTTTGCATAAGGTACCAATGTAATAAAACGAATAAACTAGCCAACAAAAAATTTCAATCAATAACTAAATGAAGGCATAAGAAAATTAATTATATCAGATACCAAGCTTTGAAAAATAGGAGTATTAATAAGTTAATCTTCCTCACGAATAAAGCTAAAAAATCATATCCGATTATTAAGTGGCTAACGCCCCATACCGAGCTAGAGCAGATGCTAATTACTAAAAATGCAAAATGAAAGACTTGACCTCGGATCTTTGTTTGAGTTCAACGACTGGACTTTGAAAACGAGCCAGTAGAGCAAAGTGTGTATCCATAAGTTACCTATTCGATTATTATGTTTAACAAAAGATTGGATAAGTAGAAAAGCTAAAGGTGGTGGGCGCTCACTCGAATATCATATTAGTAACTTTGAGACAGAGGTTCAAAGCCAATTATTAGGGAAAGAGAATAAAAACATTAAAGATGACAAGCTTAATCCTTACTCGTTTCTCTCAATTATAGATAAAAATTCAGAGATAAACAAAAAACATACAAACTCCAAAAATACTGAAAATATATCACTTTCAATTGAAGTGGATCAAAAAGAGAACGTTCGATATATCGAACTTGATTTTTATAAAATAGTAGCAGGGGAAAGTTTAACTCTAGAACAGAATGCTACAGTTGATATTTGCTTTACAGAATCTTTTATACAAAAAAATACAAGTTGCTCCCAAATATCTATTTTTAATGTCAGTAACAAACGACAGCATGTACCCAACCTTAAAAAATGACTCTATAATAATGATCCGTAGAACTCAAAATTTCATTGATGATGGAATTTATATATTTCAACTTAATGCACAGGTAATGATAAAACGATTACAATTAATTAAATCTGACTTTAATGTAATCAGTGATAATAGTAGTTATAAGCCTTGGATATTAACAAAAGAGGATTTAAAGGACGAAGATTTAGTAATAATAGGAAAAGTAGTCTGGTCTGAGCAATGCATATAAAAAGCATAATCAACGTTCAGCTTTACTTGACCCCTAATCCAGTTATAACTCTTTATGTTTGTGCATTACGATAAGTTAAACAAGAATAAGAAGCTCTAAGCATAACGGCAGTTAGGTAATAAGTAGAGCTCATTCCTATCACATAAGCCTCACCGTATTAGCATTACGATAAGTTAAAGATCAACATTACTAAAATGATAATAGAACTTATCGTATATGCATCCATTCGTATTAGAATGACTGACTGGTCAAGGTATCACTTAGATTTTTCATTGTTATGAAATAATAAAGCTGTAACAGGTTAAAAAATATTATATAAAAATTAATTTGAGAAATAATAATTATTTCACGGATGCTGCCTTAATGCGTATTGTATTGAGGTGTAGCAGATTTCGACACTTCCTCTTTGCTGTGAATGAGAACCAATAGAAGTTTCACCACATTTAGGATAAAAGTACTTAAATTTTTTCTTAAGTTTGTTTATGCGCCCAATTTCCTTTCGCAAGCAATGATGAAAAGTACCTCCTAGAATATAACGCTTGTAACAACGCCAACTGTTTATACGACTGATTGCTTGATCTTGTTATGCATATTTAGAAATTCAAGCAAAATTCAGTGTTCCAAGTTCCGTAATTATATTTTTTCTCAGCCATAAGTGAGAATGTATTTATGAGATCATAGTCATTTAAAATTTCATTATCTTCATCAGATACCTTTAGCCAACCGGGTATGGATCTTTTTAGAGAATTAATTGCACTTTCTTTAGATGCTATATCGCATTCTTCTCCGAAACAATTGAAAGCATTTGAAATTTTCATAGTTAGATTTGGCGCACCAAACATAGTTCGATTAAATAATGTGGTATCGAACGCTCTTAGTTTAATTGTTTCGTTTCTACCTACTTTTCTTAAAATAAAAGGTGGGTCGATTTCTCCTGATACTGAACCTGATTGTGCTCCAATTCCTGCAATCAATGAATCATTGCTTACTAACTCCATACTACTGATTCCCAGATTAAATTTTCCATAAGTATCAGGGTGCTTGAGTTTGTAGCCATAGAAGCTTTTCAGTGTTTCATTTGGTACTGCGATAACAAATTCTTTAACCACTCCTTGAGTAGAAAAAGCCACTACAAGATACGCATTTTCTGTTTTGTAAAACCAAGCTTCTTTTCTACTAGTTGAATCGATATGAGGAGGTCTTCCAAAACTTTTCCGTATTTCCTTTTTTGTGATTCCTACCCATACCGCATCGATTTTTGTTTCGACTATTTTGGGTTCTAAGTAGTCAGGAGCGTATCTGCACGCTTTCTCTGGGAAATCAAAAACAGTATTCAATGCAGCGATTACGCTTATGACTGTTGCAGTAAAAACAACAATTGGATGCTTTTTGATTATTTCTAGCATATTGATCCCCCTTACTAGCATAATGAGGCTGTAGAATTTCTCCATTTTAGGAAAAATAGCTATTTTTAAAATTTAATAATAAATTAAAACAATGTGTTAAAAGCTAAAAATTTACTCTAATTTGTAAAAAACGAGTTATTCTACAACCTATCGTGGTAGAACGACCTATTACTAGGCCGACACCACACAGATTCGGACGTGCGGAATTACCACATCCGGCTCTTCAGTTAACTCTTCACTCGTGTAAAACTCAACTCTAGCACCAATCGACAAGTAAGTTTCGTTTGCTCACCTTTGGTACTTCAACTTTAAAATAACTTAACATTTTCTTGAAATCATTCCAATTATAGCTTTTCCGACCGCTTAGCCTATTTAACCATTTGTACAGATTATGTAACACATAATTATACAAGTGGGACAGACTACGGCTGCTGTCAGGAAGCCCGAAGTAATTTCTAAATCCTAGCAGTTTTCGTTTTAATTGTGGTAACCACTCTCTCAATTTAAGTGAGTATTTGCCCTTTATCCAATGATAATATTCACTTAATGTCGCTTTCTGTTTCTTAACAGCAGCTCTCTGTCTCAGTCTCGCTTTACCATTGGCATTCGTTCCCCAATAAAATTAAAAACCTAAAAATGCAAAATGACGCTTTCGCCCTACATGGAAGCGACTGAACCGCATCAATGATGTTTTATCTTCCGCGACGTCTAAATTGAATTTCTTTAATCGTTTCGGTAATACCCGATAAAAGCGTTCTGCATCCTTTGAAAACTGAAAGGCACATACAAAATCATCCGCATAACGAATCATCATACATCGCCCTTCCATCGCAGGTTTTACTTTCTTTTAAAACCATAAGTCTAAAGTGTAGTGCAGATAAATATTTGCCAAAACGGGACTAATTATACCGCCTTGCGGACTACCACTCGTTGGCTTAGTAAAAACACCATAGGGGGATTTTATCCGTGCTTTTAACCATTGGCTTATTAAGCTAAGTATCGCTTCATCATCAATTGATTGGTTAAGCATCTCCATCAGGCAATCATGATCTAGGTTGTCAAAGAAGCCTTTAATATCTGCTTCTACAATGTAACCATAACCTTTGAATTGCAAATTAAGTGTTAAACTATGAATTGCTTGATGTGCACTTTTATTCGGTCGATAACCGTAACTGTTGCGCAAAAAGTATTGTTCCTAGATACTTTGCAGGATCTGACAGACACTTTGCTGAACCAGTTTATCGTTAACAGTGGGCAGACCTAGTGGTCGTTGTTTACCGTTCGATTTTGGAATAAAGATGAGCTTAATGTCCTTCGCTCGATAACATTTCTGTTTCAATTGATGACCTAAGTAATTTATATTTTCAACTAAGTTGGCTTGATATTGAGCAATAGTACAACCATCAATACCTGGTGCAGCTTTCTTATTGAGTTGCCCCCAACTTTCATATAGAAGATCAGTATTTAGTAATCCATATAAATTCTGAAACCTATGCTTGGGGTGAGTATGTGCTTTAAATGTGATGTTATTAAGTGTCGTTGTCATCGTATCTCCAGCCCTACTTTGTCCGGACCATGTATCTGCTCAATAACGGATATAACTGTCAGCTCCTTCGCCATGTACAAGGCTTTCCCCTGCTCAGACTACTACGGGCTGATCTGACTTCCAAAAGATCTTCGTTTGCCTTGCTTTTCACTCAGCTTTTCTACCACCTTCCTTGTGGGATACTTTTGGATCTCTCAAGTACTCAATGCATCTCTACGTACATGCCACAGCTTGAAAACTTCGCTGACTCGCCACAATCTAACCATATCGATTGCTTTGCTTGGACTTCGATGGCGTTGCAAACCTCGCCAGTCAGATCTAATATTTATCGGAGCGATACCAGCACTTCTGGGACACGTACCCCCTATGCCTATATGATTCTCTGTGTACGCTTCACCTATTTTGTTCATCTGGAGCGATAAATCGCAGATAAGTGATACACGAATCCCAGACTCCGCCAAAGGTGCAACACTCGATATAGGTGGTTGGTTAAACCTTACCTGACAGGGACTTACACCCTGCAAGACGCATCAAGCTTAGCTTGACGCTGCAAACACTGGCGCGTAGGTTGCCGCTATTTTTGCATCTTTTCTTTTCAGCAAAAACAGTGACAGCCGTAATGCGTCCGAGTGATTTGCCTTGTTATGTTTTCGTTGTTTAATAACTTTTTTCTTGCTTTATTTTTTCGTATATCTTATTCATTTTATTCTTTACATGAGCGGATACATGCTCAAAAACAACCATATATTTTTTAAAAGTGCTCTGGGATACATGACTAATAAAATCAGTATCAACACTTATAAAAGGAGAAATATTTCTTTCTTTATCAGGGTGATATACAACTTGAACAGTATGATTTTCCATGAATGTATTGCCTGCATGTGCAATATAATTATTTCTAGTGTCAATGATATTTGAATGAGTATCAAGAAGGCTACGGTTTGCATTTTCAAATACCGATACTTTGTCTAATTTTATTCCTCTTCCTTCTGCTGAGGCGAAGCATTTACCGTAAGCTACCACTGCCGAAGAAAAAAGAGAATGCGGTATAGTCTTTAACTCATCTGAATTCTGAATATATTGATACGAACGTAAATTACTAACGACATCAAGATTGTCACTTGTCATTGCAATGGCTAGATTTACAGATCGAATTATATAGTCTAAATCTTTATCTATTAATGCATACCTACCCAAAGATTCAGCAATTTTGTCATCTAAATTTTTTGAGATGCACTCATTTCCCCCTAAAGTAAATGAATAAATTTTCTTATCAGTGAATGGATCAATCTTAAAACTGCGTTCCAAATCTTGGCCTTCAAATGTAAACAGCTTGCTTTTTTTCACTCAAACTCACCTATAAGTTGGTCATATATAAAAAATCATTAAATTTTTCGATTGAAGAGTTTTGATTAAACTACCTATCAAAAAATAACCCGCCAAAGAAAGCCAAAGTTATCAAGATAAATCTATATTTTCTGCAGCTCATATAGCATTAATAAATAAAAGTATAAGATAAGTCTCAAAAAAACATCACTTTTAAAAATAATGCCCAAATGTAAATTACACCGTGAACCCTATCACAGTATTAAAATAGATATTTACTACTATGAGCCAATCGTTTATAGGAGATTGATTTGATTATCTTAAAAGTAAAATGTGAAGACGCAAAGGAAGCTATCTCTATTGCAGGACAACTGCTTGTTGATAATGGTTTTTGTAATGAAAATTACAAAAATAAAATGTTAGATTTTTTTGATGAATTTGGTTCATATATTGTAGTCGATGAACATATCGCCATGCCACATGCAAGACCTGAAGATGGAGCACTAAAATCAGGATTTTCAGTTGTAACTCTTGATCCCCCTATAAACTTTGGAAATGAGGATAATGATCCTGTTTCAATTGTTTTTGGTTTAGTTGGTACTAACTCAGACGAACACATCAATACAATCACAAAACTTGCTGATCTTTGTAATTCCCCAAATTTTGTTAAATCACTAATTAATTGTAATAACCTAGAAGAAGCTAAAGCATTACTAACTTAGGAGTTAAAAATGATAAAAATTATTACTGTGTGTGGGAATGGTATAGGTAGTTCACTTATGTTGGCAGGTGTGATTAAAAAATTATGTAAGGAGTGGAATATCGATATTAATATCAAATCTTCTGATCTAATGACAGCAAAAAGCGAATCAGCTGATTTTTTTATAACGGCGAAAAGACTAGCAACAGAATTAAAAGATAAGGAAGTTATAGTTATTAGATCTTACACAAACATACAGAAAATATCAGATGATATAAAAGAGCAGATATTAAATTTTACCAATAAATCATAAGGATAGGTGTCATGGACAAAATTATAGACATATTAACGAACATTCTTTCCGAGCCTGCAATTCTAATGGGCCTTATCTCTTTTATCGGATTAATTTTACTCAAGGAAACAAAATCTAAAATATTAGTTGGTACATTAAAACCAATCGCTGGTTATGTAATGTTAGGTGTAGGGGCTACCGTTATCGTCAACAACCTCAACCCACTAGGTCAAATTATACAATTTGCATTTAATATCCAAGGAGTAATCCCAAATAATGAAGCTATTGTTTCTGTTGCTCAGAAAATACTTGGTTTTGAAACAATGATCATCCTTATATTAGGGTTTATGTTTAACCTACTAATAGCAAGATTCACCAAATATAAATATATTTTCTTAACTGGACACCATTCATTCTTCTTAGCAGCTCTATTATCTGCTGTTCTACAAGCAAGTGGTATGGAGGGAAAGGAACTCGTATTCATTGGTGGCTTTATTCTCGGAGCTTGGTCTTCGATTTCACCCGCAATTGGTCAACGTTATACAGATAAAGTGACAGATCATGATGGTATAGCAATGGGGCATTTTTCAAGCTTAGGCTACTATTTATCAGCATTTATCGCATCTAAAGTCGGAGAACCTAAAAATTCTTTTGCAGATAATGATATCCCTGAAAAATGGAACTTTTTATCTGATACTACAATTACAACGTCAATCATAATGATTCTAATTTACCTAATCTGTTGTACCTTTGCTGGAACTGAGTATATATCAACATTAACTGACAAAGGTATTGTACTTTATTCACTTATGTCTGGTATTGGGTTTGCAGTAGGCGTAACAGTCGTATACAACGGTATACGATTAATACTTAGTGAATTAATACCCGCATTCCAAGGGATTAGTGACAAATTAATTCCTAATTCGATGCCTGCTGTAGATTGTGCTGTATTCTTTACATACTCTCCAACAGCCGTAATTGTGGGCTTTATATCATCATTTATTGGTGGACTAGTTGCATTAATAGTTCTTGGTGGTGTTGGCGCAGCCTTAATTATCCCAGGTATGGTCCCACATTTCTTCTGTGGTGGAACAGCAGGCGTTTACGGTGACAAATTAGGTGGTAAGAAAGGATGTATTTCAGGATCTTTTGTCAATGGTTTATTACTAGGTTTTTTACCTGCATTGCTACTACCTGTACTAGGAACACTTGGGTTTGCTAACACTACATTTGGAGATGTTGATTTTACTGTTATAGGTATCTTTTTAGGTTACAGCAATACATTAATTGGTCAGATAGGCATTTATGCCATCACAGCTTTGCTAGCAATTGCACTGATTATCCCATCTTTCCTTTATAAAGGTAAAATTATTGGAGTTTCTGACTCTTAATTAGTTCAATAACACTAGCCATACTCTCTGGCTAGTCCTATTTTAAATTATGCATATAAGGTGAATTACAATGTCAATATTAACAATTGGCCTAACTTGTTTTGATCAATTTTTTTTTGTAAATGAGTATCCAAAAGAAAATTCTAAATATGTAGCTACTGATTACTATGAAAGCGGCGGAGGACCTACTGCAAATGCTGCTTATTTATTAGGAGTTTGGGGAGAAAAATGTTTTCACACAGGATACGTCGGCAATGACATATACGGTGAAAGGATAATAGAAGAGTTAAAAAGTGTTGGTGTGAACACTAGTCTTATTACCAAAAATGTTAATTACCCAACACCACTTGCAAATATAACCGTAAATACTGATACAGGCAGTCGAACTATTATCCTTAGAAAATCATCTCATATTGCGGATGTTTCGAAATTTACAATTCCGCCAGATTTAGAATGTGATGTTATTTTAATTGATGGGCGTGAACAGGAGCTAAGTGAAAAAATAATACATCAATTTCCTGATGCTAAAGTGGTAATGGATGGGGGATCGCTAAGAATAAGTAATTTACAGTTAGCTAAGTTGACAGATTATATGGTCGTTAGTGAAAGCTTTGCTCTAGCTCATTCAAATATGAAAGAATTCACAACAAAAGAAGACTTATTACATGCTTTAATAAATCTTAAAAAGATATGTCGAGGCTATGTAGTCATCACTCTAGGGGAACGAGGTTGTGCTTACTTAGATTACAGGGTGTTACTCTCGGATCTGAAAAATAAAAGTGCACTTAAAAATATAAATCAGTGCAAAGATGGATTAATAGTTATCGTTCCAAGCTACAAGTCTAAAAACCCAATAGACACAACGGGCGCAGGAGATATTTTTCATGGGGCATTTGCATATGGAGTTTCAAAAAAATGGTCAATAGATAAAATAATTAACTTTGCATCAAAAACAGCCGCTATATCTGTAGGCAAAAAGGGTGTTAGAACATCAATACCGACGTTAGATGTAGTAGAAACATCTAAATACTCGAAAGATTATGACTTTTTTAATGCTGAAATTTAAAGTATAAGGACAAAATAATGTTAACTTCAATGAAACCGGTAATAGAACTTGCATATAAAGAAAAATTTGCTGTCGGGCAATTCAACATACATAATATTGAATGGATCACCGCAGTTTTAAATGCTGCGAAGAAACAAAAATCAGCAGTTATATTAGGCGTTTCTTCAGGCAGTATTCCGCAAATGGGTGGATTTAAAACAATTGTTTCAATAGTCACTCATCTTATTGATTACTTAGAAATCACTACACCGGTTGTTATTCATTTGGATCACGGAAAATCAGTCAAAATATGTAAAGAAGCAATTGATGCAGGTTTCACATCTGTTATGTTTGATGGTTCACATCTCCCATTTAAAGAAAATCTAAAACTTTCACTTGAAGTTATTAATTATGCGAAAAGCAAAGATGTCTCGGTTGAGCTCGAATTAGGAACAATTGCAGGTTCTGAAGATGGCATCGTAAATTCTAATGTGATTTATGCAGATCTCAAGGAGTGCGAAGAAATAGCTAAACTAAAACCAACTGCTTTTGCTCCTGCTCTTGGCTCTACACATGGCTTATATCGAGGAAAAGCAAAAATTGGCTTTGCTGAAATGGAAGAAATTTCCTTAGCCACAAAAATCCCTTTGGTCTTACATGGTGGAACGGGAATTTCCGATAAAGATATTTTAAGAGCAATATCTTTAGGAACTGCAAAAGTAAATGTCAACACAGAGTTTATGTATGAATGGTGTTTAACAGTAAAACAGTTGTTTGAAAACACTACAACAGATATAAATGATCCACGTAAAGTCATTAACATTGGATGTAATGCTGTATCTAAAGCAATTGAAGATAAAATAATGCTATTGGGTAGTAACAATCGATATTAAACTATTTCAAACAGGGTACGATACAATTCCTTTCTTTATATAATATAAAAACTAGCCCTGCAAGGTAATACAGTTCGGTTAATGGGTTTTAGGCTTAACCTAAACGAAATATAGAGCACTGAACGTGGAAAAGTTCGGTGTTTTCTTTTTGGCAGAATAAAATGCTTAGCGTCTTCTCGCATAAGCTGAACTTTTTCGGAATGTTGTTAATGTATAGGCTCTTATTTACATCTCTAGCCTGATGTATGTAGTCTCCTTCCTATTTACGACATCTATATTCTACAATTGAAATAATAACAAACTTAATCGATTTATTTTTGAAGTCAGTGATTAGCTTTGAATCACAATAGATAGGTACGCCTTTTAGCTTAAAAATAAAATATAAAAATAATGGTACGCCTATAGTCTGCCTCATGAGCCAAAAACCGAGTTAACAACTAAAAATCAGTCCAATCAAGCATCGGAGCAATAGAAAAGTGGTTTGTAGGGAAATTTTGCATAAAACACCAAGAATAAAATAAAGGAAGATCATTAAGCCAAATAAGAGTGTTATACCGTTCACATTAAAGAAGTGATTGCTACTAACCTTCAACTGACATTTTAAAAGAATAATTATAACAGAAAATGATTACTTAAAAACGCCATTTAATGACATCGTAAAGCCACCTACTCTTACCAAAAAAGCCATAATAAACAAAAACTCCCTCCCTAATAATAACCAACAACTGAATCAAAAAACTAAAATTCCAATAAACAATCTAATTTAAGATTCTTAGATAAGCAGCTAATTACACTTTTATGCGCATAAAAGTGTAATTATTTGCTTTTTTATGCGCATTAAAGTGTTTTAAATAAATAGCAGAATTGAGGTGAAAAGATGAAAAAATCACACATAAATAGACTTAATTAAATGCTCACAACTTCAATTATCTCACGACAAAAACCGAACAAGGTGCATGACGAACTATTTTTGCTGCATTAGATCCTAATAAATATGACCTAAATTTAGGCTTAGCAGATGCCATAATAATGGCTGAGGCAGTTATTAACTTGACAGTTCTCTAATGACAGTCCCCTAATAGATGCATCTAAGAATGAGCTTATACCAATGGGAGTTAGAAACGGTTCTGGAAGTTTTTGATTATATTTAAAATGTAATTATAGAGAATCACAGACCTAGCTTAGTTAAGAGTACCTTTTAAAAAGTGGTTCATATAAATAAGCTCCCCGCGCACCCAGCGTGGGGAGTTTAACACTAATTAATTAGCCAATGTATTCCAACGATTAAAGATTTGTTTTGCTAATGTTTGATTCGTAGACATCAAACCATAAGAAGAAGGTTTATATCCAGGTTCAGCCTTTTCTGCAAATAAAGTTATATCACCTTCAGCTACATACTTTAAGATTGTTATTGAATCATCCGGATCATTAGCATCAAAATAAAGTGTTAAATACAAACCATCAACCTCCCAAGTGATATTCTCTTCTGGACCTTGATCATGCATTATCGCAGTACCATCCTCTGCAAAAGTTATATCTATAATGGCAGGTTTAGGCGTGTCCGAATCAGAATCATCGAAGATATAATAAAATGTATTATCGATAAAATAATCTTTAGACCAAACTATGTCTCTATCATCCGCATCTGAATCTACATAAGTAATTAAATCACTATCTGAACTGGTGACGACTAAAGCTAAATTATCACCTACGTAAATAAACTCATCTGAAACAGATTCACCGTCAATCGAAAGGTTGATTATATTACCTTCTGTAGTGAATTCAGCGTCAATTTTCTCATCAGAATTATATATTGAAATATTTGTACCTGAAGTAAAGCCTACTTCAAAATTCTCTGATTCATTTCTAATTTCATTTAAATTATATAAATTGAATAGGTTTACTCGGGATTTAAAGTTTGAGTCAGGATCATCTTCAACATATAGGTTGTTTGTAATGAAAGTATTTAATTTAGGATTACTGATACTATGTGTAACGATGTTATTACTATCGATACTAAAATGAGCATTAGATAAGTCCGTAATTTCATTATCATCAATGTACGCTTTTATATGAATTGCTTGTGTTAATAATGTTGCAGGTTCATTCTCGTCTTTACTTTCATTTAATTGTGACGCTAGGGCTCTTGCAATTGCATGTACTGTTTCTTTTTCTTCACTGGTTGATGCAACATAATCTCCATTAATAACATCAACATTTAACCCCAGCTCTGCAGCAATATCTGCTATTGATTTATCAGGATCAAGTGCATCTAATGTTGTATAAGGAGTGATAACGTTATGAGTACTAACCTTAATATCAGCCAGCATTTGATATGTCGTATCAACAAAACCGATACTGTCTGCATCTGATGTTTTACCAGCAATGATTGTTGCGACTAATTGCCCTGTAGTTCCCGCTGGAATTTCGATACTGCCATTTTCATCAGTTTCACCAATTTTAGTACAAATATCAGCACCTTCGGCTATTACACAAACTTCTGCATCACTTAAATAACCATCAATAACTTTGAAGCTACTTGAACCAGTACTTGTATTAGTACCATCTGAACCACCGCATGCTGTTAATAAACCAGCAACACTTAGAGCGAGTAATGTTTTTTTCATTAAGATTCCCTGCAATTTGAAAAGTAAAAAATATGTTAAATATTAATTTTCTTCGTAAATACCCGACATAAAAATGCCTATTATTAGGTAGAAACTTAACATTTGATTTGCATATTAAACACTTAAAGCCAAATAACAATCACAAATAGTAATATTAATGATAAAAAAATATTAAAAGAGGTGCTGAATGTACAATTTAAAGCTAAAGAGAAGAGATGGATTTACAATTTGAACATAAAACGCTTACAAGCAAAAAGTAAAAGCTAAGTTAATCTGAACATCCATTATCTCGAATTGACTCATCAAAATATAAATATGCCATATAACTCCTATCACCTAACCACCTAACCAACTGTAGAATTTCTACACTTTAAGAAAAATAGTTTTTTATAAAGTTTATTTACCCAAAAAATTAAAAAATGTCATAAATCACACACAAACTATATATAAAAAGTACACGACGATTTTGCGTCGCATTAATTTAATGATTACTTTTTAATCACTTCAAAACAGGAATTATTAATAGCTCAATCTCAGTACTATAACCCCTATGAAAGCGGTAGCTAATCCTAAAAACTCTTGGCGAGTAAAAGATTCTTTTAAAATAATGCGAGAGTACAACAGGATGATTAAGATATTCATTCCAGAAATAGCTGATACTAATCCTGTGTTGCCAATTGAAAAAGCGGATATTATTGCAACCATGCCAGCGACATTAGTCAATCCAATAAATAAGCCGCAGGAAAATGTTTTTAATCCAGACCAACTAGGACGAGTGTCATTTTCATCCTCCACTATTTTTTTACGATTGGCTAACCAACTCATCGCAAAAAGAAAACTACCAAAACCAAACATTGAGGTTAATGTGGCGAACGTATCAGCCTCAAGAAGAGTGGACTGCTTACCTAATAAGTCATTAAATGAAAAGAATAATGCTGCAAGTAATCCCCATTGCGCACCTTGTAAATTGGTTATGGAAATTTCATTGGAGTAGCGGATAATATAAAGACCACCAAAAATGATAAAAAAGCCAATCAATTGCAGTGTGGTCAAGGTCTCTTGCCATAATAAAAAAGCAAAAATCAGTACAAATAAGGGAGTTAACCCAGACAAAATACTAATGAGGGAAGCCTTTCCAACAGAAAAGCCTTTATGTAAAAAAGCATTAGCGGCAAAAGAACCAAAGCCTAATGCTAAACCAACGGCAATATCCGCCCATCCATACCATTCTTGGTCTAGCAAGGCGACACCAGAAATACTTACTAAAAATCCTACAAAAAAGACGCCAAATAAGAATAAATTTCGGTTCATCTTTTTCTGTGATGTCCATTGGTACAATACCCCTCGCATACCAAAAAAAACAGTAGCGAGTAATGCATATATTATCCACATAATAAAATGCTTCCTTTAAAGTTAAAATGAAATATTAGTTCTATCAGAGATTGCTTTTCAATTTAATCGTCAACATGCGATCTTGTATTATTTTGAACTCAAAAATGGAATGCCATATTTTAAAAAGAATATTTGAAAATAAGCATTCATTTTATTTAGTCTTTATTTGGTTATGCTTTGATAGCCCTTTGGGACTACGACCCTTGTGTTGCCCAGATATAAAGAGCCATGATATAAGCGCAGCTATAAATTATTCGGTGGCATAGCGATCACCGAACTTTTTAATGTTACTTATCGATGAAGTTCGCCATCTCTCTCTGGTTGATACAGTATTTCTTTAATCATTACTTTGATTGTTCCCCCACCTGGTTTTGGCCATTCAATTCTGTCCCCTATAGAAAGCCCAAGAAGAGCGCTTCCGACGGGAGCTAATATTGATATTTTCTCACCTTTTGAATCAATATCTTTGGGATAAACAAGGGTAAGCACAAACTCTTTTAGTGATGAGTCAACAGAAAATTTGACGGTAGAATTCATGGTAACTAGATCCGGAAGAATCTGTTCAGGATCGACTATATTGGCACGAGCGAGTTCCTCTTCAAGTCCACTCACTCCTGCCACACTGTTTTTAGATAACAGATCAATGACGTTATATAATCGATCTAAATCTAAGGACGAAATAGTAATCTCTGGTTTTTGATTCATTTTTATTCTCAGTATTATTAATACAACAATTATTTAAAGATCTAACACAAGTCAGAACATTTATTCGTAGAGACGTTAAAGATTAATTTAACGTTCGTTAATGTAGATTGGGTGGGGTTAAAATAGAAATAACAAATATATTTCAATAAGATAAAATATATTTTGTTATTTTCACTACGACGACACAGCACCTCATATACAATTTTTATAACTATTTTGACTATTGTTGTGTTTGATTTTCAATCGGTAATTTTTAAAATGAGGCCAATATATGGCCCCATCATTATTTAACCTTTTCTTTTTCTAGGTTTTACAATTTTATTGCTATTATCTTCTTTCTTAAGTTTCCGTTTTTCTTTCAATGATAAAACGGGCTTTTTCATTTCACTCTTTGACATATCATCACCTAAATAATAAATAACAGATTAATTACGTATTTTTGTAACAAAACTAAAATTTACTCAGATTCAACTCACATAGCCTCCTGATCTATTTTGATAAATATTAATCACATACGATTAGACAAAATGCATATAAAAAAGTCACAATAAACCTATTTTTTGAGAGGTTTAATTGATCTCATAAGTTTGTTTTTAAGTTTAATTTTATTGGGAAGATTATCTGCAAATACAGATGGGCATAGACATATGCCCGCTTAAGAGGGGAATTTAAGGACGAAGCTCCTTAAGAAATTGATAGTATAAAATATTGATGTTTTCATAAGCTCAATATAACAACTTAAATAATAACTTCAAGCTTATCCAGTAAGATTTAACAAAAGAAAAAATTAACTATTTCAAGCAACTAATTTTAGAATCAAAATGTAAAGTAAAAGAGTTTTTCTTTACTTTTAAGCTCTCAAATAAAAAGACAAAGCGGTGTGTAATACTACTCCGGCACAACCTTCTTATAAGCTATTCAAAGGGAGAAATAAAATCTCAGACAAGCACAATAATAAAAAATAAGACACCTCAATACTTGACTTCAAAATCAAGATGTCGAACCTCCTAAAATAAAACGAAGTAAGCTGAAATCAACTAATAGCTTTAACAATTAAATTTTGTAAAGACTCAGGTAATTTAATATTTCCAGCTAAAACGAATTGATGTGCATCATCTGACATTTTTCGCCATGTTTTAAGAATAATACCAATCCATTTTTCTTCAGTATATTCAGGATGCTTTAGGGCAAAAGCTAACATGTAATATTCAATGAACACTAAACCAGCAACATCTTCGACCAATTGACTATCAGGGTTTCGTTTAATGGCTTTTTTACCGACGGCATTTTTAACTTGTTCTATATCATCTGGTTCATACCCAACTTGCTGCATCAAGGTAGCAACACCATTTGCATGAAAGGTATAAAGCTCAGATCGCCACTGGTGATATCCTTGCTTTCCAAGCGGATAATCACTACGTAATGATTTCCAGCGTTGAATATGTTGGCCACGTACAGCTATTTTTAATAACTCGTTGGCATCAGGTTTAAAACGATTTAACATTTCAGCCATACGCTCAGAATATAAACGTTCCTTTGGCCATTCCTTATCGCCTACTAACTCTTTATTTGGATCTTCATTATTAACGTCATCAATTAGACCAATGACTTGTTCAAGTTTTTGATTCATAACATGCTCCCTGCAACTTCTCGCGATAGGTAAATAGAGGCTAACTATATAAAAATACTTACAACAAAAAAATAAGAAATGTTCACAACATTAAATACTCATATTTTTGATAGAAAAAAGCTCCCTTGCACTAGGCACAAAGGAGCTTTTTATAAAGCCTTAATACTGGTTAGATACTAGCTTTGTTTGGTTCGTTCATCTATTACCTTTGGTTTATCTACTTCAGTTAATAACCCTTTCAGCAAACTAACGCAACCAAGCAAAAGAATAATAGTGAAAGGAAGTGCGGCAATAATGGTGATTGATTGCAACGCTTGAATAGACTGAGTACCGCCAATCCACAGCATTACCATTGCGATAACACCCGAGATAACAGCCCACACTATCTTTTGTTTCATTGGCAC
The DNA here is from genome assembly GCF_011378715.1 of Psychromonas sp. SA13A. Classification (GTDB taxonomy): domain Bacteria; phylum Pseudomonadota; class Gammaproteobacteria; order Enterobacterales; family Psychromonadaceae; genus Psychromonas. Next base: position 67,307 of record NZ_WTKU01000013.1, on the reverse strand, counting down.
TTCTAGTTTGCCTCCGGCTGTCATGCTATCGATAACAATGGACCCTGAATCTAATGTAGTTACAAAGAAAACAACAATTAATACAACTGCGATAACAGATAAAACATCACCGAGAGGGTAAGCATCTAGCATATAAAAAAGACTTAAAGACACATCTGTAATACCTTGCTCAGCACCTAACAATCCAACTTTATCAATGATCTGTTCAATAGCTACACCACCAAAAACTGACATCCAGGCAGTGGTGACTAACGTAGGAATAACCATCACGCAAATAAGAAACTCACGCACCGTACGCCCTTTAGATATACGCGCTACAAACATGCCAAAGAAAGGTGCATAAGCAACCCACCACGCCCAATAAAAGACTGTCCACCCATGCAACCATGTTGTATCGTCACGTCCCGAAGACTGACTTAACGGGATAATATTTTTTACATAACCGATCACTGCGGTAGCCAAAGAATCAAGTACCGTTGTGAAGTTCAAAGCAGCAATTAGCCCCAAAAATATAAAGGCAATGACCATATTCAGGTTACTTAACAGTTTAACTCCTCCGTCCATTCCTCGCGTGACCGAAAGAATAGCTAAGCCCATAATTAATAGAATAATGAACTGCTTTAGATAAAGGCTATTTTCAAAACCAAAAACATGACTAATACCACTAGCCGCCTGTGCACCACCTAATCCAAGAGAAGTTGCTAGGCCAAATAAGGTCACTAAAACGGTTAATACATCAATAATATCACCGGTTATTCCCCAAACTCTATCACCTAAAATCGGATAAAATACCGAGCGCATGGATAGTGGCAGGCCTTTGTTATACACAAAATAAGCTAAACAAAGTGCTGTCATTCCATAGATAGCCCAAGCATGCAGTCCCCAGTGAAAAACCGTTGCACCTAATGCTAGTTCACGGCCTTCTGCCGTAAAAGGTTCTGCATTTAATGGAGTTCCGTACCAATTGGTAAAGAAAGCAGTTGGCTCTGCCACGCCCCAGAAAATTAATCCAATCCCCATGCCCGCTGCAAATAGCATTGAAATCCATGACATTGTTGAATAATCAGTGGTCGCTTTATCTCCACCTAAGCGAATTTTACCCAAGGGTGAAAATGCTAATATAACGGCAAAGATTAATAAGATATTGGCTCCCCACATAAATAGGAAGTCAAAATTAGACAGGACAGAGCCCTTAATTGAGTCAATGGCTGCTTTTGCATCGGCAGGCTCTAACATTAGCAGAGTGACGATGAAAAGGATGGATAACGCTACTGAAGCAGTGAAAACTGTGTTGTGGACATCGAAGCCCCATTTATTAAAATTATCCTGACCGACCTGATAATCTGTTGATTCAATACTGTACTTGTTTGATTTGAATTTCATAAACTGTGTCTTACCTATTTGTATTAACAAATAGAAGGACATGCTCCATATTTAAGTTATATTTGACTAGCTAGCCCACCATAATAGACCATGGTCAAACCCCCTTATTGGAGTAATTTTAGGCTTTATCGCTAGTCCCCTGGCCGGCTACTTTACCATAGAAAGCGCCACCCATGAGCCTTAAGGTAACCACTTAATTTAATTGAAATAATTTACGGCGCAGTGCTTTAAAGTGAAGTGATTTAAATTAAAAATATTAACTTTCAGAAGTAGAGGTTACTTTTATTGCTTACTACTTAGTTCATGATTAACCGCTAATTCTCTATAAATAATGAGCTAGGCATTTTATCGATTAATGCCACCATGATTATCTTTATTTTTAAAATCATCAGTTTCAAGAGAAAGCTTGTAAGTAATGACTGAGTATTAATAGCACTTTCACCTCAAGATCTTGACTAATATCAATATTAACTGGCTATAAATAAAGGCGGTTAAGTAGGTGTTAACGATTGAGCAAGATAATCATCCATCTCTTTTTTGGGTACCATACCGCCACCCGTTGCCCACACTAAATGAGTAGCATTTTCCATTTTAATGGCATCTAACTGTAAACGATTTTTATACTCTATATTTTTATTCACTATGATCGGGCCTACTATGCCAGCGAGTGCAGAAGGCTCAAGTTGAATGTTTTCTAATTCACTGAGCTCAGCTAGATGATGATACATGCGTTGATCTGAGATAGTATAATAACCATCCAACAGACGTTGCATCGCTCTGCCAACAAACCCCGATGCTCGACCAACCGCTAATCCATCAGCAGCAGTGATATTATCAATACCCAGATCTTGAACTGAAATACCGTCATGTAATCCAGTATAAACACCTAATAACATGCAGGGTGAATGTGTTGGCTCGGCAAAGATACAATGTACATTATCACCAAAAGCCATTTTCAAACCAAAGGCAACACCACCGGGACCGCCACCTACACCACAGGGTAAATATACAAACAGAGGATGAGCTTGATCCACGCGAACTCCCATTTCATGGAACTGTTTTTTTAATCGTTGACCTGCAACAGCATAACCAAGAAAAAGTGTTTGTGAATTCTCATCATCAATAAAAAAACAATTAATATCACTCTCCGCCTGTTGACGACCTTGCTCCACGGCAACACCATAATCTTGTTCATATTCAACAACATTCACACCATGTTCACGCAGTTTGTTCTTTTTCCATTGCCTTGCATCTGCAGACATATGAACAGAGACGGAGAAACCTAATTTAGCGCTCATAATGCCAATAGACATCCCTAAATTACCTGTTGAACCTACGGCGATACGGTAACCTTTAAAAAACGCTCTAAATTGATCACTATCGAGTTTACGATAATCATCAGACTCTTTTAATAAACCAGCAGCTATCGCTAACTTTTCTGCATGTGTTAATACTTCGTATATTCCACCTCGCGCTTTAATTGAACCTGAAATAGGTAAGTGACTATCTTTTTTCAGCATCATTTTGCCTACAATTAGTGTCGAGTATTCACGTTCTAATTGTGCTTGCATCTTGCTAATACTGACCACCTCAGATTCAATAATGCCATTGCTTGCAGCCGTCTCAGGAAAGACCTGTGCTAAATAAGGTGCAAATCTTGTTAACCTATCACTGGCTGCTTTAATATCATTATGATTGAGCCCAACATAAGGCAGACCTTCTTCTAAACTAGTTATATTAGGGTTGAACCAACTTATTTCTTGCAATGCAATCAATTGCTCAAGTAAAGGGAATTCAGTAATAAGATTTTGTATATTCAGCGACATTAGTTTTAACACCTTAAATTAAATAATCGAATACAACAGTCATCAATTGCAGCCTTGGAAAGTCACAATATTTAATGAAGTCAAAAAATGAAGGGTATAGATAGATTTATCATGAGGTTAATAAAAATGCAAAATAATGGGCTTTGGGTCATTTAAAAAACGGAGGCTTCGGCCCCAAATAAGCAAACGTTTAGTAATGTTGAGCTGGGACAGAAAATATTGCCTAAACTAATTAACTCATCGATTAGATAATGCCTAATCCAAATTAATTAAAACCGATTATTGATAACATTTCAATGTTGAATCCGCCACAGATAAACTCACCTTAGATTGTGAAAATATAACGGTTTCATTGATGTAGGTACAGCAGTTGCGAGAAGCAGAGTCTAACCTACTCTCTGTTAGCAGGTTAGACTCTCAATTTATAGCAGCTTTAACTTCAGTAGTTTTAACGTGAGCAATTTCAGTTTAAGATCTTCAACTCGTGACAAACAAAACAAATCAGCACAGTGAATTTAAATTAAATAGCCCTTAAAAAAGCTAATAATGCATCTTTTTCATCATTCGTCAGTTGAGAATAAGTTTCTTTAGCACTCTCTGATTCACCACCATGCCACAAGATTGCTTGCTCAATGGTGAGGGCTCGACCATCATGCAAGAATCGACTTTTCCCATCTCCTTCAATTAAACCTAATCCCCATAATGGTGGTGTACGCCATTCATCAGCTTCTGCACCGGACTCTTTTGCACCATCACTAAGCTCAGGGCCCATATTGTGAAGCAATAAGTCAGTGTAAGGGTAAAATGTTTGATTACTGAGAATAGGGAATCTTTCCACTTCACCAGTACTTAATGTTTCTCGGTGGCATGCATTACAACCAGTAGAATTAAAAAGTGCTCTTCCCGCAAGGAATGTTTCCTGTTTATTAATTCGCCTTTCTGGCACCGCGAGTATAGTTAAAAAGTCATTAATATCCTGTACCGACTTATCAGATACTTCAGGGTCACCTCCCGATGGATAAATATTACATATTCCTTGATTATCAGAGCAAGGTTCTGCTGGGTTCAACGTTGAAGTTAATCCCATATCCTGTTGAAGCGCACCTACTATTTGCCCATCCAATGAACAATGGATAGCTTTCCAGCCGAAACGACCAATACATTGCTGTTGTTGGTTTGCTCTACCAAATATGCCATTCATATCAGTATCATTAACATCTTGATACTCAAGAATAACCGATTCAGGCACTAGATCTAATAATCCCATTCCAATCAATTGAGGCGATAGTCTAGGTGCTAAAACTATGCCTTCATCAAGCGCATTTACATTATCGTTTAAATGGAAAAGGATCTCATTTGAACTTCCTTCGGACCAGCTTACACTTCCTTCGGGCACTCCATCTGCGGAATAAGTTTGCAGTTGTGCACCCAACATAGAATCTACATTGCCCTCTATATCCCGTAATCTGAACAATATTCCATTGCCAGTAGAACCATCACTTTTTAATGATTCAGCTCTACTTGAAGATTCATGGCAATTTGCACATGAGTCAGTGATTGCAAGCGGACCATAACCATCAAGTAGATCTCGCGCCCCAGGAGCAGGGCCCCAAGTAGCGATAAATAACTCTCGGCCTTGGGAAGCCCCATTATATTCTTGAATATCAAGGTCAGGAATGAACTGTAAAAAACCATTATTTTCTTGATATTCTACCGTTGCAACTCCCCCAGTAGCTCCAAGTACTAAGGTGTTATCAACGACAGAGTCAGAAGCCCCATCCGAACCACCACAGCCCACCAATAAGATATTAAGTAATAAATATAATTTACTTTTCATTACTGATTAAACTCTACTTTTTGTGGAACAGTGTATCCCCAGATGTTGATTGGTTCTTTAATTCCTAACGATCCTTCGAAGCTCCATCCCCAACTAAATATAGAGCGATCTTTACGTAGGGCGATGGTATGTAATGCGCCAGGTGCAATATCCTGCACATTATTAAGCTCGGCTATTGCGACAGTTGGAGAGATCGGGTCTTGATCAGATTCAAGGCCTAATGTCCCTGTTCCATTAAAACCCCATGGATAAATTAATTGATCGCTTTTTTCTACGAAACTTTGATTGCCATTTGCCCAAACTGCCTTAGCTTGTGTTATCCAAGGTAATTCAACTGCTTCGTAGATTTCATCAGGCCATGTATCTTCAACTGTGTTGCCTATTTGATTACTCGCATTTAATCCCCAACCGTAGACTTTTCCACTTTCACCTAGCGCAAGAACATGTGCTTTACCTGCTGCAACAGAAATAACTTTTTCAAGTAAAGGAATTTGTACTGGCGTATTATAATCGTTTGTATCATCACTACCTTGGCCTAATTGACCATTATCATTTTCCCCCCATCCCCAAAGAATACCATCTGAATCGATAGCGTAAGTGGAATCTGAAGCGGCAGTGATTAGAACAATATTGGTTAACGTAACAAGTTGAGGATAGTCAGCGTCTTCGTTAGAACTATTGCCTAATTGGCCTTTATCATTCTCACCAAATGTAAAAACTTGGCCATTTTTATCTAATGCAACGGTATGATCATAACCACGAGTGATTGAAACAATGTCTTTAAGAGCGTTAATTTTTTGAGGTGTATAATAATCAACATCTAAAACTACACTATCTTGATCTCCTAACCCTAATTGACCGCCATCACCATCTCCCCAAGCCCATACATCACCTTCATTATCCAATGCGATGGATGCATTTTGGTTAAATGCTAAAGAAGTAAAAGTAACTAGTTCTTCGTTATCTAAGACTTCAATTTTTTGCGGCGTGGTTGGATGATTTTCATCTGTATTTAATTTACTAGTAAACCCTACTCCGGTTTGACCAAGGTTATTCCTACCCCATGTCCAAATCTGACCATCTATAATGGCCCCAGAGTGAGCACCTCCAGCTGCAACTTGTTGTCCAAAATAAATACTATCAGTCATAGATGCTCCATTACCGGCAGCATCTAAGGCGATTAATTCATAATTGTTTAATCCAGGTGTTAAAACAAAAGAAACATCAAAATCCCCTCCATTAAAAGTTACGTTTTTGGTTAGATCGTTAACTTTCAACTGTAAAGAAGTTACCTCTTGATTGTCAATAACGGTACCGTTAATAGAATAAGTGGAGGAATATATGCTGCGATTAGCGGCGAGTGTAGATAATGTGATCTCAGGTTCTGTCGTATCTTTATTAACTTCCTCAGAAGCAGGGCTATCGTTAGAATCGCACCCAGCAATAAATGTTAAAATGCAAACCGATAAAAAACTATGTTGTAACTTCATGCAACCTTCCAATGGCTAATTTAATGATAATGAATATCATTATTGATCCAAAGATTGATGATTTCAAGCTCTTTTATTCTAGTAAGTTATAAAATTTGCTCTGCTTATTATAAAATTTATTAGTTTAGTTTAATGATCATAAAAGCAAATACCCGCTATCATTCATCACGATCAACAAACAACGTAATGAGTAAATATCGGATATAAGCGATCAGTAAAAATAGCTCTTTATTTTTTATTGTATAGCGCTTGTCCTGTTTTATCTTGGTCTGACCAGAAATTAATATTGAACTGTGCATCTTCACTTAACTCTATTCTATGCCAATATTGTGGAGGACTCGTAGCAAATTGCCCGGCTTCAATAACCACTGTTACTTCTGGCTCAGTCGCTTCACTATCTGCAAAACCAAAATAAGTGACAACGCCTTCCATGACACATAATTGTCCGAAAACATCTGCCGCCGTATTATGATGAGTTAATAATGCTTTTGGCACAGTATCAACAGTGAAAAAAGGGGTGGAGCGTTGAATTGTCCAATTTGTTGGAATTCGTAAATGACTCATAATATTCTCCTAATTTTATAATATGGCAGATTTGATCTAACGAACCTAAACCTAGATTTCCATCGAATAAAGATCAAAGTGCCGCAGGTAATTCTCTTAGTAATGGAAAAGCTTTTTTCATGTGCCCTTCTGTTACGATAAATCCAACCATTTTTTTGTCTTCGTTATACGCCTTTACTGAGCACCCCTCGGTATCGATATCCGCTTGCCAAGAAGTGACACCGTTTACCATGTTGCCACCTAACTGCATTGGCATTTTCGGTGTTTTTACTTTAACTAACATCGCCGGTAATGTGACCTCAGTAGCTTGCCCCAATAATGTTTTAGCTAACGCATTCGCACTTAACATGATGGGTTGTAAGTACGACATCACCTTGCCATTTATCTCAGCACAATCTCCCAAGGCATAAATATTGTTGACAGATGTTTGTAACTGCAAATTAACAACTAAACCATTGTTGACGTTGATACCTGATTTTCGTGCTAAGCCTGTATTTGCTTTTAAACCTGCCGCAGAAATAACACAATCAACAATCTGTGTTTCACCTGAGCTAAGCGTGACACAAATACCTGTTTCGCTTGTATTTAATGCGTTTTTGTCTGATAAACAGTTATTCAATGAATGGACGGTTTTTCCCAATTCAAACACAACACCTGCGTCAGTCATTTTATTGCGAAGTTGATTCGCGACCAAGTCTGGTAGCATATTTGCCATCAAACCTTTACTAGGATCAACCACCAGCACCTTTTTACCGCTACTCGATAGATCCATCGCAATCTCAGTGCCAATCAACCCTGCACCAATAACTAAAACACGTTGAGCTTGCTGCAACTGTTGTTGTGCACTTTCAAACTCACGTAAACTATTAAGCGTGATCACTTTGTCCGTTGCATCACCTAACATAGTCGGAATAAAGGCCCGCGCTCCCGTCGCTAAAACAAGTTTTGAATAAGGATACGCGACACCTGCAACCAAAATTTCTTGGTGTTCGCAATTGATCTGCTCAACTTCAGTAAATGCATGTAAATCAACATTAAATTCAGTGGTAAAGGCTTCTCCAGTTAGTCGGATAAGGTCTACGCTACTCTGTTTATTAGTAAATACATGGCTTAGATCTGGTTTGTTGTAATCATCGCCTGCATCAAGGGTAAAAACAGAGATCGCGATTGTTTGATCCGTGCGTCTAATGGTTTTGATTAACTGGTAAGCGGCAAAGCCGCTACCAATAATAATGATCGGCGCGCTCATGATGCTTTGCTCGATGCAACCGCAACAAACACATCTTTACCTAATCCACATTCAGGACAAAGGAAGAAGTCCGGCACATCGTTCCAAGCGGTACCAGCTGCAACATCTTGATTTGGCTCACCAATAGCAGGTTCATAAACCCAGTTACAAACCGTACATAACATATATTGAGCATCATCAACTTGAAAGGCTTCAGTTTTAGAAGGTGCTGCTTGAGCTGTAGAAGGTGCTACTTGAGGTGCTGGATCGCCCTGTACATTAGCCTTTACAATAGGCTCTGCAATAATAGGTTTGATAGTCATAGGTTGGTTAGCAGTGATAGACTGAATATTACTGATATCATGTAATGCCCAGCTTTTTGCAATGCCGCGGCCATATTCACGACATTCGTTCATTGCTTTACCATCAGGTCGCCATTTTGTTTTTAAGCTGTCAGCAGTTTCAAAACCTGCATCCATTAAACGTATATTAATACGGTCAACGGCACCGCCATTCCAACCATAACTACCAAATGCAGCGGCTTTTTTATCTTTAAAACGTAATCCTGTTATCTCTTCTAACATCGCAGCGATTTGCGGCATCATCACGTTGTTCATGCTTGGTGATCCCACTAATACGCCCTTAGAACGGAATACATTAGATAATATTTCGTTTTTATCTTGGCGTGAAACATTGAATACCTTAACCGCAACACCTGGGTCAACGTCATGAATCCCCTGTGCCATGGCGTCAGCCATCATGCGTGTATTGTTAGACATTGAGTCGTAAAAAATAGTGATGCGGTCTTCTTGATAATTATCTGCCCACTCTAGGTATTGATGGATAATTTGCGTAGGGTCATCGCGCCAAATAACACCATGAGCAGTTGCAATCATATCAACAGGTAGGTTGAAGCTAAGTACCTCTTTAATCTTAGCAGTCACGAGCGAACTAAAAGGCGTTAAAATATTTGCGTAATAACGTAAACATTGTTCTTTTAATTCATTTTGATCAACTTCGTCATTAAACAAATGCTCATCACAATAATGTTGACCAAATGCATCATTACTAAACAGCACTGCATCATCGGTCAGGTATGTCATCATACTATCTGGCCAGTGCAACATAGGCGTTTCTACAAATATCAATTGTTTGCCGTTACCAATATCCAATGCGTCACCGGTTTTTACGATATTAAAATTCCATTCAGGATGATGATGCTGACCTGTAATTGAATCAATTGCATTTTCTGTACAGTAAATAGGGGTATTAGGAATTTTTGCCATTAGCGCGGGTAATGCACCTGAGTGATCTTCTTCCGCATGATTAATAACAATAAAATCAATCTCATTTAGATCAATTTCCATCTCTAGATTTTGCACAAACTGTAAGCTAAAACGATGATCAACCGTATCAATCAATACATTTTTTTGTTCACGGATCAAATAACTGTTATAGCTGGTACCTTTTGTTAATTTAAACTCCATACCATGGAAGTTTTCTACTTCCCAATCACGCTGTCCAACCCAATGAATGTTATTTTTAATGTGAATAGTCATATTTATACCTGCATAATTTATAAAAGATTTAAAAAGTTATCTCCTATATTGCAGATTACATGCCAAAACATAAGACACTGATTTAATAACACTTATTATTTTAAATTGTCATTATGACACCATTTAAACAATGTCATTTAAACAATAAAGTGTCATAATGACAATAGTGAATCACTTTATATTAGGTTTAACATGAGTAATAAATACCAGGCATTAACACAATTAGCGATTGATCTAACGGTCAGCGTTTCTAGTCAGGATAGATTTGATCGTCTGCTGTCAGTTATCCGTAAGCTATTTAATTGTAATGCTTCAGCATTATTAGCTTTTCAGCACCAACAATTTTCCCCACTAGCGATTAATGGTCTATATGATGAAGTGTTGGGACGACGCTTTAATATTCAAGAACATCCAAGATTAGAAGCAATTGCTAGAGCAGGTGATGTTGTTCGCTTTCCTGCTGACAGCACATTACCCGACCCCTATGATGGGCTTATTCCAAATCATCATGGAGAGTTAAATGTTCATTCTTGTATCGGGCTACCATTACTTGCTAACGATAGTTTAATTGGTGCATTAACAATCGATGCTTTCGACCCTCACCAATTTGATCAATTTAGTAATGATGACCTACGTATTATCAGTGCTCTAGCCGCAGCAAGCTTGCATACTTCACTGTTAGTGGAGAAGTTAGAAAACCAAGCAGGCGTATTCAGTAATAGCGACCCACTTGACGCATTTACGCAACAGGCAAGCGGCATGATTGGTCAATCACAGGGGATTTTAGATCTTAAATCACAAATTAAAGCAGTAGCTGATACTGAACTGTCAGTTTTGATCACTGGCGAAACAGGTGTCGGTAAAGAGTTAGTTGCCTCTTCCATCCATCAACAGTCAACGCGTTGCGATAATAACCTAATCTATTTAAACTGTGCAGCATTGCCAGAGTCAGTCGCAGAAAGTGAGTTATTTGGACATGTAAAGGGCGCGTTTACTGGGGCAATAAGTGATCGTAAAGGTAAATTTGAACTTGCCAATAACAGCACCCTTTTTCTAGACGAAGTTGGGGAGTTGCCGCTATCGTTACAAGCAAAGCTGCTTCGTGCTTTACAATACGGCGATATACAACGTGTTGGCGATGAAAAAAGTTTAAAAGTTAATACACGAATTGTAGCAGCAACTAATCGTACACTTCATGAGGAAGTTAAAGCAGGACGTTTTCGTGCTGACCTTTACCATCGTTTGAATGTATTCCCTGTACATGTTCCTCCACTGAGAGAGCGAGATAATGATGTCGTATTATTATCAGGATTCTTTGCTGAACGATGCCGTGCCAAATTAGGCTTTAAACGTTTGACCATTGATCCCGCTGCTATCAATATTTTACAACAGTATTCGTGGCCAGGTAATGTGCGGGAGTTAGAGCATGCCATCAATCGTGCGGCGGTGATTGCAAAATCACATGCGGCAGATTCATACCTACAATTAAAAGCAAGCCACTTTCAACTCAATGCAGAGCATCTGCTCACACAGGATCAATCATTAACAAATACAACATCAGCTGAAAATAGTAAACTATTTTGCACTACAGATGATCAAGGATTACGCGAAGCAACCAATGACTTTCAAGCGACTATCATTAAACAGGCATACCAAGAAAATGCTAATAACTGGGCCTCAACAGCAAAGCAGCTTAAGTTAGACACAGGTAACCTCCATCGCTTAGCTAAACGACTTAATTTGAAATAAAGTTACAATGCTTATTATACGGAAGAGGCTTTAGGTTATTCGGCTTTACATATAATGATCAACACAATTTAGCATTGAAGAGCTTGTAGAAAATAGTCTTTATTTGTTACAAGCTCAATCATCTATTAGTAATAAAATAATTATTTATTAGCACTTATTTATTAACGATTACCAATAATTTTCAGAACTGAACTGTCCTACTTCACGACGCAAATGCTTTTTATAACCCATTTCTTGCAATGTATCGCGGCTGTCATGAACCATTTCAGGGTTGCCACAGAGTAAAAAGAAACTATTAATGGGATCCAATTCAACGCCTGAAAATTCAGATAAAGTACCAGATGATAATAATTGAGGGATCCTGCCACTCAGAGCGTAGGATACTTTTTCACGTGAAACGACTGGAATATAATGAAAGCGATCACCAAAGCGTTGTTGTATTTCCGCTATTCGTTCGCGATAAATTAACTCTTCTTCTTTACGAACTGCATGTACTAATACCACTCGCTCAAATTGTTGTTGAGAAGCCGGATCGGCAAGTATCGATAGGAAAGGACCAATGGCAGTGCCAGTAGATAACAACCACAAATCACGAGCGGTTTCAGGGATCTCATCCAATGTCATAAATCCCGCGGGATCTTCACCAACATAGAGCTTATCTCCCGGTTGTAAAATATCTAGTCGAGGCGATAAGTCTCCTTCAGGTACCGTCACTAACAAAAACTCTAGTATTTTTTCATTAGGTGCATTGATCATTGAATAGGCTCTGCGCTGCCACTCTCCTTCAGGTGTCGGCAGTGCTAGCTTAGTGAATTGCCCTGCTTTAAAAGGCATCATTGAAGCCTGTATTTTTAAACTGAAAAGTTTTTCTGTCCAATCAGTTCGACCAACAACAGTGCCTTCAATTAAACGCGGGGGAATAGAATTATTATCCATAGTGTTTCTCCAAGATTAAAATCCAAGGTGAACCATGACATGCATTACATATACAGGTTATACCCAGAAAAATTATCAAGCAATGAGAAAATTAGATTGTGTTTATTTTAATATTGTAGATAAAGTTACGCGATACATGCTTTGTAGGAAAACAAGCCATTACAACAGTCTAGCAATAATATAACCGCCACCAATGAATATTTTTTTACAAGCTGACTATCAATTAAAAAATCCAATAAGAAAGAGAGAAAAGAATAGTGAAAGGGAAGATATGCAAAACTTAAAGCTCACTCAATAATGCAAGCTTTAAGTTTTATGATGAATGGAAAAGTACTAACTGACAGCCAGCTCTCCTTCAGCCTGAGATAATAAAGCAAACTCCTCTTCTGCAGAATTCGCCACTAAATTATTACGGCCAATTAATACGTAATACAACATGCCCACAGCAAACAATGCCAATGTAAAATAAAAGGCTCTTACGTCGTAGGCATAAACTCCGGTTAATGCGAGTAAAGACAATACAAATGAAATACCTGAAGTCACTACACCACCTGGAGTTTTATAAGGACGATTTAAATTAGGTTGTTTAATGCGCAATAATATATGACTGCCCGACATCATGGCATACGATACCGTTGCCCCTACGACAGCCATTGATAACATCAAGTCACCTTCACCAGTTAATGATAATAGGAAGCCTAAAATACCAGGGAAAATTAATGAGCGAACGGGCACTTTACGTTTACTAGTTAATGATAATTTTTGTGGTAAATAGCCGGCACGAGATAATGCAAATACCAAGCGGCTATAACCGTAAATAATTGAGAAAAACGACGCAACTAAGCCCGCTAAACCTAACACGTTAACAACGGTTGCAAGGTTAGTATTCCCAGTCATATTCAATGCATCTACCAACGGTACCGCACTTGAGCCCGTCGCTTTTGCACCAGCAGCGCCTGCCACCAGCACGACGACTAATGTCGCAGTCCCTAATAAAAAAATCATAGCTGCAATAATTCCTTTAGGCACATCTTTAGCAGGATCTTTTGCTTCTTCTGCAGCTAGCGGTACGCCTTCCACAGCTAAGAATAACCACATTGCAAAAGGCAAAGCAGCCCAAACACCGTAATACCCCATCGGTAAAAATTCACTGCCATTGGCAAGTGGTGCCACATCAAATAAATTTTCCGTATTAAAAGCAGGTAATAAAACCACGCCAGTAGCAATAATAGCAACCACCGCTAATGCACTGATCACCATCATTACTTTTAAGGCTTCGCCAGCACCAAAAATATGGATACCTACAAAAATCAGATAAAAAACAGCGTAAACAATGGGCCCGTCCATACCTATTAGTTCATTCACAGCAGAACCAATAAAAATAACAATCGCAGCAGGCGCAAGTGTATATTCAATTAATACAGCCAACCCAGTAAGATAACCACCAACAGGTCCCATTGCTTGACGTGCAAAACTATAACCACCACCCGCGGCAGGAATCGCAGAGGACATTTCTGCTAATGATAAAACTAAGGTTAAATACATTACGCCCATCAAAACAGCAGCAATAACAAAACCACCCCACCCAGCTTGTGCGATACCAAAGTTCCATCCGGCAAAATCACCAGAAATAACATATGAAACACCTAGGCCCGCAAGTAAGATCCAACCCGCAGCTCCCTTTTTTAATTGTCTTTGAGCAAGATACTCTTTATTAGTAGACATAAGACTTCCTTTTTATTGTGGTTAGATAATTAATGATTAAACAGTAAATTGTGGTTACCACTGGTCAAACAGAAATGCTGTTGCGCAGTGTTATCAAGTAATGAATCTTCAGAACGATCTTTTAAATTCACACCTGTTAATTCAAGACGAAGGGACTCAGTAAGTAAATAATGCCCCTTATGTACCGCAGCTTGGTACTTCAAGCCTTCAGGGCGAATATTTGAAATGCAATTACGTAATGAATCTTCAATACCGCGTTTAGCATTCCATGTTAAATACATCCCCATACTGTCAGGTGAACTTAATCCCGGACGTTCACCAATCAGAAGTACAACCTGTTTAGCATTCAAGGCTTCACAAACATCATCTCCCACAGCAACACGGCCTTGTTGAACAACACAGATAGGAGCGATATTTAATTTTTTGTTGGACTCTTCATTGAGACGACGAATAAAAAGCTCAACAAAGTTTTTAGCATGGTGGCTAATCGCATAAGAAGATAAACCGTCAGCAAGCACAAACACTAAATCGTAGCGTTCACCTGATGTAGGTTGTAAAGAAGAAATAGACTTTTCATCCAATTGACGCCCTAAATCGGGACGTTGTAGATATTCCATACGGTCACGTGCTTTGCTATGTAACTTCTGTATTGGTAAGTAAGGCGTTAATACTTCAGATTCTGCAAATTGTTCACATAATTTATCGATATCAAGTGGAACATGAACCGCATCAATAGCTTGCGCATGAGAAAGCTGAAAACGCAGTAATTCAGATGTGGGAAGACTTGTACCAACGCGACCTAATCCAATACGAGCATCAGTAAACTGACGTAACTTTTCCCAAGGGTCTTTATGTATTATTTTTGAGTCGTTGGGTTTAATGTCACTCATAAAAGCTCCTTGATCATATTTAATGGATGAGCAAAGCGTTCAGGTAATGTGTTACTTAATTGGGTCAGGTTATCAGCGGGTGCCAATTGCATTTTTTTAAGCCATTGGTCAAACTCTGGTGCAGGACGCAGCCCTAATACTTGACGCGCATAAAGTGCATCATGGAAAGACGTTGTTTGATAGTTAAGCATGATGTCATCAGAGCCGGGAATGCCCATGATAAATGAACACTCTGCAACCCCTAATAGCGTTAGTAAGTTGTCCATATCATTTTGATCGGCGTAGGCGTGGTTGGTATAACAAATATCACACCCCATCGGTAAACCTAATAACTTCCCACAGAAATGATCTTCTAAACCTGCTCGAATAATTTGCTTCCCATCAAAAAGGTATTCAGGACCTATAAAGCCAACCACAGTATTCACTAATAAAGGTTTAAATTTACGTGCGACTGCGTAAGCACGTGTCTCACAGGTTTGTTGATCCACTCCGTGATGGCCGTTAGCAGAAAGCGCGCTACCTTGACCCGTTTCAAAATACATCACGTTATTGCCGACAGTTCCGCGTTTTAATTCTAATGCGGCTTGATGTGCTTCATTTAATACGTTGAGATTTACACCAAAACCTTGATTGGTTGCTTCAGTACCACCAATAGACTGAAAAACCAGATCCACAGGCGCGCCAAGTTCTATTGCTTCGATGGTGTTAGTAACATGCGTTAATACACAAGACTGTGTTGGTATTTCATAATGCTGAATAACGTCATCCATTAACTTCATTAATTTCACTGCTTGTGAAACGCTATCAGTGGCCGGGTTAATCCCTAAGACAGCATCGCCACTGCCATACATCAAACCATCAAAAATAGTCGCCGCAATACCATTCACATCGTCTGTTGGATGGTTTGGTTGTAAGCGTGTAGATAAATGTCCAGGTAAGCCAATAGTGTTACGGAATTGAGTAATAATATTGCATTTTTTAGCGACTAAAATAAGGTCTTGGTTACGCATTATTTTACTGACCGCTGCCACCATTTCAGGTGTAATACCTGCGCGTATACGTTTGAAATCAACTTCAGTCGTTGTTTCTTGTAATAACCAATTGCGAAAATCGCCCACGGTTAAATGTGAAATTTCTGAAAATGCTGCGGCATCATGATCGTCAATAATAAGGCGCGTTATTTCATCTTTTTCATAAGGAATCAGTGTTTCTTCGAGAAAGGTTTTTAAGGGTAATTCTGCTAATAACATTTGTGCGACAGCACGTTGCTCTGACGACAGCGCAGCAACACCAGCCAATTGGTCACCTGATCTCATTGGTGATGCTTTAGCCATCAAATCAGCAAGATTATCAAATCGATAAACATGACTACCTAGCTGATAGCGATAATTGGACATGGTAAATACCTCAAAACATTAAATTCGGCGCAAACATTGCAAACTAGATAAGTAATAATTAGCGAGGATCATTCCAACTGAGTGACGCTATTGCGCAAACAATAAAATACTTTTAAAACATAAAGTTATATTTGCATTGCATCAAATTAAGGCATCGAGATGAAAAGTGAAAATTTAAAATTTTTAGAGCAGCACCAAGGTAGTACTACCTCTGCACTAGATAGGTGCAAATCATTTACTTTTGATGTGAACCAACAAGCCGAAAGCTTGGTGCAATGGGAACAGCGCTATAACCAACATAGTAGTGGGACTTTTAGCGGTTATTTAGATGAATTGAAGTTAGCGGGTATCCATTTTTTTGAAGAATTCACCAATCAAACATTACTACAACAATGTGCAGTAAAAGACGATAATTTATGGTTAGGTTTTTCGTTGCAAACGCAGCGTCCAAAAATTAATAATTATCAAATAGAAGCAGGTCAGATAATGACACGCCCATCGGGCGTTGAGTTTGAGTTGCTTACTCCTGCCGACTTTCATATTTATGGTTTAGTTGTGAATAAAGACAGCATAAGCCAAGAAATGGTTGGTCCTGACCAAGCATTATGGGAAAACCGAGATAATACAATGCAAGCTTCTGCACCCAATCATTACGTAAGTTATGAACTCGCTAAGCTAATCAGTTTACTCCTCAATAATAACAACTCACCAAGTGGTAAAAATAGCATTATCAATGAACACAACCTGTCTCGCTTAACCACGTTAAAGCCATTGATCACATCTAAAGTTGCCGACCTACTGGCACAAACTGAATATACAAATGAACAACATTTTGGTCACTACCAAACGACACAAAGAGTGATTACAGAGATCACCAACTATATTAAGCAGACCAATCATTACCCATTAACAATCACTGAATTATGCCAAATTGCTCATGTCAGCAGGAGAGCATTACAGTATTGTTTTGAACAAGGTTTAGGTATCTCACCCATACAATATATAAGAGAATGTCGTCTCAACGAAATAAGGCGCGTTTTATTAGGTAGTGGTCAGCAGAATACAATCGCTGATCTTGCATTAAATTTTGGATTTTTTCACCTTGGTACTTTTAATGCGCAATATAAACAATTATTTGCAGAAACGCCGACTCAAACGTTGCAACGTTCAGAACGCTACCAGGATGCCAATATCAGCAAAAATACATTAAAGCCCTCAATTATTGATAAGTAAGTATTAACGTATATGAATTGCGTTCTTTAATCTGCTACTGCTATGTTATTATCTTGATTCTTTCACTGAAAAAAGTACGTAACTATGTCAATAACGCAGTCAACAACGCCGCTAACAATACCACCAATAAAGCCATCTCCACTACTTGCTCGTGCTATCGATATCTGCAAAGCTAACAACGTACGTTTTACAGCAGTACGACAACAAGTTTTCACTTTAATGGCTGAACATAAAGGCGCGATCACGGCATATGAGTTATTAGAGCAATTACAAGTATTTGATAGCAAAGCTAAGCCACCGACTATCTATCGTGCATTAGAGTTTCTGCTAGAAAACCACTTTATTCATCGTATAGAATCTTTGAATTCTTATTTAATGTGCTGTCATTTAGGTTGCGAACATGCGATGCAATTGTTGATCTGTAATAAGTGTAAAAAGGTCATTGAATTAAGTGATCCTGTTATTGATGAGGCATTTTCTGCGAAAGCTTCACAGTTTGGCTTTAAAATTACCAATAAAGTGTTAGAAGCGCATGGAATTTGTGAAACCTGCCTCTATAATTAGTCTCATAAAAAATTAACCCACTTAATCATTATGAGCAGTAATTAAACTATGAATGCAGAATTTGTTAACCCGTTTTTATCCTCATTTATTAATGTTTTAAAAACCATGGCGATGTTGGATATTAAACCAGGGCGTCCAAGCCTAAAAAAAGATACCGTCGCACGTGGTGATGTTTCAGGATTAATTGGTATGGTTGGCCCAACTACTTCAGGATCATTTTCAATTAGTTTTGAGAAAAAATTAGCATTAAATGTATTTGAAATGATGGTAGGTGAAAAAATCGAGGATATCTCTGATGATATTACGGATATGGTGGGTGAAATCACTAACATGGTCGCAGGTGGTGCCAAGCGTCAACTCGGTGAAAAAGGCTTTGAATTTGACATGGCAACACCTATTGTTGTTACCGGTGAAAACCATTCAATTAGCCATCAAGTTAATGGTTCTAAAGTATTAATGCCTTTTAAATCAGATAAAGGTAATGCCTATATCGAGATTTGTTTTACTAAACCTAATTAATCCCTTTCAAGCTTTACGTTAACTTCCTTTAAATTAACTCCCTAAAGTTAACCTCTAGTGCAAATCCACTCCCAGAAAACATCTAAAAAAATAGCCAAAAAAAACCCTCAATATACGCAACACATATTGAGGGGAATGAGAAGAAAGCATGGACAATGTTATATCTTCATATTATTTGTCCTATTATTTTTAATTAAGTTCAAAATTAATGCGCTTCATCCCAATTATTACCAACATCTGCGTCAGCAATTAATGGCACAGCTAAATCAGCTGCATTCGCCATAATGGCTTGAATCTCTTTTGTATACTCTTCGACGCATTCTTCTTTAATCGCAAACACTAATTCATCGTGTACTTGCATGAGTATTTGAACACTACCAGCCGGCTTTTGTTTCACCCACTCTGCCATTTTGATCATCGCTTTTTTGATAATATCAGCAGCGGTACCTTGCATCGGCGCATTGATCGCTGCGCGTTCTGCCGCTTTCTTCAACATACCATTTTTAGCATTGATATTAGGTAACTGTAGGCGACGTCCAAAGACAGTCTCTACATAGGCTTTTTCATTCGCTAACAAACGCGTATCTTCCATGTAAGTTAATACTGCTGGGTAGCGACTAAAATAACGATCCATGTAAGTTTGTGCTTCTTGACGACCAATATTTAACTGTTTTGCTAAGCCGAATGCGCTCATACCGTAAATCAAACCAAAGTTAATCGCTTTAGCACTACGACGCTGATCAACCGTCACTTCATCAAGTGATACAGAGAATACTTCTGCAGCAGTTGCTTTATGGATATCTTTACCCGCTGAGAAAGCCGTTAATAGGCCATCATCTTGAGACAAATGCGCCATAATACGTAATTCAATTTGGCTGTAATCGGCAGCGACAATTTTATATCCCGGTTGTGCAATAAACGCTTGGCGAATACGACGACCTTCTGCACTACGGATTGGAATATTTTGTAAATTTGGATCGCTTGATGATAGACGACCAGTCACTGTGACCGCTTGATGGTAAGAAGTATGTACTCGACCTGTTTGTTCATTGACCATTAATGGCAATTTATCAGTATAAGTCGATTTTAATTTACTTAAACCACGGTGCTCAATAATCAACTTAGGTAACGGGTAAGTTAACGCTAACTCTTGAAGCACTTCTTCTGCTGTAGAAGGGGCACCTTTAGGTGTTTTCTTAATAACAGGAATATTGAGCTCTTCAAATAAAATAGTCTGTAATTGCTTCGGTGAACTCAAGTTAAAAGGTTTACCAGCTTCTTCATAAGCTAATTCTTCTAGCTCTAATAAACGTTTTGCAATTTCAACACTTTGCACACCCAGTAATTTACTATCAATTTCTACGCCGCCTCTTTCTATGTCAGATAAGACAGTTAATAGCGGCATTTCTATTTCATCTAATACCTTCAATAACTCAGGCGTTTCTTTTAAGCGTGTTTGTAACTCAAGATGTAAACGCAACGTAATATCTGCGTCTTCAGCTGCATAAGGAGCCGCTTCTTTAATCGCTATTTGATTAAAGGTCAGTTGTTTCTTACCTTTACCAGCAATATCTTCAAAGCTGATACATTTATGGCCTAGATATTTTAACGCTAAGGTATCCATATCATGCTTACCGGTACTATCTAATACATATGACTCCAGCATAGTATCAAAAGCGATACCACCTAAAGTAATACCATGATTTAATAATACACTGCGATCGTATTTAAGATTTTGACCTACTTTTTTATGTTCATCTGACGTCAATAAAGGCGTTAGCAACTCAAGTGTTTCAGTAAAATCTAATTGTGTAGGTGCATCAATGTAATCATGCATTAACGGTAGGTAAGCCGCTTCAATAATAGGGGCAGCTTCTTCACCGACATTAGTTTGAATAGCAAATGAAAGTCCTACAATGTTAGCTTTCATGTAATCTAGGCTAGTTGTTTCAGTGTCAAAAGCAAAAACGTCTGCTTGCTTTAACTTTTTAATCCACTGTAATAATTGGCCTTTTGTATAAATTGTTTTGTAACTATCACGATCTACCATTGATTTAGCGGCTTCTATAGGCGCAACAAACTGCCCTTCTTGAGATGAAGAAGCTTTAGCGACTAAATTATCACCTGCTAATAATGATGCTAACCAACGCTTAAATTCTAATTTTCCAAATAGTTTAATTAGCTCATCAGTATCTTGTGGGGAAGGTTTAAAATCTTCATAACCTTGGTCTAATTCAACATCTAATTTAATGGTAGCCAATAAGTAAGATAAACGCGCCATCGCTTCATTATCTGCCATCTTTTTAGCCATGGTTTTACTACCACGGAAGCCTAAATCAGCTAATTTATCTAAGTTTTCATAGATACAATCCATGTTACCTAAACCTTGTAACATAGCTAACGCCGTCTTTTCCCCAACGCCTGGGACACCAGGAATATTATCGACCTTATCACCCATTAATGCTAAATAATCAATGATCATTTCAGGTGGAATACCAAATTTTTCTTTAACGCCTTCAACATCTAAAGTCGTATTAGTCATGGTGTTAATTAAGAAGGTATGTTCATCAACTAATTGCGCCATATCTTTATCACCAGTACTGATCAGAGTCTTTACTCCCATCTTACTCGCTTGTAACGCTAAGGTACCGATCACATCATCCGCTTCAACACCCGGAATAGTTAAAATAGGCAAACCCATTGCTTTGATCACCGCATGTAACGGTTCTATTTGGCTACGTAAATCATCAGGCATACTCGGGCGATTGGCTTTGTATTCACCATACATATCGTCACGAAAGGTTTTTCCCTTCGCATCAAATACAACCACAATATGTGTTGGGCTAAATTGCTTTAATAAACTTTGCAGCATATTCACAACGCCGTAAACAGCCCCTGTCGCTTCACCTGCAGAATTAGTTAAGTGTGGTGGAGAAAAGAAAGCACGATATAAATAAGAGGACCCATCAACAAGTACAAAGGGATTTTCAGGAACTACAGCCATAGATTAACTACCAATCAGATAAAATTGTTACCTAGTATACCTACACGACATAAAATAGTGATCACGTTTTATTATATTGTCTTCGACAAATCATAAGTTATCAAATAAAGGTAATAGGTGACGTGTTAACCAATAGTAGAAATTAACGATCAATGATCACCTATTAATAGGTATTAGTGAAAAATAAACATTTACTTTCAACATGGAACAATCTGTGGATAACTCTGTTAATGAATTTGTTGAAAATTTGAGGCAGCACAAAACATTGAAATTAAACTTTATTTTTCAATTAGATAGAGATGAAATAAAAATGAAAAATGCACATTCAACATTTTGTTGAATGTGCATAACAAATAGAGTAAATCAGTTATTTAGGAGAAATTAGCTTGTGTAATGCCCTACAGGGTTTGCATACATTTTTAATACGGTATCCTGTAACTCTGGTTTTATCGCTTGAATACGCGCCTTAAAGGCAGCGATTTCTTCTGCTGAAATATTATCAACATCTTGCTCTGCAGCAATCAAATTAGAAGGGTGTAAAAAGTAGTTCTGGTAAATTTGTGTATCAATTTCTTCAGCTACTTGATCCGCATTCTCAAACTCACTTTGTAATGGGGTACCGAATGAGACATGGACATGGCCTTTTTGACCTATAATGCCACTAACAATACTTTCGATATCTTCAAATTCAGTTTTTTTGTATTCTCCAAACTCTGCTTTTTCATATAACTCACGCGCTTTTTGTTGATCGCAAGGATCCAACTCGTAAGAAACAGCGACAGGAACAATATTCAAAGAATTAATATATTCAGCAAAAGGGATTTTCTGTTTTTTACCATTCACATAAAACATTTTAATGATTGCAGGATCAGTTTTATCAAAACCATCTTTTGCACGTCCTTCTTTTTGTGCAATCCAAATACTGCTATCTTCCTTTAATGAGCTACAAATATAATCTGATAAATGTGATAGTGATTTCATCATTTCACGTACACCAACCACAGAGCGTTTCACAACAAAACTTTTATTCATGCGCATTAAATCTGCGACAAATGGTTTACTAAGTAAATTATCACCTATCGCAATACGTACTGTTTTAAAGTTTTCTGAATATAAAGCCCAGTTTACAAAAGAAGGATCCATCGCTATATCTCGATGATTTGAAACAAAAAGATAGCTTTTATTTGGATCTAGATTTTGTAATCCAGAATAAGTGAAATTAGTGGTCGTAGAATCGATCATACGTTGCACGTAATGACCCATGATTTTTTGCATTTGATCGATGCTATTGATATTGCCCCACTTATACAAAAAGTAGCGACGTATTAATGGTTTTAGTAAAAACCCTAAAAACTTAGATAACTTAGAAAAACGAAAACTTAATATCGCATCAATAAACTCTTCGCTATTAATGACACGCTTGATAGCAGGCTGTATCTCTTGGTCATTATATGGACGAATATCGCTAAACTTATCGACGTTACTTGGCATGTTTTAATTCTCTATAAAATGGATGACGTATTTTACACGATTTTGACTATTTCAGCGAGTATATTTCAAACATCTACCAGTCGGGCTTAAATCGAAATAACTCTTGTTTAGACAAGAGTTTAAAAGTTGCTTGATCAATATGAGCAGTTTTAAAATAACTTGCTAACCACTCATTCTTGAATAAACGAGAAGCACGCAATTGCTCATATTTTGCAAAATAAACGGCTTTAAATAGAATTTGTCCCAACACAGAACGAGAGTCAAAATCGATATTTTCTACTTCTTCAGTTAATGCAGTGACTAAATGAGGAAAGTCCTTGGAGAATACTGGAGTCGCAAGCTTAACGCTCATAATTAGATCGGATTTAGTGATCAATAACGCCTGCAATGAGGCAAGATCAGACTTGAGGTCATGAAAAAAGTCATGGCGCATACTTTCACCTTGTTCACGAGCTTCTAGAATAAAGCGCGAGCGGACATTTTCAAATGAGACGAGGTATTGATGGAAAGCGGCAGTATAAGCAAAATTGAGCATCGCAGATAACATCTGCCCTTCATAGGGATGACGGTATCCCGCTTCTAACATTAACGAAGTACAAGTTTGACCTAAGGTCAATTGATAGCGCCACAATTTTTTGGTAAACAAACGATTATGCTGATTATAAATATTAATACGATGTTTAAACATCAACGCAGGAATTAAATACCGTAATCCATTAGTACCAATCATGCCAACAGCAGTTTGCACATCATGAACAATACGTTTTTGTCTGCCTAATAAAGCCATAAAATCTTGACTAGAAACAAGGCCAATCACATGATTACGCGCATATGGGTTACGATCTAATAACTCAGCCAATACTGAATATCGCGTTTCTTTCGCAATCAGTGCCGTTAGTAAATCAACACATTGTTGATGCATTTGTAAGTGGTCACACAATACACGTTGAGTATTACCCAGCTTTTCATCGATGGTCGTTAATAGTAATTTCTGAAAATCACGGACTAATAATGCCTCACGTCTTTGTTGTAATTTTTTTTCCTCTAACACACGCATTTTACGTTCTTTTTCAACGCTTAATAAAGTACGTT
This sequence comes from Psychromonas sp. SA13A, assembly GCF_011378715.1. Classification (GTDB taxonomy): domain Bacteria; phylum Pseudomonadota; class Gammaproteobacteria; order Enterobacterales; family Psychromonadaceae; genus Psychromonas. The sequence continues at coordinate 42,820 of NZ_WTKU01000013.1, read as the reverse complement.
GATGCCAACCACTTGGTTGATTAGGATCGCTACCTTGTTGATCAATTTCTTGTTCATTTAGACCGTCATTATAGTCCTCTTCTTTATAGACTTTACTTTTGCCGACTAAGAAGCGAAGAAATAATTGATCGATATCTGTTGCTGCAGAGAGTACTTTATTTACCATTAAACGATTTAAACCCAGTAGTAGGTGTTAGCAAGTGATAACAAACGTTATCACTTGCTGGAGCATTAAATGAATGCAAACGCATCGCCATAGATATTATCGATTAAAGCACCTTGTTTAATGAAATCTTCACGAGCAATTTTTGCCATTTCAAAGCGACCTACAATATAAATATCAAACTCAGACAAGTCACTAAATTCATCTAATACTGCTTGATGAACATAACCTTTTTTACCCTGCCAAAATGCTTCAGGTAATTCAACAACGGGATGAAAATGGATATTTTTATGCTCGGTAGACCAGTTGATAGCTTGCTCTTCAAAATAAAAATGTGAATATTCCTTAACTCCCCAGTATAGGTAAACAGGATTCTTCAATTCAGATTCAACAATTTGCTCTAAAATCGATTTCACATAAGAGAAGCCCGTTCCACCTGCCATTAAGATAATAGGACGAGTTGAAGATTCACGTAAATAAGCTGCCCCGTTAGCAATTTCAACTTCTAATGACTCACCTGACTGCATTTTCTCAACAACTTGCATTGCATATTTATTATCTTCAGTGGCACCGATATGTAATTCAATTAAATCGCTTGAAGGTGTATTTGCAATTGAGAAATGGCGTTTATCGCCTTCTCCCATTACCACTGAAACATATTGACCCGCTTTAAAAGGTGCACTACTGGTTGGCGCTAAAAAAACACGATATAAAAACGCATTTAACTTCTCAATCGAAGCAACATTACAAGTAATTTGTGGCATTAATTTCTCTTTTAATTGTGTTGGCGGTAATGATGATTTGGGTGATGATAGCTGATCATATCATTAACATTTAATCAACTATCTATACTTGTGATCATTCAATATATAATGAGTATATTATGACAAAATATCCAACTCATTCCAAAGATCATCTATTTTTTCTTTTACGGCTTCATCCATCACAATAGGCGTACCCCATTCACGGGTAGTTTCACCAGGCCATTTGTTAGTTGCATCTAAGCCCATTTTTGAACCTAAGCCAGATACTGGAGAAGCAAAATCTAAATAATCGATAGGAGTGTTATCAATCAATGTGGTATCGCGACTTGGATCCATCCGTGTGGTCACAGCCCACATAACATCATTCCAATCTCGAACATTAACATCATCATCACATACGATAATAAATTTAGTGTACATAAACTGTCGTAAGAAAGACCAAATCCCTAACATCACCCTTTTCGCATGACCAGGATAACTTTTCTTCATCGATACAACAGCCATTCGGTATGAACAGCCTTCAGGTGGCAAATAGAAATCAACAATTTCAGGGAATTGTTTTTTAATAATAGGTACAAACACTTCATTAAGCGCCACGCCAAGTATTGCTGGTTCATCTGGCGGACGTCCAGTATAAGTACTGTGATAAATAGGGTCTTTTCTAGTTGTAACATGGGTTACTGTCATCACTTGAAAGTCATCAACTTCATTGTAATAACCAGTATGATCGCCATAGGGTCCTTCAGGTGCTTCTTCACCTGGCATCAAATAACCTTCTAAAATCATTTCAGCCGTAGCAGGCACATCTAAATCATTGCTTAAACAACTAGCGACTTTAGTACGGGAACCACGTAACAAACCAGCAAAAGCATATTCAGATAAGGTATCTGGAACAGGTGTTACAGCCCCTAAAATAGTCGCAGGATCAGCTCCTAAAGCAACACTCACGGGGAACGGTTTACCCGGATTTGCTTCTTGCCATTCACGAAAATCAATTGCACCACCACGGTGTGATAACCAACGCATGATAATTTTATTTTTAGAGATCAACTGTTGACGATAGATACCGAGGTTTTGGCGTTTTTTATAAGGACCTCTAGTGATTGTTAACCCCCAAGTGATTAACGGAGCAACATCACCAGGCCAACATTTCATAATAGGTAGTTTAGTTAAATCAACATCATCACCTTGCATCACAACTTCTTGACAAGCAGGTGAACTTACCTTTTTGGTTGGCATATTTAATACTTGTTTGAAAATAGGTAACTTTTCCCACATCGCCTTTAAGCCTTTAGGTGGCTCAGGCTCTTTTAAATAAGCAAGCCATTCACCAACTTCACGTAATTCACTCACTTTTTCTTTACCCATTGCTAATGCAACACGTTCAGTGGTACCAAAGAGATTAGTTAATACAGGCGTGTCGTAACCTTTAGGATTTTCAAACAACAAAGCAGGTCCGCCAGCACGTAGCGTACGGTCGGATATTTCAGTCATTTCTAAATTCGGGTCTATTTCTTGGCTAATACGTTTTAATAGGCCTTTTTCTTCTAGTTGATTTAAAAAATCACGCAAATCATCAAACTTCATATTCACCTGCTTATTATATTGAACGATTACATCTTGTTATGTGAGTCATTATCTAAGATTAATACGAAAGATAGTCAATAACTGATCAAGTTTACTGATAAAAATAAGTAATGTCTTAATTGAATAGAAGCATAATCATAATTCAACTCAGTAACTTATCAAGTTTGGGGCAAATCAGTATCCAAGACAAAATTTAAAGTAAAAAAAACGCTACCTAAGTAGCGTTATTATTCAGTAAAACAAAATCAATTATTTTGCTTTTTGATTTTTCATTGCATCAAAGAAGCTATCGTTGGTTTTACTCAATCCTAACTTATCGATCATGAATTCAGTTGCGCCAATTTCACCCATAGGATGAACAATCTTACGCAGGATCCACATACGCTGTAATTCGTCAGACTTAGTCAATAACTCTTCACGACGAGTACCAGAGCGAGTGATATCAATCGCAGGATAAACACGTTTTTCAGCTAACTTACGATTTAGATGAATTTCAGAGTTACCTGTACCTTTAAATTCTTCATAGATAACTTCATCCATTTTAGAACCCGTATCGATAAGTGCAGTAGCAAGGATAGTTAAACTACCACCTTCTTCTACATTACGAGCAGCACCAAAGAAACGCTTAGGGCGATGTAATGCATTGGCATCAACACCACCTGTTAGTACTTTACCTGAGCTTGGAATAACGGTGTTATAAGCACGTGCGAGACGTGTAATTGAATCCAGTAAAATAACCACGTCTTTTTTATGTTCAACAAGACGTTTTGCTTTTTCGATAACCATTTCAGCAACTTGAACGTGTCGACTAGCAGGCTCATCAAATGTTGATGCCACTACTTCACCACGTACTAAGCGACGCATTTCAGTTACTTCTTCTGGGCGCTCATCGATTAATAAAACAATCAGTTCAGCTTCAGGATAATTAATTGAAATACTTTGCGCGATATTTTGTAGCAACATCGTTTTACCGGCTTTTGGCGGTGCCACGATCAAACCACGTTGACCTTTACCAATCGGTGAAACTAAATCTAAAATACGTGCAGTAATATCTTCAGTACTACCACTACCATTCTCTAAACGGAAACGCTCATCTGGATGGATAGGAGTTAAGTTTTCAAATAAGATTTTATTACGGGAGCTTTCTGGTTTGTCGAAATTGACTTGCATAATTTTCAGCAATGCAAAATAACGTTCGCCTTCTTTAGGCGGTCTTATTTTACCTTCAACACTGTCACCAGTTCGTAAATTGAAACGACGAATTTGACTAGGAGAAATGTAGATATCATCTGGGCCAGCTAAATAAGAGCTGTCAGAGCTACGTAAGAAGCCAAAACCATCTTGTAAAATTTCTAAAACACCAGCACCGAAAATATCAGCACCACTTTTAGCATGGGCTTTTAATATTGCGAAGATAATATCTTGTTTTCTAAGGCGGGCTAAATTTTCAAGCCCCATAGAACTTCCAAGCTCAACAAGCTCAGGAACGGGAGTATTTTTTAATTCGGTTAGATTCATAATTCTTTTGATGTTTTAATATGGATTAAATGGGTAGATAACGTGTGTTTGAATAGCTTAAATATGAATTGCTCATAATTTGAGCGTAAAGGTAGCATTAATAATTGGAACTGTCCAGAATGAAGATTAAGCTAGATTAACTTAACCTCATTCTGAGTAGAGTATTTAAACGTTAGCGTCTAAAAACTCTGTAAGTTGTGATTTAGAAAGTGCGCCAACCTTAGTTGCAGCCACTTTTCCATCTTTAAATAATAATAAAGTTGGGATACCACGAATACCAAATTTTGGTGGTGTTTCACTGTTTTGATCGATGTTTAATTTACCAACAGTTACTTTCCCTGCATATTCAACAGCGACTTCACTTAAAATTGGTGCAATCATTTTACAAGGACCACACCATTCAGCCCAAAAGTCCACTAAAACAGGACCAGCTGCATTTACAACGTCAGTGTCAAAACTTGCATCACTTAAAGTTACGATATTTTCGCTCATTTTTATCTCCAGAAAAGATTTACTAGTAGAAAGTTATTATAACATGCTCACTGGTAAAATATATTTTTTGATATTTGAATCGATCTCAATATTTATTGCAAGTATAAACTGCTATGCTCTGCAAATGAATAAAACACACCTAACTCAAACAAAATTTTCAGACTTGCCTCTAGAGCCAAGTCTACTTTCAGGTTTAACTGCTATAGGTTTTGAATACTGTACGCCGATTCAAGCTTTGTCACTGCCAATTACCTTACAAGGTAAAGATATTGCAGGCCAAGCTCAGACGGGTACAGGCAAAACTTTGGCATTTCTACCTGCCGTTTTCCATCACCTATTAACTAACGATGTACCTGAAAATCGCCGTAAGAACCAACCTAGGGCTATTATTCTAGCACCTACACGTGAACTTGCGATTCAAATACATAAAGATGCAATTACTCTTTCAGAGTCAACTTCTTTACGCCTTGGTTTAGCATATGGGGGCGAGAAAGTTGAAATTCAACAAAATAAACTAGAAAAAGGCGTTGATATCTTAATTGGCACTACGGGGCGTATCATCGACTTCGTTAAACAAGGTGTCATTAACTTAGATTCGATACAAAGTGTTGTCCTAGATGAAGCAGATCGTATGTTCGATTTGGGCTTTATTAAAGATATTCGTTATTTATTCCGTCGTATGCCAGCCGCTGATAAGCGTTTAAACCTATTATTTTCTGCTACCTTGTCACACAAAGTACAAGAGCTTGCATTTGAACATATGAACAGCCCAGAGCATGTTCAAATTGAACCTGAAGTGATGACTTCAGCTAATATCACTGAAGAACTATTTTACCCATCAAACGAAGATAAAATGTTGTTATTACTTAGTTTAATGGAAGATGAATGGCCAGAAAAAGCGATTGTTTTCGCTAATACTAAACATGCTTGTGAAAAAGTATGGGGATATTTAGCGGGTGACGGTCACCGTGCAGGCCTATTAACCGGCGATGTACCGCAGAAAAAACGTGAGCATATTCTCGAACAATTCACTCAAGGTGATGTGGATATTCTGATCGCAACGGATGTTGCAGCACGTGGTTTACACATCCCAAAAGTATCACACGTCTTTAACTTTGACTTACCCGATGACTGTGAAGATTATGTTCATCGAATTGGTCGAACTGGCCGTGCGGGTGAAAAAGGATTAGCGATAAGTTTAGCCTGTGAAAAATATGTGTTTAATTTACCTGCCATTGAAGAGTATATTAAGCATAATATTCCGGTTAGCGAATACGATAAAGATTCACTATTAGATTCTTTACCAGTGATGAAAGTAACTAAATATAAAGTTCATCCAAATAATCGCAAAGACAACTATCATAGGTCACATAAAAGATAATATGGCAACAGCGCGTTATACCATTATTGATTTAGGCTCGAACAGTTTCCACATGCTTACAGTCACCAAACAAGCTAATGGTTTTAACGTCGTCTCAAAGCATAAGCAAAAAGTACGCTTAGCTGCCGGATTAAATGGGCAAAAACAACTTGATTTAGCCACCATGGAAAAAGGTTGGGCTTGCCTACAAGACTTCAGACTATTGCTGGATGAGATTCAACCTGTCTGTATTCTCATTACTGCCACCGCAGCCCTGCGTATTGCTACTAATAAACAACTTTTCTTAAATACTGCACAAGATATTCTCAACCGCCCTATTAATCTTATTTCAGGTATTCAAGAAGCTGAAACGATTTTTAAAGGCGTTTCTTTTACTGAAAAAACTGAAAAAGAACTGTTAGTAATCGATATTGGTGGCGCAAGTACTGAGTTGGTATTAGGAAAAGGTAACCACATTCATGTCGCTAATAGTTTAGATATTGGCTGTGTTACTTGGTTAAATCATTATTTTGCTGACGGTTTGTTAAGTGAATATAATTTTAATAATGCAATAAATGCAGCAAAGCAGGTTATTTCAACTGTCAAATCACAATATACAAAACACCAATGGCAACTAACGTTAGGCGCATCAGGCACTATTCAAGCGGTTAATGAAGTCAATCAAGCTCAGCACTTAAGCCAAGAGTTGTCGTTACAACTGCTACACAACATTAAGCAACAATGTATACAATGCCACACCATACAAGGGCTCAATATTGTTGGCTTAGAAGAATCCAGAATGCCTGTTTTTGCTAGTGGGTTAGCTATTTTAATCGCACTATTTGAAACCTTGAATATTCAGTCGATGCAACTTTCCAATGGCGCACTTCGCGAAGGTTTAATAAGTATGATGTTTAATGGACAAACGCATTTTTAAGCAAGTGTGAACACTCTGTTTTGCTAAGCAGAATTTACTTTTATTGGTGTAATGAGTTGTTAACTAGCAATCTCAATACGCTTCATTCGACACAAAGCTAAATTCCACGTCATATTAAAAATCAGTATTAAAAATACCAATGTTAAAACTAAAGTTAAAAACCAGTGTTAAAAATCAACATTAAAATCAACATTAAAATTAAAATTAAAATTAAAGTTAAAGTTAAAGTTAAAGTTAAAGTTAAAGTTAAAAACCGTGTTAAAAATAAATATTTAAGATAAAAATTATCTCTGTTCATTACAATATTGTTTAATGATTTGATACGACTATCAGAGCCAACTCACGGTTCAAACAGCCTTTTCTGTCATCATGTTTTACATCATAGACACTATGCTAGATTATTCATTCATGAATGTATGAAGTGCGTAGCTGAAATATAGCTAAAATATAATTGAAACTTAGTTGCAACATAGTTGCAACATAGTCTCATCAGCGCTTTGCTTATCCTGAGTAGAAATACATTAATCAAAGGGTCATCAATCGTACGCTATGAATAAAATGTTAAGTTATTAATGAGGATTTATAATGGAATACCTACAACGATTTGTCCTACTTTCATTAATACTTTTTATTTCGGCCTGTTCAACGCTTAAGGTTGACACTAAAACGACCGCTTTTTATCAACAGAATTACAATAGCTCAGGTAACATATTTGTAGTGTCTGCGGATATTGATAAAAACAACTCATTAGAGTTTGCGAATTATAAAAAGAAAATTGAAACCCAACTCGCAATGGTGGGTTATTCAATTGTAAACAATGCAAACGCAGCCCAATACGTAGCTATTGTCGCCTATGGTATAGACAATGGTAAAACCTCCGTTGTGTTAACACCCATTTTTGGCCCCTACGCCTTTTATACAGATGAAGATGACAAGCGAAGCGCCTTTCCTGGTCGTCGTTATGTCATGCCGCAATACGCAGCAACCAGTAAACCTGCTAGCTTAATTACGCTGTACACTATTTCTTTTGCATTAGACATTGTGGAAGCTGAATCCTTAAAACCTAGTTACGCATCTATCGAGAACAAAAATCAAGCAAAGAAAGTCTATGAATCACGAGTGAAAAGTATCGGAGAATGCGATGTTATTGCAGGTGTATTCGATCAATTATTAGCCGCTATGTTTAAAGACTTCCCAGGAGAAAATGGTAAAACAAAAGCCCAGACTATTCGTTATGAAGGCGAATGTTAATTTTTACTTAGACAAGTACAAAAATAATGAAAGTGAAAAGTAACATTATATCTACACTTGAATTTGAAAATTTTAGTTTTAAGTTTTGCAGTTTAACGCTGTGCGATTTTCTTCATTCTCACCTAACCTAAAACAAGCGAGAACAATTTAAAATTGTATAGAGCGACATAGGACGACCTAAAACCATATAAAGCTACATAAAACTATAATTCTGGGCAAAATAAATAAGAGCATATCAATGTTAATAAACCTTGGTATTTAAACAACGATTCCAATCAAAAAACTCCCCACGCATTAAAATCTTCCCTCTATCATTTGTGAAATAACATAAAGAAATCACGCAGCCTTTAAAATGCGCATATTCGAACATCATTTATCCAAGTAATAGATTAATGATCTACCCAAGTATTCCTCAGCTCCTAAACAAGAAAAAACAACAGGCACACTTCTAAAAATTAGCACCTAAATAAGCAAAATAATGCTTAATATCACGTAAAAAGTAATTTTAACTTTACATGAATGTAACAAATGAAATATTTAAAAAGCGCGTAAAAGCTCGATTTGGAACAAAACATGACCGAACGCGCAAAAAATGGTTTAGAATGTAGCTAATTTGTTAATCATAAGTATCTTTGCCACATCAAAATACATTCATACATTGAAATAAGGAAAAGAAAGTAAAATGAGTAAACAACATTCATTACTAGGTCAATGCATCGCAGAGTTTATAGGTACAGGGCTATTAATATTTTTTGGCGTAGGTTGTGTTGCTGCACTAGTATTAGCTGGCGCTAATTTCGGACAATGGGAAATAAGCATCATGTGGGGAATGGGCGTTGCGATAGCGATTTATTGTACTGCTGGTGTTTCTGGTGCTCATATAAATCCTGCTGTAACCATCGCTCTGGCTGCTTTTCATGGTTTTAATAAACGTAAAGTTTTACCTTATATCGTTTCTCAAGTATTAGGCGCATTTTGTTCTGCTGCACTCATTTATGCTTTATATAGCAGCTTATTCACTGATTATGAAATTGCACATAACTTTGTTCGCAGCAGCGAAGCTGCACTTTCAACTGCAGGCATTTTCTCAACCTATCCGCATCCTTCAATCTCTTTAATCGGTGCTTTTGCTGTTGAATTTGTTATTACAGCCGTATTAATGGTTGCTATTTTAGCATTGGGTGATGATAACAATGGTGCATCACGTGGTGCATTAAACCCTGTATTGATTGGCGTTTTAATTGCCGTCATTGGTGGTTCTTTGGGCCCACTAACTGGCTTTGCAATGAACCCTGCGCGAGACTTTGGTCCGAAACTTTTCGCTTATTTAGCGGGATGGGACTTTGCTCTTACTGGCGCAAAAGAAGTTCCTTACTTTATTATTCCTATTTTAGCGCCAATCTGTGGTGCATGTTTTGGTGCTTGGGCTTACCCGAAAGTAATCGCACAATATTTACCCGTAGCTGGACAAGGATGCACGATCCCGAACGATTGTGACTAAATAAGATATAGCAGGAGACTTACCTCTCAGTATCCTGCTAATTCAACACATACATAATAAAAGTATCTATATCATTCAATAATTAATAACCAAATGAAAATAAAAGGACAACACCATGACCGATAAAAAATATATTGTTGCACTGGACTCAGGTACAACTAGCTCTCGCGCAGTCATTCTTGACCACGATGCCAACATCGTCAGTGTTTCCCAGCGTGAATTCACACAAATTTACCCTCATTCAGGTTGGGTTGAACATGATCCAATGGAAATCTATGCAACGCAAAGTGCCGTATTAATAGAAACACTGGCAAAAGCGAGCATTCGCAGTGATCAAGTTGCAGGTATTGGTATTACTAACCAACGTGAAACAACCATCGTTTGGAATAAAGAAACTGGAAAGCCTGTTTATAATGCGATTGTTTGGCAATGTCGTCGTACAGCGGCTATTTGTGAAGAATTAAAAGCACAAGGGTTAGAAGAATACGTGCGTGAAAACACAGGCTTGATGCTTGACCCTTACTTCTCAGGTACCAAAATAAAATGGATTTTGGACAATGTAGAGGGTGCTCGTGAAGATGCTGAAGCTGGGAAATTATTATTTGGTACCGTTGATACTTGGTTAATTTGGAAAATGACACAAGGTAAAGTACATGTCACTGATTACACCAATGCATCACGTACTATGTTATTTAACATCAACACTTTAGAGTGGGATGAAAAACTACTAAAAGACTTTGGTATTCCAAAATCTATGATGGCAGAAGTAAAAAGTTCATCGGAAGTTTACGGCCAAACCAATATCGGTGGTTTAGGCGGAACACGTATTCCAATTGCAGGTATTGCTGGGGATCAACAAGCTGCTTTGTACGGTCATATGTGTGTTGAAAAAGGACAAGCAAAAAATACTTACGGCACAGGTTGTTTCTTGTTGATGAATACAGGTAAAGAAAAAATAACCTCATCAAATGGCCTACTAACAACACTTGCCTGTGGCCCTAGAGGTGAAGCTAGCTATGCCTTAGAAGGTGCTGTATTTATGGGTGGTGCTTCGATTCAATGGTTACGTGATGAATTGAAGTTAATCTCGGATGCAAAAGATTCTGAATACTTTGCAACCAAAGTTGACTCTTCTAACGGGGTTTATGTAGTCCCTGCCTTTACAGGTTTAGGCGCACCATATTGGGACCCGTATGCTCGAGGAACAATCGTAGGTTTAAATCGAGGCACTAATTCTAACCATATTATTCGTGCAACATTAGAAAGTATTGCTTACCAAACACGTGACGTACTTGACGCAATGCAAGCAGACTCAAATATCCAGTTAGCTTCATTACGTGTTGATGGTGGTGCAGTAGCTAATAACTTCTTAATGCAATTCCAATCTGATGTACTAAATACTGCGGTTCATCGTCCTGCGGTTACTGAAGTGACAGCGCTAGGCGCAGCCTACCTTGCTGGTATTGCTGTTGGTTTCTGGGATGGTTTAGAAGAGCTAAAAGATAAAGCAACTATAGAACGTTCATTTGAACCTAAAGCCGTGCAAGAAAAACGTCAGCAACGTTACAACGGTTGGAAACGAGCAATCAAATGTGCCATGGTATGGGCTGATCTTCACAACGAAAACAACGAAGATTCGTTTTAAGTTAACCTCATAACACCTCCTTCTATAGCGATAGAAAGTTTATCGAAGTCAACTATTTAGAGAGCACCTCAAAGGTGCTCTTTTTCGATCACAATGCCCTTATTTAGGGATAAGATCTAAAAGATTCACGATCAATCCATAAATTAATTTTTATCCGAAGCCTCTCTTTTCACTCATAAATTTTGTAATTTCTTGCTATTCACTGATGGCGCAGTAAACTTGTTTTATTGAATTTAGCCAGTAACACAAGGAACAATATCCGTGAAGCAGACAACAAGACATAAGGAAATAATAAAACTCGTACAAAAAAATGGATATATCAGTACTGATAATCTAGTTGAACACTTCAACGTTAGCCCGCAAACCATTCGACGCGATCTTAACGAACTCGCAGACGAGAATAAAATACGCCGTCATCACGGTGGAGCAACAACACAACAAAGCTCTGTTAATACCGCTTATAGTGCCCGTAAAGTAATGCAATCACATGAAAAAGACTCCATTGCAGAGGCATTAGTCAAACACATTCCCGATGGCGCTACTTTATTTATTGATATTGGTACTACACCGGAATCAATTGCTAAAGAATTGGTCAAAAAACACAAGGATTTACGTGTTGTAACGAATAATATTAATGTTGCCGGTATTTTAATGGGTAATGAAGACTTTAAAGTCATTCTCGCCGGTGGCGAAGTACGCAACAAGGATGGTGGGATTGTCGGTGAGGCAACACTGGATTTCATTAAACAGTTTCGACTAGATTTTGGTATTCTCGGGATTAGTGGTATTGATTATGACGGTTCTTTATTAGACTTTGACTACCATGAAGTACGTGTTAAAAAAGCGATTATAGAGAATAGCCGCCGTATTTATTTGGCAGTAGATCATACTAAATTTGGCCGTAATGCGATGGTTAACTTAGGAAATATCAGCGAGTTAGATATGTTAATAACGGACCTTACACCGCCAGATGAAATTGTCGCCATCTTAAAAGAACATAACATTCCTTTGGAAGTAACTTCGCCTAAAGCCAAGCTTTAATAGGTCTAAAAACGACTTAATTTTATCCTTTTATAGGAAAGAATATAGGGAAAAAATAAAAGCACTTACAACATGCTAAGTGCTTTTCAGATTAGACTTTTTTCACATTAAACTTCATTGAGCATGCGAAAGACGCTCGATTTATTGTTTATCTAGCTTTAAAAAGTTAACCGCACGATCAGGGAAATCAGTGAAGACACCATCAACATTGGCTTTGTTGTAGAAAATATCTAATAAATCTTCAAAGTTTTCTGCATAAGCAGGAATTCTTCCTTCATCCAATCTGAAAGTATAAGGATGAACTTCCATACCAGCATCATGTGCATCCTTAACTAAAGAAGTAAATACAAGCTTATCTTTAGTGGACTCAGGAGCAACGACCATTGGCTTCCATGGACCCACACCATCAGCATATTCAGCAATCTTTTTCATTGCATCAGGTTTGAACATCCAATCATAATTATAAGGTTGCGCCTTACCATCTTGATATTCCATTGTCTCATTCCAGCTGGTTTCAGCCATCAATTGAACCAATTTAACATCCAAGCCTAATTCAGGTAATAGTTGCGTTTTAACACGCTTTAATTCATTCGCATCAAAGGATTGAAAATAAGCTAAGTCGGATTTTTTCGTATAACCATATTTTTTAAAGACCTTTAATACTGCTGCACTAATATCCTTACCTTCATGACGATGTAACCAAGGCGCTTTCACTTCAACATAAATACCTACATTGTTACCTGTGCTAGCATTCAAACCTTGAATCAATTCAATTTCATTTTCTAAAGTATGTACTTTGAACTGCGATTTCCAAAGAGGGAAGCGTTTAGGATAAACAGCCGTTGCTTTGCCATCTTTGATCTTAAAGGCTTCTGTCATATTTAGCTTTTTAATTTCATCCAAGGTGAAATCTATAGCGTAATAACGGCCATCTTCACGTTTACGATCTGGGTAAACATCAGCAACGTTAGTAACACCATCTAGATAATGATCATGTAAAATAACTAACGCGTTATCTTTAGTCATCACTACATCTTGTTCGATATAATCAACGCCCATAGCATAAGCCATAGATTTTGCTGCCATGCTGTGCTCAGGTAAGTAACCACTTGCACCACGATGGGCAACCACGATTTTATCTGCATAAGCACTGCTGATAATAGGTAGTGCTACAATTATTCCTAAGCATAATTTTTTAAAACGGGGTAATTTTGTAAACATCGTTTGATCCATCCTTATCATAAAATGTAACCGCTAAATAACGGCTGACTTATACCAACTTTATTAACTATTTGATCAATCATTGGGCAGGAAAAATGCTTCAATTTAAAGCAAAGGTTTAAAGCAAAGATTGCGCTAAACTGTTATTCCCTTTGCAAAACTTCTAACGCAGAAGTGAAGCATTCTAACCAACAAAAATGATCGGCTATTTAACAGTATTGGTATTATTACCAATCCTTAATGCAATTAAGCATTCATAGATTGCTATGGTTAAAAAAACAAACCCGTATTAGCGATGAACCAATACGGGTTTTAGTCTTAATTTCAATAAGTTAAGATTGTTCTAATTCATATGTATAACATTTAATTACATAGACTTAAACGGTTTTACTTTCTAAATCTAACTTACGTTGCTTATGGATTTTATTTTCGCCAAACATAGCAAGCGTTAAGAAGAATATAGATAAACCACATGCAATTACGATGACTAAGAATCCACCATCCCAACCGAATATATCTACCGTGTAACCTAATAATGCATTAGCCGCTACCGCACCACCAAGGTAACCAAATAATCCAGTTAAACCAGCCGCTGTACCCGCTGCTTTTTTAGGCGCAAGTTCCAGCGCGTATAAACCGATTAACATAACAGGACCATAAATTAAGAAACCAATCGCAACTAAGGCAGCCATATCAACCATTGGATTACCAGCAGGGTTGAACCAATAAATTAACACAGCAATAGTTACTAATAGCATGAATAAAATACCAGCTGGTGCACGACGACCTTTAAATAATTTATCAGAAATTACACCGCACAATAACGTGCCAGGAATACCAGCCCACTCGTATAAAAAGTAAGCCCATGAAGATTTATCAACAGAGAACTCTTTTACTTCACTTAAATAAACAGGTGCCCAGTCAAGTACACCGTAACGAATTAAGTAAACAAATGCGTTGGCGATCGCGATAAACCATAATAATTTATTATTGAATACGTACTTAAAGAAGATTTCTTTTGCTGTCATCTCTTTTTCAAAAGACTCTGTATAGTTATCAGGGTAATCATCTTTGTATTCTTCGATGGCCGGTAAACCACAAGACTGTGGAGTATCTTTCATTGTTAAGAAAGTAAAAACAGCAACTAATAAAGCAAAGAAAGCTGGAACATAAAAAGCGGCACGCCAATCATCATTAAAAGCCCATAAGCCTAAAAGGAATAATGGACCAATTAACCCACCACCAACATTATGTGCAACATTCCAAACCGACACTATGCCACCACGTTCTTTATGCGACCACCAATGCACCATGGTTCGACCACAAGCAGGCCACCCCATTCCTTGGAACCATCCATTTAAGAATAAAAGGATAAACATAGCGGTAATACTGCTGGTTGCCCAAGGCATGAAACCAAAACACAGCATCACTAAAGCAGACATCATCAAACCGGCGCTCAAAAAATAACGAGGATTAGAACGATCTGAGATATTCCCCATTAAAAATTTAGATAACCCATAGGCAATAGAAACAGATGCCAGCGCAACCCCAAGATCACCGCGACTATAACCATATTCTTCAATCAAAAAAGGCATCGCCAAACTGAAGTTTTTACGTACTAAATAATAACCTGCGTAACCAATAAAGATACTTAAGAACAATTGCCAACGTAAGCGTTTGTACAATGGATCTACTTGGTTTTCAGGCAGGCGATCAATATGCGCCATTGGCCGAAAAATGTTTAACATAACGGGTATTCCTTGGGTAAATGAGGACGGTATAAGAATCATTGGCTAGTTTTTATACAAGAGAATATTCCTCTCGCGACATCAACTGCTTTATGAGCGCAATATAGTTCGAACGAACATAAAATACTGCCAAATGGATCACAATCGAAAACAAAATGATTCAAATCAACAAAAAAAGCACAATAACATGCTAATCACGGTAATACCTTGAAAAAATTGATTAAAAAATTAAAAAAATAAAGTAAATAAAGTAAATAAAGTAAATAAAGCGACAATAGCATTTTTAAGTTATTACCTTCACCCCAAATGAAACTCGAAAGTATTCGAAAACGAATACCATTAATCAAGCTATTTAATTAACACCCACGACATCATTTCCTCCCCTTTCTAAGTAAAATTTAACCAATAACAAACAAAGATCGCGCTTAACAAAAACATACAACTTGTACTATCCGACAAATAAAACAGAAAAAATAGTTACAACAAGAACTATTTTAACTACAACTATTTTTTTACATTTAGCTTACAAATACAGGTCCAAATCATTGCTAAACAATAACTTATGACAAAAAAAGAGATTTAAAAGCAACAAAAAACACTCATTCCATTAACAAAAAATGTAAAAGGAATGCAAATTAGACCTTGATAGTTAGTGCACTAATCATTAGGATTGTTATTAATTGAACGTTCAATTAATAACGTTTTATGACTCATAATAAATAAAAGGGAAGTTATTTATGGCCAGACCGGCTGTTAAAGAAGTGCGACAACAGCAACTGATCGACGCCACATTAACGTCAGTTGAGCATCATGGTTTACAACACACCACTATCAATACCATCAGTGCCATAGCAGGTATGTCGTCGGGCATTATTAGTCATTACTTCGGTGGTAAGCAGGGCTTAATAGAAGCCGCACTCAGATATCTTCTCGATCAATTAAAACAAGCATTATTAATCAGAATTTCAGATAAGCAGTTATCCCCGGTGGATCGCCTTGCAATGATCGTCGAAGCAAACTTTACCGAATTACAGCGTTCAAGTGCAGCAACAAAAACCTGGTTAAGTTTTTGGTCTCAAGCGATGCATGAACCAGGCTTAGCAAGATTGCAAAACATCAATAGTCAGCGTTTATACAGTAATTTACTGTTTTGTTTTAAACAGTTATTACCGCCTTCAGCAGCCATTGATGCAGCCAAACAAACTGCCGCTGTAATTGATGGTTTCTGGCTTCGCAGTGCGTTAAGCCCCGCACCAGAAGAAGACTTCAAACAAGCTCAAATTTTATCTAAAGCCTTTATTAATACTGTTCTTAAGCAGTATGGAGAAAATCAATGTCATCATTAATCGTTTATCAAAATTACGTACATGGCCAATATATCGCCAACGGAACCGGTGAAACATTTGAAGTGATTAACCCTGCGACAGGGCAAGTTAGTTACTTAGTAGAAACTGCGACAGAAGCAGTACAACAAGCAGTGATCGCCAGCTCAAAAGCAGGGTTTGCTACTTGGTCAGCAATGACAGCAATAGAACGAAGCCGAATTTTACTTAAAGCAGTGGCTTTATTACGTGAAAATAATGATGACCTTGCAGCAGGCGAAGTATTAGATACGGGTAAACCATGGCAAGAAGCTTCAGAAGTTGACGTTGTAACAGGCGCTGATTCTATTGAATTTTTTGCAGGGCTTGCGCCAAGTATTGAAGGTAATCAACAAACCGTCGGTGACGATTTTTATTATACCCGTCGTGAGCCTTTGGGTATTTGTGCTGGTATTGGCGCTTGGAACTATCCGATACAAATTGCCTGTTGGAAAGCAGCTCCTGCTTTAGCCTGTGGCAATGTAATGATCTTTAAACCTTCAGAAGAAACACCACGCGGGGCGATGCGCCTAGCAGAAATTTTTACTGAAGCTGGTGTGCCAGATGGTGTTTTTAATGTTGTACAAGGTGATGGACGCGTTGGTGCTTGGTTAACCGGTAATGAAGATATCGCTAAAGTTTCTTTCACTGGTGAAGTTGGTACTGGTAAAAAAGTAATGGCAGCAGCCGCTAGCTCACTGAAAGAAGTGACCATGGAATTAGGCGGTAAATCACCGTTAATCATTTTTAATGATGCTGATATAGAAAATGCCGTTTCTGCCGCAATGCTAGGCAACTTCTATACACAGGGCGAAGTATGTACCAATGGTACACGTGTATTTGTACAAAAAGATATTTACCCACAATTTATTGAGCGTCTGGTTGAGCGTACACAGCAAAATATTATTTGTGGTGACCCAATGCAGCCGGAAACAAACTTCGGTGCGTTGATTTCAAAAGACCACCAGCAAAAAGTATTGGATTACATTGAAATAGGTAAAAAAGAAGGCGCAACGTTATTGACTGGCGGTACAGCATTACAACCAGACAATGCCCCTCACGGTTATTTCGTAGCACCGACAATTTTCACTGACTGTACAGACCAAATGACAATCGCTAAAGAAGAGATATTTGGTCCTGTTATGTCTGTACTTACCTTCTCTGAAGAAGAAGAAGTTGTGAAACGTGCAAACGATACTCACCTAGGGTTAGCAGCGGCCGTCTTTACCCAAGATATTACCCGCGCTCACCGTGTGATACACCAAATTAAAGCCGGTATTTGCTGGATCAATGCTTACGGTGCTTCACCTGCTGAAATGCCTGTCGGTGGTTACAAAATGTCAGGTATTGGCCGAGAGAATGGCAGTGAAACATTAAAAGCTTATACCCAAATTAAAGCGGTATATGTTGGCATGCAAAATCTTGAAAGCCCATTTTAAGGATGACTATGACTACAACAAATTATGATTATATTATTGTGGGTGCAGGTAGCGCAGGTTGCGTACTTGCAAACCGTTTATCAGAAGATGCAAACAATAAAGTTTTACTACTAGAAACAGGTGGTAGTGATAAGAGCATTTTTATTCAAATGCCAACTGCCCTCTCGATTCCAATGAACACCAAAAAGTATGCATGGCAGTTTGAAACTGAAGCTGAACCCTTTTTGAATAATCGTCGTATGCATTGCCCTCGCGGTAAAGTATTAGGCGGTTCATCGTCAATCAACGGTATGGTTTATGTACGTGGCCATGCACGTGATTTCGATGAATGGCAGCAAGCAGGTGCTGATAATTGGGATTACGCTCACTGCTTACCTTATTTTAAGAAAGCAGAGACTTGGTCATTTGGCGGTAATGATTACCGTGGTGACACAGGTCCACTTGCCACTAATAATGGCAACAATATGAAAAACCCATTATATCAAGCGTTTGTTGATGCCGGTGTAGATGCCGGTTATTTAGCAACTGCTGATTATAATGCGGAACAACAAGAGGGTTTTGGCCCCATGCACATGACCGTCAAAAATGGTGTGCGTTGGTCGACTGCAAATGCTTACTTAAGACCTGCAATGAAACGTAACAACCTCACCGTCGTGACTCACGCATTAGTGCATAAAGTATTGCTTGAAGATAAAAAAGCAGTTGGTGTTCGTTATGAAGTGAAGGGACAAATAATCGATCAGCTTTGTAATAAAGAAGTGTTATTGAGCGCAGGCTCGATTGGCTCGCCACATATTTTGCAATTATCAGGTATCGGTAAAGCAGAAACATTACAAGCAGCGGGTATTGAGCAACAACATGAATTACCTGGTGTCGGTGAAAATCTGCAGGATCATCTTGAGTTTTACTTCCAGTTCAAATGTTTAAAGCCTATTTCACTGAACGGTAAAATAGATCCGCTTAATAAATTATTAATTGGTATTCGTTGGATCTTAAATAAATCAGGTTTAGGTGCAACCAATCACTTTGAATCATGTGGATTTATACGATCTAAAGCGAGTTTAGAATGGCCAGATCTTCAATATCACTTTTTACCTGCAGCAATGCGTTATGACGGTAAAGAAGCGTTTGCTGGGCACGGTTTCCAAGTACATATTGGCCATAACAAGCCTAAAAGCCGTGGTTCAGTCAAAGTTGTTTCAAGTGATGTCAATGTAGCGCCACAGATTCAATTCAACTATTTATCACACCAAGATGATATTGAAGGCTTTAGAGCCTGTGTTCGTTTAACACGTGAAATTATTAATCAACCGGGTTTAGATGAATATCGTGGTGAAGAGATCCAACCTGGACTAACAATACAAACAAACGAAGAAATTGATGAGTTTGTCAGAAGCTCTGTTGAAAGTGCTTACCATCCTTCTTGCTCATGCAAAATGGGTGAAGATGAGATGGCAGTAGTTAACTCAGAAACTAAGGTGCATGGCATCGAAGGACTTCGTGTTGTTGATTCATCGATTTTCCCAACTATCCCTAACGGTAACCTGAACTCACCAACGATCATGGTCGCAGAGCGGGCAGCAGATATTATTTTAGGGAGGACATTACTAGCGCCTAGTACGGCAAAAGTAATCGTAGCCGATGATTGGCAAACTAGTCAGCGACTAACCGCACCAAAGCGTAAAACTAGTTAATAGCCACCAGCTTTTAATCTTTTGTCATCAAATGCGTTACAGCAAGCGATGGCAAAAGCGAGGTAAAAGGTCAGCCTAAGCAATTAATGCAAATGACCTATTAAACTACGTTATTTTTCAGGGTTTAACTATCGTGACCGATGTCTATTATCAATACGATACTTAAGGTTTGAGGGCAAGACTGTCTTAAAAATAATGGCGTAGCGTTTTAAAACATAAAACAAGGAATTATCTATGTTTATCAACACTATCCACTGGGAGGCTACATAATGACTCTTTGGTTATCAACCGGCATTTTGTTCGTTTTTGCCGCCATTGCCTTTATCTTATATCGTTGGGGTAATATGCAATGTATTGGTGTCACGCCAGTGCGTAAATTTACCTTTATCGCAATCTTATTTACCTCTGGTTTAGATGTAGGTTTGATCATGTTCCCGCTCACTGAGTTTGCAGGTTATGCGGATATAGCGACAAGTCCTGAATATGGCTTCACTAATCCGCTCTCTATTGAGTTTGGATTTTGGGCATTCTTGATTTGGGCTTTCTACTTTGTGACTTGTTTCTACTTTTGTGTCATTGAGCCAAGAGTTAAATTTTTCGAAGTGCCGCTGATCAAGTTTATTAACAATGTTGTTATTATTGGTACCTGTGCCTTTACCGCATACTTACTATTAACTAACTTACCTTGGTATTTACCAGGTCTCGGTGATGGGGAATCGATCGTTGGTAGCTTTTACTTAATCGTATTCTTAGCGATCGCAGCGGCTGTATATTCAAGCACAAGTATTCGTTACGTACGCATTTTAAGTTTAGGTAGTAGCTGGTTATTCTTTGCACTAATCCTCATTATGTGGTCTGGCGCTTTCTTATCTGATAACTCAAGTGTTGGTGAGTTCTTTACTACCTTTGGATTGATAGGTGATTACTTTGCTAATATAAATCATTTTGTCTTACCGCTTAATGACTACCATGAGTTTTACCTTTTCTGGTGGTTCGCTTGGAGCATCATGATTGGTCAATTTACCTCTCGTTTTGTAAGTGGTATGAGAACTTATCAAGTACTAGCAGCAATGATGATATTCCCTTCTATCCCAATTGCGATTTGGTTTACTGTACTTTACTACTACAGTGCAAATGCAATCTCGACAGCAGGATTTTATAACTTAGCTATGGTCATTGTAGGTATTACCTTTGTAATAAATTCACTTGATTCACTGGTTCGTTTATACACTGATAACTTAAACTTAACCGTACAACGCTTTGGTAAAATTCCTTATATCGTTGGTAACATTACGTTATTGAGCGCTTTAACTTTACTATTCAAATTAGATTTTTTACAAATCCAATGGGTAGGCGCGCTAGCAATTGGCTTAATTTTAGGTTGTTTTGGTTACATCTTGATAGGCCATTACCGTAAAGTATCTGATATTGAACGCTCTCCAAAAGAGAACAAAATTGACTTTACTAAAATTGAGTTAATGGATTAATACCATCAGAACTTTATAAGTTTAACCTTCTGCTTTAATTATTAAGCAGATGATCAAAAAAGCAGAATAATGACCTTCATTATTCTGCTTTTTTTATATGAGAGTTACGGTTATTTTTGTTATGCTACGCAAAAAATAAGGTTGAATTTATGGAAAAGCACGAGCAATTATTAATTTCTTTACGCCGGGTGATCAGAGCGATCAGTATTCACTCTCGTCAATTGAATAAAGAATCAGGGTTAACGGGACCTCAGCTATTAGTAATGAGAAAAATTGCTCAACTAGAAGCGCCGCTTGCCAAACAAATTGCCCAAGAAATAACGCTCAGTGCCGCCACTGTGACCACTATTATCGATCGCTTAGAAGCACGCGACTTCGTGATCAGAACGCGTAGCAAAACAGATAAACGTAAAGTTCATTTATCATTAAGCGAAACCGGAAAAATTGTTCTCAGCTCGTCACCCCAACCTTTGCAAGAACACTTCATTAAACGTTATCAGCACCTTGAAGAGTGGGAACAAAGCCAATTATTATCCGCAGTAGAACGTATTGCATCAATGATGGATGCGACTGAGCTGGATGCAGCACCAGTATTATTGGTGGGTACTATCCAAGATGGTGAATCTTAATGGAGCACTTTAATAGAGAACTTTAATAAAGAGACAGGTACGATATTAGTCAAATAACCTGCTTTATTTGTTCTATTTGATGTTTGAAAATGTCATCTAGTGATTTGATGCTGTTGCTAGCCAATGTAAAATATTGTTTCTGACTGATGGTTATTTTATCTGCTTCAATTAATTTACTTTCAATTGCTTCCATTAAACACAATATTGTTGATATCGCAGCCGTTAATAAGAGTTTATGCTGTTCTTTTTCACTCTCAAGTGAACCTAGTTTTGGCAATACATCATTGATTATTTTTTGCATTTTTTGCTGCAAAAAAGATAAACGGACTTTATCCAGATCAGAGCACTGCTTTTTAGTCGCAACACCGACTCCAATGGCTCTAGACTGCCCAATCGTTTCAGTTGCTCTTATCAACTCTCTCCACACCAACCCGATATGCCTTAATTGCTTTAACGACATAGCATTTAAATGTTTATGCTCCGCTTCATCTTCCAACAGGTATATTAAGTTAGCGATCATCTGTGTATGTTGTTTAAAGGTGTTCTCTGCATCATTAGTATTACCTGGCTGATTGACACGCCCCCAATGATCCACAAAGGAATCCCAATGCCCACCTTGATTGGATAGCATATATTGTTGCAAGTGTTTAATATCACTATTAGCTTGTTGCTCAAAAGTAAGTAGCATCGCTTTTTTACTTTGATCTCCGTTTAACCAAGCAGAGCTTAAACCTCGATAAGTTTGTACTGCTCCGATCAACGACTTTAAATAAGTAATATTAGCTAGGCCCTGTGTTTGTAATATTTTTTTTTGCTTATTTTTATAGTGATGTAACAGTACCAAACACAACACCATCAGTAATAAAATAATGATATAGATTGTCATATCCATGCCCTCACTTTGCCTCTAGCTATTCAACAACTTCATTGAGCTTATACCCATCCCTCTAAATAACAGATCGTTGTTGTTGGTTAACCTATACCCGTTACCATTCAAGATGCTTGCCTCACAACTTGCCCTGTGGGTCGTTAGCTCGAAAAGCAATTCAGCGTTGCAACATTCGATAAGGACTAGCCATTTAAGATGTAAAGACTTGTTTTTACATCTACCGGCAGAGGATTAACGTAGTTAATCGCTCGATAGGTCATCATTTCACGCCTTGCCTTGCTGTCCAAGCTAACGACTGAATAAAGCATATCGATTGATAACGGGTATATATCGCTTCTAATCAATATTTGAACACATACTTAATGGAATAAATATGATCTTCAGCATTAGCCTTTGTAGAAGTAAATAAAACAGTCGATATATTATTCGCTCGATATTAATCCTGTTTATTAATTCTAATCATTATTATTTAGGTACAAAAAACATACCAAAACTTAACTTGCTGATAATAATAAAGAACATCTGAGCAGTGAATTAATAAGTGCAATACCATGGTGCATTTTTTTGAAATGAAGAATCAGAAGAGTGCGTGCTTAACTAATATAATGACGATTATTACTCGAATTCAAGAAACAATTATTGTGAAGAGAAAAGATATTATTAGTGGCATGATTGGGTAATAGTTAACTATTGCGATTGCATGCAACACAGCAATGCTCTTTTTTACCAGCAAGCATAATTAGACTAATAGACAGATTAATAGGGTGATTGATAGGTAGATTAATATAATGAAGCAGATACCTTTCAAGATGAACAATTAATTACCTTGAAAGGTATATAGCCATTTTACTTCAAGGAGCTGCTACAACAGCCCCTTGAACAATAGAGCTTTATTCTGCCAATAAATTCTTTTTAATAATGAAAAGTCGGTTAGCATCCACGGTGTTTTTATCCAGATACTTTTGCTCTAATTTTCCATCCGTTGACCAAGTCGCAAAATCATCGTCATTTAATACGCCTAAATGTTGATTATCAATGACCCACAAACCTTCCATTTTATCGTGTGCATAACCAACCTCCTCGACCATATCAACGATCAATTTTTTGGTGACTGGTTTAATGCCCTGTTTCGCCAATGCATCCCAACCATGCTTTTGCACATATTGCTCTAACGTCAGTCCATCAATCAGTAAACCATGGCTTTCATCTTCTTTCATAGAAGAGGATAACGACACACTAGAAAGCGCAGTCCCAGAAGTAAGATCAATTCGATATACCTGCTTTTGTGCATTAGGGTTGGCTTTTTTAGGGCCACCAAAAAGGAAGCTACCATCTCGCTCAATCACTAAAAATTTATTGGCAGTTAATGCCGCTATTTCTGAATTAGCATTTTCGGCTTTCTCTTGGCGATAAAGATATTGTTCAGTTTCACCATTAGTTAAATTGACGCTAACAATTCGAGTAAGGTCGCCCTTTTGTGAAGCTTTATCAGGGTTCTTCATGCTTGATTGCATAATACCCACCAGCGTTGTTTGATCCGGTGTGATCGCTAAACCTTCCATGCCTCGATTAGCACGACGATGTTGAAATACAGCAGGTAAATGTAACAACGAACGCGTGTCATCTTTAAAGGCATTAATACGTGTAATCTCTTCGCCATCACGGTCAAAGTGAACAATATGTGGACCATATTCATCGCTCACCCAAAATGTTCCATCTTTCAAGGCCACTAGTCCCTCTCCATCTAATCCATAATCATCTAGTTTAATAGGGTTAGTTGCAGCGTTATAGGGTAGTTGGTCATTCACTAATACGGGACTTCCATCGGCATGATAAGGAGTTTCACCAGTCCCTCCTAGCGCAGAGCTATTAGGTAAACCAGAAATGACACTGCCATCAGGACGCTTTAATAAAATGTCCTTTATCTGCACAATTTCGCCATTCAATTTCACTTCAAATAGTCCAATACGAGGAGTGTAATCAGCAACGGGAAAACTCTTCCCTTTACCATAATCACCTTGATGATTGGCATTAGGACCGCGGTCTGTTAATGCATAAAATTGATTTTTTTGAGTTGGATGAGCAGTCATCGCTGAGCCATATCCACCGTTACGTATTTCAAAAGGCTGCAGCGTTTTTGCATCTTTTAAGTCTGCGCGTAACACTGAATAGGGCAAATCACTGCCCTGCTTAGGAAAGGTATCTAAAATACTATCCATATCCGCAGCTACACTACGATTAGCAGCACTAAATAACACTAATGCAGAAACAACACTCACTAAACCAATTTTATTTATTAACATTTGATACCTTATAGCAATTTATTATTTATTCGCTAAAAGTACTCAATAAATATGACGATTTAATGAATGTTAGAAAATTAATGAACGAGAGAAAATTAAGAGCAGTTTTATCGCACAGGGGGACATACTGTAAAGAAGCAACGAAGGTTGTGCTTAGAGATGCGATTTGAAATGAACTATAAAATGAAAAATTATCACTCTATTTTATTCGAATTCGAAGTATAAAAATGGATGGAACGTTGCTGAGATGCTTTTGATTGATACATCGCCTGATCTGCTTTTTCAATTAATTCAATGCAAGTTGCGCCATCTTCAGGAAATATCGCGATGCCTATTGATGAGCCTATTTCCAGACTATGACTATCTACTTCAATCGGCTTTTTAATCGCTTCTATAATACGTTCGGCAAGATGCAAAATTTCTTCTTTCTTTTTTGGGTTATCCACAACAAAGATAAACTCATCTCCTCCTAAGCGCGCCACGATATCGGACTGCCTAACCAGTTCTAATAATCGGCTAGCAATAACTTTAAGTAGCTCATCCCCAATATTATGGCCAAATGAATCATTAATTAATTTGAAACCATCCAGATCTAAAAACAACACTGCAATTTGATTGTTTTTACGTTTGCTACTAATAATTTTTTGACCCAAACGCTCCATCAATAAGGTGCGATTAGGTAAATCAGTTAATGCATCGTAAAAAGCTAAATGTTTTAGGCTTTCATCTTTATGCCAAAGGTCGGTGATATCGCTGAATACAGAAATATACCTGATGACTTTACCCTCTTCGTCTTTAACCATATTGATATTGACACGTACTAAAAAAATATCACCACTTTTACGCCGATTCCATATTTCACCAGACCACTTTCCTTGCTCCTTAAGTTTCGCCCATAAGGTCGTATAAAAATCTTCGTGCTGACGATATGACTTAAGAATATGTGGTGTTTCCCCAATTGCTTCTTCTGGAGAGTAACCAGTAATATAACTAAAAGCAGGATTTACCGACAAAATAATGCCATTAACATCGGTAATTAAAATAGCATCAACCGTATTATCAAAAACACAAGTTGCCAGTTTTAACTCTGCTTCTGTTTCCTTTAACTCAGTCACTTCACTAGATTGAATAGCAAAACCTTTCACTGAGCCATCACTGTCAAAATCTGGTATATACTGCGCGAGAATACTACCAATACAGCCATTCGTCTTTTTTAGAGTACGTTCAAAACGTTGTGCTTTGCCCGCTAATACATTTTTAATATGGGGCTCATTCAGGCGAAACAGTTCTTCACCGGCCAATTCCTTAAAAGAGATACCAATTAGGTCTTTATGCTGCTGTGTATGCCATTCGCTGAATGCTTTATTGGCAAATTGACAATGTAAATCTTTATCCCAATAACCGATCATATTAGGCATAGAATCAATCAGTTTAGTAATAAATTGATGCTCATGTTGATCCGATTGATGCGCTAATTGAGATTGTGCTAGTTGTGCTTTATTACGCTGTAATAAGCCATGGAGATAAGTGATATAACTACAAATAATAATGAATGAACCCATTTCAACCACATCAAAAATACTATTAATTAAAGGGTGTGTAGAGATCCAGGGCCAGGCAAAAAATAACATCAAGGGAGTCAGTAAGGTTGTAATGAAGCCTGCGGCAATGCCACCATAAAGTATTGCGACTATCACTGCGGGATAAAAAAAAAACCAAGTGATCTCTTGATCAATAAACCGCAACAACCCAATCAATAACAATAAAGAAAAACCAATTAATACCAACGCAATAAGAACGTGTTTGATATGTTTAAAAATAAAAGAGAGTGCGTTAACGCTATCAGTATTTTTCATTTCATTCATCCCCACCTCTTTAATTATTAGTATGAAGATAGTCTTTTGCTAATAAATGACATTCATTAATAACATGCCTATATTGGTTTAAAAGTAGAATCTGTATAGAAAACATCAAGGATAAGAGTAAATAGCATACAGCAAAATAGCCTAATTCGAGGTAAAAGTTAATATAAAGGGATAATGTTAGTACAAGAAATAGGGAGCTCACCGATTATTTTAGTAATTGTATGAATACGATATAAAATAATTACTGCGTAGCACTTTAATCATCATATAGCTGATTCATTGCACTAAAAACTAATAAGAATCAATAAAACAATGTAATGAGCTCGATTAAAACCTAGATTTTCATAATAAGCAGAAGAAGGGGTTATTAGTATAAAAAGTGAAGCTATTGATAAAATTTTTTAATAAAAAATGATAGAAAGAACAGCCTTTTACTCCTTAATTTATCAGCAGAAAACTCAGCACATTTTATTTCTTAAGCATCAGATTGTCTGGAAACAATCGTTGCTCGGTGCCAATTACTAACTTCAAATTGCTTATTTTCTACTTTATTTAATATTAGTTTAGACATTCCTTCACCAACAGCACTAGTGTCGTATTTTACCGTGGTGATTGAAGGTTTAGTATAACGGCTATGTTCATAATCTCCATAACCTGCAATAGCGATATCAATACCCACTTGATAACCTAACGCTTCACAGGCAGCAATCGCACCTAATGCCATTGTATCGTCAGCACACAGAATACAAGTAGGACGTTGCTCTAAAGACATGATCTCTTTTGTCATTTCCATTGCTTCACGTTCATTTAGTTCACCACTTAACAACCAACGTGGGTCAAGCGTCAAATTAGCTTCTTGCATCGCTTTTAAATAACCTTGTTTACGCGCTTGTGAAAAGGTTAATTCAAATGGCGCATCGAGGAAGGCAATACGTGAATGGCCATTCTTTATTTGACGTTTTGTAAGGTCATAAAAAGCTTGTATATTATCTACATCAACAAAGCTGTCAGCCGTAAAATCATCACCAAACCCAAAACAAACGTAAGGGAAGTGATGTTTCCTCAACATTAGGATCCGAGGGTCATCGTGGCGGGTACGTACAATAAAAACACCATCAACTAATCCACTAGTAATGAAATCAAAATAGACTTGTTGTTCATCTTGCCAATCAAAAATAGTTGTCACGATTAACTGGTAATCATGTTTTGCTAAAAACTCAGCGGCAGATGCTAATACCTTGGAGAATGCAGATGAAACAAACATTCTTGAATGAGCAGGCAGAATGATGCCGATATTTCGAGACTTACCAGAAGCTAATCGTTTTGCTGTAGGGTTCGCTTTATAACCTATATCCTGAGCTGCCTTTAATACTTTTTCACGCGTTTGCTCATTCACATCTGTATAGCCATTGAGGGCTCTCGATACAGTAGATTTTGATAATCCTAAATGTGCGGCCAGTTTTTTAATCGACATAAATCACCTGATGTTGAGATATAAACAAGCAATCTGATATTTAAAGACGTTGCTCAGTTTGATAGTCAAAGATTAATACACGGGAAAGATCCACGAGTAAATCAATTTCACCACCGCGTTTAATCTCAGAACGTAGATCCAACCTTGCTTTTACAGAGCCGCCCGCTAGATTAAATAAAATCTCTTTATCAAACCCCATTGGTTCAATGAGGTCAATAGTCAGATTAGTAAAGTTAAACGCAGCCTCTGTTTCAGAAAAGAAGGCTTTATCGTTAAAAAAGTCAGGTCGAATACCTACTTTTACCTTTAAACCTGAATCAGGGATAGATGCTTGATAAACTACATTTGATAATTGCTCTCTAGGTAAATGATAACCATCAATATCCAAATAATCATTGAACAATGTTCCCTCTATAATATTCATGGAAGGTGAACCGATAAACTGTGCAACAAATATATTGGTTGGATTAAGATAAATCTCCATGGGAGTGCCGGATTGAGCAATATAACCATCGTGTAACACTACCACCTTATCCGCTAAGGTCATTGCCTCGACTTGATCATGGGTAACATACACACTGGTACGACCAAATTTATTATGAATTTTACCTATCTCTGTGCGCATGTGACTACGTAATTTAGAATCTAAATTAGATAAAGGCTCATCAAACAGAAACACATCTGCTTCCCGTATAATGGCACGTCCCATCGCAACACGTTGACGTTGACCACCTGATAAATCCGCAGGCTTTCTATCTAATAGTTCCTCAAGTTGTAACATCTCGCTTATCTCGCTCAAACGACGTTCAATTTCTTCGTTATCAACCTTTAAACGACGTAGTGCAAAAACAATGTTTTCCTTAACCGACTTATGAGGATAAAGCGCATAATTTTGAAACACCATCGCAATGTTACGATCCTGCGGTTCAATGTCATTCACAACACGGTCACCAATAATAATGTCGCCCGATGTTGGTTGCTCTAAGCCTGCAATCATTCGTAACGTGGTTGACTTACCACAACCAGAAGGGCCAACCAGCACCACAAACTCACCATCTTCAATCGCTAAATCAATACCTTTTACAACCTGTGTTTTATCGTAACTTTTAATAATATTTTTTAATGTAATAGCAGCCATAATTACCCTTTAACCCCGCCGTCTGTTTTTCCGCCCTTCATAAAGCGAGATGCAAATAAGAAACAAATTACAATCGGAGCCAAGGTCAGCATCGATGCCGCCATGATTCGATCCCAAATTGCATTTTTGGATACAAACAACTCCTGTAACGCTAATGGTAACGTATGAAATTCTGGATATTGTTTAAGGAAGACAGATGCAAATAAATACTCGTTCCAACCAATAATAAAACAGTAAATAAAGACAGTGGCCAACATAGGCAGAGAAAGAGGCAACACCACTTTGATAATCGCTTCCTTGCGTGAGCAACCATCCATCATCGCTGCTTCTTCTAATGCAAAGGGAATGCCTCGAAAGTAATTCCCTAACATATACATACCGACCGGTAAGGTTTGAACAATGTAAATTAAGAATAAACAGAAAGCACTCCCCCACAAGGAAGAAGCTAATCCAATATTCATTGCCATTTGATACAAAGGCACCATCAATAACACACCGCCAACCATATAAACAAACAATACCGAGCGCTGTATTACCACTTGTCCTTTAAAACGCAATCGACTGATTGAATAGGCTCCCATAACAGAGAAAACCAATGAAAATGTTGCAGCCCCAACAGAAAATATAACGCTATTCAGCATATATTTTCCAAAAGGAAATAAGTTGTCGTTAGACATATATTTAGCGGCAATCGCATCTTTTTTATCTTGAGGTAACTTTGGATTATTCAGTATCTTTTGAATAGCCGCAGGAATTTCAACCTTTTTAGCCTCCGTTAAACCTAACAATTCTTTATAAGCATCTAGATTAATAGTTTGTGGAATTAACGAAGGATTACCCCAGTCATACTGGTGTTTCAGTGACGTTGAAAGAATTTGCGCAAAGGGTAATAAACTAAAACTCACCAATAATAATACGGCTAAAGCAAATCCAATACGGCCTGTTATTGTGCGTTTTCCTATCATATTAAATCACCACTTCATTATTTTTTTGATATAAAACCAAATGAATACAGACAACACGGCTAACTGAATAACAGAGGTTGCCGCCGCTAAGCCTTGGTCGATAACGCCAGTAAAGGCTTGGTAATAAGTAAAAATAGGCAAGGTTTGCACATTAGGAGCAAGAAGGTACACATCTTCAAAACGATTCAAGTTCCATATAAGACGCAGCAATACAACCGTCGCTAATACAAAGTACAATTCCGGTAAGGTCACATGAAAGAAACGCCCTACTGGGCCATAGCCATCAATCGCAGCGGCTTCGTATTGGTCGCCTGAAATGGAAACGAGTTTTGATAATATAAGCAAATAGGCAATGGGTGCATGCTTCCAAATATCAAATAGCACAACCACCCATAATGCAGAGTCAGGGTTGCCAATTAAATTGGTACGTTCACTCCATACACCCAATACATCCACAAACAGATAATTTACAACGCCCGAAATCGGATCAAACAAAAACTGCCAACCAAACACCACTGAAATAACAGGTGCAACATAGGGCAACATAATGGCCGCATTAACCAAACCACGACCTTTAAAGGGCTCCTTCAATAGCAGTGCCATCGCTAAACCTAATAGCGTGGTCCCTACTACAGTACCCAATAAATATAAACTGGTTGTGCCAATTGCCGAATAATAATCGGTGTTTGACAGCAATTTCATGTAGTTTTCAAAACCAACAAATGTTTTATATCCATTTAACTGAACATCAAAAAAGCTCAAATAAACGTTATACATCAGAGGATAAAGAATCAATAGACCAAGGATCAGAATAGTCGGCGCAACCAACTTCCAACCAAACTTAGCTTCAGCTCGTTCTAATGGCGTCATCATTTTCCCTTATCAATATGAGGTTTAGATACCCCATATTGATCATTGATAAATACATTTAAGAGTAACAAGCGCGAGTAAATAAATTACTCAGAAACAATCTGCTGCATCTGTTTTTCAGCCCAATCTAATGAAGTTTGTGTATTTTCATCTTCGATAGTTGCACGGTAAATCATGCGAGGAATAATTTGTTTGGCAAATATTTCACCAGATTTAGGGAAGGTTTTGCCCTCTACGACGGAGAAGTTTCTAATGCTATCGAAACCAGCGACAATCTCTTTAATTGACTCTTTACCATATTGCGCAAAAATACCTTTTGGATCATTTAGAAATTCATCTGTTTCCGCAATGTCACGTAGCATAGGTAAGTGACCACCAACGGCCATATGCGAATAAGCAACCACTTGGTCTTTTTCATTCATATATTCAATAAACGCTTTAGTCGCTTCAACTTCCTCTTTATTGTCATTTTTCATTACACTCAACCCAACCAAAGTGCCAAATGATGAGGGTGATGTTTTGGTAATGGTGGTTGCTAAGCGCGTATTTTTGGCCAAATCAGGATCAAAAGCGGCACCTTTAAGGTCTTTAAAGTTTTCAGAACTTAACGAACTAGCAGCCGCTTCAGCCAGTGCGATATCATCTAAAATATAAGATGAGTAAAAGAACATCGCTAACTTACCTTGTAAATAATAATCACGTGCTCTCCAACTTTGTGGACCAGGAGGATTGTATTGCGATAGGTTTTTATAAAAATCTAACACTTCTTTTTGTGCTTTCGAGTTAAAAACAAGCTCACCGTCTTTGTTAAACTGCCCAGCATCATTAGACAATGCAAATTGTGTATAACATTGCTCAGCATAATTATCTGCTTTAGTGCCAATCAAAATACCGTATTGATTTTCTGTTGGTTTATAAAAATACTTTGCAGCAGCTTCTATCGATTCCCAGGTAGTTGGCGGCGCTAACCCAGCCTCTTTAAACCAATCGGCACGATACCAAATACCTTGCACCCAGCCACTATAGGGAACTGAAACGTATTCATTAAGTTCGGCACTTTCAACTAACTTCAGCGCACCAGAATAAAAACGCTCTTTACCCAGCTTTTGAATCACTTCTGTACTCGATTTTGTATCAATAATGCCCTCTTCTGCAAAAGCGAGTGAAAGGTCTGATCCCACTTCAATCATATCTGGCAGCGTATTAGCAGCAGCTGCTGCAGCGATTTGCTTTGGCATATCGTTTTCATCAACAGCAATCACTTTCACATCGATACCGGGATTTAATGCCGCGAATACATCCGCCATGATTTGAATAGTCTGAATACGGTCAGATTGTGTTTGTACCGTCCAATATTCAACAGTAGTCGCATTTACTAAACTAGAAAATGGTAGGCCTGCGGCGGCAAAAAAAATAGTCAAAGTCTTGAGTTTCATCGTTATTTCCTTATTTGATAATAGCGTGATATCAATATCAATCAGCTAGATAGCCTCATAACCAATACCTGATGGCTGCTTATTATTAAGTAATGTAGATAAGTGATTTCGTTAAGTTATTTTATTGCTTGTTTTTTAGTCTACCTTAGGTGGCAGTGGTTATTATTTGAGCTAAGTCTCGTTATTGAACATTTACAAAACCGGTTTTGACGAATGTGCAAATGATCCAAGTTTATACAAACAAATGGCACTAAAACATAAAAAATGTCCTTTATATGATCAAAAGGAAGAGTAAGAAGGCAAATAGAAAGGCACTTAATTAAGGTGATGAATGAAGCAGAGAGGTAATAAATAAAGCGGAAATACAATAAAAAGGAACTAATTTCACACAAAAAATCAGCCGAATGTAGAGTAAAAGTGAGTATAAATAGCTATTATTAACGTCAAAAATTACACACCCTAAATGAGTATTCTCATCATATACGGTCATAATTTCATATTGTAAAGATCAGATCCTTGAAAATAATTTTTAATATTTAAATCTAAGCTTTAATAAAAAACACAAAAAATAAAATGTTCATGCTGACTTAAAAAGTGTTATTTAAAACAGCTATTATATCATACTTTAATGACCTAAAGCTCAAAGCAGAAATAGCCCTCTAATATCTAACTCCCTTAGTATTTACAATGCTCAAAAAAGTAAATTAAAAATATTTATTGACCCTTTCTACTCCTTATTTTCATTCATTATCCAATGCCTAAAGACGTTAAATAATACAATTAAGTAATGCTTTTAAAGCCTTCAAAAAAATATGCTAATAAGCTCCAGCCATCAATTTCAATAAAAATAAAATACCTTAAAATCATAACCTTAAAAATAAATTAACCACTAAAAACAACATATTTTGTTAATTAACAATACCCTCAGAATAATAATCATCGTTACTATTAACTAGCTCACACTTTAGGTTGTCTTGATTACTTAGGCTAAATAAGCACCAACATAAAAGTGTAACTAACGTGATTAATAATATCGCCTTAGCCTGTAACGGTAGTGATGCATATCGCCAATTAAAATTGGAAGAATGATAGCTCAGACTTGAAGCTAAACCACTTTTTGAAAACGGATCTTAAATATAAATATAAGGGAACAATATTTTGAATAAAACACTTCTTGCCATGTTAATTTCATCAGCAATCGGTCTTCAAGGCTGTAACTCTAACGATACTGACGACACCTTTTCAGCCCAGTTACGTGTACTTGAGACATCAGATATTCATGCCAATGTGATGGATTATGATTATTACCAAACAAAAATGGACATCACAATCGGTCTTGCGCGTACAGCAAGTTTGATCAAGATTGCTAGATCAGAGGTTGATAATACGTTACTTGTTGATAACGGAGATTTATTACAGGGCAGTCCAATGGGTGACTACATCGCAAGTGAATTCAATGATGGTAATGAGTTCACCACTCATCCAACGCATAAAGCGATGAATTTGTTAGATTACGAAGTCGGCAACATAGGTAATCATGAATTCAACTACGGACTAAGTTTTCTTGAAAAAGCAATTAACGGTGCAAATTTCCCTTATATAAACGCCAATGTTTACTGTCAAGCAGACTGTTGGAATGACAAAGAAGCAGGCGATAATTTATTCACACCTTACTTAATTAAAAAAACGCTAATAACTGATAACAATGGTGAAGAACGTAGTATTAATATTGGTTATATTGGTTTTGTTCCACCACAAATCCTGCAGTGGGATAAACAAAATCTTGATGGAAAAGTTACCGTTAAAGGTATCGTCGAAACCGCTGAGAAATTTATCCCTGAAATGCAAGCGGCAGGCGCAGATATTATTATCGCAATTCCTCACTCTGGTATTGGATCAAGTGAGAACCCTAGCGACGTTAATGCAGAAAATGCCACCTATGCGTTAACAACCGTTGACGGTATCGACGCCATCATGTTTGGCCACAGCCATTCTGTTTTCCCAAGTGCACAGTTTGCCGATATCCCAAATGTTGATATAGAAAAAGGATTAATTAACGGTATTCCTGCGGTAATGCCTGGACGATGGGGCGATAACCTAGGCGTTATCGATTTCGATTTAACATACAGCAACCAAAAATGGACGATAAAAAGTGCCACATCTGAGTCACGCCAAATCTATGCACGCAATCAAGAAAACATTAACGTACCCGTGGTTGATGCAGATAAAGATATACAAGATGCAGTTGCTATCGAACACGCTGCAACCTTAGACTTTGTAAATGCCCCAATCGGTAAAGCTGATAGTGATATGTACAGTTACTTAACCTTGGTACAAGACGACCCAACGGTTCAGATTGTTTCTAATGCACAGATGCAATATGTTAAAGATCAAGTAGCAGCATCGGATAACCAATCACTCAAAGGATTACCAGTGTTGTCTGCTGCTGCTCCCTTTAAAGCAGGTGGCCGACATAGTGCAGGTTCAGATGCTGATTCTTATGTTCAAGTACCGAGCGGCGACCTAACTTACAAAAATGCAGCCGATTTATACCTTTATCCAAATACAGTCGTTGCACTTAAAGTGACAGGCGCACAATTACAAGATTGGCTAGAGTGTAGTGTTAATCAGTTTAATCAAATTGATAAAAATAGTACCGAACCTCAATACTTAATTAATTGGCAAGATCACCGCACTTATAACTTTGATGTCATTGATGGAGTCACTTACAAAGTCGATGTTACTCAAGCCAGCAAATTTGATGGTGACTGTGCCGTTATTAACCCTAATGCTCAACGTATTGTTGATTTAACCTATACCGATGATCAAGATAATGAAATCACAGGCGACGAGTTAGCAGCCCAAGAATTTATTATTGCGACCAATAATTATCGGGCATTCGGCGGCAAGTTTGCAGGTACAGGTAGTAATTATGTGGTGATGGAGCAACCAGATACTAACCGTGATGTGTTGGCGGCTTACATAACTTCTGAAACAGAGGCTAACGGAACTGTTAATCCTTCTGCAGATAATAACTGGGATTTTCTAGATATTGATACCTCAGTGATATTAGATGTTCGTTTTGAAACACAAAATAGTGAAACAGCAGATAGTTTTATTGCAACCTACGGACAACGTTCATTAACCAAACGAGCAGATAGCGATGAACTAGGATTTGCGGTTTATAATATTGATTTAACACCTACAATAAAATAATACAGTTAAACAAGATTAAAGTGTGTACGACTAACCAATCTTTAACAGGCAATTTTTAGCCTGTAAAAAGAGCCAAACAAAAAGCTTGAAAACGTCTGCTTTCAAGCTTTTTTTAATTCCCTAAGCACTAGTCACTAGGCAATACCCACTAACCAATGCCCGCTAACCAATGCCCAGTAAAATAGATTAAGTTACAACATTTTCCAGATAACAAAGGTGGCAGCAAAGCCAACCAGATACAATAAACCTAACCAACTTAAGCTTCGTAATAATGGACCATGTTTGATACTTTCTTCAGAACGAACCAACTTAAAATTAAGCCAAGCAAATACAGGGGTCGTCACAAAAGCCAGTGTCATAGCAAAGGTTAGCATTGGCGCTAACGATGATTTAAAGAATAAAATAACCGCCATCCCTGTAAAAGATTGCAATAATAACCAAATATTCAAACTATGCTTAGATTGCTTAAAACCTAACAACTTATGAGATTCATTAAGCGTTCGAGCATAACCATCAAGTACCGTTAAGGTCGTACCAAATAAACACAGGAAAGCAATAATGGACACTAAAGGACGTGCCCATTCACCGATGGTCATGGCATACATATCAATAAGTTGTTTCGCAAATGCAACACCACCTAATACAACCGTACTACTTTGTCCGTATTGAACTAATACGCCTAACCCAAAAAAGACTAACGCGAGTCCAGCCGTTAGCCAATAGCCTACATTAAAGTCGAGTAAACCTTGCTCTCTACTGATCACCTGTTGCGTTTGCTTTTCCTTTAACCATAAAGAGCTTAATGCAGAAACTTCAATAGGTGCTGGCATCCACCCCATTAACGCAACCATAAAACTTAACATGACTAATTCATAGGGAGATGGGCCAACATAATCAGCAGGTGCCATCGCACCATTATTAAAGGCAATAATAAAAGCAATCACAGTGGTAATCGTGAGGATCACCATAATCACTTTGGCGACATTATCTAGCGCTTTAAAGTGCCCAAGTAATAAAATAACTAAACAGACTGCTAAAATTAACCAACATAATAAAGTAATAGAAACACTAACGGGCAAGGCATAATGCAACAGGCTAGCGGTTAATAAAATCACCCCTGCCGTATTAACTATCGCGGCGATTATATTGAGTACGATGAAGCTATAGAAAAACCATGGGCCTCGACTTTGATAACCTTCAATTAAGCTTTTGCCTGTGGCCAATGTATATTCAACACCAAACCGGAAGAAAGGATATTTAAGGACGTTAACGGCAACAATTAACCATAACAATTGCCAACCAAAAATAGCACCAGCTTGTGTAGAAGCAACGAGATGAGAGCCACCAATGGCAGCAGTAGCCATTAATATACCGGGGCCAAAAGCATTAAGACGTGATTTTAGGGTTGATACGGATTGATTCATGAAGAACTCTAGATGTGCATTAATATGGACAGCTAAGATACAGAAATTAATGCGAATAAAAAAGAGTAAGTCGTTATTTTTAAAAACCTTTAAAGCCAGCTAATTAGCGTGGTCAGAAGCAGAATGGCATAAGCGTTTACTTAGTAACCTATTTCATAGTGAATTACTTTATTTTGTTAACTAATCATGTAATATCATTTATTAATATACAATAAAGTGAAATCATCATGAAAATGACAAATATTTTGAAATATTATGCCGATATATGACCCTACCCGGAACAAAACTAGCTTAAAATCTTTTAACGTATTTGTCTTCGTCAGCCTTTTCATCGTTATATTTTCTGGTCTCTATTACCAATATACTTCATCTAATGAAAACACCTCTGCAAACTTCAAAAATACTAGCTACAACAAATCATTAGAAATAAGAGAAAAGTTTAGATTAATCTTCGATAAGCTAGAGTATCAATTCATTCAATCAGAAGCAGAAAACCTTGCAAAACTAGATCAATTATTCGAATTATATAAAAACCAGAAAGAAGACTTTGACCTCAAAAAAATTGAAAGAGAATTAAACAAAAATGTAGATTTTGGTCAGTATGAAATATTCATGATCAATAAAGAGTACATTATTGAAAAAGCCTCTTATGAAAAAGAAATAGGGCTTAATCTGGGGCAATTCAAAAGCGTCAAAAGTCTATTTGACGATATATTCAATAAAACCATTAACATTGATATCTCATCGCCTAAACTCGACATGGATTCAAGACTCAAAAGATACCTTATTAAATTATCCGATGATGGAAAATATATTCTTCAAATAGGTTTTTCATTGGATTATAGTAATGAAATAAACAAGCAATTACATTACCTTACCTCTGACGCAAGCAAAACTAATTTATACCTAGCCACTGAATTTTTTATTCAAGATATTAACGTAAAATCGACAGATTTCAGTTCTAAGTTTGAGCATAATGAATATTGCAAAAAGATCACCAATGAGTTTTTATTAGACATCAACATTCCCCTAAAAGATCAACGATTAGCTGATCTTGCCAAGGTCGATACCAGAGACATCAGCTTAAATAAAGCCTTACAAAAAATCATACCATTGAATGAAGAATTGCTAAGTTTTGTAGATAAAACAGAAAATACAATGAACTTTTACTCAGCGACTAGTTCACTATTTGGCAATGAAAGTGGCACCTTATTATTTATCAAAACGTCTTTTCCTATGGAGCCTTTAGATAAAAATTTAAACGATAACCTGAGTACCTTTTTATTCATTACTATTTTAGTATTACTGGTGTTAATTTTCTGTGAGTGGTTTAAAGAGAGAGAAATAACATCAAAAATCACCTCTATCACCAAGGTGATTCAAACCAATCAGATGATTGAAAATGAAACATCGGCAATTAAAGATATCAGCATTCTAATCGATAGCTATAACAGTATGTTAACGAGGTTAAATGACCAAATTAGAATCAATAAAGAACTATCCTATATCGACCCCTTAACCGAAGTTAAAAATAGGAAAGCTTACGATGAAAAAATTGAAGAATTAGTCTCTTTATATAAAAGGTATGGCACAACATTCTCCATAGCTATTTTTGATGCCGACGACTTTAAAGAGATAAACGATACTTACGGTCATAGCTTTGGAGATGGCGTATTAAAAGCGATCACCAAAACGCTAAGGTGCAGCATTAGAAATGACGATATGCTTTTTAGAATAGGTGGTGAAGAGTTTATTGTGATCTTCCCAAATACAACCTTGATAGAAAGTAAAATCGTGATTGAAAAAATCAGGATCATAATAAATGAAAGCCTGACTTATCAAGACAAGGCTAATGTCACGCTTAGCATCGGTTTAACTGAAATTAAAGAGCAAGATAATAAAGATTCAATCTTCAAAAGAATCGATAACTTTTTGTATGTTTCCAAAGGTAACGGCAAAAACCAAGTTACCTTTGATTAACCTTAGGCTGCTTGAATGCTTTGAGTGAACTCCATATGTTTATTCGTTAGCGAGTAAAATTAAAGGCGCACGAGCAGCATTAAGCGCAGCCAAAGTAGTGATCACAGCTGCAACATAAAAAGCCGTTTGAAATGCATTAATAATCGGTTCCTGTGGGCCACTACGTAACATCTCAATACTGGTATTATGATCAAACTCTGGAAGCAAGGTATAAATCAAAACACCAAACAAAGCAGTACCTACCGCAGCACCTAAATTACGCGACAAAGACGCTAATGCAGTCACTGAGCCTATATTAGCTTTACCAGCAACAGTTTGAATCACTAATTGAGTAGTAGGCATAACAGTGCCAAAGCCAATCCCACAAAACATACCTAATATTGCTATCAACATAGGCTCAGGCGGTATACTTCCCAATGCAATAAAACCAGCCGTTGATAAGCTCATTCCCACTACCGGAATATATTTAGGCACGCCCGTTTTAGCCATCACGCGTCCACTGATCAACGCGCCAGAAATTTGCCCAACAGTTAACGGTAATAACAATAATCCCGAAGTAGCAGCATTAGTCTTTAAACCTAACTGTAAATAAATAGGTAAGAAAAAAATCAATGCAAACATACAAGCAGCAAACAACATCGAAGTGATTAACGGAATATAGATAGCGCGATTTTTAAGTAGCTCATTGGGTAAAAATGGCGTCGAATGGCGAACTTGATTGCGATAAAAAACCACCGCTAATAATAAAATGAGGACAAGGTAATAAGCACTGTTCAAAGATAACCATTCAAAATTTTGACCTGCAACCGAGACCCAATAAAGAAATAAACAACATAAAATGGGAAAAGTCATCAGCCCAACCCAATCGATAGGTCGATGGCGATGTGCTAAATCCACTTTAGATGTTAAACGCATTAAACGCCAAGCGGCAATCGCAGCTAATGGAATGTTCGCCCAAAATAACCAATGCCAAGAATAATGGGTGACCACTAAACCACCTATCACCGGTCCGCCAATACTTGCACAAGCAAACATAGAGGCAAAATAACCCTGGTATTTAGCACGCTGTCTGGGTGGAATGAGTTCACCGATCAGCGCTTGAGAAAGACTCATCAAGCCACCGCCACCGAGACCTTGAATAATACGGCCGATGATCATATGCGACATGTTTTCAGCCAACCCACCAACGACCGAACCAATACAAAAGATACCCAACGCCCAGACTAATACATTACGACGCCCGTAACGGTCTCCTAACCAGCCATATATTGGAACAGATGCTACGGTAGCAAGTAGATAGCCAATTGCTATCCATGAAGATAAATGAAGCTGACCAAGATCACCGACAATACTAGGTGTCGCTGTTGCCAAAATAGTTTGATCAACGGCAGCCAAAAACATCGGTAAAAAGACCGCAGAAAAAAACACTAAAAAGGCTTGTCGCGTTAAAGGCTGACTCATGATATTGGAAGAGATAACGAAGATAATAGGTTCAAGTTGACGCTCATTATTTTAATGATTAATAGTTTCAAATCGTTTCTTAGATTCACATAATAGTTAGCAAATCAAAAAATTAGCAGTTTAAAAATTAACAGCTTAAATAATGACAGATTACCAAGACACATCAACCTATTTCTGATCGCAAAAGTGCTACAGATATAAGCACAACAGAACTGACATAATTAAACTTAAGGTGTAAGTAATCCCCAGTGTAAAGAATTCGCTTAGTAATTATAAAACCTGAGAGAGCTAAAAGGATGAAGCAGATTTCACTTTATAACCTGGCATTATTATCAATAGTTATATAGCAGAGAAGCCCCTTCTCTGAGCCAAAGATTGCCTTAAAAAAATAAACACCGTAACATTCCAACAATAATTTATTTGGCAACAAAAAGAATAACAATAGGAAAAGCACTATGAATAACAATGCAGAGATAATTTCAACGTTAACAGAGTTAGAAAATTTTTTAAAACTTGTTGAAAACGGTGGACTAGGTATTACGAACATCGAAGGTGTAGCATTAGCAACAAACAATAAAGATGGACGCCGCTTCGTCGCAGTATTAGATGATAAGCATCAATTACTGCTTTCACGCTGGGTTACAGAAGAGGTTTTTCAAACAGGCCAAGATTTAGTACGCAATGGCACCAATCCCACTAAGCACTAACACAGAGCATTTAAATAGAAATATTTAAAATAGAATAATGAGGATTAGCAATAATCGCTGCCCTCATTAATCTTAAAAAGGCAAAAACAAAGATCTGCTCCACGGCCTTATCCTGTCAAATAGTTCATGGCGAAAATTTCTGTGATTAGTTCTTTTTATTTGCCTACTTTATTTTTTTGCTAAAAGTAGACACATAAGATAAGAAGAATGGAGTATTTTGTTATTACGCTCTCAATCAACTAACGTGTATTTATTTGAGAAATGGTGGCAGAGCCATTTGTATAGGTTGAATGCAGTCATACTTTTTGCTGTTGGTAGACCCTCGTCATCTAAAAAGGATTCCCCTTTAAAGGTGATCACACCATGTTGTTCTGACACAGCTTCTACCTTAATGCCTTCGATAAAATCTTCATGCTCTGGTAACTGTGCATTGGCTAGTTTAATAATGTCAGCACTGTTAATTGTTTGTTTATCGTTGCTCATTGCTTTATTCCTGTAATGAATACTTATGGGTAATATATTACCCAGAGTCACAGGTAAACCGCAAGTTAAAGCAGCAAACTGTTAAATAATCGAGATTGCCATTATTATGCGAATTTAAGAATATTAATAAATTAGAAATTAAAACTAAGTTTTGGGAGATAAATTAAGAAAGCTAATAAAGTTGAATAGTGGTTAATACTTTATGTGGAATGTTTGAAGTAAAATTTTGAAGATATGGAACAGGGGAATGGTGCTGATAGGCGGATTTGAACCGCCGACCTCACCCTTACCAAGGGTGCGCTCTACCAACTGAGCCATATCAGCAAATGGGGATCTGATAATGACCTACTTTCGCATGGGGAGACCCCACACTATCATCGGCGCAGCTGCGTTTCACTTCTGAGTTCGGCATGGGATCAGGTGGTACCACAGCGCTATTATTATCAGAAAAAATCTTATATTTATAGCGTTATAAATATTAAAACCCCAGTCATTGGACTGGGGTTTTGAATTAGGCGCTTGGCGATGACCTACTTTCGCATGGGGAGACCCCACACTATCATCGGCGCAGCTGCGTTTCACTTCTGAGTTCGGCATGGGATCAGGTGGTACCACAGCGCTATTGTCGCCAAGCATAAAAACGGTGAATGTCTTTTTATTCAACGGCCATGAGGAGATTAACGTCTTTTGGTTAATGTCCGTTGGCAGTTCTAAATAAAAAACACTCTTAGGAAAACTAATAGATATCGTTCTAAATCAATCAATGTTGTA
>NZ_WTKU01000012.1 GCF_011378715.1 Psychromonas sp. SA13A | reverse complement strand
TGAACTGACCCCCAATAGTTGGACATTTTAGTTAGGCGGCTTGTAAGGCCTGGATTCGATACTCTATCGGAGTCAGGCCTTTTAATTTGACCTTTATCCTTTTTTTATTGTAATACTCGATATATTCGTCGAGCTTTTCTATCAGTTCATCGGCATCTTTGAAGTTTTGCCTATGATACATTTCTGTTTTTAATAATCCAAAAAAGTTTTCAGCTACTGCATTATCTAAGCAATTCCCTTTTCTGGACATACTTTGTGTAAGCCCACAATCTGCAAGCTGTTTTTGGTATGCTTTGTGCCGATACTGCCAGCCTTGATCGCTATGTACGATGGGTTTTGAGTTCTTGCTCAAATTATCGAGAGCATCTTTCAACATATCTGTGACTAATGGTAAACGAGCATTTTTAGCGATCTTATAAGCGATTACTTCTTGGGTAAATAGGTCAACAACTGGTGACAAATAGACTCTCTGATCTTTAACCTTAAATTCAGTTACATCGGTTACCCATTTTTCATCTGGTCTTGTTGCTTTAAAGTCTCGCTTAAGAACATTAGGTGCTGTTTTCCCTACACCTCCCTTATAAGAGCTGTATTTTTTGGGTCTTACTGTCGATTTTAAGTTTAATTGCGACATCAGTCTTTGTACCGTCTTATGGTTTAGCATAACTCCTTGCCTTCTAAGCGCTAGGTGAATACGACGATAGCCATAACGGCCTTTATGCTCATGGTAAATCGTCTTAATAAGATCTAATTCAAGACTATAAGCATCCATTTTTTTGCCTGCGTTAACTTGATAATAAAACACACTCTTTGCCAAGTGAGTGGCTTGAAGGAGGTGCTTCAAAGCATGCTTATCTTTGAGAGCTAAAACAACTAACGCTTTTTCTTTATTTGACGGCGTTTTGTCTGTTCCAGCTCTTCCAACTTTTTTAAAACAGCATTCTCTGCTCGTAGATAAGCAAGCTCTTCTTTTAGTTCTTCAAGTGTCATTTCATTATTTGGCTTTGCAGGAGTATTTGGTTGTGGTTTCATAGGAGGTCTCCCGAGTGAGGAACATTCAAGTCCTCTAAGCCCAGCCTCATTATATGTTTTTAGCCATACAGAAAGAGAGCCGGGTGAAGACAAATTTAATACAGCACTAGTGTGAGTGAGCGACCAGTCATTTGTCCACATTAATTTTAATGCTTGAAGTTTTGTTTTTGCATTACAACCATGAGAAGTAGGTAAGAATGCGTTTGTCCCATGAATTGCGAAAACCGAAGTCCAATATCGAATCTGTCGAGAGGATATTGTAAATTCATTTGCTAGTTTCCTAGATGACTTACCACCTAGGCATTCTTTTGCGATGATGAGTTTTAACTCACGACTATA
The DNA here is from genome assembly GCF_011378715.1 of Psychromonas sp. SA13A. Taxonomy (GTDB): domain Bacteria; phylum Pseudomonadota; class Gammaproteobacteria; order Enterobacterales; family Psychromonadaceae; genus Psychromonas. The sequence goes on along the minus strand of NZ_WTKU01000012.1, from coordinate 117,575 downwards.
TTTGGACATAAAAAAAGACCCTCAGTAATTGGTTGTCCAACTATTTGGGGTCAGTTCACACTACGCAACGGGCTTTTTATTGTTCTCAGAATCAATAAAATTAATATGACTGAATCGTCAGATAACCGCTTGCTCTGCAAATAACTGTTGTGCTTTTAATTGCCATAATGGCGACAACTCACAGTAAAATAATAAGTTCTCTTGATATTCAGAATACACAAGAAGCCTTGTATCAACTTCTTCACTAGAATTTTTCAAACTCTGTAAAGAGTAAAACAACCCCTTATAACCAACTTCAGTTTCAACATTCACCACCTTTATTAAATTTTGTAAAGACTGTAGATAAGTTAATTGTTGATAACCTTCATCATATTCATCGGAAGTTAGTGAAAAAGACGTAACATCCCCTACTCCAGAAGATTGCTGTAGCTGCCGTTCAGGTAAAATTAAGGAATTTTTTGCGCGTATTACATATTGTTGAAAGATAGTGGCTTCTGCCATAGGTAATGCGCTAAAAAATAAAGCTAAACGCTCACTATTTAAAAAGTAAGCTATTTGAGTCTGCTCATCTGACAAATAGAAACGTGTTAATGGTAAACACTTATCTGCTAATAGATCCTCTATGGGCACATTTTGCTCCGCCATTAATTGTCGAGTCTTTGTAGAAGCAACTTTTAAAAGATAAACAGTGTCGTTAATATTTTTATTAATGATTACATTATCTTGATAACTTAAACCACTGAATAATGTCATCAAATATTGTGATTTTTTTAATAAAATACTCATCGCATACCTTTTATAAAAATTAACTTAAAAAACCCATACCTCGACACGCCTATTTTTACTGCGACCGATGACCGTTTTTGTTGAAGCGATAGGCAATTGTGAACCAAACCCTTCCACCGCAGTAATATTTAAGCCTCGAGCTTGTAACTCTCGCTCTACTATTTGGGCACGCTTTAACGATAACTGATATTGCTTATTTTGCTCTTCAGAGGGATCGGAAAAACCCATCAAAACCACCCTAAGGCCAGCATGCTTTCGTATGTATTCAACGACCCTCAATAAATCCTCTTTACCTTTACTATCTAATTGATTACTGCCCTGTTGAAAGCGAAAATTCAAGGAAAGGCGCTGTGCTATCTCACCATAATCATTATAAATTTGCGGCGCTTGTTTATTAGGGTAAATACCTTGTAATTGAATATTTTGAGAAACGAGACCTACCTGCTCAACAATTTCTTGCCCCGCTGCCGAAGTCACAAAATGTGTAAAACGTTTAATAAACTCACTGCTAGAAGCAGGAACATACAGATACAAACGTCTGCTTAAAGGATAATCCTCTGTACTCACCGTAAATTGTGTTGGATAAATAGGCGGGGAAGTAACAGATGCAGCTATCGATATTGCCTTACTGTTATTAATATAGGGTAATCCTATAAAACCAATACCGGCCTTATCCTTTGCAATTGAGTCAGACAGTTCACTACTAGATTGATAACGACTCGCATTTGGCGATAAGGTATGATCCCCGTCACTAAAGACTAAACTTTTAAAACTATCCCAGGTACCTGAATTTGTATCTCGCGCATAAACATTAATACTTAAGTCCTCGCCGCCTAACTGCTTCCAGTTATTAATTCCACCTGAAAAAATTTTTGCTAACTGTAATAATGTAAGAGAGTTAAGTGGGTTGTTCTTATTTATAATGATAGCAACGCCATCTAGACTAATGATCACTTCGCTACCTGCTAAACCAAGGTTGCCATACTGCGCCTTTAATAATGCCACTTCGCTGTCTTTAATTTTTCGCGATGAAATGGCCAAATCGGCAACCCCATTTGCTAAGTCTGTAAATGCAGTAGATGATCCGTGAGCTTGCAGTTCAATCTCATAGGCTTGGTTGTTATGAGTATATTGTAATTGACGTTCCACCGCTGAATGCCCCTTTAACCAACGCATTTCAGAGACCCCCATTGTTTTTAAATAGGCAGTTAATAAAGCAGGTGCAAGGTGCTCCCCTATGGTATTTGAGCCATGTAAACGCATAGTCAACATCGCATTATCAACTGGTAATTGAATAGTTTTCGCTAACTCAACAAAAGGCGATGCTTCAGCTAATAAGCTATCTGAAATATTTGGGGAATAATGTTGAATTGAATTAGGCTCTGCCGAAACAGTTACTTGCAGTATATTTGTCTGTAATAAAACGATAAAGATAAATATGATACTCGCCAACAGTAAAATAACGAAAGAAGATTTATTAAGTGTATGCTCTCTTATCGTATTAGCGTGTTTAATACGCTGGTTATTGAGTTTAACTGTTGTTTCTTGCTTACTCACATTCCCAGTTGCTGGCTCAATATACACAGCTGTTTGCTGCAATGATTTTACTTGTGCCGTAACTTGCTCATTACCTAAGCTAAGTAATTCATCAAAAACATTTAACCTATACACAGTATCATGTACCAATTTATCAATCGGCAACTGAATATCAAAGGCTCGACTCAGGGTTGCCTTGAGTTTGATCAGTTTATTTTTAAAGTCCACATTCAATGTGAATGACGTTTTATTATTGACTGACATTTGCACTTCCCCTAGCGCTTTACTTACCAAGCATGGTATAGATCCAGCATGACAATCATGTGACGCTTTAAAACCCTGAAGCGAGCAAACACTATTTAACAGTGGTTGTAGTTTATAAAGAGGAATACAGCGATATAAAAATAGATAGGTTTAAAAGTAGACAGATAAAAATAAAAAATTATAAAAAATAGACGAGTATAAAAAAGGCTACTAAATTGTAGCCTCAATGATTAAACGCACATTCAAATATTACCTAAAATAATACTTAGAATATTAGTTAGGGTATTAGTTAGAATGCAACATGCTGTTTAATTCTACTGCACTTTTATTAACTAGACATTCAATTTGACCTGTCGTTGAATTACGACGGAATAATAAGTCATCTTTATTTGCTAAATCACGTGCTTTAACAAATCCAGCGTCATTACCTTCGTTATCTAACATTTTAACTTTAGAGCCCGCTGTAACGTATAAACCAGATTCAATAGTACAACGGTTACCCAGTGGGAAGCCTAAGCCAGCATTAGCACCTAATAAGCTATTTTCGCCAATAGCGACAACCATTTTACCACCGCCAGACAGTGTACCCATAATAGAAGCGCCACCACCGATGTCACTTCCTTCACCAACCATAACACCCGCTGAAATACGACCTTCAACCATGCTAACACCCGCTGTACCAGCATTGAAGTTAATGAAACCTTCATGCATGACTGTTGTACCTTCACCAACGTGAGCACCTAAACGAACACGTGAAGTATCAGCAATACGTACGCCCGCTGGCACCACGTAATCAACCATTTTAGGGAATTTATCAACACAATCTACAATGATCGTTTTGCCTTTTAAGCGCGCTTTCATTTGACGTTCTTTAAGTTCAGGTAAGTCGATAGCACCTTTGTTTGTCCATGCGATATTGTGTAATAAACCAAAGATACCGTCTAACACTACGCCGTGCGGTTTAACTAAACGATGCGAGATAAGTTGCAGTTTTAAGTAACCTTCAGCGACACTCTGTGGTGCTTCGTCAGTGGCTAAAATAACTAACACTAATGTTTGTTTTGATTTAGCTGCAGCAACTGCAAAATCTGCATTATCAGCATCGTCTTCACCATTAAAAGCGGCAGCCAGTTGCTCAGCAACAGCTGGTTTAATTTCGATAACTTGATTGCCACCTTCATAACCAGCAATTGCACCAATAGTTGCAACTAGATCTTCGTTTGGATTTAAAATTGGGTTTGGAAAAAATGCTTCAATGATTTTTTGGTCACGGTTTTTAGTCGCAGTACCAAACGCAAGTGAAAATGTAGACATGTATTGAGCTCCGATTTAAGGTCTATTCGGTGAAACACCGTAATTGATTACTAAAATAATAAATAGGCAATAATAGAGAAGCACCACGACAGATGCAAAATTAAAATGTTATATGAGTAAATTAATTAGTCTAGCATCGCTTTATGTGACTACTTTTTATAAAAACCTTTTGCAGACAGGAAGACAAAGAGAGAAGGAATCCTCGAGAATTGTTCGGTTAATAATTGATGACAGGTTGATTATTGATTATTCATGACTGATGATTAATAGAATAGATTTATTGCAGCTCCTACAATATGCTCTCTGGCTTATAAGCCAATTTTTCTCTTTAGTTTTTTCGGCTTTTGTTTAACATAAGAAAAAATACGACAACAACAATACTTGCTTAATCCTAGCAATATCTCAAGGCATAACATCATCAACACAGCTACCACGACTCCCACTAAAATAGCCTGTTGATTAAGTATAATATTAGCTTGATAGCCAAACCAAGCCTCTTTAACAATAGGCTGTTTTATTTGTTGGCTTAATGACCACAGTCGATACCATATTGGCTGGTCAAGAATATCTATTTGTTGCTGTAATTGTTGTACACGTAAATAATGTGATTCAATTAACAGGGCTTCATCTTTGAATACTCGCACATCACTACTTTTATGTTGTGCAATAAGTGCTTGCAAGTCACCTTGAAAATATTGATCCGCTAATGACTGAAACTTACCCAGTTGCATTTTTGCCTCAGCAAAATGGCCCTGCAAACGTAATTCGTATTGCTGTAAAAAATTCGGTAACTGTAAACCTAATAATAAGCTAATAGTAAATACTAGCTGTAAACTATAGCGTTTTATTACCGATAGCATGTTATTTAAAACCTCGGCTACTTCGCAGTACTTCATAGGCTTTTTGAATATCTTGCGTTTTCTCTTTAGCTAATTCCATCATTTCTTCCGGCAGCCCCTTTGAAGCTAGTTTATCAGGATGGTTTTGACTCATTAACTTACGATAAGCTCGTTTCACTTCTTTATCCGTAGCGGTACTTTCAACCCCTAAGACTTGATAAGCATCATCTTCAACTTCCGCTTTATTGTATTGCTGACCACCCTGCTTACCTTGATGGAAGTGTTGCTGCCCCTGAATCATTTGAATCAAGCGGTCTAGTTCAAAACGAGAGAAGTTTAAATTTTCAGCAATGGTATACAGCAAGGCTTTTTCGTTATCATCAATCACACCATCTGAGTAAGCGACTTGAACTTGAATGGCCAAAAACATTTGCAGTACATTCCGCTCGCCGTGCAATTTACGAACAAATTCTTGCAATGTTTCTACTAGTGCAAAGTCAGCACTTTTACCATTATTGAAGGCATGTTGAGCTTGCGATCTTGCATCACCGTGCAAATTCATTTGGTCCATATAGGCATTAGCGACTTGAATATCGGTTTGAGTGACTTGCCCCTTTGCTTTGGCAACGTGTCCCATCACCGAAAAAGCAGTCTCAAAAAATGCTTTTTGTTTATCCGCACTGTTGGTTCGCCCACCTAACATGCCATCACGCATATTAAAGTTACGCCCTACGGCCACATCAAAACGATGCCCTAACCAAACGCCTAACAGCAGGCCAAAGAAATGACCAAACATAAATCCAAAAAAACCACCTAATAACTTGCCCCATATGCGCATAATTAATCATTACCTTTAAAATTAAGAAAATATTGAATTTTTCTATTATTTTGACTAACTATGTGAAGATTTACCAATTATTTGTAATAAATAGCCAAAATACTCGTGTATTAGCCAATCAAAGATTGGAGACAGCAAAAGATTACTTTATTATAAGGGGTTATATTGTTGTTTCTGCTTAGCGTCTCCTTTTTCTTTCTAAGCCCTTGTAGTGAGTTATTAATGTTAAAACTAATCCCCTTATTATTTGTCTTATCTCCAGTTGCTAGTGCGGTTGCACAGGAAATTGAAAATAAAAACACTTCTGGAACGCAAAGTAATACAGATAGTAGTGTTAGCACCAAGAGCAATGCAACAACTAAGATTGCCAGCTTAGAAGAAAAATCAGCGCCACGTGACGTACAAGTATTCTTTAAGCAGTGTTATAGCCAAGTCCCTCCGGTAACAACTCGTAATAGCAATCTTGATAAAAACCAAATTCCAATCAGCATCAATGCCAATTCATTACGAGGTATTAATGGCGAAATTATTTATCAAGGTGATGTCAACGTGGTTCAAGGCGAAAAGAGTCTAGATGCAGACCGATTAATTTATAACCGCAATACTGAGCAAGCAAATGCAATAGGCAATGCGCGCTACGTCGATGGGCAAATCACCCTGTTAGCCGACCAAATCGATACTAATTTTAAAACTGATGAAGCCTCGTTATTACAAACCCAGTATCAATTCCATGGTCAGTCGGGTCGTGGTAATGCAGATCGTGTGTATGATAATGGCCAAGGTTTTTATGAGTTAAATTCGTCTAGTTACACAGCGTGTCCACCGGGAGATATTACTTGGAGCATCGACTCATCGACCCTATACATTGATAAAGAAAATGATATGGGCACAGCTTATAATGCTGTATTAAGAATAAAAGATGTACCTGTTTTTTACTTCCCTTATATCAGCTACCCTTTATCCGACACACGAAAGACCGGGCTTTTATTTCCAAAATATGAGTTTTCATCAGTTAATGGTTTTTCTTACAGCCAGCCTTTGTACCTGAATTTAACATCCAATCAAGACGCAACGATCACACCGACTTATATGGAAAACCGGGGTCTATTAGTTGCTACTGAATATCGTTATATGTTTGATATTGGTTCAGGTCAGATTCAAGCTGAATATCTTGGCGACGATAGAATACGTGAAGACGATGATGGCGATTTAATTGGAGAGCGCTATTTATTTCATTTTGAGCATCACGTGAATCTTTCCCAAGATTGGGCGTTTACTGCAGATTACAACAAAGTCAGTGATGATTATTATTTCACCGATATTGATACCGAGTACGGTACCAGTACAGATAACCAATTATTACAAACTGCTAAATTAAGTTATACAAAAAGTAATTGGAATAGTGAACTGGAAGTACGCGATTTCCAAATATTAGGCGATGACGATACACCACACATTGTATTACCTAAATTAGCCATAAGTGCTTACCAACCGCTCAACTGGAAAAGCCTACAATTTGATTGGTACTCAGAAGTCACGCGCTTTGAACACAGTGACAGTGATGTATATACCGGTACGCGTATTCATGCTGAACCAAAGTTATCTTTACCACTTTATTACGATTCTCTGTTTATCAATACTGAACTAAAGTACATGCTTAGCGTCTATCAACAGGACTTAGATAACGCAACAAAATACAGTTGGTATGATGAATTAGATGAATCTGTTGTGCGCTACCTTCCGTCATTTAAAATACATTCAGGTATCAACTTAGAACGCGACTTTTCAGTCTTTGGTAATAGTTACCGACAAACATTAGTACCGCAAATGCAGTATTTATATGTGCCATACCAAAATCAATCAGATATTGGTTTATACGATACAACAACATTACAACAGGATTATTACGGCTTATTTCGAGATAATCGTTATTCTGGTTATGACCGTATTGCCGAAGCAAACCAGATCACTGTGGGTGTTTCAAGTAGCTTCTTAAATGAACAAGGTGAAGAAAAATTACGCTTTGCTATTGGGCAAAATTATTATTTATCGAAATCTCGTACCGTATTACCAACCGATGACGATGATGACAGCCAATCTGTGAGCCGTTCTTCAATTATTGCTGAGTTTGATGTTAACTTTGAAAATGATTATTTCCTTCATGCAGGGATAGAGTGGGACAGTGATGAAAACCTTCTTAAACGTGCTAATACTACGCTTGAGAAACGTTGGGCTTACAATACTTTTATGCAGTTAAGCTACCGTTATTATAAAGAAGATGAAGATGCGGAGTGGGATGAAATTGTTAACCAAGTTGGCAGTAAAGTAAACTGGTCAATCAACACGCAATGGTCAGCCTATGCAAGTTATTATTATGATCTTGAATTTGAAAATAGTTATGAAAGTATCATAGGTATCAAGTATCAATCTTGTTGTTGGGCTCTTGGTTTAAGCTACGATAAACATATGCAATCTTATTATGGAACAGAATCTGATTTTAACGATGATATGGAAACAGAGAACAGCATCAACTTAACAATTGAATTAATGGGGTTAGGTGGTGTCGGTTATTCAGATAGTGAAGATGGTTTATTCGACTACGGTCGTCCATTTTATTTAAAGTAATGGGTAAAAAATGAAATTAACAAAACGATTTTTAAGTGTATTGGTCTTAGCAAGTACTTTACCTCAATTGGCAACGGCTGCGGAAGTACAACTAGATAAGATTGAAGCAGTAGTGAACAAAGAACTGATTTTAAGCAGTGATATGAGCAACCTTAAGCGTGACTTAATCACACGCTATCAAGATAGTGGTCAAACATTACCGGATCCAAAAAATATTGATAAGCAAATTCTTGATAAATTAATCAGTGATAAATTACAGTTACAAATTGCAGAACGTATAGGCTTGCGTATCAGTGATGCACAACTTGATCAAACCATTACCGAAATGGCGAAAAAGCAAAATAAAACATTAAACGAACTACGTGCCGATATAGAAGCATCGGGTACTAATTATAAGGCATTCGTTGCTAACATTCGTGACGAACTGACTATTAATGAAGTACGTCAAGTGCAGGTTCGTCGCCGTATCAACATTTCCGATCAAGAAATTCAACAAGTAGTCGACCGTATTAAAGAACAAGGTGAGCAAACCACTGAATTTCATTTTGCACACATTCTACTTAAGTTATCACCGGAAGCTTCTGAAGAAAAACGAGTCGCGGTAACCGATGAAGCAAACTCGTTAGTAGAAAAAATAGAAAACGGTGCAGATATCAAACAGCTAGCGATTGCTAATTCTGAAGGACCAAAGGCCTTAGAAGGCGGTGATTGGGGATGGCGTAAACTAGATTCGATTCCAAGTTTATTTGTAGATAACCTACAAGAGAGCAATAAAAAAGGCGATATCATTGGTCCTTTCAATACCAGAATGGGAGTACATATCATTCAAGTATTAGATAAAAAAGGTAATGATAACGTGATAACGGAAGAAGTGAATGCACGTCATATTCTGGTTAAGCCCACTATTATTTTGAGTGATGAAAAAGCCAAATTATTGTTAACAACTTTACGTCAGCAAATATTATCAGGTACAAAAACCTTTGATGAATTAGCCAAAGAGTATTCTCAAGATCCAGGCTCTGCCGTAAAAGGTGGTGAACTAGGTTGGGCTGATCCGAACATGTATGTACCTGAATTTCGTGATTTAGCACAATCACAAGCAATCGGTGAAATCAGTCAGCCTTTCCATACAATGCATGGCTGGCATATTCTTCAGGTGCTTGATAAGCGCGAATCTGATACGACAGAGAGTGCCACTAAACAAAAAGCTTATAGCATGTTATTTAGACAACGCTTTCCTGCTGAAGCTTACGCTTGGTTAAATGAAATACGCCAAGAAGCGTATATTAAAATTAATAATCCTGCTTATATTATTGAGGAAGAATAATGTTACCTCGTATTGTTGTCACTGCTGGTGAACCAAGCGGCATCGGTCCTGATTTAGTTTTACAATTAGCAGAACAGACTTGGCCGGTTGAATTAGTTATTTGTGCTGACTTAACACTGCTGAAAGAGCGTGCACAGCACTTAAATAAAAAAATCGATTTTATTGAATATGATGCTGCACAACCTCAATCAACACCGACTTTAGGTCAATTAACCGTAGCCCACATTGCGACTGACGTCCCCGTACAGATAGGGCAACTCGATGCTCGCAATGGTGAATATGTTTTAGAAACCTTACGTTTTGCAAGCCAAGGTTGTTTAAGTGGTGAGTTTTCTGCGGTAGTGACAGCACCAGTACATAAAGGCATTATTAATGATGCCGGCGTTACTTTTAGCGGCCATACTGAATTTTTTGCTGAGCAAGCTAACGTTGATTTAGTGGTAATGATGCTTGCTACAACGGGTTTACGTGTTGCCTTAGCAACTACGCATTTACCACTTTCAGCTGTGCCCAGCGCGATTACAAAACCTCTATTAGCAAATATTATTACAATTTTAAATGCTGAGTTAAAAGAAAAATACGGCATTAAACAGCCTACTATCTATGTCTGTGGATTAAACCCACACGCAGGAGAAGGAGGTCATATGGGCAGAGAAGAAATAGATACCATTGAACCTGCACTAGACAACCTTCGAGCACAAGGAATTCAGTTAATAGGCCCACTGCCTGCTGATACTTTATTTCAAGATAAATACTTACAACATGCCGATGCGGTATTAGCTATGTATCACGACCAAGGCCTACCTGTTTTAAAATACAAAGGTTTTGGTCGATCCGTTAATATCACTTTAGGTTTACCATTTATACGTACATCTGTTGACCATGGCACCGCATTAGATTTAGCAGGAACAGGAAAAGCTGACTCAGGTAGTTTATTATGTGCAGTCAACGAGGCTATCACCATGGTCCAAAGTAACATCAACAAGGTTAATGAATAAAATGAATGATAAAACCCACCTAGGCCATACCGCTCGTAAACGATTTGGACAAAATTTCTTACACGACGATTACATCATCGACTCAATTGTAGCTGCAATCGCACCACAACCTGACGATAATATTGTAGAAATTGGCCCCGGTTTAGGCGCATTAACAGAGCCTGTTGCACGTAAAGTAAACTGCTTAAATGTAGTTGAATTAGACCGTGATTTAGCGGCACGTTTAGAGCAACATCCAACGTTACGTGATAAATTAAAAATAACCCAAGCAGATGCCATGCGTTTTGACTTTGGGCAATTAGTCCAAGGTGATAAACAATTACGTGTGTTTGGTAACTTACCATACAACATTTCAACGCCTTTAATGTTTCACTTATTTGAGTTTGCAGACAAAATTTCTGACATGCATTTCATGTTGCAAAAAGAAGTTGTAAATCGTTTATGTGCAGGTCCAGATTGTAAAGCTTACGGACGTTTAAGTGTAATGGCGCAATATTACTGTAATGTAATTCCAGTATTAGAAGTACCACCGACGGCTTTTAAACCCGCACCTAAAGTTGATTCTGCAGTAGTAAGATTAGAGCCTTACGATACGCCGCCTTTTGTTGCCAAGAGCATGAAAGTATTAAACCAAGTCTGTTCAATGGCCTTTAACCAACGCCGTAAAACAGTACGTAATGGTTGGAGAGATTTATTAACTGCTGAAGAATTGACTGATCTTGGCATTAATATTGGCCACCGTGCAGAAAACATCTCTGTTGAAGAGTATGTGCGTGTTGCAAACTATGTTTATGATCGTTTACAAAAAGAAGATTAAACCTCAATAACATTTTTTAATAGGATCAAATAACGATGGCAACTTATATAGTAGGTGACATTCAAGGTTGTTATGACGAATTGATGCAGCTTCTATCTTTGGCCAATTTTGATCCAAAAAATGATGAATTATGGGTTGCTGGCGATTTAGTCGCTCGCGGCCCTAAGTCATTACAAACATTACGCTACCTTAAAAAGCTAAAGGCAAAAGTGATTCTAGGTAATCATGATTTGCACTTATTAGCGACGTCTTTAGGCATTCATAAAGCCAAGGAAAAAGACAAAATATCCCCTATTTTAGAAGCGGAAGACAGTCAACAACTTCTAACATGGTTACGTAAGCAACCTTTATTATTAGAACATCCTGAACATAAGTTTATTATGGTTCATGCGGGTATATTGCCTTCTTGGACAATCCCACAAGCAAAACAATTTGCCAAAGAAGTTGAACAACAGTTGCATGGTGAAGATTACCAATCACTGCTTAAAAATATGTACGGTAACCATCCTACTAAATGGCAAGCGTCACTGTCAGGTATTGAGCGTATACGCTACATTATCAATGTGTTCACTCGTATGCGTTATTGCACATTAGATGGTGAGCTAGAGTTCTATAACAAACTATCACCAGCGGAAACAGATAGTAGTGTATTAAAACCTTGGTTCGAAATAACGCCAAGAGATCATAATCAGCCTATCTTATTTGGTCACTGGGCAGCATTATTAGGCCAAACAAATCAACAAAACTTATATGCATTAGATACGGGGTGTGTGTGGGGAAACAGACTTACCATGATACGCTGGCAAGATAAAAAACTATTTTCATTATCCTGCCCTGCATACGGTTAATTAACGCTTAGTTTACTCGGTCTAAGGTTACAAACTCTAAATTGTGCGCATTCTTTTCATCTGCTAAATAATGTTCACTACTTACTTTTTCCCATTCACCTTGAGTTAGGTAATCAGGAAAGTGCGTATCACCTTTAGTTTCCAAATCAATAAATGTTAGATACAGGCGATTAGCGACCGGTAAAAAGTGTTCATATATAGTTGCTCCACCAATAATCATCACTTCTGCAACACCTTTAGCAGCTAATAATGCTTGTTCAACCGAAGTCACGCAGGTTACACCAGTAATCTCTAAACTATCATCACGAGAAACAACAATATTTAAACGCCCTGGTAATGCTCTACCTATTGAATCATAGGTTTTTCGTCCCATTATCACCGGTTTTCCTAGTGTTGTCTTTTTGAAATATTGTAAATCTGCTGGCAAATGCCATGGCATTTTGTTGTCTAAACCAATTACACGATGATTCGCCATGGCTACTATCATTGAAATTTTCATTTATTTTCCAAATTTTTACATATTGAGCATGAGTTTATCAATTACGTTTTAAAATTCATCTATTTAATTACTATCTTCTTCTGAAATGACCTTATTGATAGGTAATCAGGTGAATACCATTATGTTTATTAATTTTTTAATCTTTTTGTCCGTTAACACTTAACCCTAGCGCCAACTATTTATAAGTATTCATTATTTGTATTCGAGCAATGACGACAATATTTTCTTTAAAATCTACACAACTAAACGCACCAATCAACATGAAAAATAACGAAATAGAATAATATTTATAACTTTATGATTTTACACTCCCATTAACGATAATTGAGGTGAAATAACAAATAGGGTTATGGTAAAGTTAATACCCATTCAACATGATATTAAGGAATAGATCATGGCTACTTTAACTAAAAAAAGCATCATTCCAATACTGCTGATCATTGTTTTCTTATTATGGATAATGTCTATTTGGTCTGGCTGGATGCCATCAACATTTGATGTAAAAGCAAAAACACAAGAAGCAGCAACTGCATCCAATAGTGAAATAGTACCTGGTTATGCAACCACAACAACGCTTATTGATGTAACTAGTTGGTTAGTAGATAAACGCGGTGGTTTCCTATCTAACGATGTCACTCCACCAGGATTTTTTATGGATAATATGCCTGCCTTTGAGTACGGTGTATTAGAGCAAGTTCGAGATTTAGCATTGGTGATGCGTTTAGACTTCAGTCGTTCACAATCACAATCGACGGGTGATAAAGATTTAGAAATAGCACAGAATAAAATGAATATTTCACATACTAACTGGGTTTTACCTAGCGCAGAAAGTGAATATAAAGATGCAATTAAGGCCTTCAAACGCTATCGTGCTCGCCTCTCTGCAACAGACCAAACAGAAGCGCAATTTTATACGCGTGCGGATAATCTAAGTGATTGGTTACGTGAGATTGAAAAACGATTAGGCTCCATTTCACAAAACTTAAGCGCTAGTGTCGGTAATGATATATTTGATACGAACCTAGCAGGTGATACTTCAGCAAAACAATCAACGGCCAGTGCTGACGAAATTGAGATCAAAACAAATTGGTTTAAGATTGATGATGTTTTTTATCAGAGCCGCGGTTCAACGTGGGCTATTCTGCATTTTTTAAAAGCAGTAGAAATTGACTTTCAAGATGTGCTCGAAAAGAAAAATGCACAGGTTAGTTTAAAACAAATTATTCGTGATTTGGAAGCAACTCAACAAGCGGTCTGGAGCCCAATGGTATTAAATGGTAATGGTTTCGGTTTCCTAGCAAACCACTCCTTGGTCATGGCAAACTATGTTTCTCGTGCAAATGCAGCACTGATTGATTTAAGACGTTTGTTAGAGCAAGGTTAAAATAAGTGATGACTGATTAAGGTTGCTCTTATTAAGATCACCAATACAAAAATATAAAATAGCAGCCACAAAAAAGCCCCGATAAATATTACTCTATCGGGGCTTTTTAATGTCTGCTTTACGCTTGTTCTATTAACTCTTTAATAAATTAATAGTACCAATTAACCACAGCACTTTTTATATTTTTTACCACTACCACAAACACAAGGTTCGTTACGAGCAGGCATTTTTTCAAAACGAGTAGTGACTGGTTTATTAATCAACACATCTAATTCGGTAGTATTCTCAGCTTGTTCAGCATCAACGGTAATAGCGATAACTAAGTTATGTTCTTCAGCTAGTGCTTGTACTTCTTCAGCACGGGCATCAGTATTAACAACAACCTGTAAAGGTAGCTCTTCTGTACCTATTTTTACTGCACGCTTTGTATTAAAACCATAACTTGAATGTTTTGGTTTTTTCTCTTTTTTACCTTTAAAGAAAAATTTATCTGACATATTGGACCTTTTTTATTCCACACACTTTGTTCTGCACACTTTATGTACTTAGTATTTTTCGCACAGTGTACAGTATTCCTTAGACCAATCTAGCGTAATATTCGCTGATCCACTTACCTATTTTTTGCGATTAAACTAATCCTTGCAATTATATGCTCACTGTTAGTATTAAATTATGATTAAATAATTGGACGACCGCGATAAATTAAAATAGATGGAATAGCTAAACCAAAACTTAATGCCGTTAAGATAAACAAAGTACGTAAACCATTTTCCATCACTACACGCATGATCTCTAAGCTATAACCACTGGTATTGATCTCCACTAAACCAATCATCGCAGTAAAAGCATAACTACCAGGAATCATTGGAATAACAGAAGCAACGGTAAAAACAGGACGAGGGATCAGGTGTTTACGCGACCAATACAAACCTAAAAATCCCATACTTGCAGATGCAACAAATGTTGCCCACTCAATCGGTAAACTAAAGTGCATTAATAAAAAGCGCAAACTATGTGCAAATGCACCACCTGCGGCACAATAAACTAACATTTTACGCGGCACATTAAACACCATGGCAAAACCCACTGCAGGTATCCAAGCAAACCAAGCATCGGTTAAAAATAAGATGAAAAGATCAAAAAATGCCATCATTATAGTGCCCACCCTGAAACGCCTGTTAATTCTATCGCAGCAACAATACCAATCGATACACTGACCGCTAATAATGTTGAAAACACCCAACGTGCAATACCCATATTCACGTAACCTTTAAGCATATCTGACACTGCATTAATCAAAGGAAAACCAGGAACCAGTAATAATACACTCGCTGCCATCGCAATTTTCGGGTTTTCACCTATTTCAAAAACTGAGGCTAAACAAGTAATGGTAGTCGCAACAAAAGCGGTTAAAGCAAAGTTAACAAAAGGGTTATGCTGACGATGGCCAAGTTCTTGACGTATTACCATTGCGCAACTGGATGCAATAAAAGTAGTCCAATAAACAGCGCGATCACCACCAAAGAAATGACTAAAACTGGCACATGAAAAACCAATCATTAATACCACTAACCAGCGATTGTATTTATAAGGTTTTAAACGGTGCAATCGTTTTTTGACTTCTTTTATATCAATTAGCTGTTTTTCTAACATCACACAAATACGCTGTACTTCACAAACCATTTGCATATTAATGCCACGGTCGCCGCAACGCCTTGTGGTTGTTACACAATGCCCCTCAACCAAGCTAGTGATCACAATTGCATCTGGAGTAATCGCTAATTCTATACTCTCTGCCCCAAGCGCAATGCCTAAACGCTGGGTCGTTTGTTCAATCAAACGGCTTTCTGCACCATGCTGATGTAAAATTTGCCCAGCGAATACTGCTATCCGTGTAATTTCTGTTTGTTGTTCCTTTGACAAGATCATTATTTCATCGACTTATAGTTGTGATTCAGCCAGTTTTAAATCCAACGTGGCTTTAAGAAGTTTAAATAATAATATAGCAGCATCTATCTCTTCTTTGCGATTGGTTAAACTTTCTATATTTAAACCTAATGGAATATTTAGTGGTAATACCGCTAATAAAATTTGCTCGAAGTTATTTCGACTAATTTGCAAAGACTCTTTGAGTGGATTTTCTGACTCAAGAATACGTAGCGATGTTGCTTCCGGCACGGAAATCCCCAACCATTCGATAAATTCTAATGTTTTAGCACTGCCACAAGGAGAAAAAGTTAAAATTACCCGTTTAGGTTGTACACCCTGTTGTCGGCATTCACTCGCATAGCGAGTTAATAAATCAATGGTGGCCTGTGCATTATAAACAGCTTGTGTAATAAAATATTCACAGCCCTGCTCTTGCTTAGCACGTAAACGGACATGCTCATCCCCTTTAGCAACATGGCGCTCTGCAATTGTCACTCCGCCTAGGTAAAACTCTTGAGGATGTGCCGCTAAGCTTTTGTAAGCATCAGAAAGCGATAGTTTGATTTCACCGTCCGATGATGGCGAGCCTACCAATACGATATCCCGCACTGAAAACTGATGCCAAGCATCAGACAACCAGCGTGAAAAGTCAGCTTCATCGCGTTGTGAAACACTTTTATAAGTGATCACCGGCTTACCGACTTTATCGTGTAATATTTTTGAATATAAGCGTGAATCATGCGTATATCTAAATGGAAAAGGACGCGGTTTATCAATACGAGAGGTTTCATCTTGAATGTCGTAAACGATAAAACCATCGTAATCAATTTCTTCTAATCGCCCTACTAGTTTATCGGCAATACCAGAAACAAGTTCAAGGTCAGTATCATGTTTGGGAGGGGTGGTACCAATGAAATAAACGCCACGCTTAGCGTCAGTAGTTATACTTTTTAACTTAGAACTGTACATATTAAATTCCTGAACCATCACACAAAAATAAAAGCAAAAATTATCCCATATGTTGCCCTAAATTGATATTAAGGAAGTAATAATTCAATATATCCTTTAGCAATAGTTTATACCCGTTACCCAGGAAGACTCTCAATGCTCACTGATTAACATAAGTTATGCTAACTAAGTGTAATAATTCAGTCTTTAGCAATAGTGATATTAAAAATTTTCGCGTTATACTAAGCTTTTATTTTCAATCAAAAGTAACCTTATGCGTAATCCTCGTTTTTATGAACCGCAATCATTGACCGAAAACACCTGTATCACATTATCAGACGACGCTACTCAGCATATTCGCGTGTTACGTTTAAATGTTGGCGATAGTATTACCTTATTTAATGGTCAAGGTGGTCAGTATTTAACACAACTGCATGAAGTCCAAAAACGAACTTGCCAAGCGAATATTCTTTCATTCCAAGAAACTGACAATGAAAGCCCGCTTCATTTACATTTAGGGCAAGTTATTTCACGTGGTGACCGCATGGAATTTGTGATCCAAAAGGCAGTCGAATTGGGTGTAAATGAAATAACTCCCTTGATCAGTGAACGTTGTGGTGTAAAACTTAACGCAGAACGGATGGCAAAAAAGCAACAACAGTGGCAAAAAATAGCCATCGCAGCCTGCGAGCAATCGGGTAGAAATATTGTACCAACAATACATACAACACAAGCTTTAACACAATGGTGTGAATATGAGATTGATTGCTGTAAATTAACCTTGCATCCTCGCGCAAAATATTCAATTAATACATTACCCAACGATATCAAACATGTGCGTTTATTAATTGGTCCTGAAGGAGGCTTAAGCGATGATGAGATAAGCCTCACTGAAAACTTGGACTTTACTGAAACATTATTAGGCCCTCGCGTATTACGCACAGAAACAGCAGCATTAACTGCAATCACAGCATTGCAATGTCGCTTTGGCGATTTAGCATAGCTTTTATTACTTAATAGATTAACGACAGGAATAGATATGACCATAAAAATTGGCATCGTGATGGATCCCATCGCAGACATCAACATTAAAAAAGACTCAAGCTTTGCAATGTTATTAGAAGCTCAATCTCGTGGTTGGGAACTTTATTATTTAGAAATGAAAGATTTATATCTAGAAAATGGTCGTTGTTTTGCTACCAGCAAAAAATTAACGGTACAACGTGAAGCTGGCAATTTTTATCAATTAGAAGATGCAGTAGATCACCCTCTTTCAGACCTTGATGCTGTATTAATGCGTAAAGATCCACCTTTTGACACAGAATATATCTACGCTACTTATTTATTAGAGCGTGCTGAAGACGAAGGTTGTTTAATCGTTAATAAACCACAAAGCTTACGTGATGCAAATGAAAAACTATTCACCGCTTGGTTTAGTGAATTCACTCCGATCACCTTAGTGACAAGAAGTGCAGCAAAAATTCGTGCTTTCCATCAACAACATAAAGATGTAATTTTAAAGCCATTAGACGGTATGGGCGGCGCTTCTATTTTCCGTATTAAAGAAAATGATAGTAATGTTGGCGTGATCATTGAAACACTAACAGAGCATCAGCAACGTTACTGTATGGCACAAGCTTTTATTCCAGAAATTAAAGACGGTGATAAGCGTATTCTGATTGTTGATGGTGAGCCAATGCCTTATGCATTAGCACGTATTCCTGCAAAAGGTGAAACACGTGGTAATTTAGCGGCTGGCGGCACTGGTGTTGCTCAACCTCTTTCTGAGTCTGATTGGCATATTGCTAATACCATTGGTCCAAAGTTAAAAGAAAAAGGACTCATTTTTGTTGGCTTAGATGTTATCGGTGACAAAGTGACAGAAATCAATGTGACTAGCCCAACTTGTATTCAAGAAATTGATAATGCTTATGGGACGAATATCAGCGGCAAATTAATGGATGCAATTGAAAAACGTATCAAAGGCGCTTAAAAGATATCGTACTTAAGGCCAACAAAACGATCGCTATTCGATTGAATATATTACCCGCGATTACCGCGGGTAATATACATGTGACCAATCAAGATAAGACTTAACATGATGATCTTTTGAGCGGTTTACTAGATTAATCCTGTATTGGTAGGTGTAAATACAAGTCTTAATACCTAAAGTCTATTCACTTCTTGGCTTGCTGATTTTTGCCTCTTAAATAGTGACCGGCATATATTCATTCCTGATGGAGAATCAAATGACAATAGATAAAACTAAAAACCCTTTTTCTGATTCTGACATGAGTGATGAACATTCAGTTCCCCTACCAACAGATCAAGAAAAACAGTTGGAAAATAATACTCAAACTGAAATCGTAAGTTCATTAAAGAATCATTTTTTAATCGCTATGCCTTCATTAACAGACCCATACTTTAAGCAATCTGTTGTTTATTTATGTGAGCACGATGATCAAGGTGCGATGGGCTTTATTATTAACTACCCGGTTAAGTTAACGTTACAAGAGTTATTAGAAAATGCAGAAAGCATTGAACATGAACCTAGCCCACCTTTGATTGACCCCGTCTTTTTAGGTGGTCCATTAGACATGGACAGAGGTTTTGTATTACACAGCCCGACATCTGACATATCACAAAGCACTATGCTTAATGAACAATTAATGATGTCTAACTCGAATAAGATCCTGTCTAGTTTAGGGACAGATAACGCACCTGAGCACTATATGGTAGCCTTGGGCTATTCAAGTTGGGACTCGGGACAATTAGAAGAAGAGATAAACCAGAATCAATGGTTAATCATTCATTGTGAAAATGACATTATTTTTAACACACCGGTCGAACAACGTTGGAATACTTCCTTACAACGTTTAGGCGTCGACCCATCACAATTAAGTAGCGACGTAGGCCACGCATAATGACATCAGTAAGCGATTCAGAACAAGAAAAGAACACCTCAGCAAACGAGCCTAAAGTGCCAAGTACTTTATTAGGTTTTGACTTTGGTACAAAAAGTATTGGTGTTGCAACAGGGCAAATGATCACCGCGACTGCACAACCACTAGCAGCCATTAAAGCAAATGATGGTATTCCTAATTGGGATACGGTTGCAGCTGTTATTAAAGACTGGGCACCGGATTTAGTCGTCGTAGGATTACCATTAAATATGGATGGAACCGAGCAACCTATTACGCAAAGAGCAAAAAAATTTGGCAATCGCTTAACTGGGCGTTTTGGTGTAAAAATAGCTTTTCAAGACGAACGCTTAACAACGGCAAGCGCTAAAGAATTTATTTTTGAACGCGGCGGATTTAAAGCGCTTGAAAAAGGAAAAGTAGATAGTGTATCTGCAGCTCTTATTTTAGAAAGCTGGATGGAAAGCTACTATCAATAAGTGCATAGCAATAAAAGCATAGTAATAAATATCAATAAACACATAACAATAAATAAAGCGCAACAAATACAGTGCGATCAATGACTAACAATGAATAACTGCTTATAAATTACTGTCTATAAATGACTATAAATTATTTACATTACATAACCTATGAGCGATTATTCACACTCTTAATAACCTATACCAGTAATCTATTGTTAGTAATCTATGTTGATAATCAGTGTCAATCCCTCTCATCACATTCAGGATTAACATTTCATAACCATGTTTGCCCATTTTGTTAAAGGAATAAATAACCAGAATGCAACTTATTGAAATAGATCCAGAGCGCTATCGTAAACGCTTAAACAAAGTCATTTTTGCCTGTATTGGTACGCTTACTGTTGGCAGTTTAGGTATTAGCCAATTACTTATTCGACTAATGCCTTCGCCGGACGGTAGTCATTTTTACTGGAATTTATTGGGTGTTATTGTTACTGCAGGGGCACTTTTATTTATATTAAATAAACTTAAAAGCCATGCCTATTTCCACGAGGTCACTTATGTTTGGCATTTAAAACAAGCTTTAAATAGAATTAATCGACGTATGAAAAAAATAGAATCTGCTGCGCAGCAAGGTGATCCCACTGCGATGCAAATTTTACACTTTAATTACGCAGGATCTCGCCAACTTTGGCAATTAGACAATAATACATTAACTATTAACCACTTAACTCACCTTGAAAATAAGCTTAATGAGCTTGCTGAAGCACATCAAGTCACTTTAGATGTGAGCCTTTATAATCCACAACAATTAACGGACTACTGATGCCTATTTTACACATTGAAGCGTTTTTAATTGCGATTACTATTTTAACGATGACACCAGGCCTAGATACTACCTTGGTGATTAGAAATACTAGTCGTGGCGGTGAAAAAGATGGTTTTGTTACTAGTCTGGGTATATGTACGGGATTATTTTTTCATGCATCTTTGTCTGCGGTAGGTATTTCACTAGTATTGTCACAATCGCCGCAGTTGTTCCAAGCAGTAAAAATGATTGGTGCACTGTATATTTTATATTTAGGAGTTCAGGGACTAAGACACAGTTTCTTTGCTTCAACTAAAGGTCCCGCTAAGCTATCAGCACAGGGTAACTTTAAATTAACAAAAAGTTTTAGAGAAGGTTTACTCTCAAACGTTTTAAATCCTAAAACGGCTATCTTTTATCTGGCTTTTTTACCACAGTTCATCAATCCTGAATATTCTGCATTTATGCAATCATTACTAATGGCAGCTATTCACTTTGCGATTGCAATGTGTTGGCAAGCATTCATCAGCCGCATGATTGTTACCGCGCAAAAACGATTTGATGGTGGTAAAACGCAAGTAATAATGGAACGTTTAACCGGTGTCGTATTAATTGGGTTAGCCGTTAAGTTATTATTAGAAAAGTAACTTCATTTAAAACGTAAAGGGTTTTCATTGTCAAAGTGATAACCCTTTATATATTTCCTTACTGCCTCCATAACAACCAACTCATCAAAAGTACCTGAAAGAACTCACCCTGTTATTACTTTCTTTTATTGCCCTTGTTATTAACTCAGTATTACTGTTAATGTTTTATTGAATTTAAGATGGAGCTGTTAAAGCAGTATCACCGAACTTGGCTTTACTGAGTTTTATAACCAATTTAAATCTAGCAGCATTCAGTTTTATAGTAATTCATGGGAGTATGTGCCTTTAAAATCAAAGGTAGGATTCTGTATCCAAAAATGATCAAATAGGCATAAACTGATAACTCACTTCACAGTTTAATAACGAAATAGACAGCGAAATACGGTAGTAAAATATAACTGCTAAATATAGCAACAAGGGAGATTAGATTGAACTTAACAAAACAAGATCTTAAAAATGCTGTAAATGAAAATATAATTTCCTTTGAGCAATCAGAAAAATTAATTGAATTTCTCAATAAACAACCCCACTCTGGGCCTAAATTCGATTTCACTCATGTGCTTTATTATGTGGGTGGCATGATCGCAATCGGTGCCATGACACTTTTTATGAATTTAGGCTGGCAGTCCTTCGGAGGCATAGGAATTACTGTAATTGCTTTATTATACACAGCGATAGGCATTAAACTTACTCATCAGTTTAAAGCCAAAGGTTATGCAATACCCGCTGGAATATGTGCTACTTTTGTGATCGCATTAACTCCTTTAACTATCTATGGGCTACAACAATCATTAGGCTTTTGGCCTGACGACAGTGTCTATCGTGATTACCATCGTTATGTTCAATGGCACTGGCTTTACATGGAGCTAGGCACATTAGTTGTCGGTATTATTTTAGCTTGGAAATATAAATATCCGTTTTTAATGATGCCGATTGCCGTGACACTTTGGTACCTATCAATGGATATTACCGCAATGCTAACAGGCGGTGATTTTAACTGGGAATTAAGAAAACTAGTTTCAATGATCAGTGGATTAGTGATGATTGGTTTAGCTTTCTGGGTCGATATTCGCGCGAGAAATAAAGCAGACTATGCATTTTGGATCTATTTATTTGGCGTGATTGCATTTTGGAGCGGAATGTCACTTCAGTATTCAGATAGTGAGTTATCTAAATTTCTTTACCTTTGCATTAATTTATTGATGATTGTTATAGGCGTAACATTAGTTCGTCGTGTATTTGTTATCTTTGGTGCAATAGGGATTAGTGGTTATTTAGCTCACCTAGCCTTTAGTATTTTTGAAGACAGTTGGTTATTTCCAATTATCTTAACGGCATTAGGTTTATTAGTCATTTACTTTGGTATTCTTTGGCAAAAACATGAACCAATCCTCACTAAAAAAGTGAGAAGTAAACTGCCCACAGCATTGGCGGAGTTATTAGCATCAAAAACATAAACGGTAAGCGATAGAGGACTTTAATAGCTTATCTCTGCCTTGTACAAAATAAAGCAGCATAAAATGTAACATCGGAAACAGTTCAATACGATTATTGCCAATTAACTAAATGATTTAATTGGCAACAATTCTTCCACTACAGAATTAACATTAGTAAATTAAAAAAATAAAACCGTGTTTTTATTACTGAATTATTGCAAAAAATAGTTTACTCTAATGTGCTTCCTTATCAACACTCAAACACAGTCAACCTTAAAAATAAGGGTATATTTTGCAACAAAAATTTGCATTCCGAGCAGAACTGATTTTAATACTAGTGACTATTTTAGCAGGCCTTGGTTGGATTTTTTCTAAAGAAGCCTTAGCGGGAATGACACCTCTATTTTTTGTTTCCATGCGTTTTTTAATTGGCGGCATTGTATTGTTCTTAATTGGCCCCCGCTATTTTCGAAACCTTAAATGGAATGATGTTAAACCCATTATGTTAATTGGTGGCGTTATGGGCTTGGCGATGATGTGCTGGGTATTAGGGTTAGATCAAGCCTCTAACCTTGGTGTTGGCGCATTCATTACCTGTCTTGGTGTTGTTTTTGTTCCTATTATTGGACGCTTTATGTTTGGTGATAGGCCCGCCACCAGCATTTGGGTTGCGCTACCCGTTGCCGTAACAGGCTTGATTTTTTTAGCACTAAGTAATGGTATGAGTTTTGAAATTGCTCACTTATATTTCTTAGGTACTGCTATCGGTGTCGCATTCCAGCTTAATCTACTGTCTCGTTTTTTAATGCGTATGCATGCTTTAGTGATCACCAGTATTCAATTAACCAGTGCAGGTGTTTTATTACTGATCATGTCATTATTCACTGAAGCAATGCCACAAGGCATTACCTTTAGTATTACCCTTTGGTTTTTAGCCAGTACTTTAATCGCAACCAGTTTACGTTACCTACTTCAGATGTATGCAATGAGCTTAACACCCGTTAGTCATGCAGCAGTGATCATGAATTTAGAGCCGGTATGGGCTGCTATTTTTGCTGTTTTGTGGTTTGGAGAAGTGATGACATTAGGGCAAATTTTTGGGTGTTTCCTCATTTTTATGGCAATGCTCATTAGCCGTTGGTCGCAGATAAGAAAACTGTTTAAAGGTTAACTTAAAATAATCAATTTATGCCCTTCAGTAGGCATCGCAAAACTGGATATAAATAATGACAATCCTGATAACTAATAAAATTACGTTTTTTGAGTTTTTAACGCCATCTGTCGCATCGGGCGAAAAAACCATTACCATTCGCGATAAATCTGAGAGTCACTATGTCGTAGGCTCTGAGGTAGAAGTCTTTACCTTAGAAACAGATCAAAAGGTATGTAATATAAAGATTGAATCAGTGACACCATTAAAGTTTGAGGATATTAATGAATTTCATGCTCAACAAGAAGCAATGAAATTACAACCGCTTAAAGATTTAATACAAAAAATTTATCCAAATACTAACGAGTTATTCATGATAACTTACAGCCTGTTACCTTAAGACTTGGAACAATAACGCCTATATAACCTTAATGTAATTATAACCTCAATGTAATTGGGAATACCAAGGCCGCCATATCAACCACTCAGGAATAAAATATGACAACGTTAAAACAACAAACTGAAGCAAAAGTAGAAGCTGGACGTAAAGGTGATCCTGATTTTATGGCCGGTGTTGATCAGGTTATTGCCCAAGCAAAATCTTTTCAGCAAGGTAAAGATGCACTCGATGTGGGTAAAAATGCGCCTAATTTTGAACTTCCTGATGCGCAGGGTAAATCTATTTCACTAGCGGATTTATTAATAAAAGGCCCTGTTGTGATCACTTTTTATCGAGGCAGTTGGTGCCCTTACTGCAATCTACAACTAAAAGCATTGCAGGCTCAATTAGCAGACATTCAAGCATTAGGCGCAACCTTAGTCGCAATTAGTCCACAGATACCCGATGGTTCATTAACTGCCGATGAAATAAACAATATGGGATTTACAGTATTATCAGATCAAGATGCAAAAGTGGCTGCTGAATATGGCGTAGCATGGCAGGTACCAGAGTTTTTGCTGGATCATATGCGTAATGACCGTCAACTAGACTTAGAAGCCATTAATAATGGTAATGCTAATATCATTCCAATTCCCGCAACCTTTATCCTTAACAGTGACGGTGAAGTGACATGGCGTTTTGTTGACCTTGATTACCGTATTCGTTCTGAACCTTCGGATATTATTGAAGCACTGCAGAAGTTATAGGTTATAGATTAAATAACAAAGCAAAAAACCTTTATCCTAAAATAGATTAAATAGGGTAAAGGTCCTCTAGTATCGTTAAAATCAAATGAATGACAGCAGTTATTAGCAATCATTATGTGATGACTTTATGTTTATTAGCTAGCCTCACTGCGTTGACAAGCATAAGTAAATCCTGCTAACCCTGAACCTATTAACCCTTAACCTAGTAACGTTTATTTAAAAATAACGCTACCGATTAAGCAGCCTGTTCAATCATCGATGGTAATTTTTCAGACACGCTTTGTTTATTACTATTTTGTCCACCCTCACCTTGCCAAACAAAATGGCGATTCGGTTTTTGCCTAATTAATCCCTTTGCTAATAAAGCAGTAAACACTTGATCCGTATCTTCAGCATTCAATGTTAGTTTGTCGGATAATGCCTTTTTAGAGCAACGCACACTACCGCTACTTAATAATGGAATAGCTTGTTGCAATAATTCTTCACTGCGAGACACTGTACTCGCTTTATGGCTAGCACTATTATCGAGTAAATCGGGCTCAGGTGACGAGTGCTTATTTTGTTCAACTTGCTGCAATTTTAAGGTACGGGTAAAACGCAGCTCTTCGCCAATTAACCCCACAAAAAAAGCGGCAAATAAATCTAATAATACCGATAGAAATATGACCAGTGATAATTGTGCAGTCTTAGTCTCAATATTTAATGCCGTTGCCACACTACCGATTAACCCTAATACTGAACCTTGGCTTGCAACAGGTTGTTTATCGCGTTCAATCGCAAGTGCTAACTGTTGTTGACGTAATTCAGTATTCTCTTTTTGAATACGCGCAACACCAGTGACGATACGATTTAACTCAATGTATTTTTCTGCTGCAACATTATTAAGCGCAATCTGTTTATCAATTGCCGCAATTTGAAAATCAAATGTCGCCTTTTTATTGTTTTGTACATCTAAGTGGCTCTGCGCAGTATTAGTTGCACTATTGATCCCACCGATACTACCGCCAATGGAGATAATGGCTAAAATGCTATAGAAAATAAAAGCGGAAAAAGCTGCGCTAATATTGTGCCTTGCTAAACGCTCCCCAAACTCGTACCAAGCAAAGAATTTGCCCAATTCAAATATAACAGCTAACGAACCAAACAAAACTTGCATCCACAGTCCATCATCAATCGATAAGAATAATAACAATGAAAAAATAATAGAAGCTAATATAGATGCGCCGGTAAAACTATAAACAACGGTCATAGCAAAAGGGCCTTTGGCATGGCGAATGCGTTTTTTAGGTAGTGTCGTGAGACTAGTCATGAATTATCTACTTATAATTGTTGATCATTGCTCAAGTCGTGAAAGCGGACAGCTAACAAAGCGGATCAAATAAAGACGGAAATTGGCGGCGAATTGTAGAGGGGCTTTTAGCGAAAAGCCAGTAATGACGGGTTAGCAATGAAAATAAAAGTAAAATATTAATAATTTGTTTGTTTTTCACACAAGGCTAAAAAGACAAAACGCCACTCTAAGTAATAACTTGATGATCTTGTAAGGCATTATCGAATGTTACAATGCGCCCTCATTTTACAAACAGGTATTTTTGAGTAAGCGACCCATGTGGCAAGTCGCGAGGTAACCCTGTTAGTTGTAGTTATAAAATGGCAATAAAGGTTCGATTTACCCCATTAGACCTTGAACTGTATACTTAGTACCTGCTCAGTTCATGGCTTGATGATTCTTGTATTTTAAATCACCACGAGTATATCGTTTACATTAACAGGACTAATTAACGTGGTGGATCAACGCGGTCTGTCACTGATGTATTAACCCTGAACCATCCAGCAATAGAATAACGGTCACGATTCGCCGCTAACACCTCATGAGGAAATTCTTCACTTAAAAAAGCCACCACAGTCCCCATTAATGGCACAACTTTAATGCCTTCTTTATCATGGTCACTTTTGTATAACACCAATTCACCACCATCAGTCGCTAACCAATGGCTATTAAAATAGACCACTAGTGACAAAATGCGATTTGATTCACCTTTAAAAGCATCATAGTGGCGTTTGTAATAATCGCCAGGACTGTAATGGGCGAAATGGCTTTCAAATGAAAATAATCCTAAAAATAATCGTCTATTTAAATAACGTTGAAAACTAGCTGTCCACTCCAGCCATTCTTTACCAGCTTCGCTTTCACCCGTTATCCAACTGATAGCATCGGTTCTAACAAACTCATTTTTTAAATATTCTTTCCCCCTACCAATACCAGCATTTTTAAACTTATCAGCCTCCATGTCCTGTTGATGCATAAATAGCGTTTCAGTTAACTGTTCAGGCAAAGCTGTTGGTCTAATACTGTAACCTTGTTGATGGATATCTTTTGCGATCAATGCAAATAGAGATTCATCAATTATTTTATTTCCGCCTATTTCTCTGATCTTTTTTGCTGCTAGCAAAGTGGTGGCCTTAACATAAGTATGAATAGATAATAAGTTAACTAAAAAGTAGCGAGTGCATAATTGACAGAGCGTTTATCACCATGAACTGGGGGTGATGAAATGCCTTATCAACAAAGCTATTAGGCAATTGTTGACTGTCTTTTTACTACTTTTAACGGGAGCGCATAATGCCACTTTTACATCAGAAGAAAAGCTTTATTATGCGAATCTAAGATTGAAGTTTGAGAAGTCTAAAATTGAGATGAAAAACTGTTATCTAAACACTTATCATTTAAATCTAAGCCAACATTTAATATGTCTTTTTAACCATTAGCTTAATGGTAGTAGTGGTACAGGTAGCGGCTTAAAAGAATTAGTCTTAAAAGAGTTATACCACTAAGTTAAGTTCGGTTCGGTTAAATTAAGTTGAATTAGGTTAAGTTAATACGTGCCGCTAAAGATTTAAACTCATGGCTAATGTTAGCCCCAAATAGTGGGTCAGCATATTCGTTATGTTTCCATTCCAAACTGAGGTGGATCCAATCATCGGCAGTTAAACTTTTTTTGATAGCAGGCAAAATATCTTGCTCTTCATAATTCAAATGCGACTTTTGATTACTGACGAATTGAGCCAATTTTTCAGTGAAGAGTTCTTTAGGAATAATTGCATCCAACAAAATCATATCTAACATCTCATCTAACTCACGAGTCATGACTTTTAAATGTTGATGATCATCGGCCAAACGATTAGCAACTTGGTCTTTTACTACTCGATATTTTAAATAATAAGCATAAATAAGATCTTCCATCGGATGATGGTATTTATCCGCATAGTTTTTCAGATAACTGATAATTGATTTAATAAGTCGATAATCAATTTCTTTGTCTTCTTTTAATAAATTGACTTTAGCCTCTAGAACCTGCAATAACTGCATTATATTGCGGTGATCTTGTTGAATTTTTGCAATCATTTGTTAAGCCTCGAATGTAATAGAACAATATATGGATGGTATTTAATCACTCATAACAAGGTCAAATTATAATCAAAGTGACAATTTAAATACCTGTAGTAAATCAAGAAACCAATTAATAATCTAGATTCGTATAATCAGTCAGCTTTCCAATTTATTGGTGTCTTATTTTGCACAATCAATAAATTATTCGTTTTAGAAAAATGCTGGCAACCAAAAAATCCACGATAAGCAGATAATGGAGAAGGATGCACAGCAGTTAAAATATGATGCTTGTTTGAATCTATCAAAGTCGATTTTTTTATTGCATAACTACCCCACAATAAAAATACGACCCCTTCATTATTATCATTAATATGTTGGATTACATTATTCGTAAATTGCTCCCAACCTCGTTTGGCATGACTGCCTGCATTACTCTTTTCAACGGTTAACACCGCATTAATTAATAACACACCTTGTTTCGCCCACTCACTCAAATCACCATTTTCAGGTAAGTTATCCCAACATAAATCATCAGCAAGTTCTTTATAAATATTACGTAAAGAAGGCGGTAACTTAACACCTTTTGGTACTGAAAAACTTAGGCCATGGGCCTGCCCTTCTCCGTGATAAGGATCTTGACCTAAAATAACCACTTTAGTATTTTTTAGCTCAGTTAACGAAAAAGCTTTAAAGCGATCTTCTTCACTAGGATAAATACTTTTGCCCGCTGTAATCTCTTGATCAATAAATTGCTGCAAATTCTTATAATATGTTTTTTGCTGCTCTTTTTTTATAAACTCTTGCCAGCACATGGCACACTCTCCTTTAAGAACCTCAATACAGAATAACACATAAGCAATTGTTAAATATTAACTTTTAAGTTACATTTAATTAACACTTACGATTGAAAAGAAACATCAATATTATTCCATTTAAGATCTCATTAAAAACAGCAAGTTATAAAACCACCTTGATATCGCTCAATTTAAATACAATTAAACCATACAAAAAACAAGTGAATATTGATTTACATCAATCAAATCCCGCCATATAATCTGACGTAGATTCATTAAAACGTTATATTAAATATAGTTTATTTACAGTATCGTAATTTTATTACGATATAAAATGACTATTAATCGTTTTAATTAACATTAATTATTTCAACCAATATTAAGGAAATATCATGGCTTTAGGTATCCAGATTACTAAATCAGATAACGCAGCATTATTAAACTCTTTCTGGTTATTAGATCAAAAAAACGCTCAAGCACGTTGTTTATGTGTAAAAGACAATGCATACGCTGAAGATCAAGTGATTTCATTAGCTGAGTTGGGTGATATTGAATATAAAGAAGTACCTGTTCAAGCACCTGCTGCACAGGAAGGCGGACAGCACTTAAATGTAAATGTGCTACGTCGTGAAACATTAGAAGATGCAGTTAAACACCCTGAAAAATACCCGCAATTAACTATTCGAGTATCAGGATATGCAGTACGTTTTAACTCATTAACACCAGAACAACAACAAGATGTATTAACGCGTACTTTCACTGAAAGTTTATAATCATAGCGTTATTTTTTGTTTAAAATAAAAGCGTTCTTAATGCCATTAAGAACGCTTTTTAGCACAACTATTCAGTCAGTATTCATTACCTTCCCTACTCTGTGCTCTTATTACCTGCCAGCTAGCCCAAATAGCTAAGTAGATAGCTACTTATACAACCCCACTTGGGTCACCAATTATCTCGTTTCCTATAAAGCGTAAAACGAAATATGACGCGTAAATAGTTATAAACTGTCAATAAGCGCCATTGGTATTTACCCTAGAGTAGTATCCAATAACATCATCAGAGCAAAGCCAATCATTAAACCAATGGTGGCCACCGTCTTATTACCATTACTATGTGTTTCGGGGATCACTTCATGAGACACCACAAATAACATCGCCGCACCGGCTAAACCTAAACCGATCGGATAAGCAATCAGATAACCACCAGCCAAACTGACTCCCAATAATGCACCAAGTGGCTCAAGTAGCCCAGTTGCAGCAGCAATTAATACAGAGAACCCTGCTTTAAACCCCGTTGCACGAAGAGTTACTGCCACCGCTAAACCTTCTGGAATATCTTGCAATGCGATAGCTGTCGTTAATGGGATGCCAACCGATAAATCACCTTGTGCATAACCAACCCCAATCGCCATACCTTCAGGAAAATTATGTAATGCAATCGCAAATACAAAAAGCCACGCACTACTATAAGCTTCGTGCCCTGCACCACATGGGCCAGAATCCAAATGTTCATGAGGTACAAATTCATCTAACCCCATCATCAAAGCCACACCCATGATCATACCAAACAGCACAATCATCCCACCCAAGAAAGCACTGCCAGAAATATCAATGGCAGCTTCAATACCCGGTAATAATAATGAAAAAGCAGCAGCAGCTAACATCATGCCTGCAGCAAAACCTAACATTGTGTCTGATAACTTTCTTGGGATCTCTTTAATAAACAAAGCAGGTAATGTACCTATCGCAGTCGCTAAAAAACCAGCGGTTCCACCTATTAAGGCATACTTAATAAATACTTGTTGATCCGAATAGACTGAATTCAATATCATCAAAGCAATGAATACAATAGAGGCAATAAGAATTAAGATTAAATAAGGATGGTTTTTACAATGTTTTTTAAATCCAAAAAACCAACTTGAAGGTGCAGTGACATCCATATTCGTTCCCCATATGATGTTAGTTTTTGCAGTTTAAGATAATTGATTAAATCAAAACAAATAGTAGCACACCTCAATATTTATCTTTGCTGAATCACAGCTAGAAAATTGAACTCTACCTCCTATATTGCCAAAAATTTATATTTTAAAGTGAAAATATATCATTTCCTTTGTATCACTTAATATAAAGCTCTTAGCAATAATTACATCCACCAATTTTACATGTTCTTTGCTA
Organism: Psychromonas sp. SA13A; assembly: GCF_011378715.1. Classification (GTDB taxonomy): domain Bacteria; phylum Pseudomonadota; class Gammaproteobacteria; order Enterobacterales; family Psychromonadaceae; genus Psychromonas. The sequence goes on along the minus strand of NZ_WTKU01000012.1, from coordinate 85,692 downwards.
ATTTTTTTTAAAGTAAAAATATCCGACACATTAAAGTCAAAAAAACAACATTTACAATTTAATATTTTTCCCTTATAAATAAATCACTTATAATTAAAATTATGACCTAAATCTGACTTTTAATATATTATATATATTAAATTTATAATAGAATGCCAAATCAAAAAATAGTACTTTCATTGAAATACAACAATAAATTAAAAAAGGAATTTAAAATCCATGAAGTTTAAATACTCAAAAGTCGCTATGTTGTTGGCGCTATCTAGCGCTTTAGTTGCCTGTAATGATACATCCAATAATCAAGAAATAGTGCAGCAGAAAGAGGGAAAATCATCGGTAACGGGTAATTTAAAAGATTATTATACCAATGCTGCTATCGCTCAAAAATCGGTACAGCTTTCTATTAACGGAGTGGTCGTTGATAGCACAATGAGTAATGATGATGGTTCATTCGAGCTACAATTTTTAGATACCTTAATCTTTGATAATGCCATCCTGTCTTCAGATGCAGTGGGTTATACGGAAGTATCAAAAAGAGTGGCTAGCACTGAAATTGATTTAGAGAACAATCTATATTTACCCCCAATTCATGCTCAAGTAGTGTTTTCAGCTTCTGAAAATAGTGAACTTCAAGTGGATGGTAATACTTTAGTCTCGATAGACGCTGACAGCTTTGTTAATGCTAATGGTGAGACTGTCACTGGCAATATTACATCCGAACTATTTATCATTGACCCAACCAATGATATCGACTTAATGCCAGGTGAAATGGTAACTGCCAGTGCAACAGATCCTTCAGCAGAAGTACCAATTGAATCATTTGGGGCAATTACTGCAACCTTTACTGATGATTCAGGTGAAGCAGTAAAATTAGCAGATGGAAAAACAGCAGAAGTACGCATTCCAGCTTCAGGCTCCCCGCTTCCGGAAACAATGCCTTTGTATTATTACGATAATATTAATGGGATCTGGGTAGAGGAAGGTGTAGCGACATTAACGGACTTGGATTCTGGTTATTATTACGTTGGTACAGTTTCTCACTTTACAACTTGGAATGCCGATAGAGTATACGAAACGATTATGATTGGAGGTTGCGTTGTTGACACGGAAGGTGAAGCTATAAGTAATGCCCGTATTAGCACTGAAGGACAAGATTATAATGGTCGTTCATCTGCTTATTCAGATGCCGATGGTTACTTTTCAATTGCAGCAAAAATGGATAGCCAAGTATTTGTATCTGCAAATACAGGCCAACAAAGTAGAACACTGACCATTGATACAGAGGATCAAAATACCACTATCGATGAGTGTTTAATACTAGATAACGCGACCTCTAAAATAGAGCTGAAATGGGGTCTAAACCCTGATGATCTTGATAGTCATTTCTTCGGTCCAAGCGATGAAAATAATCGTTTTCATATTGCTTATTACAATCAAACAGTAGTAGTGAATGGATCAAATATTTACCTCGATGTAGATGATACCGATAGTTACGGACCTGAGATAATTACCGTACCTCAATACAGCTTACCTGGGATATATAAATATGCTATTTATAACTTCTCAAACGAAACAGCCATTAAGCCATCAGAAACACGAGTAGAACTAATTCTTGATGAGCAAAGAACCCTTTTTGTTCCACCTACAGGCGAAGCTAAACGTTGGTGGCATGTTTTCGAAGTTGAAGTATTTGAAGATGGCACAAAAACAGTTACAACAGTTAATGAATGGTCAAACGCTGCGCCTGAAGAAACGGATGGTGAAGAAGAGTTTGAAGAAGAGTTTGAATCTAATGATGGTAATAGTTTACAGCAAGCATCAACTGCTCAACTATCGTCCATTTCTATGCAATCAACAAGATCATTAATAAATAGCAATGACAGTAAAAAAATAACAACCAGTAACATTGTAGAGCAATCAAATACTGCATCTTCTTTGTTAATTAATAAGTATTACGCCAAGTAATTTAAATAACTTAAGTCGCTATAACTTAAATTCAAGTAATGATACTAAGGGCTTGTTATTACGCCTATTAATACAATAATAAAAGTCTGTTAATATAACTCAACTTTCATTAACAGACTTATTTAAGGATTTATATAAAGGGGAAACCACCATAAATAACTTATTCACGAACGAACAACATTCAAGTTAGCTAACATATTAAAAAATTCAAAATCCACAGCCACACAATGATCTATTCCAAATCAATAAGCTCAAATTAACTTTCTGTGACTAACTTGCACTCGCTAATGCTAGCTTAATTGCAAAGCCTACAAAACCAACGCCTACACCACCAGCAGAAATTGAACTTACTTTTTGACGTTTTCTAAAACCCTCTGCCAACTTTTGCCCTGCGTAAACTAATATCACTAAATATGTGAGGCTCAATGCTTGCAGAGTCAGGGCTAATATCAAAAATGGCACCGCAGGTTGCGGGTAGCTAGGGTCAACAAACTGTGCAAAGAATGAAAGGAAAAACAAAATAGCTTTAGGGTTTAACAGGCTCACTAATAAAGACTTTTTAAACGCTTTCGCCCCCGTAGTCCGGTTCTCAGTAATTGAGCTTTGTAAATCAGTTGTATCGACTTTGCGCCACGTTGTAATGGCATCTTTAATTAAGTGATAGCCGATATAGATAAGGTAAGCTGCTCCAGCGTATTTAATGATCATAAACAAGGCAGGATAAGTCACCAGAATAGACACAGCACCAAGCGCAGTCGCTAGCATCAATAATGAGTCGCCGACCAAAATACCCAATAAAGCAGCCCAACCTAGGCGTGCTCCTTGTCGAGCAGAAAGCGCAAGAACATAAAGTGAATTAGGACCAGGCAATAACACAATAAATAACGTACCCACAAAATAGGTCGTATAACTCAATACACCCAGGTTTTCTAAATTTAACATTTATCTTCCATCTCCTAATGCCAATGACGGCTAATCATTTAATATCAATTTGGTCTGTAAAGTATAATAAAAAAGTAAAGCAAACAACCTTACTTAAGGTAACTTTCTCATGTTATTTCAAGATGCTTTTTAAAGTTTAAGCTAGGCCACGTAAACTAACGATTTAAGCGAAGAGCGGATAGTAAGTGAGGACACCAAATAATATTGTTCATTGCTCATTCAGCATCGACCATCGCTAAATTTTATACCTATCTTTACCACTACAATCATCAGGTTTAAATTAACTTTAAAAGTAAATAATGACTATTTGCGACTTTTTTATCTTGAAGTATCATGGTTAACCATAGATTGATGACGGGTGCTAAGAAAAACATTAATAGCAAAAAGCTATTGTTAGGCTCCGCGAGTAAAAACTCATAAAAAGGATAGTACTTTGCAAACAAGTTTTATTGATGGAACAACCTTATATCGTCAACACCACTTTCAATTACCGCTCGATCATAGCCATTCTGATGGACAGAAAATTGCTGTTTTTGCGCGAGAGTTGGTAGATGTAAAAAAAGACAAACAAGATTTACCCTGGTTAGTTTTTTTTCAAGGCGGTCCCGGTTTCCAATCACCTCGTACAAGTGGTGAATCCGGTTGGTTAAAACGATTATTGCAAGAGTATCGAGTGTTGTTATTAGACCAACGAGGAACAGGTAACAGCTCGATGATCAATCAAGCGTCTTTGGCTCACTTATCGGCAACTGAACAGGCAGAGTATTTAACACACTTTAGAGCCGACAGTATTGTGCGTGATGCCGAAGCGATTCGCATTAAGTTTAATATCAAACAATGGGCAACGTTAGGGCAAAGCTTTGGTGGATTTTGTATATTAACCTACCTATCATTATTCCCAGAAAGCCTACTACGTTGCTATGTTACAGGTGGCATTCCTTCGCTTACACGACAAACCGATGATGTTTATCATGCAACTTATCAACGTACGACAGATAAAAATAAGGCCTTTTTTGCGCAGTTCCCAGCGGCACAACAAATGTGTTGTGATATTGCTCAATATTTACTGAATAACGAAGTTACCTTACCCAACGGACAACGCTTCACAGTAGAGCAATTTCAGTTAATAGGTATTAATTTGGGCCGAGGAAATGCCGCTTTACCGCTCTACTATCTTTTAGAAAGTGCATTTATACACTGCAATGGGCACAAACAACTTAGTTACAGCTTCTTAAATCAGATGCAACAAGAGCAAGGTTACCTTACCAACCCAATCTATGCCATTTTGCATGAATCCATTTATTGCCAAGAAAGTGCATCAAATTGGTCAGCGCATCGTGTGCGTGAACAATATTCACAGTTTAATTACCAATCTGGTAAAGCATTCATGTTCACCGGAGAGATGGTCTATCCATGGATGTTTGAGCAATTAGAAACATTAAAAGCACTTCGCCCTGCGGCCAATCTTTTAGCAGAAAAACAAAATTGGGGTAAGTTATACGACACTGACATATTAAGTAAAAACAAAGTCCCGTTAGCATGTGCCGCATACGCAGATGATATGTTTGTAGAGCTTGATTATACGCGAGAAACCTTAGCGAGTATTCCGATGTCAAAAGCTTGGATCACCAATGAATATGAACATAATGGTATTGGCGTTGACGGTGAGAAAATTCTCAGCCGTTTAATTAAAATAGCAAATGCATTGGATAATTTACCGAAATAGCTTTGCGAGCTATTCATTCTTACTTTCTATTATCAGAAAGGAAAGTAGGAAAAAGGCAGACCCAATTGTTTTTAATCTATAAAGCAACACCGATGTTCAATGGACTTTTCTCTATAATTATCTTCAATACATAGATAAGAACAGCGAATACGATATGAAATACAGTAATAATCAGGCGATTAGATAGGATACTTAAGACTGACGAGGCGGTATCAGAGCAACGCCCTCTTCGCATGTAAAAAACACTAAAAATTCTCTTCGAAGAGTTATATTGGATAAATGAAAAGAGCGACTAAAATCCCGCTCTTTTCATTTTTAATTAGTGCACTGCGTGATTAAAAGTAGCTTGAACAAATTATTTTGCGCTCAAAGTAAACTCTGTGATAATTTTGTCTTTGTCTGCTATGCCATCCAAAGAAGGATTTAAAACAAACACTTGTGAGTTAGGTAATTTATTTACTTTAATCAGTTCTTGTTTAATTACGCTGACGCGCTTTTTAGCTAATGTTAACATATCTAAACTTTCTAATGGTTGAGTCTCTAATAACGCATCGGTTAAAGCCTGTTGGTAACGAGCTTTATACTCATCTTCTTTTTGTTCAGTCTCCACATTTAACTTAATTTGAGCTTCAAGCTGATCAAGTTTTTGCCTTGATTCACGACTAGCATATAACGCTTCCATTGCATCAACAAGCTCGTTAGAGTCATTAATATTAACATCGGATTCAATGAAATATTGATCCAGATTGTAAGTTTTCAATGCTTTTTCTTCTGCTTTTTGGTCGACATTAACCCGTACCTCTAATACTAACTCAGGACGTTTATTTAATACTTCAGCTAATACTTTTAATGCCTCTTTTTGTTCTAAATTAAGTTCACTGCTGCCTAAAGAAAATGCAATTTTATTCAAGTTATCGGTGTTGCTACCAGCAAGACTAGCAATAGCAGAGAAAGGAGAAGTAATCGCTTTTGTTAGTAAGTTACCTAATGTTTTTAATAATATTGCTGTGATTTTAAATTCAGGATCATCTAAATTGCCAGTGACCGGTAAATCAATATCAATCACTCCATCTTTATTTTTAAATAAGGCTAATGCTAATTTAATGGGTAAATCTAACGCTTCATCACTTTTAACAGTATCTCCTAAGTTAAACTGATCTAAAATAATACGATTTTTCGCTTCTAATTTATTATCTTTTATTTTGTAATCAAGCTGAACATTTAACTTACCTTTATCAATTATATAACCGATATGGCGGCCTGAATAAGGCGTAAATGCCGTTAAATCTATCTTATCAAACTTAACGTTTAAGTCTGTATACAGGTCATTAGATAAAGGGTTTAATTTACCCTTGACCAACATCGTTGCATAGTCGTCAATCGTGCCTTTAATTTCAACATTGGCTATTTTTGTATTATCTGAAGACAAGTTGCTTATTTGACCATTCATATGTTCAATGGCGGTGCCAAACTGAGGTTGTAAAGAGAGATCTGCAAAATAAGCACTACCTTCACTTAAACTAACTTCACCAATGCTTAATGGTAATGGCGCATCATTAGAGGAAGTAGTTTTAGGTGCTTTGTCCTTCTTATTGGTTGCTTTTTCAACACTTAACTTTGATAGATTAACACTGCGGTCTTTAGCAATTACAACTCTAAAGTAGGGTTCAATTAAAGCAATTTTTCCAATATCAATAGCGAGAGGATTAAGGTCAACTTTTATGGGGTTAATTGATAATTCATTCCACCCGAGAAGGCGTTTATTTAACACTTTGTCCAGGCTATTAAATGCTTTGATATTAATGTTACCAGTGAATTCGCCCTGAATTTGTCCATCGGCAGCTTCATTCAACTGAAAGTCTGCATCTGTAAACAAGCGTCCTTTTTCAAGTTTAATTTGAACAGACTCTGCGACGTAAGGCTGTACTGCGGTTAAATCTATTCCTGCAAGCGTTAAATGTGAGTTTAATTTTAAAGGGGCAATGACTAAGTCGCCCACCACTGTATTCTTTTGTGATGAATCAACAAAATAATTTATTGAAAAAGGTAATGTTGATGTTAAATCTTGGTTTAATTTATTTAATTCAATATTAATCTGTTTAACCGCAATAGCGGCCGGTTTTTTTGGTTGTTTATCTAGCCAATTAACGTGACTATTTTGCACTAAAACCTGCTCAACAGACCACATAAATGGAGGTGTCACTTGTGATGATGCATCATCTTTTACAGTAATGTCTTTAGCATCGTCAGTTTGTGTTGTATTAGTGTCGCTTTCAGGTGTTTTGGAGTTGGCTAATGGTGCTAGCATTGCTAATTCACCCTGTTGATCTCGTAATATATCAAGCAACAAAGTATCAATAACAACTTGTTTAATGGCTATGTTGTTTTCCTGTAGGTCAAAATGACTTGGACCAATATGGATTTTTTTAATTGCAAGTAATCCGTCAGGTGTGTTTTCTGAAGTTAGCTTAATGCTATCAATATCAATTAGCGAATTTTCTATTTTTAAAGCGAGCTCGTCTTTTAATAGACTCACTTCATAGTCACCCTTCACTGAAGCAATGGCATTAATTAATTGATAAGGAACTGCATCTTGGAGATACGGCCAAAGTTCATGCACTTTAATGCCTGACAGATCTAAAGAACCAGATGAATGGATAGGGTTTACCGAAATTAAACCATTCCAATTTATTGTCTGGCCAGTGCCTAATGTTATATCAAGTTTATATTGACCATCTTCATTCAATTTTGTTGAGAAATTTTCTAAGTCAAAGGAGATTGGTGTCACTTGATGTACAACCGAATTACTTGGCTGAAAATTAGTGAGTTTTAAAGCACCATTTTGTAAGCTGATTTTATCAATTAATAAAGGAATAATAGATGATTCTTCTTCCTCATCTTCAATTTCGTTTTTTTCAGGAGCAACGGCATGCTTTGCAAGGGCTTTACTAAGGTTATTTTCACCTTCTTTGTTGATGGTTATATCAATACGAGGATCAATTAACTCAATACTTTGAAAAGTAACGGCTAACTCAAATATTGAACGTAAAGTGAAATTTGTATAAAAACGAGAAAAACCAATGACTTCTTTGTTATTTTGGTCAATGATACTCAATTGTTCAATATTTAAAGCTAAGCTATAAGGATTTAATTCGATTTTTCCAATTTCAGTATTCCAACCTAAATTCGATTGAACTTGTTCCTTTATCGTCTGTTGAATTAAAACAGGCGCTAATAAAAACCCTGCAGCACTATATATTGCAGCAAAAAGTAATACCCAAAATAGAAAATGGCGATAACAATGACGGCTGAATAAATTTTTAAAATGTTGCACAGGAAATCCTTTCATTTATGGTAGAAAAACTCGCTATTAAAGTATACGGAATAGGCAAGATATTGCACATAAGCAAATTATAAATAATGAATAAGAATACGATATTTTTAATCTGCATAATTGTAAACAACAAACAAAACGTGCTCCCTCCTCAAAAAAGCTAAATGCATGACACCCGGTTTTAGGACAGAGTTCAGATCGAAAGTTCCAAATCGGACAGGCAAATACTTTTACAGTAAAAATATTGTTAATTGATAACGAGGAGATAGTGAAAAGATCGGCCATTAAAGTTTCTGCGCAAAGCAAAAGCCACCGTATAACTCACGTCGAATCAATTATAATGGCTCCTTCGGGGCCATTTTGCACACAATCAAAGACCCTATAGTTTTTTCTCCACATAAATAAGCGCAACCAGCACAACGTGAAATACAGTGATAATAAGGTGTATCTGATAACGACATTTGAGGTTGGCGAGACTGAGTCATAACAACGCCCCTAGACATGTAAAACTACATCATTAAAAGATAGAGCTGAAAATATTACTTATCACACGTCAAAGTTTATGGCTGTCTTGCTCTTTATTTTGGTTCGCCTTTACTTATCAAGGTTATGTTGATATTTCCGGCTTTGTATTTAGCCCTATCGGCGGCTTTACTTTATCTCTGCCAGCAGAGAGCCAGATACTTACAAGAGTGCAAAGAGACTGGCACCGAGTCACTTTCTTCATCTAAACCATCAATTTTTTTCTTAACACAACAATTCATACTGCAAACGTCCTATTTACAATTCATAATTTGGGAAAGCTCAACAGAGGAGAAGTCGCAACCTCATTTAGAATCAATTTAATCATTAACTAATTGATATTAAAAACTTAAATGTATGGGCACCCACAAGTTTTTACACCTTTTTTGTCCATAACTTTTATAATTTTTTGCGGGCTTTCAATTTTTGACAAAGACCGCAACAGCTATTATGTGCTTATTTAAGTCACTTGATGGAAAATGTGTAATTGGAATACCACTGATTAACACGACACTCCCGAAAACCCACAAACACCTAATTTAATCAACAACTCGCTTCCGCGTTAGCGCTATTCCTAAAATTATTAATAACATCGCCGCTAGGCTGTGCCATTCAATGGCTTCGCCCAAAAGAAGCGCGCCAGTAAAATACGCCACAATAGGAATCACGTAATTAATATACGATAGAAACGTAGGGCCTGCCGTGCCGATAACAGCAAATAAAAGAATGGTAGCAAATGCAGTCGGCCCGACACCTAACCACAACATGGATAACGAGGCTTTTAAAGAGTAACTTTGTTGCCACGGTAAATCTTGCCACAGCCACAATGGCACTATCACGATACTGGAAATAATCATCACGCCTGCCGCTGTCACAACAGGATTATAAGAAGGTAATCGCCTCACCAAAATGGCATTTATCGCATAACTAAAAGTGGCTAGTAAAATCAATAAACCGCTCAGTAAATTACTGTAAGCTCCTACTAACGACGGCCATAGCACAATCACCACGCCAGTAATACCTAACACAAAACCGAATATTTTAAAGCGATTGAGGCTTTCTCCTGATACAAAATAATGTGCCAAAATCATTGTCGCCAATGGCATAAAAGCCATCAACAATCCCGTAATGCCCGAGCTAATATCTTTCTGACCCGTTGAGATAAGAAGAAATGGCAACAAGTTACCCATAACACCCAGCAATAAAAATACCGCCCAAGCCAACGGCTCTACAGGCAAACGCCAACCCTTGGCATACATAAACAGAGTTAGAATAATCGCAGCAATCAACACTCTAAGAGAAACGATAGCCACAGGACTAAAGCTTTGCAGTGAAACAGCGGTAAACATAAATGATGTGCCCCACAGCAAAATGAGTAACAGCAGAGAAAGCCAGTCTTTAACAGTAGGTGTGTAGTTATGAGGCATGTGTTTTATCCAATTAGCATGTTTAATAGGTAAATATTACTAGAGAATGATAACTAGAGAGTTTAACCAACAACCTCCTATTTGTTGATGGTTTTAATACAGAATTACAGCTCCAAATAACTTTAAATCGTAAAAATCTAATTTGATTGTGAGCAAGTAATGGATCCAATACTTTTATGTTGGTAGTACTACCACAATTAAACCTGCGAGCATACACGCAGTAACAACACCTCCCATGAGTATCATATTATTCGTTTCAATTTGAATTGGTTAGGTGTGGCGTTATATTTAACCTTTGCAGGAAAACAATAATTCAATTAACTATTAACATTGTCTTAAATTAACTTTAGCGATCTCAATCCTGATAATTTACTTTTCAAATTATCTAATTAAATTTTTAGCCTTGAGTGTTTTCGGTATGGTCATTCTGTAATAAGGGAACGATTGATTAGCAAGATTGGGTCATAACAAACTACCTCCAAGTGCAAAGTATGCACCTTTAAAAGGCAGTTTGTGAACAATCATCAGTCAAAGTAATAGGTGCCCAGTACTTTGTTATCTTTCCTGATTTTTTCCATTTCTACTATCGTGCAAGTAGTGGTTTAGAACGGTAGCTCCACATACCATAGGTGCGTAAAGCATCTCGGTAAATGCCTAAAAGTTCTTTATCACTAGGAACTTTTAGATTAGAAAGGGGCTTATCAGGGAAAGCTACAGTATCAAAAGTAATCCCTTTAGGGCCCGTTTGCCAACTAGCAATTTCAAATAAAGATTGTCCACGCCTTACATGACTTGCTGAGCTAATAATTGTTGCATGGTCAATGTTATGACGAGCAAGAGCATAACTACTAAGTAACGCGTTATCAACGGTACTTGTCGCATAGTTTTCTTCAATGATTCTATTTTTATCAACACCTTTATTAATCAACCAGTCAGCCATAAGCTTGCCTTCGGTTTTATGATTTTTTGGTACACCACCAGTAAGAACAATAAGAGACTCAGGCTGTTTTTTTGCCATTTCAAGTGTTGTTTGTAAACGCTTAATTAATATCTCATCCATTGAACCGTCCGGATTCAATGCATAACCTAGAGTAACAATAGCGGTATTTCCTGCGAGTGGTTTCCCTGGTTTATCTTTCAATGGAGTATCTACTACACGGTCTATTGTTTTAAATATACGCTTAAGATCAGCTTCTTGACCGGAATCTAACTCTGCTATTCGAGCCATATATTTTTGTGAAACAGCTTCATTACCCTTGAATTTTTGCCATACCGCAAGATAAGAATTCAAATCCACATCATCTGGTGCAACAGAAAGGGCTTGTTCAAAAAGCTCTATAGCATAATCTATATTTTTATTGTAGACCTGTGCATTAGCAGCAGAAATCAGCAGATCAGTTCTATATGGTTCTAGTGCATAAGCGGATAATAATCGTTCAGTAATAGTTGCCATATTACTCGGCATTTTCGCGGTGAAGCCAGCATGTGAGATACGGGCAGGAGATTCAAATACTTTTAAAGCTTCTCCTAACAACTGATCAACAACCTGCCGTTTCGTCATAAAATCAGCAGGAGAAACTTGAGCTTGTACAGCAACCTCTTGCTTGGCGAATACAACTGGAGACATCGATAAAGCTAATGCACCTGTTAGCGCTATAGCAATTATATTTTTTTTCATATCTATTACCTTATTATAATGGGACCTTCAGAACTTCTGTTATTTCGCACTATGAATTATCTTTTTTTAACGAAAATATAATATCACTCAAACTTCTGACAACAAGACGTAAACCTTAAAATAAACGTGACCTACCACTAAAATAAAGCCATTTCCTATTATTTAATTTATTTAAACGAGACACTTCCATTAATTCACCAAGCGAATTAAGATTAAAAATAATTGTAATTTTCTAATTATTAACATTCGATGAAGAAAAACAATGGCATATCCATATCTTTTAAAAATGGTTTACATTGCCAGTAGATCTCATTTAGACACATGAAATTAGTGTAGATAAATTAGGAAGGAAACTAGTAAATAGGTAAATTAGTAAATTAGTAAATTAGTAAATAGCCATAAACTATGAAGCGGAACAAACAGGAAAACTTGTGATTGTTGAGATTGAGCTATAAAAAATTACTCCAAGTGAAAAATATGCACCTTGAAAGATAGTTTTATTAAGAATCATCAGACAAAGTTTATGGGTGTTCTGAACTTGGCTCTAAATTTTTGGGTGTCCAGAACTGCTGCTAGAACTGCCCAGCAATAAAAATACCGCCCAAGACAACGGCTCTACAGGCAAACGCCAACCCTTGGCATACATAAACACAGTTAGAATAATCGCAGCAATCAACACTCTAAGAGAAACGATACCCACAGGGCTAAAGCTTTGCAGTGAAACAGCGGTAAACATAAATGATGTCCCCCACAGCAAAATGAGTAACAGCAGAGAAAGCCAATCTTTAACAGTAGGTGTGTAGTTATGAGGCATGTGTTTTATCCAATTAGCATGTTTAATAGGTAAATATTACTAGAGAATGATGACTAGAGAGTTTAACCGACAACCTCCCTCTTTGTTGATAATTTTAATATAGAATGACTGGATACCCAGTGTATTAAAATCGTAAAGGGTTGATTTTATTGTGATCAACTAATGATAGTCTAGAACTTCTATCAAGGAAGTCGTAGCCACATTGAACATCGTTTGAAGATTAACTAATTGATATTATTGACTTCAATGTATAGGAGTCCACTACTTTCAGTGTTCCAGACGGGCCAATCCTTGCCCTAAAAATACTAAAGTGTGCATTCCCACAGAGGACAGTGGGAACGAGAAAAAAGCGGATTCTACTACGTAGTTTAAATCTGCTTAGCTATTTAGAAACAGCGAGCATAAATAATAGTTACACAGCAGCTTTAGCTTTCTCGATAGTAGAATTTTGAGACTGTGAAGCTGCCGTAATGACTTTTTGATAGACTTTTTTCTTTTCATCAGAAGAAGCTCTCTTCACAAAATCTGATAATGGCGTTGAAGCCACTTTCTTATTATTCAACATAAAATATTCTCCCTACCTTTAAATTCCTACGATTGCTTTTAATGCTTCTAAAGTATAACTCTCCTTCAGGTAAGGCTTCAAGGTATTAATATCAGTATGATGAGTTCTAGTATTACCATCGTTATCTTTGATTAATAAATCAACTTGAATTCTATCCCCAAACTTTTCTTTCAATATTTTGATCACTTCTTGAGCATCAAAAAATTGTTTAATAAAGTGCTCTGGCAGAATTTTTCTACCTTCAACTTTTTCTCTAGCACAAACAAACTCCCAAGCTAACTCAGGACGTTGATACACAAATATTATCAGCACATCTCTATTTTTTTCTAAAGATCTTTGTATGTTTTTTTCTGCAACGGAGTAACTCGCTAAAGTACCATCCAATAAAAAACTTTGACCATTTTTAAAGATGTAATCCATAGTCCGTTCAATAAGTATCACAACTGCTTTCTGAAATAGGTATGAATTCGAACCATCATAATCTTTAAATTCAACGCGTAAATCATCAGGATCTAAACGGAGAGTTTTAGTTTTACCATCGGAAATAGAAGCGACAAATTCTTTAGATGATTCAGTTTTACCAGCTCCGGGTGACCCGCCCATAAATACAGATACAGGGTAACTTTCTGGTAAATACATTGTTTTGTCTGTAAGCCTTCTACATATCTCAGTTCTATTCTTTTTGGCAAACGTAACAGCACGCTCTCTAATCTCAATTTCTGCATCATTAAGCTTCATATATCAGACTCCGATAAGTAACGAGTATATATACTATAGTTGTCGCATCTATAAACTGATATTAAAAATCTCAAAAATATTATAAATCCCCCCTTTCTCGACTGTCCAAAAAATCGGTCGATAATCATCAATATGTTTCTACGAACGCTGACGAGCATTAACTAATTAATTTCAAAGGAAATAGTAAATAGAGTAAATCCTGCGCCCCAACATCGAACCTTTACGGTTCGTCTAAAGTACAGAAACTATAAACGAAATTAATAATAATAACCTTACTCAAGGTGGCTACATCCATCCCCACCGTTGAGCTTTCCCAAACGAACAATACCTTTCAGCAACAGCAAACAGGACGTTTGCTGTAAGTTCATTCGGCACAGGGACGTGCCGTATGAACTGGTGCGTTAGGAAAGGTATTGCTCGTTTGGATAAGAAAGCGATTCGGTGCCAGTCTCTTTGAACTCTTGTAGGTATCAAGTTCTCTGCTGGCAGAGAGAAAGTAAAGTCGCCGACAAGGCGAAAACACTGAAATTAATCAGCACAATGTCCCGATGAGCGAAGACGAACCTTCAAAACTAAAAAAGCATAAAAAAAGCAAGCCGAAGCTTGCTTATCAATTTACATTTTAAAAGGTTAATGACTTAACCCTTAAGTTCCGTCAACTTCAACCTCACTCGTTTCGCTGACACTGGATACGGAGTCCCCAACTGCTGTGCAAACAATGAAACGCGTAACTCTTCCATCATCCAATACACTTCTGCCAAATCAGTATTTTCAGTTTCATCACTTAATAAGCTCTTACAAAGTGCACGATAACGCTCTTCGAGGTCGTGTAACTCAATAGTATTTAAACGGTCTTGATTTGGATTAACGGGTAACTTCTCTAAACGCTTTTGTAACGCTAATAAATAACGCTTAATGTCGTTAAGTTTTCCCTCACCCACTTGGCAAACAAACCCAGGGAAAATCAAACGCTCTAGCTGCGACTTAATGTCCCCTTTAGCCACCAACATACTTAAATCCGCTTTGCCTTTTAATTGCTTATTGACGGCATGAGCAAGGGTTAATACTTGTTCCACTTGCTGTGTAATTTGTAACGTTTTATCTGCCAATTCAGCGCGCACTTTTTCTTTTTGTCGCTCAAATTCAGGTGCTTCTTGCGGATGTGTCTGCCCCACAAGAATTGCATCAACGGCGCAGCTAATGCAGTCATCAATTAAGTCTTTCACTTGACCAAAAGGGTTAAAGTACAGCCCAAGCTTGGCCTTATTAGGTAAACTTTGTTGCAGGTATTTAATTGGTGAAGGTACGTTCAACAAAATTAATCGACGTAATCCTGCTTGATTAAAACGTTGTGCTTTGGCTTCGCTGTCAAATAACTCAATCGCCACACTTTTGCTTTTATCTACCAAGGCAGGATAAGCCTTCACTTCATATCCGCCATGGTCTTTTTTAAACGATGTTGGTAACTTACCAAAATCCCATTCTAATAAATCTGATTTTTCAATACCTTGCTTTGAAACCTTTGATAAGGTTTGTTTCACTTTACCTTTTAGGTCGTGCTGCAATAATTTTAAATCGGTGCCGACAGCAACACTTTTTTGCTTATCGTCAATCACTTTAAACTTGATACGCAGATGCGTCGGTAATGCAGATAGATCCCATGAATTTTCAGGAATTCGAACACCAGTCATGCGTAGTAATTGTTTTTCAAAAGCCTCTAATAACGGCCCCTGTAAAGGGGCTAAATTAGCCATTGCGGCTTCTGCATAGTTTGGAGCAGGGACAAAATTACGACGAATAGGTTTAGGCAATGTTTTAATTAGCGCGACTAATAACTCTTCACGTAGCGCTGGTATTTGCCACTCAAAACCTTGGTCTGATATTTGGTTTAATAATGCCAGTGGAATATTCACCGTTACACCATCTTGGCTAGTGCCTGGTTCAAAGGCATATTCAAGCTGTAAACGGAAATCACCTTGCTGCCAATGATCTGGATAAGCATTGGCGGTGACTTTATCTGCATCATGCGCCATGACTTGATCACGTTGATAGTTTAATAATTGTGGCTGTTGTTTTTTTTCTTTATTCCACCAACTATCAAACTGTTTTGCACTACATACATTTTGCGGCACAAGTTCATCGTAAAACAAAAACAACGTTTCATCATCGACCAAAATATCGCGGCGACGTGATTTATGCTCTAACTCTTCAATGTCATTTAATAACGCTTGGTTATCTTTAAAGAATTGATGACGTGTTTCAAACTCCCCTTCTACTAAGGCATGACGAATAAATAACTCACGACATAATATTGGGTCAATATGGGTGTAAATAACTTTACGCTTACTGACAATAGGAATGCCGTATAAGGTTTGTGTTTCGAACGCGCCAACCACGCCTGACTTTTTCTGCCAATGCGGTTCAACGTAACTACGTTTAATAAGATGTTGCGCTTGGTGTTCTACCCACTCTGGCTTGATACGTGCCGCGACTCGTGCAAATAGTTTTGATGTTTCAACGAGTTCCGCAAACATGCCCCACTTTGGCTGTTTTTTAAATAAACCTGAGCCTGGGAACATATAAAATTTACTATTCCGCGCACCTAAATATTCGGCGTCTTTATCTTTTAAACCGATATGTGATAAAAGGCCTGCTAATAAAGCTTGATGGATCGCATCAAAGTTAGACGGCGTGCTGCTCACCTTAATGTCTAGCTCATCGGTCACTTGTTTGATTTGTGTATAAATATCCTGCCATTCACGCACGCGCATATAAGCTAAAAAGTCTTTTTGGCACATTTTACGGAAATGGCTACTAGACAATTCTTGGCGCTGTTCGTTGATGTAATTCCATAAATTAACATAGGTGATAAAGTCAGAATCTTTATCTTGAAAGCGACGATGTTTTTCATCGGATGCTTGTTGCTTATCCATTGGACGTTCGCGCGGATCTTGAATACTTAAGGCCGCACTGATCACCATCACTTCATGTACACAATCAAAGTCTTTAGCCGCTAAAATCATACGCGCTAAACGTGGGTCTACGGGTAATTTCGCTAGTTGACGACCCAAAGGTGTTAATTTTTTGCGTGGATCTTTGGCTTTTAGGTCAACCGCGCCTAGTTCTTCTAATAGGCTCAAACCATCTTTGATATTTCTATCTTCCGGAGGCTCTACAAATGGGAATTTATTAAGCTCACCTAAGCCAAGCGATAACATCTGCAAAATAACTGACGATAAGTTAGTACGTAGAATTTCTGGATCAGTAAATTCAGGACGACCATTAAAGTCATCTTCACTGAATAAACGGATACACACACCTTCGCTAACACGGCCACAACGACCTTTACGCTGATTTGCACTGGCTTGCGATATTGCCTCAATCGGTAGACGTTGCACTTTAGTACGGTAGCTATAACGGCTGATACGCACGGTACCTGTATCAATGACGTATTTAATACCCGGTATGGTTAAGGATGTTTCTGCTACGTTGGTGGCTAGCACGATACGTTGACCACGATGCCCTTGGAATATCTTGTTTTGCTCTGCCACACTTAAACGCGCAAACAAAGGCAGTACTTCGGTATCCCGTAGTTTTCGTTTGGTTAATGCTTCTGCAGTATCGCGAATTTCACGTTCACCATTCATGAAAATAAGAATGTCGCCACGACCTAAACGTTGTAGTTCATCAACGGCTTGGAAAATACCTTCGATTTGGTCGCCTGCTGCGTATTCATCCAATGGACGATATAAGGTTTCAACAGGAAATGTACGGCCAGACACTTCTATAATAGGCGCAGCTTTACCACGTTTATCACAAAAGTGTTGTGCAAAACGTTCTGGGTCAATGGTCGCGGAAGTGATAATTACTTTTAAATCTGGGCGACGGGGTAATAGACGTTTTAAGTAACCCATTAAAAAGTCGATATTTAAACTACGCTCGTGCGCTTCATCGATAATGATGGTGTCATATTGACTTAAGAAACGGTCGTTTTGTATTTCAGCTAATAAAATACCGTCGGTCATTAGTTTGATATAAGATTTGTCGCTTACTTTGTCCGTAAAACGAACACGATAACCTACTGTTTCGCCAAGCTCAGAATCTAACTCTTCAGCAATACGATTTGCCACGGTTCTAGCGGCTAAACGTCTCGGTTGAGTATGACCAATCAAGCCCGATACACCGCGCCCTAGCTCTAAACAGATTTTAGGTATTTGCGTTGTTTTACCAGAGCCTGTTTCACCAGCAATAATGACCACTTGGTTATTGGCAATGGCTTTGGCTATTTCGTCTTTTTTCTGGCTAACGGGCAGGTCAGGATAAGTCACTTCTGGCAGGTTATCTAAACGTTGCTTACGTTTATCCATCGAGACCTGTATATCAATGGCAATTTTAGTTAGGCTTTGTTCTACTTTTTCAGGCGATTTTAAGTTAGCAAGATCATCAATCCTACGTTTTAAACGGAATTGGTCTTTGTATAACACGTCATTTAAATGGTCTTTTAAAGCAGTAGCAGAAATGGTCAAAACAGTTACCTAGCAGAAACAAAAAACAGATCCTAGCAAGGCTACTCGAAAAAGGATAGTCACGGAGGCTTGTTTATTATTGGGTAAGCTAAATTGCGCCTCAGTTACCAATAAGAATGCAGAATCTGTAAGCCTTAAAGTCAAATAAGGTGAGCAGGTGAGACATTAAAGGCATGTTTTTGAAGTTACGGAATTGAAGGTATGATATTGATACGAAGGTATTAAAGCATGTTATTGAAGGTATGGCATGAGTCATCACATTAAGCGTAAATCTACAGGCACAAAAAAAGCAGGCAAGCCTGCTTTTTAGTTTTATTCAAAGTTTAGTTTTTATCACTGAGTAATAGGCGAAGAAATTGACGAACGAAGTGAATATGTTTTCATCACCACAATCACGGTCACAAAGGCAGCTGCTGAGGCAACTAAAGCACCTATAGTTGAACCAGTAAAACCAATCACAACAAAACCAACAATAGACACTAATGCCATTGCAAGCGCGTAGGGTAATTGTGTTGCAACGTGGTCAATATGTTCACAACGCGCACCCGTTGACGATAAAATAGTGGTGTCTGAAATCGGAGAACAGTGGTCGCCAAATACAGAACCCGCTAATACCGCACTTAACATCGGTAACATCATGGTTAAATCCGTTGCGCCGGCCATGTCGCCCGCAATCGGTAACATGATCCCAAAGGTACCCCAAGAAGTTCCTGTTGAGAACGCCATTGCACCAGAAAGGACAAATAAGATAACCGGTAACCAATGTAATCCAATATTACCTTGTACTAAACTTGATAGATAAGTACCGGTATTCATATCACCGATCACAGTACCAATAGACCAAGCAAAAAATAGAATAATAATGGCACCGAACATCGATTTTGCGCCAACCCAAAGAGCAAATTTAATATTTGTAAAGCTTTGCTTTTGTCTTACTACGGTCAATAAAGAAAGTACTAAGCCGATTGAGCCACCGTAAACTAAAGAAGCACCGACATCAGTATTCTCAAAGGCACCTAATACAGAGAAATTTTGACCTGCTTCAGCTAATGCAGCATTACCGGTATAAAGCATAAAAAATAACGTTCCGATAATTAAGCCAATGATTGGGTAAACTAAATCGCCAACCTTACCTTGTTCATGCTCTTCAATACCCATTTCATCTTGTAAATCGATATAGTCTTGTTCACCCTTGGTGATCTCTTTTTCTGCCATTGCTTCATGTTTTTTCATTGGCCCAATATCAAGTTTGAAAATAATCACAGCAAAGACCATTAACAAAGTAAATATTGCGTAGAAATTCATAGGAATTAATGCAACATAAGCCCCTAACGGCGAATACTCTGTCATACCATGGCTAACCAAAATACCACTGATAATGGTCATGATATAGGCGCCCCAGCTTGAAACTGGCATCAGAATACACATTGGCGCAGCAGTTGAATCAAGTATATAAGCTAATTTTTCGCGTGACACATTAAAACGGTCAGTAACAGGGCGAGAGATAGAACCAACGGCCAAACTATTAAAGTAATCATCTATAAATATGAACACGCCTAAAAATGCCGCCAATAGCGACGCACCACGTTTATCTTTAATATGGTCAAGTGCCCAATCAGCAAAGGCACGCGTGCCACCAGAAAGCGTCAATACCGCCGTCATCATGCCCAGCAATAACAGGAAAGCGACAATACTCATATTCCAAGTATTTAATCCGCCATCTTCAACTACCACACCTTTAACCGTGTTAAAAATGTAAGTTCCCGCTGCTACCACTGAAAAATCAACCAGTAATAAAGCACCTAATATAATACCTAAACCTAACGACAATAAAACTCGACGCGTAAGAATAGCTAACCCCAGTGCAACCACTGCAGGTAAAATCGACAGCGTAGAAGCTGAAAAATCGATTAAAGACATTAATCTTTCCTTTGTTCTACATTTGAAAATAAACTGCACGATACAGCAGACTTTCAAATGTTTTTAGTATGACCGGTACAAAATACCGAATTTAAGGGAAACGGATTTTAACCTACTTTTAAAACAAAAAAACCCCCTGCTCTAAAAAGAGAGGGGGTTTATTAACACTAAATTACATGTTAAGTAATGTTGTTAGCAGATTGCCTAACAAACAACCAATAATGGTTTGTTTTAGTTAGCCATCATTAATGAATCATTGATACATTCAAGATTAGAGTTACCCATCAAGTATGCATCAATAGCACGTGAAGCTTCACGGCCTTCATTAATACAACGTACGATCAGAGACTGACCAGTACGCATATCACCTGCGGCAAATACGCCTGCTTGGGTTGTTTGGTAATCGTTAGTTTTAACGTTACCGCGCTCATCTAAGCCAATTGATAACTGCGCTAAAACACCCGTTGGTTCTGGGTGTAAGAACCCCATTGCCAAGAAAGCTTTAGTACAAGGAATTGAACGTACAGAACCTTCAATTTCTTTAAAGTTAGGACGTTGACCCGGTGCTGCTTCTTCCCATTCGATATCTGCAACCACTAACTCTTTAACATTACCATTTTCATCACCGATGAATTCTTTAGTTAGGATTGACCAATGACGATCTACACCTTCTTCGTGTGAAGTTGTTGTTTTCAAGATCATTGGGTAAGAAGGCCATGGCATATTCACAGTACGTTTTTCAGGTGGGATCGGCATAATTTCCACTTGCGTAACCGATGCGGCTTTATGACGGTTAGAAGTACCAACACAGTCAGAACCCGTATCACCACCACCGATAACCACTACATGGTCATCTGCTGCATGAATTTCTTCAGTCTTAAGATCCATACCGTTTGCACGGCGGTTATTTTGACCAAGGAATTCCATTGCAAAATGAACACCTTTTAAGTCACGACCAGGGATTGGTAGGTCACGAGGAACCGTTGAACCACCTGTTAATAACACAACGTCAAATTGCTTACGCAAATCTTTTGCATCAAAATCAACACCAATGTGTGCATTCACAACCATTTTAATACCAGCTGCTTCCATTACCGCAATCTTACGATCGATAATGTCCATACCTAGTTTAAAGTCTGGAATACCAAAGCGTAATAAACCGCCTATTTTTTCATCGCGCTCATAAACAGTCACAGTGTGACCTGCTGAGTTTAATTGCTCTGCTGCTGCAAGACCTGCAGGGCCAGAACCGATGATAGCAATTGTTTTGCCACTACGAGATCTTGGTATTTTTGGTTGAACATAACCATTCTCGTATGCTTTTTCTACAATTGTTTTTTCAATATTACAAATCGTAATAGGATCTTGGTTAATACCTAAAACACATGAAGTTTCACATGGAGCAGGACAAACACGCCCAGTAAATTCAGGAAAGTTATTCGTTGAGCTCAGGATTTCCCAAGCCTCTAACCAACTTTCACGATAAACCGCATCGTTGAATTCAGGAATGATGTTACCAATTGGACAACCGTTATGACAAAACGGTACGCCACAGTCCATACAACGAGAGGCTTGGTCATTAATCTTTTTACCAAACACGTCGTTTTGTACAAACTCTTTATTATCTTTTAGACGCTCTTCAACCGATAATTTCGGTGGAAGTTCACGACCTAATTCTAAAAATCCAGTAGGCTTACCCATTATGCTGCTTCTCCTTTGACTCGAGCTGCTAATGCCGCTTTATAATCACGAGGCATCACTTTAACAACTTTTGCTAAGCTTGCTTCAACATCCGCTAAGAACTTCGCCGCCATATTAGACTCCGTAAGCTCTAAATGTTTCGTGACTTTTGCAATTAACAGGTCTTTATCTGCTTGATCTAGAGGATCGAGGTCAACCAGTTCCATATTACAATTAGCTGTAAACTTATCATCTTGGTCCCAAATATAAGCAACACCGCCACTCATACCCGCCGCAAAGTTACGACCCGTAGACCCTAAGTTGATCATTATACCGCCGGTCATGTATTCACAACCGTGATCACCGATACCTTCAACAACTACTTCTGCACCCGAGTTACGTACACAGAAACGTTCACCAGCCATACCATTAATGTATGATTGACCAGATGTTGCGCCATAAAAACATACGTTACCAACGATAATATTATCTTTAGCAACTAATGTTGATGAGCGGTATGGATAAACCACGATTTGACCACCAGATAAACCTTTACCCCAGTAATCATTTGCATCACCTTCAACAGTAAACTCAACACCCTTAGCAAGGAAACAACCAAATGATTGTCCAGCAGAGCCTTTGAATTTAACTTGCATCGATTTAGGCAAACCTTGGTCGTCATAGACTTTTGAAATTTCATTAGAAAGCATGGCGCCACAAGAACGGTCGACATTAGTGATAGGGAATTCACCCGATACTGCCTCGCCTTTCTCTAACGCTGGTGCTGCTAACTCAATTAGTTTTCTATCTAATACTGCTTCAAGGTTATGATTTTGAGTTGTTTGGTTAAACATCCCATCTTCTTCTTTACCCTGTTGCTTGAATAGAATAGTACTTAAATCTAAGTTTTTATATTTCCAGTGCGTCACATCTTCGCGTACTTTCAAGTTTTGTGTTTGGCCAACCATTTCAGTGATTGATTTGTAGCCTAACATCGCCATGTTTTCACGCATGCCTTGAACCATATAACCAAAGAAAGTAACAACATCATCTACACGGCCGTCGAAACGTTCACGTAATGTTTTGTTTTGTGTTGCGATACCAACAGGACAAGTATTTAAATGACACTTACGCATCATAATACAACCTTCAACCACTAAAGCAGCCGTTGCAACGCCCCATTCTTCAGAACCTAGTAAAGCAGCAATTGTTAAGTCACGAGGTGTTTTCATCTGGCCATCAGCTTGTAACACAACACGGTTACGTAAACCGTTTTTCATTAGCGTTTGATGTGCTTCAGATAAACCTAGTTCCCATGGTAAACCAGCATGACGAATAGATGATAATGGTGATGCACCTGTACCGCCGTCAAAACCAGCGATTAAGATTACGTCAGCTTTTGCTTTAGCAACACCTGATGCAATCGTACCAACACCGGCTTCTGATACTAATTTAACGTTAACACGACCTTCGCGGTTAGCATTTTTCAAATCGTAGATAAGCTGCGCTAAATCTTCGATTGAGTAAATATCATGATGCGGTGGCGGTGAAATTAGACCTACGCCAGGAGTAGAGTGACGAGTACGACCAATCCAGTCATCAACTTTATGACCTGGTAATTGACCACCCTCACCTGGTTTAGCGCCCTGTGCCATTTTAATTTGGATTTCAGCAGCGTTTGTTAGGTAGTACGACGTAACACCAAAACGACCTGATGCTACCTGCTTGATAGCAGAACGTTCCCAATCACCATTTTCTTTTGGTTTGAAACGGATTGGATCTTCACCACCTTCACCAGAGTTTGACTTCGCGCCAATTCGGTTCATTGCTATCGCAAGTGTTGAGTGAGCTTCATGTGAGATAGAGCCAAAGCTCATCGCACCCGTTGCAAAACGTTTTAGAATTGATTCCGCTGGCTCGACTTCGTCAATTGAGATTGGACCTGTTTCTTTAGGTACAAATACAAATTGGCTACGTAACGTTGCTGCATCATCACCCTGTTTATCAACGGCTTCTGCGTATTGTTTGAACTGCTCATAATTTTTGTTACGAGTCGATTCTTGCAATAATGAAATCGTTGTTGGGTTAAATAAATGTTTCTCACCACGTTGTTTCCACTGGTATACACCGCCTACATCTAAACGTTGCACAGGTACTGCACGTAATGGGTAAGCAAAACGATGACGCACTAAAATTTCATGTGCAATATCATCAATTGATAAACCTTGAATACGCGTTACAGTGCCTTTGAAGTAATCATCAACCACTGCTTTACTAATGCCCAATGCTTCAAATATTT
Organism: Psychromonas sp. SA13A; assembly: GCF_011378715.1. GTDB lineage: Bacteria > Pseudomonadota > Gammaproteobacteria > Enterobacterales > Psychromonadaceae > Psychromonas. The sequence continues at coordinate 61,556 of NZ_WTKU01000012.1, read as the reverse complement.
GTGCGCCTTGATAAGACTGAATCGTTGAGATACCCATTTTTGAGAAAATCTTCAACAGACCTGCGTCAATCGCATATTTGTAAGATTTAAAGATTTCATCAACAGATTTATCAGCTGGTAAACGTTTCTTGTTTTGTAGATCAACAATCATTTCTTCAATTAAGTAAGCATTAACGGCAGAAGCACCGTAACCGATTACTGTTGCAAAATGATGTGTTTCACGTACGTCACCTGTTTCCACTACGATGTCACACATAGCACGTAGACCACGTTTGATTAAGTAGTGATGTACCGCACCTGTTACTAACATAGCAGGAATTGGCGCATGGTCAGACGTTGCATTACGGTCAGAAAGAATGATGATTGAGTAACCATCGTGAATCGCATCTTCTGCGTAACGACAAATACGTGCTAGCGCTTTTTTCAACTTACCTGGCTCACCAGAAGCGGCAAAGAAAGTTTCTAATGTCTTAGCTTGTAAGTGCTTGTCATCCAGTGCATTAATTTTTTGTAACTCAGCATTACTTAATACAGGCGATTCCAGCTCAACTTTATGACAATGTTCTGGCGTTTCTGCCAGTAAATTTTTGTCTTTACCTAAATAAGTATTTAACGACATAACCATACGCTCACGAATCGGATCGATTGGTGGGTTAGTTACTTGTGCAAATAATTGTTTAAAGTAATGAGATAAATGTTGAGATTGATGTGACAGTACCGCTAACGGCCAATCCACACCCATTGCACCTAATGGCTCTTTACCATCAAGTAACATCGGTAGAATAATGTCATTAACTTCTTCAGAAGTTACACCAAACGATTGTAAACGTTTTAACAATTTACCCGCATCTGGTTGGATATTACGCTCTAATGCTGCAGGCTGATCTTCTAATTTAACTAAGTTATTTTGTAACCAAGTTTCATAAGGTTTTCTTGCTGCAATGCCATCTTTCACTTCATCATCAGAAATGATACGGCCTTGTTCAAGGTCAGCAACAAAAATACGACCAGGTTGTAAACGACCACGTAACTTAATGTTTTCAGGGTCAATTTCAACAACACCTGATTCAGATGCCATCACTAGGAAGTCATCTTTTGTCACTGTATAACGAGATGGACGTAAACCATTACGGTCAAGTGTTGCACCTACTTGTACACCATCGGTGAAACAAACAGAAGCTGGGCCATCCCAAGGTTCCATTAGATTTGCGTGGTATTGGTAGAAAGCACGACGCTTAGGATCCATACTTTTATTTTCTTGCCAAGCTTCAGGGATCATCATCATCAATGCATGAGGAAGACTACGGCCAGACAGCACTAATAATTCTAATGCCATATCAAAGCTTGCAGAGTCAGACATACCGTCAGTACAGATTGGCATTAACATGTCTAATTCAGAACGAGTGAAGAACTCAGCTTCAAGCAAAGCTTCACGTGCTTTCATCCAGTTGATATTACCGCGAACCGTATTAATCTCGCCATTGTGAGCAATGTAACGGAACGGTTGCGCTAAACGCCAACGTGGGAATGTGTTTGTTGAGAAACGAGAATGAACCAATGCAAGTGCAGTCACCATACTTGGATTTTGTAAATCTAAGAAATATTGTGGCACTTGTTCAGTGGTTAATTGACCTTTATATACAATCGTTTTGTAAGAGAAAGTGTTAATGTAAAAGTTATCTTTAATGCCATTAACAGACTCTAAACAAATGCGTGTTGCATAATTACGTAGAATAAATAATTTACGTTCTAATACAGCAGGTTCCATATCAGGACCGCCAGTCACGAACATATGTTCAAACTGTGGTTCGCTGCTTAATGGATCAGCACCAATCATTGAGTTATCGGTAGGTAGTACACGGTAACCAATCACTTCAAGAGAAAGACGTTCAGCAGTTCTTGCTAAAATTTCGCGACAATGGTCACGATGATTTTCATCTTTAGGGAATAGAATGGTTCCTACGCCGTACTGATCAAATTTAGGAAGGGTAATGCCTTCTTTTAATGCTTCTGTTACTAAAAACTCATGTGGTTTTTGTAAAAGAATACCCGCGCCATCACCACTACATGGATCGCAACCTTGACCACCACGGTGTTCCATACGCGCTAGCATATCTAAAGCTTGTGTCACAATCTTGTGAGACTTGCTGTTTTTTAGATGTGCGACGAAACCGATACCACAAGCATCATGTTCCAGTTCAGGCACATAAAGGCCTTGAGCGTTTTGCTCTATATTAGTCATAAACATGTCCTTCAAGATAAAACAGTAATGTTACTTAACTGTAAGATCTAATGTTTTCGAAGTGCTACACACGACTTGTAATTGAGTTACCAAAAACAAGCAATTAATTTTTTTACTTTTTTTGTAAAGGAAACTACTTTCTTATGAAAAGTGCACTTAACAAAAACTCCCTTGACCAAGAAATAACGCGCATAAGAGCAGTACAAGCACAGGGCTTATACATTATTTCTTGAAATCACCCTACTGTTAAAGGTGTAATTTTGTCTGTATTCTATCTTTTAAGCGGCATAAAATCCAATTTTCTTATTCACTTCCCCCGCACTCTCGTGTTAAAGCAATGTTAACCGCATCAGAACCCTTGTGATCACCCTGTTAAAGCCTATGATCCACTAGGAATAAAGCGAGATGGGAGATGACGTCTAAAGATAATGATAAAGATAACTACTAACAAAGGTAGACTCAAACGCTATAAGACACTTACTTTATGAATTTATATTTACGAATAATGCATATAAATTCACAAAAAAATCAACTTAACACCGTTTGATAAAGTAAAGATATCACCATAAGATGCTTAACGGCTAGATTTTATTGTCATTAACTAAATTACAGCGCAACTAAAGACAAGATTCGCTTTAGACAGTAAAAAGCGTAAAATGTTTTTTTATCATAAATCACGGCTACCCATGAAATCGCATCCTTTTTTACAAAAACCTGAAAGTTTATTACTTGTAATGGCTTTTATCATGCCATTAGTATTTTCCGTATGGATGGTGTTGTTGAATAACTTTGTGGTTGAAAAAGCAGACTTTACGGGTGTTGAAATAGGAATTTTACAAAGTTTACGTGAAATCCCCGGCTTTTTAGCTTTTACTGTCATTTATGTTCTCTTATTTATTAAAGAGCAACGCTTAGCGATCCTCTCTTTGGGCATAACGTCGGTAGGTGTTGCTATTACAGGCTACTTCCCACAGGTAATGGGCTTATATTTAACGACTATGTTAATGTCGATCGGGTTTCATTATTTCGAAACAGTTAATCAATCGCTCACCCTGCAATGGATCAATAAATCAGAAGCAGCGCATTTCATGGGCCGAATACTTTCTGTTAAAGCCATTGCTTCATTACTCGCTTATGCCAGTGTTTGGGTTTTGATGGACCACTTCAAAGTAAGTTATGAAGTCACTTATTTATTATTTGGTGGATTAGGCTTAATATTAACGCTCCTTTTAGCTTCAGCTTTTAAACAATTCCCGCCACTTACCGAACAAAGCAAAAAGTTCATAATAAAAAAACGCTATTGGTTGTATTACGCACTGACTTTTTTCAGTGGCGCTCGTCGACAGATTTTTGTGGTATTTGCTGGTTTCCTAATGGTAGAAAAATTTCACTACAGCGTCGCTGAGATCAGTGCATTATTCTTAATTAATTATGTTTTTAATTGGTTGTTTGCCGCTAAAATTGGCAAACTCATTGCTTATTTCGGAGAGCGTTCCGTACTTATTTTCGAATATTTAGGGCTAATTATTTTATTTATTGCCTACGGTTTAGTTGAAAACAGCACTATTGCTGCTTCGTTATACGTTATTGACCACCTCTTTTTTGCGCTAGCAATTGCCATTAAAACTTACTTTCAAAAAATAGCAAATCCAGAAGATATAGCGGCGACGGCTGGTATTAGCTTTTCAATTAATCATATTGCAGCGGTGGTGATCCCTGTATTATTAGGTTTGGTTTGGATAGCTAACCCATCGTGGGTATTTTACTGCGGAGCAGGCTTTGCACTTTGTTCTTTGAGCCTTTCTTTTCTGATTCCTAACAACCCTTCGAAGGGCAACGAATTTACATATCAAACAAGAGAAGCCTGAAAGATGGAAGAGTTTGCACAAAACGTCTATACCATTTTGTCTTATTTAGACGAAGGTAAGTTAATAACCTATGGGCAACTAGCGAAACAAGCCGGCTTTCCTCTTCATTCCCGCCATGTTGGCAAGGTACTAGCGAGGCTACCTAAAGATTCCCGCTTACCCTGGTTCAGGGTGGTGAATTCGCAGGGTAAAATATCTTTAATAGGCGAGGCATTTATCAGGCAAAAGGCTTTATTGGAAAAAGAAGGTATAGAAATAACTGACCAAGGTAAAATTGTAAAATTTAAACAGTACTTGGATTAAATATCAGTTAAAGCTAATTAACTACGAGGTTACGAATTTAAGGTGAAAAACTTCAAGCAAAAGCGAATTAACCACGAAGGCACGAAGTTAAAAGAAGTAAACCTTAAAACAATACAAAAGTTGCTACTTAATTTCTCAGTTTATTTTTTCTTCGTGCTCTTCGTGCTCTTCGTGCAGCGTAGCGGCTTCGTGGTTGCTTAGGTCTTAAATCAAAAGCCATTTAACCACGAAGGCACGAAGTGAAAAGAAGTAAACCTTAAAAAATACAAGAATAAATACCTTTAAATATTTTCTGCTTGTTCTTTTCTTCGTGCTCTCTGCGTGGCTGCTTAGGTCTTAAAGTCAAAAGCCATTTAACCACGAAGACACGAAGTTAAAAGAAGTAAACCTTAAAACAATACAAAAGTTGCTACTTAATTTCTCAGTTTATTTTTTCTTCGTGCTCTTCGTGCTCTTCGTGCAGCGTAGCGGCTTCGTGGTTGCTTAGGTCTTAAATCAAAAGCCATTTAACCACGAAGGCACGAAGTTAAAAGAAGGAAACCTTAAAAGAAGAAAAACATAACTAATTCTTTCTTCTTTTATTTATATTCTCCAAGTGGATAACACAGTAAATAGGTATAAAAAAATCCGAGGCTGTTAGGCATCGGATTTTTATTTTCTGACTTATTGCTTAAGAGTGCCTTAAGCGAATTAAACGACCATTAACACTATCTTAAGTGCGGGGTATTAGTGGTCACGTGCAAGTTTTGTGCACGGTGACGTAATACGTGGTCAAGTAACGTGATCGCCATTTGCGCTTCTGCGATAGGCACTGCACGAATACCAACACAAGGGTCATGACGCCCTTTTGTAATCATTTCTGTTGCTTCACCGTCAGTTGTGATGGTGCGACCAGGAATAGTTAAACTTGATGTTGGTTTTAAAGCAATAGACGCAATGATATCTTGCCCAGTTGAAATACCACCTAATACACCACCAGCATGGTTTGATAAGAAACCTTCAGGTGTCATCTCATCGCGATGTTCGGTACCTTTTTGGTTCGCCACAGCAAAACCGTCACCAATCTCAACACCTTTAACTGCGTTAATACTCATTAACGAGTGAGCTAATTCAGCATCTAAGCGATCAAATACAGGTTCGCCTAGTCCAACCGGCACTCCAGAAGCGACCACAGTGACTTTAGCGCCAACAGAATTACCTTCTTTAATCAACGCTTTCATATAATCTTCAAGCGCTGTAATTTTGCTGGCATCAGGGAAGAAGAATGGATTATTTTCTACTTCATTCCAGTCAATCGTATCCGGTGTAATATCCCCTAATTGGCTTAAATAACCACGGATTTCAACACCAAACTGCTCTTTTAGATACTTTTTAGCAATCGCACCTGCAGCAACACGCATTGCAGTTTCACGTGCAGAAGAACGGCCACCGCCACGGTAATCACGGTGTCCATATTTCTGATGGTAAGTATAATCTGCATGGCCAGGGCGAAATAAATCTTTAATTGCAGAATAATCTTTAGAACGCTGATCGGTATTTTCAATAATCAATCCAATGCTGCATCCCGTCGTTTTACCTTCAAATACACCCGATAAGATCTTTACTTGATCGCCTTCTTGGCGCATCGTGGTATAACGAGATTGTCCCGGACGACGACGGTCTAAATCGTGCTGTAAGTCTGCTTCAGTGATTGCTAAATTAGGTGGAATACCGTCAATAATACAACCTAATGCTGCACCATGGCTTTCACCAAAAGTTGTCACCTTAAAAACTTGACCAATACTGCTTCCTGCCATTTTTAATTTCCCACTTCATAATGTTTGATATTGAAAAGGCACCTTACTCGCCTTTCCAGTTAACTTATTTACAAATTTCAATGCCACTTTTTAATGCTATTTTTCAGTTTTATTTTAAAAGTACTTAAGAGCATTTAGTCTAATTTAAGTGTTTCATTGCAGCTTAAATATCGGCTTATAATTATGCTTAACTATGCTTATTTTATGCTTTTATAGCCTTTTATAGCCTTTTATAGCTTAATTATATTTTAATATTATCAAGCTGTGCTTTAGTTAAAACAAATACGCCATGTCCACCAATAGAGAATTCAATCCATTGGAATGGGATATCAGGATAAGCAGCTTGTAAATGTACCTGTGAATTACCTACTTCTACAAACATAACGCCATCTTCATTTAACATTGAAGAGGCTTGACGAAGCATATCACGTACCAAATCTAAGCCATCATTACCGCAAGCTAATCCTAATTCAGGCTCATGCTTATATTCTTCCGGTAAGTTTGCCATATCTTCAGCATCTACATAAGGCGGGTTTGACACAATTAAGTCATATTTCTCGTTTTCAACACCGCTGAACAAATCAGACTGGATAGGGAAAACTTGCTGCGATACACCATGATTTTGAATGTTAATGTCTGCAACTTCTAAGGCGTCTTCAGATAAATCAACGGCATCCACTTCCGCATCAGGAAAGGCATAAGCACAAGCAATCGCAATACAACCGCTACCAGTACATAAATCGAGAATACGTTTTGGAGACTCTTTTACCCAAGGGGCAAACTTAGCTTCAATTAATTCAGCAATAGGTGAACGAGGCACTAAGGTGCGTTCATCAACGTAAAACTCTAATCCTGCAAACCAAGCACTATTGGTTAAATAAGGGACTGGAATACGTTGTTCAATGCGCGTCACAACCAAATCAACTAACATTTGGCGCTCACGTTTGGTTAGTCGCGATTGCAGAATCATAACATTGCTTTGCAGCTCGATATTCAACGATGGAAAAATTAATTGTACTGCTTCGTCCCAGGCATTATCAGTGCCATGACCAAAAAATAAGCCCGCACGATTAAACTCAGTCACAGCCCAACGTACAACATCTTGAATGGTTACTAACTCTTCAACCGCTTCATCACTAAAAATCGTATCCAATTTATTCTCCACTTGAGGTAAACTTCGCACATTCAACTACCTAGTTTTGGAAAAAACATGACCGATAAAAATAATGATAATGATTTTTCGCTGTTTAGCGCAGAATTTGCTGGTATAAAAAAATTGCAACAGGATACCATAAAATTGCCACCGAAAAACATCAAGAATAAAGCGGTCATTAAAGAAAAACGTGAACAAAATTTTGAGCAGAGCCACTTCTCGGATGCCTTTGAGCCTCATTTACCTGAAGATGGCCCTGTTCGCTACAGCCGAACTGATGCACAAAAATATTTAGTGAAACAATTACGCCGAGGCGATTTCACGCCAGAAATTATTCTTGATTTACATGGTTTGACACAACACCAAGCAAAGAATGAACTGGCTGCGCTGATTAGCTGTTGTAAAAAAGAAGGATTATATTGCTGTAGTGTGATTCACGGAGTGGGTAAACATATATTAAAAAAACAAGTGCCGTTATGGTTAGCACAACATCCCGATATCCTAGCGTTTCACCAAGCACCACTGGAATTTGGTGGCCAAGGTGCTTTATCGGTGTTAGTAGAGTTAGCCGATTGGCAAATGAAAGAAGAAAAAAAGCGTTAACATCCAAGCATTATGACTTAAGAGGATTATGATTTAAGAGTCCAATGTTTATTAAGCAAACTATGATCTTTTAATGTTTTAACCACTTTTTCTAATACTGGTCCCGATGCATGACGACGAGAAACTAAACAACCGACAACAGTCAGCCAACCATCAAACTCGTGTGAAACAGGTAATGAAATAACACTCCCATTGTTGATTTGTTGATGCGCTAATAACTCAGGTACAACAGCCCAACCTATATTATTTTTAACAAGCTCAATCAAGGCCATATGACTGTTTGCATACCAAGCCGTGGGGCTTATTTTATAACTAAACCATAACTCCTTTTTGTGCGCACTACGATGTACACATTGCCGATGAGCTTGCAAATCGGACTCAGTCACTGAGGATAAAGCGGAAAGTGGATGTTGCGGCGATGCAATGGTTAAAAAGCGAGCATGCCCCAAAGTAAAAAAATCCATACCGGTTTTTAATTCACCATCAACATAGATAATACCAATATGAGCTTGTCCCACTCTCACTAACTCTTCCACATCAAAAGTAGAGGTAATGATGATCTCTACATCTGTAATAGGAAACTGATTTGCCAATGGCGAGAGTATAGTCATCAATTCGTCATTAACCACACTTTCATCAATCGCAATGACCAATTCATGTTCAGCTCCCTTCGCTAATGATTCAACCTTCTGATCAAAAAACTGCTGCTGATGCAATATCGACTTTGCAATTGGCAGTAATGCTTTCCCCTGCGAGGTTAAGCTCGGTATGTTTTTTTCCCGGCTAAACAACTCTTGGTTGATCGCTATCTCAAGGTTAGAAATAGCTTGGCTTACGCCCGATTGAGCACGTTTCAACTGGCGAGCTGCTGCCGAGAAAGAGCCTTCTTCACAAATTGTCACAAAGATTTTTAATTGTTCCAGACTATACATGATGCTTACTCGAGAAAATAATAATTCAGACTATCATCATTCGTGATGGCTGTTAATTTTATCCTGTGATAAAGATCACTATAATCGCAATTTCTATCCGTACTTCCTATCTGTATTCACTACCTGTATAGGAACCTTTTATCAAAAACTTAAAGAGAGAGAAAGTAACAAAATGAAACCGATTGAACGTATCTTTCATGCTGTATTATTTGAAGTATTAGCAGTCACCTTAGCAATTGTTGTACTGAGCACATTTACAACCCATGATGCAGGAGCACTATCAGGAACAATGATAGCTGTAGCAACTATCGCGATGGCATGGAATTTCATCTATAACTGGGGTTTTGACCAAATTGTCACAGGCGATAAAACAAAACGTACGTTAATTTTACGTATTGCTCACACTGTTTTATTTCAAATAGGTTTATTAATTGTAACTATTCCTGTGATCGCATTATTGTTGGAAATCGGTTTATGGCAGGCACTTATTATGGATATTAGCGTCACTATTTGCATAACAATTTATGCCTTTATTTATAACTTAACCTATGACCATGCAAGAGCATTTATTGTTCGCAAGCCTTTGGCAGTTAGTTAAGTCATTAATTTTAGCAGTAGTAAAATGCACCATGTATTTTGTAGATTACAAAATACATGGTGCAAGATTAGTGGTCATTAATTGTTTTATTGCTTTCTGTTAATGAGCGTCAGTTAATGTGAGTCTTTTATCACTTGATTCTTTAAGCCTTTTTATTTCACCCCATGATTTTTAATAAATAACCTAAGTAGATTCAAGTTATTTGTTAACTGGTATTAATTGCTATTAAGAATTATCAAGCGTTTTTAATATCATTATATATTTTAAATATATCGATTTGTTCAGCTAAAACAGGACGTTGGAAAAAATACCCTTGAGCAAAGTCACACTTCTGCTGTTGTAACATAGCCAAACTATGTTGGGTCTCCACTCCCTCTGCAATAATTTTCATATCGAATTGTTTACCCATACTAATAATAGTGGATGCAATCGTATCGTAATCACTGACAAAGCTTTTATCGATTTTTAATACATCAAAGGGGAGCTGTCTTAAATAACTTAAACAAGAGTACCCTGTTCCAAAATCATCCATTAATAGCCTAACACCCATTTCTGAAAGTTCATTTAATGTTTTTAAGAACACATCATTATCAGAAACTGTCATGCTTTCTGTAATTTCAAGGTCTAAACAATGTGGGGGAATATCAAACTCAGCAAGTATACTTTGTACTAATTTAGGAAAATTCGGATTGAATAATTGATAAGGAGATACATTCACAGCAATATTTAATTTGCTAGCACCACTATCTCGCCATAGTTTATTTTGTCGACAGGCATTTCTTAATACCCATTCACCTATCTCTATAATCTGACCAGAATACTCAGCAATAGGAATAAATACCTCAGGTGAAACAAACGTATCTGGGTCCAATTGCCAACGTAATAAAGCCTCTGTACCTTGCGTTGTATAATTATTTAAATTAACTACAGGTTGATAAGCAATATGCAGTTGATCTTTATCTATTGCAGAGCGTAATTGAGACTCATAGGATAAACGTCGAGCATGGTCTTTACTAAAAAGATCCTGATAAAATAGATATTGATTTTTGCCCTCTTTTTTAGCTTTATACATGGCTGTATCAGCATATTTAACAAGACTTTCAGCATCATCGGCATTATTTGGATAAACCGAGATACCAATACTAGCAGTGACATGAACCTCGCTATCTTCTAATGCGATAGGCTCAGCAATAACCTTAATAATATTAGCGGCAATATGTTCAACTTCATGAGTATCAGTTGAAAAGTTAACGATAGCAACAAACTCATCTCCCCCAAACCTAAATACAGCATCATTATCACTCATCGCTTTAAATAACCGTTTGGCTATAATATTCAGTAATTTATCACCTTGTGCATGGCCTCGAGTATCATTCACATCTTTAAAGCGGTCTAGGTCAATAAAAAACACGGCAAACTTTTTATCGCCACACATTAAAATATTGTGGTTTATTTTTTTGTCTAACGCGTTTCGATTAGGTAATTCGGTGAGTGAATCTTTATGAGCAAGCAGTCTATTTTTTTTCTCACTAATCATTAATGCACTTTTTGTTTTTTCCATTTTTTCTACAACTTTTAAAATTGCTTTAGCAATAGTAAGCGCCATTAGAAAAAAGACTACTGATAATACAACTGTCACCATCGTTGAGGTTGTAACAATAAAATCAGCTAATTTATTAACCGGTACAATAAACTCAATAGAGTTGATTCTGAATTTTTTATAACCCTCATTAAGGTCAGATTTCATGGTAGCTGGAGAGATCAATCCTTGCTCAAATAATCTAATACTTTCCAATAAGTCATCTGCGATTTTGATATCATATTTACAAATGGTAATGATACTTTCCGCATTGATCATTCTCATAAAAAATCGGTCAATCTTGCTAGGTAATTCAATGCAAGCTTCAGGTTGATCTTGAATTTTTTGTACCACTTTTTTAAGCGTAGCAGTGTCAGGAATGGCATTAGGATAACGAGAAATCAACTCACTGAGTTCGATAACATGATTAAAATGTTGACTATTAAGTTGGTGGAATCTTGCAGCATCAGCAATTTTGAAGGCACTAGTCACAACAATAATAGAAAATAATGAGATAAGTAACATTAAGATGGTGAGTTGTTTATTGATCGTCATTAAAAGTCCATTTTTTAATTAATCTGAATATATCAGTGTAAAACAAATTTCTTTATATAGACTTTATGATGGTTATTTAAGCCTAGTTCAGTGCAAATTTAAGATAAACATCCTTGATTAAAAAACATCAAAGCTCTTTATAAATACCATCCATTTTGTATTATAAAGTTTGAACAAAACCATCAAAGTATATTGACAATAAAAGTATAGAGCAGTTAATAAAAAGCACGTCCAAGTATCAGTAATCAATCATTTCATCAATCTAAAATAACTAATATGGAGTTTCATCTAAAACTTGTTCCTATACATTTATGTACGCATATTAAATGAAAATACATACATAAATGTTAAATAATTGATATTAAGTTAACTGACGCATAGCTTAGGTCACAAAGGCTATAATATAAAGTTTATTCAACACCCCTCATGTTTTTCGAGAAGGCACTCTAATTAAAATTAAGTATTTTGAGTAATAACTGCTTTTTATTAAATGCGAAAACCAAAGTCAGATGCATTATCTAAACTCATAATGATGAAAACTTAGTACATAAGTTTGATCCACTATCAAATAACGCAAGCAAGCGTGCTTAATGTGTTGTAAGTTAATATAAAATAAATTATTTTTTGATATTAGTCATTCTCACATAAATCTAGGTTATCTATTTAAGTTATCTACTTTTTAGATAATTCACTCCATCAATAAGGGTTACCATGATAGGAAAAATAAATAAAAGCTCACTTCTCTTAGGCCTACTTACGTTCATTTTAAGTATAAATGCGGCCAATGCAGCAGAAAAAATTCGTGTTGGGGCATTACGCTGGACATCTCACGCTGCAAGCTTTGTGGCATATGAACGTGGATATTTTAAAGAAGCGGGATTAGATGTTGAATTTAAATTTTTTAAAGCGGCACAACCCATGGCAATCGCTATTGCTTCCGGTGATGTTGATTTTGGTATCACGGCCGTTTCAGGTGGTTTAATTAACCTTGCTGGAAAAGGTGCGATAAAAGTGATCGGTGGTGTGTTAAATGAAGAAGACGGTGTTGATGGTCAAATGATCCTTGCGTCTAAAAAAGCCTATGACGCAGGACTCAAAACACCTGCAGACTTAAAGGGGCACTCCTTTGGTATCACTCAAACTGGCTCATCTTTTCATTATATGGCGCATAAAATAGCACAAAAAGAAGGTTTTTTAGACTCCGATATCAGCTTTAAACCGTTACAAAAAATTGGATCAATTATTGGTGCATTAAAAACTCAACAAATTGATGCTTGGGCAGTGGTACCTCATATCGCTAAAGAGCTGATTAAAAATAAGAATATTACGTTGATTGGCAAAATCTCTGATTATATACCCAACTACCAGGTGACCACTGTTTTCACTTCGTCCAACACCGCTAAAAATAAACCTGAACAGGTGAAATCATTTCTTGCTGCATTTTCAAAAGGTGGAGCTGATTTTAATGCTGCATTAGTAGATAAAACTGCAGGTGAAGAAGCTGCTACTGAAATGGTGACATTAATTCACAAATACGTTTATAGCGATAAACCTTATGATAAAGCCGCACCTTCTATCATCAATGGCGCAATGCGACTTAACCAAGGTGCAAAATTAAATATCGCCAGTATTGAAGATCAATTAAATTGGTTTAAAACCGAAGGTTTGGTTAAAAGTAATATAACAATGGATATGTTAGTTGATCCTAGTTATGTAGATAGCTACTAAATTTGAGTATTTTATGAACTTACATATCAACAATATTTCTCATCGTTACTCAGATGTTAATGTGCTAGAAAATATAAACCTTGAAATTAATCAACACCAGATTGTCTGTTTAGTAGGGCCTTCTGGCTGTGGAAAGTCAACATTGCTTAGACTCATTGGAGGCTTGGAAAAGCCTTCTAGTGGTCAAGTCACACAAATTGGAAATCCACCAGAAAACTCTATTAATCCACTTACCTATATATTTCAAGATTTTGCGCTGCTGCCTTGGCGCAGTGTCTATGACAATATTTCATTAGTGCTTGAAGATCATGGCATCGCCAAAAAAGAAATTAAATCAATCATCGATGATGTACTCGAAAGAACAAAACTCAGTGAATTCGCCAATGCTATGCCCAAACAACTCAGTGGAGGTATGAAACAAAGGGTTGCCATTGCCAGAGCTTTGAGCGTTCGCCCTGCAGTTTTATTGATGGATGAACCACTTTCGGCATTGGATAGCCAAACCAGCGAATTACTGATGGATGATTTAGTTTCTCTTTGGGATAGAGAAAAGTTTACCGCATGCTATGTAACACACAATTTAAGTGAGGCAGTACGCTTAGGTCATAAAATTGTGGTACTCAGCCGAAGACCGGGCACCATTAGCGAAGTAGTCACTATCGACATTCCCCTAAATGAAAGGAAAAACCACAGCGAAGCACTGGATATTAAGCAAAAATATTTATGGAACCTGATGCGCGAAGAAGCTTTACTTGCCGATAAGGAGCTGATCAATGTCAACTAACAAACAGCAAGTGAGCAAAGAAGTCCCCTTTAGAGGAGGTGGTTTTACACATAAACCAATCATTTTTGTTGGCCCACTTGTCTTTGTCTGCCTGATCGCTTTACTTGAATGGGGAACGAGTACGGGATGGATTTCAGACTTAACATTGCCTCGCCCATCAGGTGTAGCGCAAACCCTTGTTGACCTTTACAACTCAGGCCTGTTATTTAAGCATCTACTACCTTCATTAACACGTTTACTAATGGGTTCAATAATGGGTATAACTGCCGGTATTGCTGTCGGGCTATTAATTGGGCTGTTTAATCTAGTGAGAGCGGGTGCATTACCTGTTGTTGCCGCCCTTTTCCCTGTGCCTAAAATCGCCCTTTTACCTTTATTTGTGATTTGGTTTGGCATTGATGAAGGCTCAAAATATGCTTTGATCGCTTTAGGATCTTTCACACCGACCGTAGTGGCGACCTATGCAGCTATTGATAATGTGGATAGAGGTTATATTCGCATGGGGCAAAGCTTTGGACTGTCATGGGTTTCAATAGTACGTAAAATTGTATTACCCGGTGCGCTTCCAGGCATTCTGTCAGGACTTAGAATTTCCCTTGCAATATCAATTATTCTTTTAGTTGCTGCAGAAATGCTAGGGGCAAGTTATGGAATAGGCGCTTATGTGCTTGAAGCAGGATCACTTTATGATTTAGAGCGTCTTTTTGCAGGTGTATTTATATTGTCTGTGCTTGGCGTAATTATAAATTGGTTTGTTGGTGTATTAGAGCATCGACTTTTAAGTTGGAGAACTTAGAAAGTAGTGCTTATAAAGATTTCTATCAAAAGTATCTTCCGGTCACACCCGAAGGAACATTTATGACAGCGCTTTAAGACTGTCGGAAAGCAAAGCAGTAGCTATTTTTCTCAGCTAGCTACTGCTTCTTAATTAACGATTGCTGTTTTGTAGCTATCTAAATATTTGTACCTAGTATCTGCATCTAAAAGCTCGAAACTTACACCTAGCAACTATCAATCTAGCACCTAAAATCTAACAACAATAATCATTGTTTGATTGACATTAATATGTCCAATGCTTGATGACGTTTTTCGCTATCATAAAGATCATTTGTAAATATAAATTCATCAATATTTAATTGCTGTGCGATTATTTCCAGTTTGTGCTTGATACTCGTAGGGCCTCCTATCACGCTAAGACTTAAAAAGTTATCTACTTGTGCTTTTTCCTGTGCGTTCCATAAATTATCCATGCTAGTAACCGGTGCTTTTAACCATAAACCTTGACCACGCATTAATGCCAATACGCGTTGCTTTGAAGTGGTGGATAAATATTCAGCTTCTTCGTCGGTTGCGGCGGCAACGAGTGGTAGTGCAAGCATAAAGTAAGGTACTTTAAGTGTTTCAGAGGGTTTAAATTCACGTCGATATAACGCCACAGCATCATGCAAGAATCGAGGAGCAAAATGGCCGGCAAACACATAAGGTAAGCCTTTTTGTGCAGCTAATTGCGCACTAAATAAACTAGAGCCTAACAACCACAGCGGCACATTTGTATTTTCACCGGGGATGGCACGAATAGAATGCTTTCCATCATAGGGACCTAATAGTTGTTGTAACTCACTCACTTCAGAAGGAAAGTTATCTGCACGGCGTAAATCACTGTTTAATGCTTGGCTAGTTACTGGATCACTGCCCGGAGCTCTGCCTAAACCCAAATCAATTCGCCCTGGATATAAACTTTCTAGAGTACCAAATTGCTCTGCGACTACTAAAGTGGAATGATTAGGTAACATAATACCACCTGAACCTACACGGATTTTTTGGGTATTACCCGCAATATGACCAATTAAAATCGACGTTGCAGCACAAACAATACCAGGCATATTATGATGTTCAGCAAGCCAAAAACGATGGAAGCCAAGTTGATCGGCGTGTTGCGCATACTGAGTACTTTTTTGTAGTGTTTCAGAGACACTTGCATCTTCCCGCATGGGCGCAAGTTCTAATAATGAAAAAGGGATATTAGCTAACAATGTTTCACCTCGTAATGAAAATAAACTTATCACGGCAAAAATATAACAATCATAATCAAGCTGTAAGCAGTATTTCAAGTTATAGCAAATTTTCCCACTTTTCAATGACAAAGACTCTCAGCTAAAAAATAGCAAGGGCAAGGAGCAGATTAAAATGAACATTATTAACCTACCCTCATTTATCAATAATCTCACTTCAAGCTTTCAGCCACTGGTTTGACTTTTACTGCACCATTGCCGTTTATTTTTACTGCTACATTATTGGTTGTATTAACCGAAGGTGATAACACAGAAGCGATGGAGGCAAACACAATAATGCTAATACCAATACTTTGTGTAATAACAAGTTGCTCATTTAAAATAAAGAACCCAGCCAATGCACCTAAAACAGGTTCTCCACTTGTGAGTACACCATAGGTTTTAGTCGGTAAATGTCGTAATGCTTGCATCTCCAAAACTAAAGGGATCAAACTCGATAATAATGCAACGCAGATCAACAACCCCACTATTTCGATGCTCATATCACTTAAAGAAAATGAGTTTGCTGCTACCGGTAATAGCGCCATCGATGCAACGATTAACCCTAACGCAGGGGCTCTAAAACCGTGAGCGGCACCTGCTTTTTTACCAATAATAATATAACTCCCCCAAAAAAAACCAGCAATTGCTGCATACACTAAGCCCCGACTATCTAAGACTACATCACTTGAAGCACTAGGGATCAGTAGATAAATACCTATCGCTGCGAGTACCGCCCACATAAAATCACTTTTCTTTTGAGAAAAAAGAATTGCAACCAATAACGGACCAATTAATTGAACAGCTAATCCAACGCCAATGGGGATAGTTTTAATGGCCAAATAAAAAAATAAGTTCATGCCAGCAATGGAAATACCATAAAGAAACACTGAACCTCTATTTTGACGCGTTATTTTGACCTCCCACACACGACAAACAAAAAACAACATGATCGCCGCCATAGTTAAGCGCATAAAAGTAACGCTTTCAGGTTTGACAGAAGAAAATATAGACTTCGCCAGTGAGGCCCCAACTGTGATTGATAACATCGCGACTATTATCGCTACAACAGCGAATAGAGTTTGATTTTTATTGATTAAGGAACGCATAGGCTTCTCACTTTGATGAAGAAATATCTGTGATAAAATTTATCAATAATGAGTGATTAATATTGTTTATTTAGCGGGCAATATGATAAAAATTATCATTATTCATTTAAAAAAGGCCTTGTAATTATGGACAACATAGATCTTAAGATTCTTCAACAACTACAAATAGATGCCAAGACATCGATGGCTGAGATTGCAGCACAAATTGGCCTCTCTGAACCTGCTTGTTATCGTCGAGTAAGAGAGTTACGCAAAAGTGGTGTTATTGAAAAAGAGATGGCGATCATCAAACCTAAAAATATGGGCTGGCCGTTAAGTATGATGTTATTGGTTGAATTGGAAAGAGACCATAGCACTATCGTCAATGCATTTTTAAGCAGAATAAATAAACAACCAGAAATCATCGACTCATGGTTTGTAACAGGCGATTATGACTTAGTTTTACAAGTGATCGCAGCAGATATGGAAGCCTTCGATCAATTCACACAACAAGTGCTACATAAGGATAATAGCGTCAAAAACTTTAAAACTTTAGTTGTGATGCGTCACTCCAAAGCACATGGCGCTATTCCACCAGCTCAATAATAGAAAATGCTTTATATCTAGTTTTGCTTTTTAACTTAATGTGAAAAGAACACTACTACTCACTTTACGTATTCGAAATGAGGTTACTTAACCTCAATTCTGGATAATGAAAGCGTATTCATATTTAAATTCATAAAGCTATATTGCACATTAGACGGCATCACTAGTTTTGTGAAGTTTAAAGCGGTTTAATGAAGTAATAACCGGTTATCCCAAGATAAATCAACACAGAAACTATTAAAAAGAACGGTGTTGACTTGTTTTGCTTATCCCAAGGAGGTCACTTAATCATTTGTTGATGCATTGCTTTAACCAAAGCAACTAGAGCATCTTTTGATAACTTATCAGCCTTGTGAACGGTATCCGCTAGGCTTTTTTTGTCAGCGACAATTGGCATGAAATCAATGGTTGGCTTAAGTACTTTTTTAATTAATTTTTTAGCTGTTTCAGGATCATTATTAGCAATAATTTCCAACACTTCCGCTTTCATTGCAGCATTTTTATCCAACAGTAACTTAGCCACGTGAGTAAAACCTACGACTTCACATTGCGCTAATGTGCCAAATTTAGGCAGCATACGCCAAGAAATCAACGTATTAGGTGTTACTTCTTCAATATCTGTTGAACACTCATCGATAACATTTGACCAAACCCAATCTAGAAAAGCTTCATCACTACACAGTATTTCTCTCGCTTTGTTACAAGCTTTACCAATTTTATATTTAGCTTCTTGTTTCTGTTCTGCCGTGGGTGAATCAAAATCAATATAATGTGTTGTATTTAAATATTGTAAGATAATTTCTTGCTGTTCTTGTAACGCTGAGCTCATGAGTATGCCTATTTTAAACACTTTTTAATGTGTCGTTTTTATGTGTATGTTTTACGTATATTGACGAATTCAGCGCAGTGTATCGGCCACTCGCTAGAAAACCAATACTAAATTGTAACATTCGATAAAGACTAGCCATTATCATCATGTTACGCCTTGTTTTGTCATCTTAGTGAGCGAATGAATAATACATTTTGATAGCTAACGGGTATATAACACGACAAAACTAATTGCTGATCTAGGCGGACAACAAATTGTAATCACTTCGAATAATCAATTACTGTTTAATTTGACACTATTTCTGATCTCTAACTTATATTGAACGAATTCAATATGATTTTTTAAGAAATCTTTTTCGTCACTCTGTATCAATCGATATAACAAGTTTGCAGCTGCTCTTCCGGCTGAATTAGAGTCATAAAAAAGAGAGGTTATCTTTGGGTTGTAGTGTTGGGCAAACACTCCACCACCTACCCCACATACGCTAACATCTCCAGGTATAGAAAGGCCTTGATCCAAAATATAGTTTATTGCGCCAATTGCCATCTTATCGTTTGCAGCAAATATTGCATCAGGAGCAGAACCAAATTGTTCGAATATACGCTGACAAGCATCATAGCCACTTATAACAGAAAATGCCCCGATGCTGAGTAGCCGTTCATCTTTCTTTATGCCATGTTTTTCAAGTGCATTCAAATACCCTTGTTTACGCTCAACTCCTACTGAGACATCTTCCTCGCTAACCCCTATATAACCAATATTATGATGATGATTATCGAGTAAATAATTGGTTAACTCTTGAGCCGCTGCTATTTCATTAAATACAACACATGGCGTTCCATCTAACGATTTTTGTCCCATAATAACAATAGGAATATGAAGTCGTTTAATACGAGACTGGTGTTCAGGGGTGAGTGTTGTTGCAATTAAAATAATCCCATCAACTTGCTTCTCTTTAAACAGGTCAAGATATTCAAATTCTTTATCTACAGAGTGGTTTGTGTTGCCGAGAATAACGCTATAACCTTGCTTTGAAAAATAATCATCAATACCTGCAACATTTTCACCCGATGAAGTGGCATTAATTTTTGGCAAAATAACACCAATTGTAAGACTTTTTTTGCTATGAAGTGCTTTAGCAAATGCGTTTGGCCGATACCCTGTTTCATCGAGTATGACTTGGATACGATCACGTACTTCTTTTTTTACATAACCAGAAGAGTTGATCACTCTTGATACGCTGGAAGATGATGTTTGCGCTAGATTAGCAATATCTTTTAGATTCAAAATACTTTTCGTCAACCTGTTACCTCATGATAAGTCATATTTATCAAATCTTGCTATTGTACAAGATCCATGGGAGTAAATACTAATATTACGAGCTTCACTTAATGGAAACACACGGCTAGTAAAAACTTCTTCTCCATTATTAACAAATATTTCAATAGATGATTTATCTAGAAACATATGCAGCTTTAAACTTTGCTTTGATAGCAATGTACAACTGCGTACACCTGATTGATTTGGTGTTGAATTTCGGTCTAAACTTAATTTGCTATTGTTAGGGTTGAATGTAAGATCAATATGATAATGGTCATAAGCATTAAAATGAACACCACATTTCCCCTGAATGTCATTTAATTCGATTTCAATTTCACAGCAAGGTGTGTGTATTTGAGTAAATGATTGTGAATTGCTAACTAGAATGTCTTGATAACTCAATTGGTTTTTACGTAACTGTTTTAATTCTTCAACTGGGTACTGATATAAACGACCATTTTTAATTTTAAGCTCACGAACCAGTGTTAGGGCATGTAGCCAGTTATACGCTAATGTGGGTTGCTCATCTTCTTCGGGTATTCCCATCCACGCACTCATTAAGCGCCGTCCCTTTGAGTCAGTAGTCGTTTGCGGAGCATAAAACTCAAAACCGCGATCAAGTTCTATAAATTCATTATGCTTAAACTCATGAGCTTGTATATTATATGAGCCTATAAAATATCCTGATTGATATTTATTGTGGTACTTATCCCCCTCCTTTTCTATCCCTTGAGGTGAGCATATCAAAATGTGGTTATTATCGAGTTCAAAGAAATCTGGGCATTCCCACATATAACCAAAATAACCCAATTCATTAAGCCCACTACCAGCTAATGGCCCCATTAACTCCCAATCATTTAACTTGGTGGCACGATATAATAATATCTGCCCTTTTTTATCGATCGTTTGTGCGCCAATCACACAATACCAAACCCCATTATCATGCCAAATTTTAGGGTCACGAAAATGTGCAGTATAACCTGCAGGAGGACTATCGATCACAGGCCCCTTTTTTATAAACTTGTCATTTAAGCTATTCGCTTCTGCGATACATTGAGTTGACAGCCTTGTTCCATCTTTATTTTTTACATTTCCAGTATAAAATAGCATCAACTTTTCATTATCAACAAACGCGCTACCAGAATAACAACCATTTTTATCATAATCCTGATCAGGTGCCATTGCTGTAGGCAACAAACGCCAATTAACTAAATCATCACTGATACAATGTGCCCAAAACTTACTTCCATGTGCGCATTCAAATGGATTCCATTGATAAAATAAATGATATATACCTTTATGCTCTATAAAACCATTAGGGTCGTTGAGCAAACCAACGGCTGGGCTTATATGGTATTTAAGACGAAATGGATCTTCAATATTACACAGAGCAGCACTCGCAGCGTTATCTGCCTTTAATAGCAAATCAACCATACTATTTTACTTCCTTTAGTTGGTCTAATGTTGGGATGGCAGATATTGCCCCCATTTGAGTACAAGTTAATGCACCTACTTTGTTTGCAAACGTCACCATTTGACATAACTCAGAATGATCAAAACTCACTTTTCTATGTTTTGCTAGTTGATATAATATTGCGCCAATAAAAGCGTCTCCTGCCCCCGTAGAGTCAATAGATTTGATAGGAATACTGGGTACTATTTTATGTAGGTTATTATAAGAAACTAATGTTCCCTTTTTTCCAAGTGTCACCAGAATAAAAGGGCAACCAAGACCATGTAAATATTCAAGCCCAATAGAGCTATCATTGTTTCCCCCTAAAATAACTAACTCTTCTTCACTGACTTTTAACAAATGTGTCCACTTTAAACAGGGTAAAACGGCTGTTTTGAACGCATCTTCGTTCAACCAAAGTGCTGAACGGTAATTAGGATCAAATGAAACAAACTCATCTTTTGAAGAACACTCTTCCATAACACTAATATAAGTATCTCTTGTAACACTAGGCAAAAGAGCTGTTGCTGAGCCAAAATGATAAATTTCTGACTGATTAGTTTTTATCAAGACATCAGTCCGAGTAAGCTCTCCATCCGCACCTCGATTAAACACAAAGTCTCGCTCTCCGTCATCTGTTAACGAAACAAAAGCTAATGTAGTTGGATGTTCAGCATCAAATAAAACCCCCTTAGTTCCGACGTTAGCATCAGTTAACACCTGCTTTAGAAAAACACCAAAAGGATCATTTCCCACTTTTCCGATGAACTCTGCTTTACCTCCTAACTTACTGACGGTTGCCGCAACATTAGCAGGTGCACCACCGGCTTTTTTGATAAAATTTACGCTGTCATGCAACTGCTTATTTGTATCTGTACAAATAAAATCGATCAGCAACTCACCAATACAAACCACTTTCATGTTAGATCCTTTATAAATATATTAACTATTTATTGGTTGATAAAAATATCTATGGATAGAAAAATGGCTCATTAAATAGTGAGCCATCCCCCCTATCTATTCGTATTTGGTCTTACTAATATTTTAGTGAAAATCATTGCACTTCCCATTCCGATAACAATCATTGCTAAATACATTCCTAGCCCATGACCTAGATACGCAGGTATTGCGGGTAAAAAAGTAACGCCCATTACGGCTGGAGCAATATGTGTAATAGCGGCAAATGTACCTGCAATTGCGCCACCGATAATGCCAGAGATAAATACTTTTGAGTTTGTTAATGTGACACCAAAAAGTAGCGGTTCAGTGATCCCAAAGAAACAAGGTATTATCGAAGAGTATTTAAGCGCTTTTTCTTTTTTATCTTTAATGGTCATGGTGTAAGCGATAGCTGCACCAGCTTGCCCAGCCATCGAAGCGGTAATGAAAGCATTGAGCGGATTCACACCTTTAATGGAAGAAAGGAAGTCAAGTTCGACAACCATTAATGAATGATGCAGACCTGTCACTGTCAATACTTGTTGAATACCACCAAAAATAGCGCCGCCTAAGCCAAATGGTAAGTTAATAATCGCATCAGCTGAAATCATTACCCCATGTTCTACAACATTAAATACAGGGCCAATAACTAACAACCCAGCAAACACGGCAATAATAATGGTTAAAAATGGTGTGAATACAAGGGCAACTACAGATGGCATCCAGGATTTAATCCAACGTTCTACATACGACCCAAAAATACCGACGATAAGGGCAGGAATAATTGTCCCTTGAAAACCTTGCACTTTAAATATACCAAATGTAAGCGCTTCGGCATTCCCACTCGCTACGTCCCATGCATTTGGCAACATCGGGGCTATCAACATTAAACCAAGCACAATACCAATAACCGGTGTACCACCAAATCGATTAAACGCAGACCACACAACAAGAGCAGGTAGAAATATAAAAACGGTATCAGTGATCATTTGTGACATAACAAGCAAGTCACTTGAAAATGTCATACCTAATTGCTGAGCAAATCCACGTAAGCCCATAAATAGGCCAGTAGCTACTAAAACGGGTATCAATGGTACAAACACATCTGCTAAAGCACGCAGTGATTTTTGAAAGACATTTAAGTCATCGTAAGCTGCACTTTTTGCATTATCGTCAGTCTCACCGACCATATTTTTCAAAATACTATAAATTTCATTGACCAACCCCGTACCGATAACAATTTGATGTTGGCCAAATTGAAAAAAGTAACCCGCTACTTTTTCTACTTTTTTAATTGCTTTGGGATCCACCAAGTTGTTGTCATCAACCACAATTCGTAATCTAGTTGAACAGTGTTCCATAGCCCTTATATTTTCTTTGCCGCCCAATGATTTTAGCAACGATCCTGCGATGTCATTATTCATTTGTAACCTCACGTAAACAAAAAATGTGAAAACCTTTTCACACAACATGGTAAGCTTTTCACATCTATATTTTAAGATCAATAACGAGCTAACTTCATTTTAAATAATATGAAGTTCATCACCTTTATCATGCTTAAAGTTTTTACTTACTGACGCTGAGTATTAAGCAGTACTATTAATAAAAATTCGATTTAGAGAAGGACATTACATATAAAAGAGGTGAAAACCAAAGTAGTAAAGTAGGAAAAATTTAATCCAAAATGATGCTATGCTAGTTCATAAAAGTTATTATTTTGCAGTAAATATAGGTTACTTCCTTCAAATTAATGAATTAACAAGTTGTTTAATAGCATGTTATAAGTTGCCATAATTAATTTACACCGTACAATACTGAAAACCGGGGCCTTTGATAAATATCAAATGCCCCGGTTTTTTTTGCCCATTTTTTAGTGTTTTGATTTTTAGCCGATCAAAACATAGGCATTATTATTAATGGCTGATCTCAAAAGGAATAATCATGCGTATTGAACAAGATTTAAAGTTAGGCTTTAAAGATGTACTTTTTCGTCCTAAACGATCCACGCTTAAAAGTCGCTCTCAAGTAGACCTAACTCGCTCTTATACTTTTAAACATAGTGGACGTGAATGGTCAGGCGTGCCCATTATTGCCGCTAATATGGACTCAGTTGCAACTTTTGAGATGGCTGAAACGCTGGCTTCCCATAATGTAATGACGGCTATTCACAAACATTATAGTGTTGAAGAATGGGCTACTTTTATTAATAAAACTGATGCCAATGTATTAAAGAATATGATGGTGTCTTCAGGGACTTCTGAAGCTGACTTTCAAAAAACCAAACAGATTATGGCATTAACAGATGATCTCATTTTTATCTGTGTTGATATTGCAAATGGCTATTCTGAACACCTCGTTGATTATGTTGAGCGTGTTAGAGCTGAGTTCCCAGACAAAGTAATCAGTGCAGGTAACGTAGTCACCGGAGACATGGTTGAAGAACTTATTTTAGCAGGCGCTGATATTGTGAAAGTAGGTATTGGACCTGGCTCAGTATGCACCACCCGTGTAAAAACAGGCGTTGGATATCCTCAACTGTCTGCCATTATTGAATGTGCTGATTCTGCTCATGGTTTAGGTGGCATGATCATCGGTGACGGCGGCTGTAGTTGCCCCGGTGATGTATCAAAAGCCTTTGGTGGTGGTGCTGATTTTGTAATGTTAGGTGGAATGCTCGCAGGCCACCAAGAAAGCGGCGGTGAAATCATCGAACAGGATGGTAAGCAATTCATGAAGTTTTATGGCATGTCTTCACAAAGCGCAATGAAAAAACATTCTGGTGGTGTCGCTAAATACCGTGCTGCCGAAGGAAAAACAGTACTGCTTTCCTATAAAGGTAGCGTTAATGCAACCATTGAAGATATCATGGGTGGTGTTCGTTCAACCTGTACTTATGTAGGTGCATCTAAGCTCAAAGAACTAACTAAACGCACTACGTTTATTCGCGTGCAAGAACAAGAAAATAACGTTTACGGTAAAGAATAACGTCCTATCTGAGCCAAGTCGTTATGGGCTATGGAGTTCAAAGAAGGGTATTCGTAGTGATACCCTTCTTCACCCCAAAAGTAATAAATAATAAATGTAGCTGAAGCACTTAAAAAACGGCAAATATACAATTATAGATATTTAAAAAAATACCCACCTATGGCAACGTTTGATAACAACTTTTGATGGCAGTGCTTGAACGCAATATTTAATGGCAACATCAGATGGTTCAGCACACTGGGGAATGCAGGCATTAGCATAAATCAGAAAAATAAAAGCAAAATTAAAAGCAAATCATACTTAAACAACCCGAAATAATAGCTGAATTTAAAGCGCATTTTAAATACAACCATCTATTTCTCAAACTTCAGTGAGAATAACAATATGAAGGAATCGGAAAAATTTACCATCCGTGTTAACTTTAATCGAAGACAGAGCAATATATCGCAGGACGAAGACACTCATGGTTATCATTGGGGAAGGATTTTAGGGGTTTTGTTGCTTGTTATCATTGCAATTTGGTCATTTATTTTTGCGAGTGGATATTATTCCGAGCAAAATAATCTCTCTGATAAAAAAACGGCAATACCGGTAGTGAGTACCGCAGCGTTAACACCAACAAACAAAACTCCTAGCGCGGTAGAAAAAGATGAAGTGTCACCCTCCTCCATTACAATATCAGACAAAGCTGAAAGCGAAAAAGCTAAAATAACAGCACAAACAGATGAATTGTTAAATGATAAAATCACGGAATCTACCAGCAATAGTTATCAAGATAAAAGTGAAAGTTTAACGAAAACTGAGTCAGTATCGGCCCCCTCGACTAATTCAACCATAGAAAATACAGACAATGCTGCTATATTCTCTCAATCTGACATTGAAATACTGTCGAGTAATGTCGCGCGTTTTGTTATTACCTCATCAGTAATAGAAAATGAGCCTAATGGTAAGATCGATAACATTATTTTCAAAGATAATATCGCAACCGTGTATGCCTTTTCTGAAGTTAATGATTTAAAAGATACCACACTCTATTATATTTGGAGTATGGATGGTCAGCAGATTGCAAAGGTTAAATTAGCGATTAACGGTGATCGTTGGAGAAGCCATTCAAGTAAATTTATTCAACCAACAATGCACGGACAATGGAAAGTAGAACTAAAAAATGGGCAGGATGAAATACTCGCCGTCAATAGATTTACTTATTAGCTTTGCTTACTAGGTTTACTTACTTTGATTTTTACAAGGGACAACATTTTATGAAGCCGAGCTTTTACCTTATAACTGCAATGGGCATACTCTCTCTCATGAGTTGTGCTGAAGCAGAACAATCTTTAACGGTAACGGCAAGTGCCTATACGTCAAGTGTTGGTGAAACTGATTCAACTCCAAACCTAGCGGCATGGGGTGATACCTTGAAACCAGGAATGAAATCAATCGCAGTATCAAGAGACTTAATCAAATTGGGATTAACTCACCAACAAGAAGTAAGAATCGAAGGATTTGATGGAAAATACACAGTACTGGATAAAATGAATAAACGTTGGACCAATAAAATTGATATCTACATGGGAGAGGATGTCGAAAAAGCAAACCAATGGGGAAAGCAAGAAGTAGTGATATATTGGATTGATCAGGATTAGCAATTTAACTATTCAGCGATAAGATAGCTTGATTCGGAATACTTAATAAAGGAATTGATGTCCACAACTAGGACAATGAAGGTTCAAAGTATGCCTTAATCGCATTAGTCTCTTTCACTCCGACCCTGGTACGACCTATACAGCTATTGATAATGTGGATAGAGGTTATATTCACATGGGGCAAAGCTTTGGACTGTTATGGAATAGGCGCCCATGTATCTAAAGCACGGTAACCCAATGATTTATAAATATTTTTTGACGTGTATTTATTTTATCTGTTCTTGACGTGATTATAAATTGGTTTGTTGGTGTGCTAGAACGCAGGCTTTTAAGTTGGAGGACTTAAAAAACATGCTTCACTTATGTCTAAGCCGGTAGATTCAACTCATCATTGCATTACTTTATTATGTAGTGAAATAGAGTGACCTATGGGGATCACATTTACCGTTCGTCTTTGCTCATCCTATCACTTGGGTATTTATTAACTTTGATTTCGCCATGTCGCCGACTTTACTTTCTCTCTGCCAGCAGAGAAAGTAAGCAAAGAGACTGGCCCCGATAGTTTTTTTAATCTGACTCAATGATTACCTTCTTAACGCACCGTTCATACTCCACATCCCTGTATCGAGCTGAACTAGCAACGGCATCCATGCCTAAACTTGCTAAAGGCACTCATTGAGCCAGAAAAACATAACGGGGGAATGGACGTAGCCACAATGAGCGTCGACTTTACTCATTAATTAGTTGGAATTCTTAGTTTCCATATATGGACATCTCCTACTCACGTACTATGTTCAACAGCACGTCAGGTATAGCTCAAATCAGCACATGGATGTGCTGTTTTGAGTAGTGCGTTAAAAAGACGTTGAATAATACAAGATCAAAAAGATGGCTTGGGTGCCTGTACAGTCAAGTTCTTTGGTTACTTTATTTTGGGCAAGTAAAAGAAAGTAACACGCCGCTAGGGCGAAATACAAAGCTGGAAATATCTATTCTAAATGATGAGCGTAGCCGACCCACACTTATCAAAAACTAAGTTTAGAGATTTAACTATCTAATTTTAATCTGATCCCAGTTATTTATTCCTTTGAACCACAGAACAACTTTAACTGCATACACTTCACTTTATTAATCACATGGGGTTGAAATTTATGACTGATATAAATCCCAATTGCAGATAAAATTAATGCTGGTAGTTGGCTATAAATAAACATATAGCTACTTTGTAGAGGATGTAAAACCCAATCTAATATAAAAAATACCAATATATTACCAATGACATAAAGGCTTAATACATACTTCAATTTAAAGAACAGCGCGACGATCGTAAAAAACAAAGTAATCATTGAAGCCATTATGATTAAAGATACCACGTCAGTCCAACCTCCTTGAGAAAACAGCACATAACGCAACATGCCCACAAATATTAATACTGAAAATCAACTTGAATTGATTAATGCTTAAACCATCCATTGACGGTGATGTTCACATAATTTGCCTGAATATTGGTCAAAGTTTGTGGGTGTCCAAAACTACTATTAATAGGAACCAATTCAACTATTCAACGGATAAATAGGTTAATTAAAATATTGCGCAAAGTTAGATGCTGTACACGACTAAATATTTGTGCACTTGTAGCCCAACATACAACCTCTTTTGACAAATAGTAATTACTCTATTATTGCTAACAACATATCAGACATATAAACTTCCATGGCTGACGCCAATCTACTAATATTATATTTGCTTTCATCCACTCCCCCTTCATGTACTAATTTACTTCTGGCGTCATAACATTCTTTAATAAAAATATGTGAATCTACCCCGTTGTATTGCTTTTCAGATAAGTATTCAATAGCCATTTTTTTTAAACTTAAAGATATAGAATCTTTTTTTAACCATTTTAATGATCCTGCTATAGAATTTTGTTCAGATTCACTAAGCTCTGTACTTCTTACCACAGAAATAAGCTCTTTAACTACTGCTTTAACTTTTTCATTCTTACTATCAATGACGAGAATAGCTTCAGCTGCAAGTACTAAAGTTAAAAATTTAGAACGCGAACTCGTTTCAAAAAATGAAGCTGTAACTAATTCCATTGCTAAAAGAACTTTATTACTAATTTTTTTACCACTGCTAAATAAAGAGCAAATTTCATTAGAAAAAAGAGAGCAGTCTTTAGCATTTCTAATGCTATTCATTCTGGGTGAAAAAACATAAGAGATAGGGTGCTCTTCTGAGTAAACACTAAGCCCATGTACGTCTGGCTCTAGTCTAATTCCACTTTCTCTAAATTGGGCCTCTCTAATGCTATCCCCTAAAAAGCAGCTTGCTTTGTTTTTTCCCAAATCAATACCTATACGACATTTAACCGCAAAACATAATAATGAATTTTTCATTGTTGTGCCGGCTAATAAAGCATCGTTTTCACTATAAAAACCTCCAGAAAGGATAAAAAATCGAGTGGACTCTGAAATAGTTTTGGCATCAATAGCGACTAAGACTGCATTTTCACCGCTAGGTAATTTAAACCTATACTTTTTCACATCCCCTGTAATATTCCCCTTACTAGAAATATTAAAACGAATTCTAAATTGATAAGTAACGGTAATGGTATTCTCCCAACTTTAAAATGACACTTAACACTTAGTTAATCGGAGTACAAGTTGATATCGTTTATGCACTTTTGCCTTTATGCAAAACGATACCAGTCATTTGCCCTTTCATTCTTGTCGTATTGTTAAGTTTTTATACCAATATTCAATGGCTTTCTCTACAGCACCATCTTTAAATACTTTTCCGCTAATATTTCTATATTATTCTCAACATATTTTTTTACGTGAACAACAATCTCAAATACGTAATTTAAAACCTAAAAATATGTTTAATATTAAAATAAAATGTGAAAAAACGTTATCCGTAGCCCTTATTCCAAAGAGTTAATTTATCCTTTACTTAAATTTCCTTAACTACACTTTACTCGACTCCGGCAGCTTTAATGAAATCAAACAGGTGATTAGCAGAAATGCAAAGGCTATCCATAAACAGGCGGCAAAACCGTAGGCTTGGTAAACCCACCCAGATAATACGGTTCCTACTAAACGCCCCATGGCATTTGCCATATAGTAAAAACCTACATCTAATGACACGCCATCTTGTTTGGCATAGCTGATGATTAAGTAAGAATGTAAAGATGAGTTAATGGCGAAGATTGCACCAAAGATTAATAAACCCACGATTATCAGTTTCTGCACTTGCCATTCAAGTTGAATGCCTGCTGCTAATACACCTGTCACAACTGCTAATAATGCACACCATAACATGGCATGTTTACCGCCTGGCGCTGAGCCCTCTTTAGCAAAGAACGCAGTGATCTTAGGCGCAAATCCTTGCACGATGCCGTAGGCAATCACCCAAGCAGCCAAGAAACCACCAACTATTGAATGTGACCAACCAAAGATACTCGCTAAGTAGATAGGCAGAGCTACTACAAACCAGACATCACGTGAAGCAAACAAGAATAATCGCGCCGCTGACAATATGTTCACGGGACCAGATTTAGAGAACATCTGGCTAAATTTAGGTTTAGTTTTTGCTTTGCCTAAGTCCCCTTCTAGGAACAATAAACTCATTATAAATACTACGCTTAAAACGCCTGCCATGATCAACAAAGCAACTTGGAATCCCACCAGCGTTAACAGTAAACCACCAATGAAAAACCCCGCGCCTTTTAAAGCATTTTTGGAACCAGTTAATACTGCAACCCAATGATAAAGTTTACCTTGTTGGTTATTAGGAATGAGGGTTTTGATGGAACTTTTGGCACTCATTTTATTCAGATCTTTGGCAATACCCGACAAAGCCTGTGCCATCATCACCCAAGGAATAGTTAACCATTCACTGGGGACGGTCAGTAGCAATAATGCAAACACTTGCATACCTAAACCGATATTCATGGTGCGATTTAAACCTACTCTTGCACCTAACCAACCGCCAACAAGGTTAGTCACCACACCAAAAATTTCATAAAATAAAAACAATAAAGCAATATTTAATGGGCTGTAACCCAGTTGATAAAAGTACAGCACCACTAACATACGCAGTGCGCCGTCAGTGACAGTAAAGTTCCAATAGTTAAACGTTACTAAAAGGTACTGTCTTAAGGATTTATCAAGCTTTAAAAACCACTTCATTGCTACTATTCCTAATGCTACCTGCGATTAAGTCGTTTAAGTCGTTTAAGTCGTTTAAGCTAAAGCGACTTTTTTCATTAACTCAGCGGTACGCGTTGCATAACCCATTTCGTTATCGTACCAAGCGTAGATTTTTAACATACGCTTACCAATCAACATGGTAGATAATCCA
The DNA here is from genome assembly GCF_011378715.1 of Psychromonas sp. SA13A. GTDB lineage: Bacteria > Pseudomonadota > Gammaproteobacteria > Enterobacterales > Psychromonadaceae > Psychromonas. Next base: position 30,136 of record NZ_WTKU01000012.1, on the reverse strand, counting down.
TCAACAATGGTTGAGCGTTGGTCTCCTCGGTAATCGATTGAAACTAACGGGCGCATTTCAAACCCTAAGATACCTGCTAGTTCACCGTCAGCCGCTTCTGCTAATAACTGATTGACTTCTTCCACCGTAGTATCGCGCGCTACTTCAAAAACGATATCGGTTAATGAAGCATTAGCTAAGGGAACACGTACTGCGTGACCATTTATTTTATCTTTTAATTCTGGAAATATTTCTACAATCGCTTTCGCTGACCCAGTTGTGGTTGGGATCAAACTCATGCCACAGGCACGGGCACGACGTAGATCTTTATGCGGTGCATCAAGAATAGTTTGAGTGTTAGTTAAATCATGAATAGTCGTAAATGCGGCGTTGCTGATACCAATTTTTTCATGAATAACTTTAACGATTGGCGCCAAGCAGTTAGTAGTACATGACGCAGCGGTAACAATTTTATGTAACTGCGGATCAAAAACATGGTCATTCACACCCACAACAATGTTTGCGATGTCAGGATGCTTAACCGGTGCAGATACCACCACACGCTTCACACCTTGTTGAATGTATTTATCTAATAATGCTTTATCTCGATTCACACCCGTTGCCTCAATCACAACATCACAAGCAGACCAATCCACAGCATCAATTTCACCCTGTTGTGTCACCGCAATCGATTTACCCGCAACTTGCATGGTATTTTTGGTACAAGCCACCTCATGCTTCCAGCGCCCTTGTACTGAATCGAACTCTAATAGATGAGCTAATGTTGCGGCATCACCTGCGACATCATTGATTAGTACAAATTCTACTTCAGGCCAATCAAATGCTGCACGCATTGCTAAACGACCGATACGTCCGAATCCATTTATACCTACTTTAATTGTCATTACATTTCTCACTTTTATAAATTAAGCTTTTATTAGCATTCTCGAATTCAAGTAATAAGCTTTCGTTAGCATTAATTGTTTTAGACCAAGCCTGAGTTCGGTGTTTTTCAAGACAGTTAACACAGGCGTTACCGATTAAGTTTTTAATTATTTTTTAGTAACTAATTTGTTTTAGCGACTAACTTGTTTTAGCTATTTGTTTCGCAAGTTGAAATTTTTCAATATCTTGTTGATATTCTGCTTTCAAGCAATTGGATGCGGTTAATCCACTAATGACTTTACGCATCCATCCTGGCAACTCTGAATTCACTTTGTAATACACCCACTGCCCTTCACGTTGATCAAGTAACACACCTGACTGTCGTAAAATAGCAAGATGCCTTGAAATTTTGGGCTGGCTTTGTTCCAGCGCGATACATAATTCACCGACACTCACGCGATCTTCACGCGCAATTAAAATCAAACAACGTAAACGTGTTTCATCTGATAACATTTTGAAAAATTGGTTAGGTAACATAACTACATCCACATATACGAATATCCACATATGTTAAATTAATTGAATAATATTTCAACGAAAAAATTAATAAAATAATTTCAGAAATAATAAACGTGAAATATTTTTTAATATCATAAAGATACGTTTCAGCTGAGATGAAGCTGTTTTTCAGATCGAATGGTATGCAGGTTCTATGACAGGAATATGAATGAATTAATATTTTAACCAAATAGGAGGTAATAAAACATCACGATTAAATAACTCGATACGCCAAGCTATCGGTTAATTTTTCTATTTTAATTGGAGTAAAACAAAGTGTGCGTGCTGTTTTTTGTTGCGTATTCACTTGAATACTTTGTAGTCTTTGCTCTGACCACAAAATTTCACTTGATACCGTTATTTGATAGGCATGACCTTGTTGCCAATCGCAAAATAATAAACTCGCAATAGGATTTTCTAACAAATTACCTAAGGTATTAAAAAAACCATTACCAACGTAATCAGGCACTAATAACTGTCCTTTTTCATTAATAGTAATGAAACCAGCCACACCACCTCGATGAGAAATATCAACACCTCGATTATTTAATGCCTGTCCATCATCAAAGCGGCTGGCAATAAAAAAGGCATCTGCATTAATTATCAATTCTTGAATGTTTTGCGTTAACGATACGGTCGAACTAGTTGATTGAGCATCATAATGTGGATTCGTTACCAGTATTTTAGGTTGAATATATTTAGGACAATTGCCGTAGCTTTGTAATACCTTAACTTGAATATTTTTTTGGTTGATATCGGTAATTATCACGTTGAGTCGGTTGCGCCTTTTACTGATAAACTCAATCCCCAACAACCCAATCCTATCACCCACATTAAGATGATTATTATTAAAATCATTAAGCGAATATTGTGTATTGATCTGCAAGGTGGTTTCACTGGATGAAGTTATAAAGCCGGGTTCACCAAATAATAGGCTGGCGCGAGTTTCCGACTTTGAATCACTATAACCGATATATATCATCGATAGAGATTGAAAAAAATCACGATGTTGTTGTGGCATAAATTCTCGAATAAATTTAGGGCCAATTTCTGCCATTTTTTGCGCTGTACCCGCACGTTTTTGTACCGATAATTCACCTTGATGCCAGCTATTGACCACTAGTTTATTCATTTGATTAACTCACTTATAATTAGATTTTTTTGTTAACTTACTATTCACTAATAAGTTCAAGTCTAATGCCACCTGGGATCAAACACATCATGTGTTGAAAAGGTGAAGTACCTAAGGCTTCTGGTGCAAATTCAATCTCAACATTATCGAGTTTAGTCAGGTTTTGATAAACGGCTTGTAACTGATCGATAGTGCTAACTTTCAAGGCAAAATGATGTAGGCCTACATTTTTTGTACGGTCAAACTCCACTCTATTATCAACATCTTTAATCTGCCATAACGTCAACATCACCGTACCATCAGAGATAAAAATAGCTGGGTAGTCAGGTTTTTCACCGACCTGTTTAAAATTTAATTGCTCAATGAAAAAACTAGCCACCTCTTTAATATTGGTAACGCTCAGACCAAGATGGTGAATACCTAAAGTAGTAATAGCCGTTACATCGCTGTTTGTAGTTGTGTTTGATGCTGTATTTGATGATGAAGTAGTGCACATAATGAAGCCCTTTTAGTTTTATAAATTAGAGTGAACAAATCTGTTCACTCACTATAGGTGAACAGAACTGTTTACGTCAAGTTTAAATTGGTTATACTTACTAAAAATAAAATGGTGGTCTAAAGGACAATCGATAATATGCAACCAAGAAAACAACATTTGATCGAAACTGCGCTGACTCTGTTTAATCAATATGGCTACCATGCAACGGGTATTGATTTGATTTTAGCGGAATCAGGGGTTTCCAAAGCAACCCTATACAAACATTTTCGCAGTAAAGAGGCGTTAATTTTAGCTGCGCTGCAACTTCGTCATGAACAAGTGATTACAAGACTTCAAGCGACCATTGATAACAATACTAAAACACAGTTAAAGCATGACTTAACGGACCAAAAAACCATGAATAACGCATCAACTAATGCGGCAACGAATAAAGCAGATAGTGAAAAACTATTGGATATTTTTGATGATTTAAATGATTGGTTTAACAGTGAAACGTTCTTTGGCTGTAACTTTATTAATGTCAGTGCGGAATATGCCGATCCTAATCATCCAATCAATCTTTTTGCGGCAAAACATAAACAAGCGATTGTAGATGTCATCGGTGCACAGTTAGCAGAACAAGAAAGTCACAAAGCGGATCAAATAGGTTTATTAATTGAAGGGGCTATTGTGATGGCTCACACGCGGGGTATGAAACAATCAGCCTTGCTCGCAAAAGAGATGGCTAGACAATTGATTTAATGCTTTAAGATTTCGGATTTCGGATTTCGGATTTCGGGCATTTTAAACTGAGCAAATCTATTGATTGGAATAACCGATAATAATAACTTACCATCTCAGCAACACACTTTTAGGGCTGAGACAGTTGTTATTCATTACTCTTGTTTGAGCAATATTAATCGCTTATTTGAGGAACCGTTGTCAAACTTAATAACTCGGCAAAACCATCTTCATCACTCAAAGAAAGGTGTCCAACCGCTGACGTTGAAAAAGCAGGCACGCCAGCTGCAGGTGCTAGCTCACCCACAATATAACCCACTAAAGGTAGGTGAGAAATAATCATCACTGACTTCACCCCTTGTGCTTGCATTACTAATAACTCATCCACCGTTTTACGGGCGCTGCCGCTAGGGGTCAAACAAGGTAATACTTGAATGTTAGTAACACCTTCAAAAAATGGGCTTACAGACTCCCAAGTTTGCTGCGCTCTAACATAGGGACTGACTAATACGGCATCTAGTGACACATCCTGTTCCACTAAATATTTAGCCATTAATTCAGACTCTAAACGACCGATATCGGTCAAATTACGCTCAGCATCTGAATAAGCCATCATCTCTGCCTGTCCGTGGCGCATTATATATATCTGCATAAACTTATTTCTCCTGAGCAAAAAAAAGCCCCATTACATTAAAATGGAGCTTGAGCATTATAAACAATTGATAGCTATCTTTATAGGTAGTATTAACATGCTTTGATTAATCTTCGACAGGTGTATCACCTGAGATTTTTAAAATAGCAACAGCACCTATAAATACAGCGACAAAACCAGCCACAAAAATAGTTGGCATAGCCATATAACCTAGTACATGCCAAATGATCGATTCTAATTGACTCATAGTGGTTCCCTTAAATAATGAATGGATAAAGTAATACAATCAATATAGCCTAAATAAAATAATAAAAGTCTTTTTTCAGCAAAGCTTTTGATCTATTACAATATTTTTAAGTACTTTAAAGAAATAATTGTAACTTATTGTTTATAACGATTGAACTTTTGGGTCTTGAACTTGCCTTTTATAAGCAGTATATTTTCCTCAAAATAAATTAATGAAGATATTTACAATGGCAAAACAACAATTAAATCAATTACGTCACTATTTAAATCAAATGATATTAGGGCAAAGCGAGTTAGTTGATAGCTTATTAATTGCCTTATTAGCCGATGGACATATTTTAGTTGAAAGCCCACCTGGTTTAGCAAAAACACGTGCTATCAATGCATTATCTGATGGTATTGAAGGTGACTTCCACCGTATTCAATTTACCCCCGACTTATTACCTTCTGATGTCACAGGTACTGATATTTTTCGTCAGGAAACGGGTCAATTTATTTTTGAAAAGGGTCCGATTTTTCATAACCTGATCTTAGCTGATGAAATTAATCGAGCACCGGCTAAAGTACAATCTGCATTACTTGAAGCAATGGCAGAACGGCAGGTAACCGTTGGTAAAACAACCTATCCGTTACCGGAGCTATTTTTAGTGATGGCAACACAGAATCCGCTTGAGCAGGAAGGCACTTACCCCTTACCTGAAGCACAATTAGACCGTTTTATTATGCATATTCAACTGGATTATCCGGATGCACAAACCGAACGCGCGATTCTACAGTTGAACCAAAAAGAGATTTTGAAAGAGAAAGTAGCGGAAGTTACTCCCCTATTAAATGAACAAATTTTTGCCATGCGTGAAGAGGTCATGAAAGTGAGTATTGCTCCGCACCTAGAGCAATATCTGATTGATTTAATTATTGCAACGCGCCAGCCAGCTCGTTTTGGTGAGCAGTTAGCACAATGGATAAGCTATGGCGCTAGCCCGCGTGCAACACTGGCTTTAATGCGTACCGCCAAAGCACGCGCTTGGTTAAATGACCGTGATTATGTAATGCCAGAAGATATCATTAGTAACTTGTATCCAGTGTTACGCCATCGTCTTATTTTAAGTTATGAAGCCGAAGCACAAGGTGTCAGCGCCAATCAAGTTATTCAAGAAATCATTAATCAGGTGGCTATTGCAGGATAATGGATAATAACGTGCCCGCTATTTTTACTAATACGCCTTATACCACAGGGGTGGATGTGCAATTAACTGAATTGCTCAGTTATAAACAGCACGGTAAGCTTTCGCTTAATGCCAAACGCTTACCGGCAACACGCCAACTCTCTGGTAATTATTTAGCGAATATTAAAGGCCGTGGTATGGAGTTTGCTGAAGTACGTCATTACCAACCTGGTGATGATGTACGTGCCATTGATTGGGCGGTAACCGCAAGAACAGGCAAAGCACACACTAAATTATTTCAAGAAGAAAAAGAACGCCCTGTTTTTTTATTAGTTGATGTTTCCGATAGTATGATCTTTGGCAGCCAATTAGTGTTCAAATCTGTACAAGCCTGCCATTTAGCCGCCCTATTAAGTTGGCAAGCCAAACAGAGAAATGACCGTTTGGGTGGGATTGTATTTAATCAACAACAGGTTGCAGAGCTAAAACCAACATCACGTAATAAAGGCTTAATGGCCTTTTTACATCAAAGCCAAACGTTATGTAAAAAAATAGCGTTTAAAACAGCGCAGCAACAATCACTTTTTTTACAGCTAAAACGACTATCTCATTTAGTGCAAACCGGTAGCCAAGTTCATTTAATCAGTGACTTTTCTCAATTAGATTCAGCCTGTTATAAACTTATTAATTTAATGCGGCGACATAATCAGGTCACTGTCTGGCAAATTAGTGACCCTCTTGAATCGCACTTACCCAAACAAGCGTTACAAGCGGGTTTAAAAATTAATTCAATCAAGGGCAGTGGTTTTTTACGTAATCAACGACAACAACAATCTTACCAAGAAGCTGCTAGTCAACGTCAGCAATTAATGGAAAATAATTTACTTAAGTATGGTATTGCACATTACCATATCAGTGCAGCAGTGCCATTATTGGAGCAATTTAATGCCTACGCCCAATAATCCATTTGAACAAATAATATTGCCTGTCGATGTGCCGTCTGCTTGGCCTCCAGCACCTATTTATTGGTTAATTTTGGTTGCGGTCATTGCCGTTAGCTGGTTAACGTTTTTTTTAGTTAAACGCTATATCAAAAAGAAAAGAATAGTTAAACAAGCCTTGGCATCATTGCAGCAATTACAAAAAGATAATGCTAGCTTTGCACAATTAAACCAATTATTAAAAGGCTTATGTTTACATTATTACCCTCGTGAACAAGTCGCATCGATTACTGGACAAGCATGGTTTAACTTTTTACAAGCACACCATACGCAACAAGGTGTTACTCTGTTCAATAATCAGGATGAGTTTTGCCGTCGTTTATATCAAGATAACTCCTCTTGTACTGAAAAGGATTTTCTCTCTGCCAAAAAATGGATACAAGCATTTCCAACACAGTTTAAAGCACGTCAAACGTTAGCTTTAAAAAATAAGCAGTTAGCAGGTAAAAAAGATGTTTGAATTTGTATACTGGTGGATTTTTCTATTATTACCAATGCCTTTATTAGTCCGTTATTTTCTAAGCCCTAAAAAACAATCTTACACACAGGTATGGATCCCGCTTGCTGATGGTTTACAGCAACAAAAAACGACTAAAAGAAATCCTCTGATCAGTTTTATTATTCCTTGGTTGTTATGGCTTTTATTACTTGCCACCATCGCTAAACCTATTTGGTACGATCAACCTATTCGCATTCAACAACAAAGCCGCGATATGATTTTATCTTTGGATTTATCAGGCAGTATGGATGAAGTGGATATGCCATTAAATGGTAAAACGGTAAATCGTTTAACCTTAGTAAAATCAATCGTTAAAGACTTTGTTAAAACACGACAAGGTGATCGCTTAGGGCTTATTTTGTTTGCCGACCATGCTTATTTACAGACTCCGTTAACCTTTGATGTGGAGACTGTTTCCACCATGGTAGATGAAACACAAATCGGCCTAGTAGGGAACCGTACCGCGATCGGAGAGTCGATCGCAATGGCCATTAAACGCTTTGTAGAAAATAAAAATGAACAACGTGTTTTAATATTACTGACCGATGGCGCAAATACAGCGGGTAAAATTAAACCGATTGCCGCAGCGCAACAAGCCGCTAAAAATAATATTAAAATATATACCATTGGTATTGGTGCCGATGAAATGATTAAGCGAGGTTTCTTTGGCAACCAACGTGTTAACCCTTCTGCGGACTTAGATGAAAAAACATTAACTAAGATTGCAACATTAACTAATGGGCAATACTTTAGAGCCAGAAACCAGGAAGACTTACAAAAAATTTACGATACGATTAACCAATTACAACCCGTAGATAGTGAGTTTTTAGAGTTTAGACCAGAGAAAAACTTGTTTTTTTGGCCTTTATCGTTGGCAATATTGATTTTATCAATGGTAATTATTTCATTAAAACTAAGAGGTGAAGATGAACTTTAATGACACCTTAGCCAGCACTTTTGGCCCATTAAGCTTTATTCGTCCTTATTGGCTAATTGGGTTAATCATTATCGCCGTCTATAGTTTATGGCGTTATCAGCGTAGTCAACATAAACAAACCGGTATTATTGCCAATCATTTAAGTGAACATTTGGTTACCTTGCCTGAAACCAGCAAAAATAATCGCCTAGTTATCACTATATTATCTGCCATTGCCTGTATTGCATTATCAGGGCCGAGCCTGCGTAGTGTTGAATTACCTGTTTATGAAATACAAAAAGCACAAGTTATTGCACTCGATTTATCTTATTCGATGTATGCAACGGATATTAAACCTAACCGATTAAGCCGCGCCAAATACAAAGCAATCGAACTATTAAAACAATGGTCGGAAGGTGAAAAAGGGCTGATTGCCTATGCCGGAGATGCCTTTACTATCACCCCTCTCACCATAGACAGTAATGCCATTATTAATCATATTCCGCACCTTTCACCGGAGTTAATGCCAGTGAAAGGTTCTCGACCTGACCTAGCGCTACAAAAAGCGATTTCATTACTCGAAAATGCTGGGTATCAACAGGGACAAATTGTCTTTATTAGTGACGGGTTTGATCAACAAAGTTTGAATAAAATGAAGGATCTCATTACAGGTACAAAATGGATGGTATCAGTATTAGCAATGGCTACACCTGCGGGGGCTGCGATCACGTTACCTAATGGCAGCTTATTAAAAGATGATGCGGGTAATATCGTTATACCAAAACTAGAAGCAAATAAGCTTTATCCGATCGCTAATATGAGTGATGGTTTGTATTTAACTTTCGATGCTAAGGGACAAGAAATTCCTTTACTAGCGAATCATTATGACACTAATAATACAGTAAAAGAGAACCAGAAAAATGCTAAAAACATGGCCAGTAAACAATTGATTGATGATGGTTATTGGTTAAGTTTATTACTTTTACCCCTGTTTTTATTGTTATTTAGGAAAGGTACTTTTTATGTTGCATTATTAGCGCTCACTTTGCCATTAACAACACCGAAAGTAGAAGCGTCAATATGGAAAAATAGTGAGCAGAATGCCTATCAGGCTTTGCAAGATGGCGACTATACACAAGCCAGTGACAACTTTCACAACCCAGATTGGAAAGCCGCCGCACTATTCAAAGATAAACAATACAAACAAGCTGAAGCGATTTATTCAGAACAAACAACAGCAAATCCCAAAAATGCAACCACGCTTTATAACCTCGGTAATGCACAAGCGATGCAAAAAAAGTATCAACAAGCATTAGAAAGTTATCAGCAGGGATTAGCACTCCAGCCAGACTTTGCACAAGCTAAAGCTAATAAAGAAGCGGTTGAAAAATTACTTGAGCAGCAAGAGCAAGAGAAAAAACAGCAACAGGATCAGCAAGGTCAAAGCCAGCAAGATAAACAACAATCATCTGAGCAGCAGGATCAACAAAGTCAAAGCCAACAAGATGAACAACAATCATCTGAGCAACAGAATCAACAAGACCAACAAGGTCAAAGCCAACAAGATGAACAACAATCATCTGAGCAGCAGAACCAACAAGACCAGCAAGGTCAAAGCCAGCAAGATGAACAACAATCATCTGAGCAGCAGAACCAACAAGACCAGCAAGGTCAAAGCCAGCAAGATGAACAACAATCATCTAAGCAGCAGAACCAACAAGACCAGCAAGGTCAAAGCCAGCAAGATGAACAACAATCATCTGAGCAGCAGAACCAACAAGACCAGCAAGATGAGCAACAAGAGCAACTGGCTCAGCAACAAGCGGAAATGAATGCAGCGGCACAGTCACCGCAGGATCAAGCCGCTGAGCAGGAAGCCAATGCATTATCATCAACAAATGAAGAAGACGTTAATAAAGAGTATGAAGAATTACCGATTTGGTTAAAAAATATGCCCGATGATCCTTCTTTATTATTACGCAATAAAATGCAGCTTGAATATAGAAAGAGAGCCGCTAATAAACCTGTTTTACAAAAAAATAACGGAGAAATCTGGTAATGCCGTTTTTACATAAATGTTTAAGTGTGATCCTACTTTTAATTGCGATCAGCTCCTCTGCTTCTGCCGCGACACAAGCAACGGCATCGGTTAGTAATAATCAGGTTTTTCAGGGGGATACTTTTATTTTAACCATAGAAGTTAATGACACGGGGTCAGAATATCAACTCGATACCAGTGCATTGACTGATGACTTTAAAGTAAGTGGCCCGTCTCGAAGTCAAAGCACTTCAATTATTAATGGTGATATTAATCGAAAAATCACATGGGTATTACGCTTACAGGCCAATAAAGTAGGTGATTTTACCATTCCTGCTCTAGCAATCGGTGATCTATTAACCGACCCAATAACAATACAAGTTAAAGAAGCTGGTGAAGAGCAACAATCTACATCGGGCGACACTATCTTTATTGAAAACAGCGTCGATAAAACACAAGTTTATTTAGATCAACCTATTATTTTAGAAAGCAAAATTTATGTCTCTGAAAATATCGTCGATGGTGATGTACAAGCGCCAACATTAGCAGCTGCAAATATAGAGCGTATCAGTAATGATAACCAGCAAACACAAGTGATACTTAATGGACTTCGCTATAAGGTATTCACTTATCAATATCAGATAACGCCAACAGAAGCCGGTGATGTGAAGATAACTTCGCCACTATTGGTGGGTTCAATTCGTAAAAATGTCAGTGTCAGCGATTGGCAAAATAGGATCATTTCACAACCTATTAATATACGAGGTAATAGCATTGCCATCACTGTAAAACCGATGCCGGCTAATTATCAAGGCGATTGGTTGATCAGTGAAGATGTACATTTAGTTGAAAATAATAACTTACAGGCAGCTTCTTATACCGTTGGCGACCCTATCACACGCAGCATTAGTTTACGTGTTGCATCAATTAGCGTCGACAAAATGCCTGAAATTAAACTTAATTATGACAGCTCCTTACGTTACTACCCTGATCAAGATGATTTAAAGCAAGGGACGTTAAATGGCGTGTTATATAGCCAACGAACTATTACCCATGCGATTATTGCTGATAAAAGTGGTGAGCTAGTTTTACCTGAAATAAAAATTCCTTGGTGGAATAGTAAAACTGAACAACAAGAGTTTGCAACACTACCCGCGCAAACATTAACTATCAAAGCTGCATTACCAAACACCAATAATGGTCATCAGGGCAATGCCAGTAACAGCGCAAGTAATATTGCCAGTAACGTTGTAAATAATGATGCAAGCACTCAGGGTGCCCTCTCGGCTGCTTCACAATTAGCCAACAACGATGCACAAAACAAGCTCAATGAATATGCGGCTGAAAATGAACAATTAACAAAACGTTTATTTTTCTGGCAAATCAGTGCACTAATACTTTTAATTCTAGTTATTTCACTTTGTATCTATTTATACTTTGTAAAAACTAATAAACAATTAAAAGCAGTGGTTAGCCCAAGTAATAACAATAAAACAGCAACACCCTACCAACAATTATTACAAGCTTGTGAGCAATCAACGCCGCAACAGGTTTATACCTATTTATTACGCTATTTTCAGTCACAACATGCTGATATTACGCAATTACAACAAATTACGGTATTTAGCCCATTGCCGGATGATCAAAAACAACAACTTCAAAGTAATTTGCAACAACTTGAGCTAGCTTGTTCAGGTAAAACGCACCAATGGGATGCAAAACAACTAATAAAGTTAATAAAAATGCACCAAAAAACAGCAAAAATACATAACAGCCACTCAATTAACACCCTCAACCCTTAACTTCAGTCAAAAATGAGCAGATTGTTCTTTTTTAATTTGCTCATAAATGACGTTTAAAACTCATTTTTCGTTAAAAAACAAACCGAAACATGACCTAAATCAAATAAATAGATAGACAAACCCTAATGAGGTAGAACCCTCGCATATGATGCAACTGTTCAATATACGGGATGGCGTTTTAATTACTCCTTTTTCGTATTATTAATGAGCATTCATCATAAAGTGGCATGTAAGTTGCTGTAATTACTTTATATGAATATCGTTTTTAATGCGTCCCCATATATTCATAGTTGATTTGACTATAATTTTAAGCCACAAGGAAAATACAATGAAAGTGACAAAATTAGCATTATTGGTTGGTCTTACTGCAGCAATCCCTTCTCTATCTCACGCTGACACATTACAAGATGTAATGGAAAAAGATGTTTTAAACTGTGGTGTATCGACAGGTATCCCAGGTTTCTCAGCAGCAGATTCTAAAGGTGTATGGAAAGGTATCGATGTTGACATGTGTCGCTCTGTTGCTAGTGCAGTATTAGGTGATGCAAGTAAAGTTAAATATATCCCACTGACAGCAAAAGAGCGTTTTACAGCACTACAAAGTGGTGAAATTGATCTGTTAGCACGTTCATCTACTTGGACAGCGACTCGTGATACATCACTAGGTTTAAACTTTGCTGGTGTTAACTATTATGATGGTCAAGGTTTCTTAATCAGTAAAAAACTAGGTGTAACATCGGCTAAAGAGCTAGATGGTGCAACGTTCTGTATTCAAGCAGGTACTACTTCTGAACTTAATCTAACTGATTACTTTAAGTCTAATGGCATGGAATACAAAGCCGTAACTTATGATACATCAGGTCAAACTATTGATGGTTTCAAAAAAGGTCGTTGTGATGCAGTAACATCAGATGCATCTCAGTTATACGGTTTGAAATTAAAAATGGATGATCCAAACACAGTAATGGTATTACCTGAAATCATTTCTAAAGAACCATTGGGTCCTGTTGTTCGTCAAGGTGATGATAATTGGTTCAACGTAGTACGTTGGAGCTTATTTGCAGCACTTGAAGCTGAAGAACTAGGTGTTACTTCTAGTAATGCAGAAGCAATGATGAAATCAGAAAACCCAAGTATCAAACGTTTATTAGGTACTACAGGTAACGCTGGTGAAAACCTAGGTCTTAAATCTGACTGGGCTTACCAAATTGTTAAACAAGTAGGTAACTACAGCGAAATGTTTGATAAAAATGTAGGTAAAGATTCTCCGCTAAATATTGACCGTGGTTTAAACAAACTATGGAACCAAGGCGGTCTAATGTACGCAATGCCAATTCGTTAATTTTAAACAGTCTCTTAGGGGGAGTTTACCTCCCCCTTTTCCCTAGCTGATTAAAAGGCACATTATGAACAACAAACAACTCCCAATAGACGGTAAAGGTTTCTTAAACAACCCCCAACACCGTGCAGTTTTCTTCCAAATTATTGCCTTAATCGCCGTCATTTTTTGTGCATTTTATTTTGCTAATAATATGTTCGATAATATTGAAAAGCGTGGCATAACAACTGGATTCTCTTTCTTAGATAACACCGCTGGTTTCGGGATCAGCCAAACTCTTACCAATTACGATGATGGTACATCGACTTACTTTGATGTATTTATTGTCGGTTTATTAAATACTTTATTAGTCTCTATTTTAGGCATTATTTTCGCTTCTATTCTGGGGTTATTAGTTGGTATTGGACGTTTATCAAACAATTTTTTGATTTCTAAACTATCACTTATCTATATAGAAACATTCCGTAATATTCCTATTCTATTACAAATTCTATTTTGGTATAACGTTGTACTAGCGGCATTACCTAGCCCACGTCAAAGTATGAATTACTTAGACAGTGTGTTCTTAAATAATCGTGGTTTATTAATACCAGAACCTATTTTTGAAAGTGGTAGTAGCGCGATTTTAATCTCGTTTATCATTGCTGTCGCAGCGGTTTTCTATCTGACTCGATGGTCAAGAAAACGCCACGATAAAACAGGTGAAGAATTCCCACTTATTAAAGTCTCTCTTGCTATTTTAATCCTAGCGCCAACATTAGTTTACTTTATTGTAGGACAGCCTATTTCAGCTGTTTATCCTGAATTAAAAGGATTTAACTTTAGAGGTGGCCTAGCCATTATTCCTGAGTTATTAGCGCTTTTATTTGCACTAAGCATCTACACAGCAACTTATATCGCAGAAGCAGTTCGTGCCGGCATTGAAGCCGTGCCTAAAGGACAAAAAGAAGCGGCTAAAGCATTGGGTTTAAAAGATCATGTTATTTTATCAAAGGTTGTTTTACCACAGGCATTACGCGTGATCATTCCACCTGTGATTAATCAATTTTTAAACTTAACTAAAAACTCATCCTTGGCAACCGCGATTGGTTATCCTGAACTGGTCACATTATTCTCTGGAACAACATTAAACCAAGTCGGTCAAGCAATTGAAATAATACTCATGACCATGGCTGTTTACCTCACTATCAGTATTGTTATCTCACTGTTATTGAACTGGGTTAACGCCAAAATGGCTATAAAAGGACGTTAAAATGGCAACTTATACAATGAAAGAAGCCAAGCCTGCCCCTTCGGGAAGTAAAGGCATTATTTTTTGGTTAAAAACAAATCTATTCTCGGACGTAAGAAATAGCTTATTAAGTTTGGTTGGTCTGTATCTTATTTACCTCACCATTCCGTCGCTATTAAATTGGATGATATTTGATGCAACTTGGAGCGGAACACAGGATGAAGTGGTTAATTCAGGCGCACGATGGATATTTATCATAGAGAAGTTCGATCAGTTTATTTATGGTTTTTATCCTGAACATTTACATTGGCGCCCTAACCTAGTTGCAGTGCTATGTGTTGCATTCCTAATGGCATTAAAAGTATTAAAAAATAACAAAACTAAAATTGTGATAATGCTTCTATTCCCTTTTGTTTGTTTCATTTTAATTAGTGGTGGCTGGTTTGGTCTAGAAACTGTTGAAACAGAAAAATGGGGCGGTTTAATGCTAACCATTTTAGTTGCAGCCGTTGGTATTATCGCTTCGTTCCCTATTGGTATTGTATTAGCCCTAGGTCGTCAATCTGATATGCCAATTCTAAGAACCTTATGTATTGGTTTTATTGAATTTGTACGTGGTGTGCCGCTAATTACTATTCTATTCATGGCTTCAGTGGTATTACCGTTATTTTTTCATGATGGTATTGAGTTTGATAAGTTACTGCGCGCTTTAATAGGGATCACGCTATTCCAAGCGGCTTATATTGCAGAAGTGGTACGTGGTGGTTTACAGGCGATACCAAAAGGTCAATACGAAGCAAGTGAAGCACTGGGTCTTAGCTACTGGCAGGGGATGATTTTAATCATTCTTCCGCAGGCTTTAAAAATATCTATTCCTAATCTAGTGGGTTCGTTTATCTCGTTATTTAAAGATACTACCCTTGTTTTAATCATCGGTTTGTTCGACATTCTTGCCATGGTAACACTGACTAACAGTGATACTAATTGGCTAGGCTACGAAGTAGAAGGCTATGTTTTTGTAACCCTTATTTACTGGGTATGCTGTTTTACTATGTCACAATATTCAAAATCGATTGAACGCAAATTTAACACCGAGCATTAAAAGGAAACGTCATGTCAGACCAAGAATTTATGATAACAATGAAGGACGTCAACAAGTGGTATGGTGATTTCCATGTACTAAAAGATGTAAATCTAAATATTAAAAAAGGCGAGAAAGTCGTTATCTGTGGCCCATCGGGCTCAGGTAAATCAACCACTATCCGTTGTTTGAATCACCTTGAGAAATTTCAACAAGGCCAAATTCATATTAATGGAACAGAGCTGATTGATGATGTGAAGATCGTACGTCACATTCGCGCACAAGTGGGCATGGTGTTCCAACACTTTAATTTATTTCCACACCTTTCAGTGTTAGAGAACTTATTGATTGCGCCTACTTGGGTACACAAAAAGCCTCGTAAAGAAGCCATCGAAACAGCGATGTATTACCTTGAGCGTGTGAAAATTGCGGATCAAGCACATAAGTACCCTAACCAGTTATCAGGTGGACAACAACAACGTGTAGCGATTGCACGTTGTCTATGTATTAACCCTGAGATAATGTTATTTGATGAACCAACATCAGCACTGGATCCAGAAATGGTATCGGAAGTATTAGACGTAATGGTGGAGTTAGCTGACGAAGGTATCACGATGATTTGTGTAACCCATGAAATGGGCTTTGCGAAGAAAGTAGCAGATCGCGTCATCTTTATGGATGCTGGACAAGTAATTGAAGAGAATGAACCGCATCAGTTCTTTGATAACCCACAATCTGACCGACTTAAGCTATTCTTAGATCAAATACTTTCACACTAATCTACTTAGGGCTGTTGATGTTTCTGGTTTAAACGAAACAATCAACAGTCGTCATATACCTTAGTATTTTACAGAACCAAAAAAGGGCTAATTAATTAGCCCTTTTTTATGTCTGTTTATATTTTTTATATTCTAACTTCAACTAAAAAGAATAGAAGTATCTCAATAAATTAGCGTTTTGCAGCAATATCACGTAAAGCTTGTTTTTCTTGTGCTGATAAAAATGACATTTCTAAACCATTAATTTGCGCTTGTTTAATTTGTGCTAATGACAGCCCTGCTTGTATTGCCGCTACTTCGTATTCATAAGGTAATTCGATACCTTCAACTGCAGGATCATCAGTGTTTAATGACGCCATTACACCGTGATTTAAAAAAGTTTTAATAGGATGATTAGTAATATCGGCAATAGTACTGGTTTGTAAGTTAGAAGTAATACAAGACTCGATACCAATCTTATTCGCTGCAAGATAATCCATTAACTTCATATCTTCGATAGCTTTAACGCCATGCCCAATACGTTCCGCACCTAACTCTTTAATCGCCTGCCACATGCTTTCTGCACCAGCAGCTTCTCCAGCATGCACAGTGACGCGTAAACCTGCATCCCTCACCTGCTTAAAGTGATTAACAAACAGGTCACCTGGTTTACCTAATTCATCACCAGCAAGGTCTACTGCAACCAACTTATCTTTCTGGCTAAGTAAGCCGTCTAGTTCTATTTGACATGCTTCAGTACCATATGAACGGCTCATAATACCAATTAAATTAGTTTTTACATTGAAGTCTCGACTACCTGCAGCAACACCAGCAACGACAGCTTCAACCACACCTTGTACCGGTAAATTGTGTTTTAACGCCATGTAATAAGGTGAAAAACGCAATTCAGTGTAATCAATCTGCGCATTTTTAGCATCTTCGACATTTTCATAGGCCACTTGATAACAAGCTTCTAAATCGCCCAGCACTGCCACGCCCCAATCTAGTTTTGATAAGAAAGCAACTAAGTTAGGCTCAGCTTCAATGACTTGCACAAAGGGACGCAATGTATCAATTGTTGTTGCAGGTAAAGCAAGATTAAATTTTTGGCCTAATTCTAAAATGGTTTCAATACGAATGTTGCCATCTAAATGGCGATGTATATCAGTAAGCGGTAAGTTTTTAGTGATCATATTCATTCCTCTGTATTTGAAACCATGATAAAAAATTAAACCACCTTAAAATGCAATTTCCGAGGTTACAAATTAAAGTGGTTTAGTAAATGTAGTATAAAGAATGTGGTTATTTTTTGTCATCATAAAATCCGACTAAATGTCACTTTTCAAACTAAACTTAAACCCTATTAACATAATGTGTTGGCAGGATGTAATTAGCACAGGCAGAACATATTTCGAATAATAACGCACTATTGTAATTTTTATGCCCGTTGTCGTTAAAAGCGAGTATAAATTTCTATTTACCCCTTAGCTCTTCATTTTTATGCACTTATTATTTGAACCTAAGCTTAACAACAAATAACCGCACTTTTGATTATTTTGGCTAATAACAATTTCAGCCTTAAATTTATGTCCTCTGCTTGATATTCGTTCAATTAGTTAATGAAACAGGCATCAAGAAGTGAATAATTAAATGATTTGAGTGTGAATAGCTAAATGATTTGAAAATAGGTTTAAGTCTATTTACAAATAATTCAGAGGTTAATATCGGGGTTTTGTGAAATGAATTGCAGGATAAAAGACTATCCTGCAATTATTTAGATTGGCTACATGTTATTTAGATGCAGTCAAAAAAGCGATGCTTAGAACTTGTAAGTAGCAGCAAAGTAATGACCGAATCCAGTTGATTTAAAGCCGCTAGAATCTTCGATTCCATAAACGTCTTTAAACGCTTTAAGGCCATATCCCAATGCAAAGTTATCTGAGTGCCAGTAAATACCATTAAACATTACACCACCATTGCTTGATGAAGAATATTCACTTTTCAAATCAACTTGGTAATCAATATAACCTTGGTAAGAAAAGAACGAACCATTTTCAAAGAAGTAAAAAGGTTTAAACCAGTTAGTAGAAACTTGGTAACCATTCCAATCTTTCTTGTTTAAGTCATATAGACCGTAAACATTGAAGCCAACTTTACCTAACCAAGGCACCATTATATCAGAACCAAGGCCCCAAAAAGAGTTGTTCACTGTAGAATCTTCGTTACCACCACCCCAGTTAAACAAGGTTGCAAAGTATAATTCTTTAACAGGACCAAACGATAAATCTGTACCTGTTAAACCATCAAGTGAAATACGAGGTGCAAATTTAATAAAGATTTTATCCTGCCCATCTTTATCTGAAGAGTCACTATTAGTTAAGTTGAATACATCAGCATAACCATAGTAATCTAAGATTCCAGAACGACCACCAAACTCAAGCTCAAGGTAGTCATGGTCTGATTCACCTGGAAGTTCATTAACGGCATACATTAAATTGCCTTGCATCCAGTTATAATCGTTTTTATGCGTATCGCCATCGGTATAATCGGCTGCAAACGTTGGCATTGCTGCTGCTAAGCTAAGAGCAAGTATTGTTTTTTTCATTGTAAAGTTCCTTTTATTAAGTAAAACAAACCCTAGACATGATAATTCACGTCCAAAAATAGGCTATTTTTTATGACTATCATCCATAACGTCACATTGGATGATGGCTAAAATTCCTGCCGCTTAGGGAGGACCATAAGCATTAAATGGCAGGAATTTTTAGATGTACTTTTTTATTCTGCAACCACAGAATCAAGCGCTATTAACAACATTTCATTAAAGCTTGTTTGACGATCATCTGAAGACAGTTTTTCGCCAGTACGGATATGATCCGATACGGTTAAAATACATAGTGCTTTTGCACCGTATTCAGCTGCCACGCCGTATAGACCAGCCGCTTCCATTTCTACGCCTAAAATATTGTATTTTTCTAACGTATCGAACACTTCAGGCTCAGGTGTATAGAAAGTATCAGCAGAGAAAATATTACCCACTTGCGCTTTAATACCGTGCGCTTTTGCTGAGTTCACAGCTTTTTCTAATAGGCTGTAATCTGCAATAGCAGCAAAATCATGATTAGCAAAACGGATACGGTTTGCTTTTGAATCTGTTGATGCACCCATACCAATGATCACATCACGGACTTTAATGTCTTTGCTTACTGCGCCACAACTACCTACACGGATAATGCTTTTAACGCCATAATCCTTGATCAATTCAGTAGCATAAATTGAACATGATGGGATACCCATACCGCTGCCCATAACTGAAATGCGTTTACCTTTGTAAGTACCAGTAAAACCAAGCATATTACGAACATCCGTCACTTGCACAACGTCTTCTAAAAAGGTCTCTGCAATGTATTTAGCTCGTAAAGGGTCGCCTGGCATTAATACTGTTTCTGCAAATGCGCCGTCGACTGCGTTAATATGTGGTGTTGCCATGTTAATTCTCCAATAATTATTTAAAAATACTTTTACCGTATTCAAGATCTGGTAATTGATGATATTCCGCGATTGTTTGTCCGATATCAGCAAAGGTGTCACGCAAACCGACTGGGCCTGCAGGTACATTTTTACCGTAGAAAATGACCGGAATATGTTCACGAGTGTGGTCAGAACCAGGCCAAGTTGGGTCACAACCATGGTCTGCTGATAACACCAATAGGTCGTCGTCATCCATCAACTCAAGCATTTCTGGTAAACGAGTATCAAAATACTCAAGCGCTGCGGCATAACCTGCCACATCACGACGATGACCAAAATCCGCATCAAAATTTACAAAATTTGTAAATATAATGGTTTCTTTATCTGCGTCTTTTAGCGATTGTAAAGTGGTATCAAATAATGCTTCTAGACCCGTTGCTTTAATCGCTTGGGTAATACCTTGGGTTGCAAAGATATCCGAAATCTTACCAATACTGACCACTTCTCCACCGGCATTTTTCATGCGATCTAACAAGGTTTCAGAAGGTGGTAATACCGAGTAATCATGACGATTACCAGTACGCGCAAAATTGCCCGGTGCGGTGCCTAAAAATGGACGCGCAATAACTCGGCCAATGTTGTAAGGCTCTAATAGCTCACGTGCAATTTCACATAGCTCATACAAACGCTCAACACCGTAGGTTTCTTCATGACAGGCAATCTGAAAAACACTATCACTTGATGTATAGAAAATCGGCTTACCGGTTTTCATGTGCTCTTCGCCTAACTCATCTAAAATCACCGTACCTGATGAATGGCAATTTCCTAGGTAACCAGAAATGCCAGAACGTTCAACAATTGCATCTAATAATTCTTTCGGGAAACTATTTTTCTTGTTTTTAAAGTATCCCCATTCGTACAAAACAGGTGCGCCAGTAATTTCCCAGTGGCCACTTGGTGTATCTTTACCCGTAGAGATTTCCTGTGCGTAACCATACGCAGAGACAGGAACAACAGTTTCGTCGAGTTCTAGTGGGAACTCACCTGAACTATCTCGGCAAGCATGTGCTAGGCCTAATTTAGTTAGGTTAGGTACCACTAACGGCCCCTTACGATTTATATCTGCTTGACCTGTTGCACAAAGTTTGGCGATACTGCCAAATGTATTTGCACCCACATCATTAAAAGTAGTGCCATCGGCTAAGCTACCTTCAAATTGGTCTGCATCGTGACTTGCGCCTATACCTAAAGAATCAAGTAATAGAATAATGGTGCGTTTCATTAGTAACCTCCAGTTTCAGCGGGTTTAGTCGCTAAATTTAATTCCGCTAATAAGCTTCCTAAAAGGCTTGAAGCCCCAAAACGGAAATGCTCTGTGTTCACCCAATCGTCACCCATAATATCTCGGGCTAATTGCATGTAATCATTTGCAGTTTGTGCATCTTTCACACCACCTGCGGCTTTAAAGCCAATATCCTTGCCTGACTTTTTAATTGCTTCAATCATTACTCTTGTTGCTTCTAATGTTGCGTTGACTGGTACTTTACCCGTTGATGTTTTAATAAAGTCAGCGCCTGCATTAATACAAATTGAACTTGCTTGCTCAATTAACTCGGCAGTTTTTAACTCACCGCTTTCAATAATCACTTTTAAAGTGACTTGCTCGCCGCAAACTTCTCGGCAGGCTTTAACCATTTTTTCTCCAACCGTAGCGTTGCCCGCTATTAATGCTCGGTATGGAAATACTAAATCCACTTCATCAGCGCCATAGGCTACGGCAGCTTTAGTTTCAGCGACAGCAATGTCAATATCGTCATTACCGTGTGGGAAATTTGTGACTGTTGCGATTTTAATATCGCCAGTGTTTTGTGCTTGTAATGTTTTACGTGCAATCGGAATAAAGCGAGGGTAAATACAAACAGCAGCTGTGTTACCTGCAGCACTCTGTGCTTGCTTGCATAACGCAATCACTTTTTGATCCGTGTCGTCATCATTCAGTGTGGTTAAATCCATCAAATGAATTGCTTGTCGCGATGCTTGTTGTAAATCACTCATTAAAAAATCCTTTGATTTCATTTTTTGGGTCATTAAGTTGTATCGTATTTATTGATACTACCTAAAGGTTAAATAACTGAGGGCTCATTAAGAGCACCTCAGTGCTTATTTAAATATGTAGGTTATGCAACGCTTAGTGCGAAGAAAATACCTACTAGAGTTGCACTCATTAAGTTAGATAATGTACCAGCCATTACCGCTTTTAAGCCTAAGCGTGCGATATCAGGGCGACGTGAAGGAGCTAATACACCCAGACCACCTAATAAAATAGCCATTGACGATAAGTTAGCAAAACCACATAACGCAACAGTAATAATTACCTGTGTATGTTCGCTCAATGCTTCTTTAACATTTATAAAGTCGATGTAAGCAACAAACTCATTCACTACTAATTTCTGACCTAATAAGCTACCTGCAACAACAGCTTCAGACCATGGCACACCAATTAAGAAAGCGATTGGAGCA
Organism: Psychromonas sp. SA13A; assembly: GCF_011378715.1. Classification (GTDB taxonomy): domain Bacteria; phylum Pseudomonadota; class Gammaproteobacteria; order Enterobacterales; family Psychromonadaceae; genus Psychromonas. Next base: position 7,643 of record NZ_WTKU01000012.1, on the reverse strand, counting down.
AATAAGTAACCTAGAATTTGTTCAAGTGTTAATGCCTCAAAACCAACAACATCACCAAACGCACCTAACATAGTATTAATTAATGCAATTAATGCGATGAAAGCGATTAACATTGCACCAACATTTAGCGCAAGTTTAAGACCAGATGATGCACCTGAAGCCGCAGCATCAATAACGTTAACAGGTTGATCTTCATCTTCAGCTTCAACTAGTAATAGTTCTTCAGCAGTAAGTTCCTTAGGTTTCTCTGTTTCAGGTTCTAAAATTTTAGCCATTAACAGACCACCAGGAGCGGCCATGAATGATGCAGCGATTAAGTACTCAAGGCTAACACCTAAAGATGCATAACCTACCAATACAGAACCAGCAACCGACGCTAAACCACCACACATTACTGCAAACAATTCAGAACGAGTCATATGTTTAATGTAAGGTTTAACCACTAATGGTGCTTCAGTTTGCCCAACAAAAACGTTCGCAGCAGCTGACATTGACTCAGTACGACTTGTGCCTAGTAATTTTTGTAGCGCGCCACCAAAGATTTTGATAATGAATTGCATTACACCTAGGTAATACAAAACCGCCATGAATGAAGCAAAGAAGATAATGATAGGAAGTACTCTAAAGGCAAAGACAAAACCGCCACCGCCAAACACCTCAAACATCTTACCTGATACAAGACCACCAAATAGGAAACTTACCCCTGCATTAGCACTATCGATAACACCTTGAACTGCGCCAGAGATACCCTGTAGGAATGTTGCACCCCACGGAGTAAAAATAACGAAAGCTGGAATGATTGCTTGTATTGCAAAAGCCCCACCCACAGTTCGAATATTAATTGATTTTTTATTCTTAGAAAAAAGAAAAGCAATTAAAAGAAGGGATATAACTCCCACTAGACCCATAATTATGTGCATATATTTACTCCATTCATTTATGTCAATTAGACTGAAGAATAACTCTACAGTCATCTCCCTCTGATATCCTGGCCAACCCAGGCATGTATAATCCGAAAAATTCGAATTTGTGCGGTTTGTTACCTATTGATAACAAACCTAATTTGTTACACCTCGATTATAGTTTATCCATAATCATGGTTTCTAATTTATTCTGGTCAATCGCAAAATTGCGAATACCTTCGGCTAATTTTTCAACCGCCATAGGATCTTGATGATGAGCCCATAAAAACTCAGATTCTGTTAATGCACTTGGCGCTGCTTTAACTTCCGTAGTCGCGATTAATTTTGTTTCAACTTCACCATCAGTATCACGTAATTCTTGTAATAATTGCGGGCTAATCGTTAAACGGTCACAACCTGCTAACTCTAGTATTTCACCGACATTTCTAAAACTTGCACCCATTACCACTGTGTTATAACCATGTTCTTTGTAATAGTTATAAATAGACGTTACAGAGATCACACCAGGGTCTTCACTAGGTTCAAAATCAACACCTTGCTTTGCTTTGTACCAATCCATAATACGGCCAACAAAAGGTGAAATTAAAAACACCTCGGCTTCAGCGCAAGCCTGTGCTTGAGCGAATGAAAAAAGCAGCGTGAGGTTACAGTTTATCCCTTCTTTTTCAAGTATTTTAGCTGCTTGAATACCATTCCAAGTTGCCGCTAGCTTGATTAAAATACGATCATTGCTTATTCCTGCATCATTATACATTTTCACCAACTGACGAGCCTTTGCTAAACTTGCTTCAGTATCGTAAGAAAGACGCGCATCCACTTCGGTAGAAATTCGACCAGGAATTGTTTTTAAAATTTCTTTACCGATATTGACCGCTAACATGTCACAGGCAACTTCTACTTGTTGTTGTTTGTTATCACCCTGCTTTTTAGCATATTCAATCGCATCTGCGATTAATGGTGCATAGGCTTCAATAGTCGCAGCTTTTAATATCAGAGATGGGTTCGTTGTAGCATCTTCAGGTTGGTACTGTTTGATTGCTTCAATATCACCTGTATCTGCAACAACTGTTGTCACTTGGCGTAATTGCTCTAATTTATTTTGCATGTTTATTCCTTTCACTTGATTCTTTATTTGCAACTGAAACCTAGTTGAAAGCGTCTCACTTTTTATTTATATTAAGTATTTATTTACGACAATAATGGGATGATAAATTGTTGATAAACTATGCCACCAAGATAAACACCAAAAATTCCGATAATGCCTGAAAGTACTGGTGGAGCTGGTAGCGGCAGTTTCAAAAAGGCAAATATCAACCCTACAACAACCCCCGCAAATAAAGCTAATAGTATTTCTTGCATCTCTGTTCCTCGTCATTCTTCAATGAGTAAATAGTAGGCATTCAAAGCACTTTAAAATGAGATCTTGATCTATAGATTTGATATTGACTGAAAAGCATTAACTAGCGTTAACAAAATATGTGGTTTATGCTAATGGTAGATTTAAGGGACCAATATTATGTTTAATATAAGAGAAGATTTTAATTGTTGTAAAACAGTTAGTTGCAGAAATTTCGGCATAAATAAAAGCGATGACTATATTTATAAAAGTAAACGCTTAGGGTATCTTGCAGTAGAATGTAAGGCCTGTGGTAGTCTCCCACCCTGGGTAAATAACCAAATAATCGAAAATATTTTAAAAGAAAAGCTTGCATTCCATTTTGCTAGGAAAATTAGCCACTGTACCCATTGTTATCAATATTTCTTTTTTAACGAAAAAAATGAAGCTCAGTTACACGGTTTCACTGCAGCGGGTACGCAACGTTTGAAATGTAAAAATTGCCAACGGGTGTATAGCGTAGGTAAACATAAGAATATTGATGCAATCACACAGGTATTGCAAACAGTAATAGATAAGCTAGATACAAGTGCTGCGATCAAACAAACCGGTTTATCGGCACGCCTTTATTACTTTTACCTCGAAAAATTATCATTATTGTTGACCAACTATAGCCGTTTAAAAGAGCAAGGAGTAGTACAGCGCGACTACATAGCACTGCAGACTGAAGGCAAGGTTGTACATTTAGACCACAAGCGAGGTTTTTATGCATTGTTCACTGCGGAGGCAGATAGTGGCTATATTTTGTTACAAACCAGTAATATCACACAACAAAAGCTAACCAAACAAGATACTTACCACAGCACTGAAAATACTGTCATTAAAGATGGGTATTCTAGTAATGTTGAAAATGAAATTAATCAACGTTACCAGCAAACGATGCAGCGTAAACATTTCGAAAAATTATTGGTTGGAGAATTAAAGCCGATCAACCGCTGTAGTTTAATCAACCCAGCAAGGCTCTCATACGTGCATTTTTCGATGCTACGCGCCTTTATATACAAAACAGAGCATTACAGACATTATATCGAGTTAGAAAGTAGTATTCGTGCCGCGGCATTAATGTCAGCCTATCCAGAGATTAAAACTGAAAAAGCGGAAATCTATTATTATTTACCTTTTGCTAACAGCAAAGAAACATTAATTAATAAAAAAGCGGGATGGTGGGGAGATCGTTGGTCAAGTTTTGAATCAGGTGCATATAGCGCGATCACTAAAAATTTGCAAAGTAGCCCCCCTTTTGACTTAAAGGATACGGAATATTTGAATCGTTATTTTGCTTATTTAAAAGGAAGTTTGAATAAAGGGTTAAATAGTATTAATACCCTGGCAAACTTTTCAGAGATTCATCGCGTATTATTTAATTTTTGTGAAACTAATAAAGGAAAAAGTCCTGCGATGCAGTTTGCTTTAGCGGATAAACCCTATACGGCACAGGAACTACTAGAAGAAGCGATTGTGCTTAACGAAAATTTACCGCAAAAAGACTAAAAGGTGAAGAGATAACAAAAGAAATAAAGGCCAAGACATTGGCCTTTATTTCCTAAAGTGAACGTAACAATTATTGTTTATTACTGTACAGATTAAAGAGTTTAATAGCGTGCTATTAAAACTTAATACCGTGCAGGTTAAAGTCTAATAATGATTAAAGCTCTTCACCTAAGAAAGCAAAAGGTAATAATGCTGCAATCGTATTTTGTGTGTATTCACCTTCTGATTCATAGCTATAGACTAAACAATCGTTCATTGACTGCTCAGCAATCACCTGTCGACATGCGCCACATGGATGCGCCGTAACCAACAGTTTTTCCGCATTACGAGCAGCAATATGCACTTCTTGAATGTCGCCTTTATTAATACCTTCAGCAACGGCTGTAAAAATGGCATTACGTTCAGCACAGATAGTCGTTGGATAAGCAGCAGATTCAACATTAACCCCCTTGAATTCGCGTCCATCTTTGCACACCACAATAGAAGCAACATTGAATCCTGAGTATGGCGCAGAGCTATTATCTAATAGCGTTTTTAATTCATTAAAATAGTTTTTTTTCATATGAAATTTCTCTCTTTTTCTACATTGGTGATGTATTTAATACAATTTTACAGCAGACAATAAGTTAACTCGATATTAGCAGTCATTAATCGTACAACAGCACCCATGGCATAAACATAACGCTAAGGACTATCGACCTTTCAAACTCTAGAGTCAGATAATAAGTGCAATCAATGACGTATAAAACTTTCTTAGGTGATTGGGTCTGATTTCATTCAGCTTAAGCACATCAAGCAAATGAACCACCTAAAGCAAAGCTACTGGTGGTAAAAAATTACACAGCCTACATGAACAGGCAGAAGATATAAGCGACTCTTTGTTGTACTTAAAGAGTCACTTTAAACGATAGCTGAGTACAAAGATCACAGCCTACAGCATCGTTATTTTAATAATTTTTTCGCAGCAGCAACGACAATAGTAATCGCATGTGATTCCGTTTTTTTCATGGTTGCTTCGTCTGGGATCTCTTGTTGTGTACGGTTAACTATCACGCCTGCAACACAAGCAGCAGCCCAACCTTGAGAAGCACACATAGTAAATAAGGTAGATGACTCCATCTCGTAATTTAATACACCAAGGTCCTGCCACTCTTGCATTGAACCTTTAAACTGGCGAGTAACACGACCAGACACTGTATCGTAACGCTCTTGACCTGGGTAAAAAGTATCACTTGAAGCAGTGATACCCACATGTGGTTCAATATCAAGATCACGACATGCAGCGACCATTGCCGTTGTAGCATGAAAATCTGCAACCGCAGGGAATTCCATAGGAGCAAAATGTAAACTTGCACCATCCAGACGTACAGAAGCTTGAGTCACAATCACATCGCCTACATTTACATGTGGTTGAATCGCTCCAGTGGTACCGATACGTAAGAAAGTACGAACACCTAACTGTGCCAGCTCTTCCACAGCAATTGAAGTCGAAGGACCACCAATACCAGTTGAACAAACCACAACAGCTTTACCGTCGATGTATGCTAAGTAACTAGTGTATTCACGGTGGCTTGCTAAAAATGTTGCATTTTCCATTAATTCCGCAATACGAGCAACGCGCTCAGGGTCACCAGGGACAATCGCTAAGGTTGCACCATCTAACATCGCTTTTGTTAAACCTAAATGAAATACTTCAGACATAATTTTTTTCCTTTTTTAAAAGGCAGTCACACTGCCTTTATTTGTTATAATATTTTTATTATAAAAACTTAATATAAGAACTTGCTAGTCGTGTTTGATATAAAACTTCAATGTAACCACTTAATTTATAAGCTAAACACTGTATTTATAAGTTAATTGCTGTATTGACGACATTATCTACAGTGAAACCAAATATTTCAAATAATTGATCCGCTGGCGCTGACTCACCAAATGTGGTCATACCAATCACTGCACCGTTTAAGCCAACGTATTTGTACCAGTAATCAGCAATACCTGCTTCAATTGCTACACGTTTAGTTACCGCTGCTGGTAGTACTGACTCTTTATATTCAGCTGATTGAAGCTCAAACTGCTCTGTACAAGGAATTGATACAACACGTACCGCTTTACCTTGAGCTGTTAATTCTGCAGCACCTTGCATTGCTAACTCAACCTCAGAGCCTGTCGCAATTAAGATGATTTCAGCAGGTGTTTCAGAGTCAAGCAATACATAACCACCTTTTGCCACATCCGCTAATTGCTGTGTATCACGCGCTTGTGGTTTCAGGTTTTGACGGCTAAAGATAAGTGATGACGGTGCATCAACAGATTCAATCGCAAATTTCCAAGCAACAGCAGATTCAACGCTGTCACATGGACGCCATGTGTTCATGTTCGGTGTTAAACGTAAACTTGCAATTTGCTCGACAGGTTGGTGTGTTGGACCATCTTCACCTAGACCAATTGAGTCATGCGTAAACACTTGAATAGAACGTTGCTTCATTATTGCAGACATACGTAGTGCGTTACGTGCGTATTCCATAAACATTAAGAATGTTGCGCCGTAAGGAACAAAACCTTTATGTAATGCAATACCATTGATAATGGCAGCCATTGCAAACTCACGTACGCCGTAATGTAAGTAGTTACCCGTAGCGTCATCAGCAGTAATGGCTTTAGTACCAGACCACATGGTTAAGTTAGATGGCGCTAAATCAGCAGAACCACCTAATAGCTCTGGTAACATTGCACCAAATGCTTCGATACAGTTTTGTGAGGCTTTACGTGTTGCAATATTGCCTTGGTTAGCTTGTAAATCAACAATGTAAGCAGAAGATTTAGCTTCCCATTCAGCAGGCAATTCGTTATTAACACGACGTTTATATTCAGCTGCTAATTCAGGGTAAGCCGCAGCGTAGGCTGCGAATTTTTCATCCCAAGATTGCTCTGCGGCTTGGCCTTGTGTTTTGTTATCCCAACCTGCATAAATATCGGCAGGGATTTCAAATGGACCGTGGTTCCAACCTAATGCTTTACGCGTTGCAGCGATTTCATCGTGACCTAATGGTGCACCGTGACAATCGTGTGTACCTTGCTTAGCAGGTGAGCCAAAACCAATAATTGTTTTACAACAAATCATCGTTGGTTTAGTCGTTTCTGCTTTTGCAGAGATGATAGCCGCTTTAATTTCTTCAGGGTTATGCCCATCAACAGAAATAACTTGCCATCCGTAAGCTTCAAAACGCTTAGGTGTATCATCAGTGAACCAACCTTCTACGTCACCATCGATTGAAATACCGTTGTCATCCCAGAATGCAATCAGTTTACCTAGGCCTAAGGTTCCCGCTAAAGAACAAGCTTCATGAGAAATACCTTCCATTAAACAACCATCACCTAGGAAAGTGTAAGTATGGTGGTCAACAATATCGTGGCCTTCTTTGTTAAAAGAAGCCGCTAAAGAGCGTTCAGCAATCGCCATACCAACGGCATTAGTAATACCTTGGCCTAATGGGCCTGTTGTTGTTTCGACACCTGGTGCGTAACCATATTCCGGATGACCCGGTGTTTTTGAATGTAATTGGCGGAAGCTCTTAAGATCTTCAATTGAAAGGTCGTAACCTGTTAAATGCAATAGAGAATAGATAAGCATTGAACCATGGCCGTTAGACAAAATAAAGCGGTCGCGATCAGCCCAGTTTGGGTTAGTCGGGTTATGCTTTAAAAAGTCAGTCCATAAGACCTGCGCAATATCAGCCATACCCATTGGTGCGCCTGGGTGACCTGAATTGGCTTTTTGGACAGCATCCATACTAAGGGCGCGTATTGCGTTAGCTAACTCTTGACGAGAAGGC
>NZ_WTKU01000011.1 GCF_011378715.1 Psychromonas sp. SA13A | reverse complement strand
GGACTCGAACCCGCGACCCCCGGCGTGACAGGCCGGTATTCTAACCAACTGAACTACCACTCCTCCGAGTGTATAACAGTTTTGTCTCTTTACGGTGTTAACCGCCGGCGTGACAGGCCGCTTATATTAGACAAGAGTCTAACCAACTGAACTACCACTCTTCCGAGTGTATAACAGTTTTACCACTTTATTTTAAATCGTTGTGATCTCGATTAAACACACTGTTGGCGGAGTGGACGGGACTCGAACCCGCGACCCCCGGCGTGACAGGCCGGTATTCTAACCAACTGAACTACCACTCCACGAGTGTGTTACAGTTATTTCTTTATAAATTAATACTGGTGAAATAAACCATTTAGCTTTCATATAATACTGTTGGCGGAGTGGACGGGACTCGAACCCGCGACCCCCGGCGTGACAGGCCGGTATTCTAACCAACTGAACTACCACTCCACTGGAGTATTACAGTTCAAGCTTTTGATAATTATCTATTACATTTGCAAGCAAATGAGTTGGCGGAGTGGACGGGACTCGAACCCGCGACCCCCGGCGTGACAGGCCGGTATTCTAACCAACTGAACTACCACTCCACGTGATAATCATCAGTTCAACTTTAGATTTTGCTAGATAGTATTGCCAACTCTAAATTTATAAAACTGAATTTATAAAAAAATTGTTGGCGGAGTGGACGGGACTCGAACCCGCGACCCCCGGCGTGACAGGCCGGTATTCTAACCAACTGAACTACCACTCCAGCAAAATCAACGTTACATAATATGCAACTCCGTTGAGGCGCAGATAATACGGAGTTGCAGGTACTGAGTCAATAACGAAAAACAAAAAAAACATAATATTTACAAGGTAATTGGTCTAAGTGCTTATTTTATGTTCATAGCGTTTGTTTTTTAGCTTATTTATTTTATTTTTTAGTCGGTTTAGGTTCATCAATGATCAATTCATCTAATGATAATCCATTATCTGCAGCTAGCTTTTTTTGTTTTCTTTTGAGAAAAAACATCACTGCGAGCACTGCTATTACAATTAACAACGCAAATGAGGCTATTAATATCCATAGGTATTGGAATGGTTGCTCTGTTGCTTCGCCCGTCGCTTCTGCTCCTGAAATAGTTGCAGTGGCCTCTGAAGTGATCGGTAATAGTGAACTTACCTCTGGGATTTCAGGTGCTGGCGCTATTAATTCAAAGCTTTGATCTGGCAGTTTAAAGTTAATTTCACGACCATCTACCGTGGTTGCAAATACTTTTCCAGCGTAAGTGTAATTACCGTAAGCGAGTGGCAAATCAACGACAAGTGTATTACTTGCTTCTTTTTGGTCTGAGAAGTTTACGATAGATTGTTGTGTTTGTGGATTATCAACACTACTGATCATGGCATCGATGATAATTGAGCTAGGGACTATTTCAGACTCATCTGCAATTAACGTTAATTGTGCGCTACTCGCATTCTCTGCGGCTGGTTGTATTGTATAGGTTAATGGTTGCGGAAAGACAACAATGTCTTTGTTCACGTTACGAATAAAAATATTATTTTTAGTCTTAATATTCAGCAAATACCGACCAGGATCTAAGTCCATGAAAAAATCAGTCGTTAGCTCTCCGTCAAAAGGGAATGAATCATAATATTGGCCATCGTCTCTATATAATGAGACTACTTTTTTCAGATCGCTAACAATAGAAACTGTTAACTTTGCATATTTCAAATAATCTTTGTTAGTCATTATCTGCCCATCTTTAATCAAAGATACATGGGATGTCAGATATTCACTATTGTAAACTTTAAGCGGCAATTTATTGATTTTTAATGAGATAGGGTTTAATAGCTGAATTCTATTATTCCCATTTAGCATTGCAATAGCTTGCCATGGACCGGGCATCGGATTTTGAATGGTTATAATATCTTGGCTGTTATTATGGAACCAGGCAACACTTTCTTCAGGGTGGCGGCGAGCAAATAATTTACTGCCATCGGGTTGTACTAACACTGTCTTTTGCGCACGTTTAGGGTGATTTAAGATAATTGTTACTTGTTCAGTATTAGGGTCAATTCTAAAGCGGTTATCAAGTAGTGGAATGTCATTGGGCGCATAGATCGTATGCGCAAAAGAGCTGACAACAGCCAGCATTAATAATGTAAATACAATCCAACTTTTATTGATTACCGCCACAAGCAGCTCCCTGATTTTTCTACTAAATCCAAACGTGATTCATGCGCTTTTAATTCTTCTTGGTTCGCATGAATAATAGATAAAGGTGATAAATTTTGACGTAAACGTCGACCAGTATCATTTTTACCTGACTCATTATTGGCTAAATTTAAGTCTTTTTGACCACCTGACATTAGTAGATAAACATCTGCTAATATTTCCGCATCTAATAAAGCGCCATGTAATACTCGGTGCTTATTATCAATACCATAACGGTCACATAAAATATCAAGATTATTCCGTTTACCGGGAAACATCTTTTTAGCCATCTCTAATGTATCGGTAACTGTGGCTATTTCTTCAGTAGGTTGTGTCTTTTTATTTAAAAAACGGAATTCTTGATCCATAAAGCCAACATCAAAGGGCGCATTATGGATAACTAAGTCTGCACCTTTAATAAAATCAATGAACCCATCTGCGATTTCCGCAAAGCGAGGTTTATCATATAAAAACTCATCGGTAATTCCATGGACGGCCATCGCTTCCGGATCAATTAACATATCCGGTTGTATATAAACGTGGTAGTGGCGACCGGTTAAGCGACGATTAATAACCTCAACACAACCAATTTCAATAATACGATGCCCTACATAAATGAGACCATCTTTGTTCATACCTGTGGTTTCTGTATCCAGTACAACTTGGCGGGTGAGTTTACTTGTGTTCATAGACATCTCTATTTATAGTTGCTGCGTGTTTAAGCTGAATGTTAGCTTACTAGTCTAACAAATTTATGTGATGGTAATAATGAAAAAAATCCAACTTTATACAGATGGCTCATGTCTTGGTAACCCTGGTCCGGGAGGTTATGGTGCTATTTTAGTCTTTAATGAGCACCGCCGCGAACTCTCTGAAGGTTATGCGAGAACCACTAATAATCGAATGGAGATGCTAGCCTGTGTGAAAGGGTTAGAGAGTTTGACTGAAGTTTGTGAGGTGGATGTAACAACAGATAGCCAATATGTTCGTCAAGGCATTACACAATGGATACATAATTGGAAAAAACGTGGCTGGAAAACAGCAGCTAAAGCGCCAGTGAAAAATGTTGATTTATGGAAAGCGTTAGATGCTGCTCAAGAAAAACATACGGTAAGGTGGCATTGGGTAAAAGGGCATTCAGGACATCCTGAAAATGAACGCTGTGACGATTTAGCGCGAGAAGCCGCAGAGGCTAAACCAACTCAAAAAGATGAAGGTTATGTAGAATAGTATTCACTGCAAATAATATTGTTAATCGCGCAAAAGAACTGTTTAGGTGTTTTTTGAGTGAGATTGTTTAGTAGTAACGGGTTGATTATTAATAATTCGTCGTTTAAATTCAAACCCTAATTTGATCGGCGTCATTGGTGTGGTTTGTTTTTTCGCAACCATGAAATAAACGCTATAGAAAAAAGGTAAATAACGACGTCCAAAGTTTCCTAAATGACTCATGATAGGACCTTTGGGCTGTGCTAATAAACAATCAAAGTACTGTTTTTCTTTTATTTCAAACCCTAAAACATGTAACCAATCGATAACTCGATTAGGTGAAAAGAGGCGCGCGGTATGTTGATCATTAGGTGTTAATAATGTTCGACACCCAAAAAAGCTGTAGGGGTTATAACCACTGATTATCAAGGTACCATCGAGTGTTAAGATGCGATCGATTTCTCTTAATAATTGATGCGGATCGCTAGAAAAATCTAATTCGTGCACTAAAATGCACAGGTCGATGGTGGCGTTTTGAAAAGGTAAATGTTGTAAATCGCTTTGTAAACCAATATCTTCTCCATCCTCTGCGCAATTTATTTGATGGCGAATAGGGCAATTATCGGTTTTTAATTGCGTACTTAGATGCCCTAGTTTTAATAAGTGATAACCAAAGCAATGTGAGATGGCATCCTTAACAAGGTCTTGAGTTTGTGCCTGAAGACGTTGCCCGTTACTTAACTGTAACCAGTCCGTAATTGGAGTTAAGATACGTGATGTTTTTGCTGTTTTCATGTGCCTCCACTCCTAAACTTTAAAGTTGAGAAAAATTATGTTTAGTGTTTTAACTATTGCTGCATTTAATGATAACTATATTTGGCTTATTAAAGATAGTCAAAGCCAGCGCTGTGTTGTGGTCGATCCCGGAGACGCAGCGCCTGTTCTTGAAATTTTAGCGGCACAAGAGTTAGTCATTGAAGCAATTATTATTACTCATCATCACCATGACCATATTGGTGGTGTGAAAGATTTATTATCAGACAACCCTAATATTAAAGTGTTTGCTAAGCAACCTCTGTTTGATCAAGTCAATTTAGTAGATGAAGATGCTGAGGTGAGTTTTTTTGATGACAGGTTAACCTTTAAAGTATGGCAAGTGGCTGGACATACCTTGGATCATATCGTTTATTTTAATGATCAAATGTTATTTTGTGGTGATACTTTATTTTCAGCTGGCTGTGGCCGAGTATTTGAAGGCTCACATCAACAAATGTACAGCGCATTATCGCGTTTAAGCACGTTGAGTGATGAAACTAAAGTATATTGTGCTCACGAATATACGCAGAATAATCTTATTTTTGCTCTGCAGGTTGACCCAACCAACAATGATTTGCTCGCTTATATTAAACAAGTAAGTAAATTACGTCAGCAGGGACTGCCTTCTATTCCAACTACGATCAAGTGTGAGAAAGCGATTAATCCTTTTTTACGTACTTCTGATACTGCATTAGTTAATAATCTACAAAACTTACTTGCAAAACCTATTGAAGCTGGATTGCCATGCTTTGCAGCATTACGTATTTACAAAGATAACTTTTGATCGTTTATTAGATTCTAATATTGGCTCAATTTAAAAGTAGGTACGGCTGCATTTGTACCTATCTGGTTTACTTTTTATCAATGGCTCGACTATGAAACTATTTTTTCCTTTATTTTTTATTTTATTATTGAGCGCTTGTCAAAGTACTTCCTTTCAAACCGCCAATTTCCCAGAAGAAACCATCTTCAATCAAGAACGAAATGAATTGGAAGAGCAAGATGATGAAGAAGGATTAACTAATCTTGTTGAAATTGAAAGCAGCCAAGCAATAGAGGGGCTATCAAAAAAGCATTATGATAATTTGTGGCTTAAATTAGCGGAAGGTTTTGATTTTGAAGTGCCTGATAACTCTCGAATAGCAATACAGCGTGATTATTATCTTCGCCACCCTAAATATTTACAACAAGTTTCAAAGCGTGCTGAGCCATTTTTATGGTTGATCGTAGAACAAATTGAAGCCAATAATTTACCATTCGAATTGGCTTTGTTGCCGGTTGTTGAAAGTACTTTTGACCCCTATGCATACTCCTATGCTGGCGCTTCTGGTTTGTGGCAATTTATGCCAATTTCCGGGGCGCGTTTTGGTTTACGTCAGGATTGGTGGTATGACGGACGCCGTGATGTATATGCTTCGACGCGTGGTGCTTTGCGATATATGCAAATTTTACATCGTTATTTAGGTAATGATTGGTTGTATGCTTTTGCGGCTTATAATTCTGGTGAAGGCAGAGTGGAGCGTGCTATTGCCAAAAACAGAAAAGCAGGCATGCCGGTTGATTATTGGAATTTAGATTTACCTAAGGAAACAGAAAAATATGTGCCTAAATTTTTGGCCTTAGTAGATATTCTCAGAAACCATGAAAAATACGATATCGACCTACCTTTTATTCCTAATAAACAGGCATTAACTTATGTTGATATTGGATCACAAATCGACCTTTCCTATGCTGCTGAATTAGCCGAATTAAGTCTTGCAGAGGTTCAACTGTTAAATCCTGCATTCAATCACTGGGCGACCTCACCTGATGGGCCTCATAAATTACTATTGCCAAGTGTTGTGGCAAAAGAGTTTTCTAATAAACTGGCCAAAGTTGATAAAAATAAGCGTATTCGGTGGGATCGTTACCGCGTTAAATCCGGTGATAGCCTGAGTATGATTGCGCAAAGGAATAAAACAACAACGAGTGTATTAAAACAAATCAATGATTTAAACAGCTCTTTTATCAAAATTGGACAACCTCTTTTAATCCCTATCGCTAGTGCTTCGCAACAACAATATTTATCTTTACAGGCAAAACGTTTACAAAATCAAGAATCTAGTCAACAGCTCACTAAGAAAAAAGTGACTCATAAAGTCATTGAAGGAGATACGCTTTGGGATATCAGCCGTCGATATAAAGTAACCTCTCAGCAAATAGCTAAGTGGAATGGTTTAAAAGTGAAACAAACACTCCGTTTGGGGCAAACGTTAAAGATTTGGAAAGCATCTTCTGTTAATACTTTTGCTAATACTAAAAAAATTATGCGCCATGTTACCTATCATGTACGGACTGGTGATTCTCTAGGCGGGATTGCTAATAAATTCAATGTTAAAACTGCTGATTTGGTACGTTGGAATAATATTAAAAATAGCAGAATGATTAAGCCTGGGCAGAAAATAAAAGTGTATGTTGATGTGAAAAAGTCGGATACCTAATTATTTACAGGGTAATTATCAAGCCTACAATCGCTTGTCATCTTCAGTGCCCGTATTACATTTTAATCGTTGCTGTTTGATATCTTATGGGTAACGACATAGCTACTTAATTAATTAGTATCTAACATTAACAAATAAGAACCTGCAAGCCATAAGACGAGCAGGTTTTAGGTATGAGTAGAAGATTAAAAGGGGAGGTTGTAAAACAAACAATTAAACTTTGCTCAACCCGTCAACCGCTTTAGATACCTTTTGCGCTCCGGATTGAACATCATGCATTATTGCTTCCATTGCACTTATTTGAGCTCGATTTTTTTCAACAAACTCTGAAACCGAATGAATACCATCTTGGACATTTTTAGTGACGTCTTGATTATTCGCCACAACATCTGATATTTCTTTCGTTGACTCTGTTGTTCTAGACGCAAGCTGCCTGACCTCATCGGCAACCACTGCAAAACCACGGCCTTGTTCTCCTGCTCGTGCTGCTTCTATAGCCGCATTTAATGCTAATAAGTTAGTTTGATCTGCAATACTTTTGATTGTTGATACAATTGCTTGAATGTTATCCGATTGCTCACTTAGTAGGTTAATCTGCTGAGTGGCTTTATCGGTGAGTTCGGAAATATCTGCTGAGGTTTTGACTGACGATATTAGCATTGTTGATGCTTTCTCAATCATGTCCATAGTCGCTAACGAGGTGTCATGGGCGATGGTTGACGCTTCTCTTACTGATGCTTCACGCTCAATGTTATGTGTTATATCACTCGCGAATTTGATGACCTTAATTACGTGATTATTATCATCGAGAATAGGATTGTAAGTTGCTTCTAACCATAGGTCGTTACCGTAAGCGTCTTTTCTTAAAAACTGTCCACTTTTGAAGTTATTTTGTTGTAAATCTTCCCAAAAAGTAGGGTTTTCTTTGTAAAATGAGTCTTCACAAAATAGGCGGTGATGTTTGCCTTGAATACTTTTTAGATCATAACGAACTGCAGATAAAAAATTGTTATTAGCAGTAATAATATGCCCTTCAGGTGTAAATTCTATAATAGCTTGTGATTTATCAAGAGCATTAAATACCGCTTCTTTAGCTAATGAAGCTATTTTCTTTTCAGTAACATCTGCTGCAATTTTCATTACTTTAGTGACTTTTCCATCTTCTGTAATAGGAAAGTAAGTCGCTTCTAACCAGATTATATTGCCACTTTTATGCTTACGCATGAAAGTGCCTTTATTAGAGTGACCTTGTCGAAGTGACTGCCAAAATGAGGCATATTGTTCAGATTTGATATATTGAGGAAGGCACATAACAGAGTGATGCTCGCCAACAATTTCTTCTTTTTGGTATCCAGTTACATTTAAAAATAAAGGGTTAGCATCAATAATTTGGCCATCAGGAGTGAATTCGATGGTTGCTACGCTGTGCTTTATTGAATCTACAATAGAGTTAGCTGTTTTAAGCATCAATTTATGATCGCTTAACTCATTTTTTATGTGCTTATTAAACATTTATTTCCATCCTATGGCTTTAGCTGAGTACAATTAAACTATTGATGCACTATTGATGCACTATTGATGCACTATTGATATTAGAGACATTATTGATATTAGAGACATTATTGATTATTAAGCGTTATCTGAAGAACTGTAAAAGTAGTCTAAAAAATTAATTAAACAAGATGTTATGTTTAGTATTAGATATGTTTGATATTTTAAAAAATTATATTTTTATTTCAATAGCATGAGAAACTTTGTATTAGTGAATAGCTAGCATTCTTAACGAAGAAGTAAGCAAAAGTCTGCTATGTTCCATTTATTTTAAAACTAGCTTGAGTATATTTAAAAAATAATTAGGTGATTGATAATTAGAGTTACTTCAGGTTGTAATAGGATCTTAATCGCCTGAAATGCTCGTTAGGATATTATATCTTTAGACAGTAGATTATGGATGTCTTTGATATACGTATAAGCAAGGTTTGCTTTCCATTTACCATAAAAGCTATAATTGATTTATTTCAACAATTTAAGACCTATTTTTGATTTAATAGATTTTATTTTACGCATATTTATCAGGGCCAGAGAAGATATAGATGGAACTAAATCTTGTTGTAAGCGATATACATTGGTTGAATAGTAGCGTTGAAATTGCGCTGGCAGTCATTATTTTATTTAAAGTCAAATTGTTAAGAGTGAAACTCAGCCTCTTCGCTTGCGCTGTTGTTTCTGTGATTTGGCATGGCGCAGTTCCTGATACTATTTCTGCAGGTTCCCTATCTTGGGGGTTTTTCTTAATTGAGTCTTTACGATACCTTGCTTGGGTGATTGTATTACTTTATTTATTGATGTTAGCGAGGGGAACAAAACTCCCTAATATATGGGCATATGGCTTGTATGGCACATTGTTAATCACCTTAACGCTGTTCATTTATAACATTAATAATACTGCGCTCTTTCCTTCACCTATTTTAGCGCTTTACTTTAAAATAATGCTGAGTTTATTCGGCTTTGTGGTTTGTGAGCAATTGATTAGAAGCGATCATTCTAGTCGAATGACAAAATTAGTTGCGTTAGTTGCATTTATTATTTTTTCCTACGATATAGTAGTGTTTTCACTGCTGTTACTCGATAGCGACCTTGATCAGTCTTTATGGCAAGCAAGGGCTGTGATTAGCTCTGTCACTTCTTTATTATTAGCCCTCAGTATTATATTTTATGCGGATCAATTAAAGGAAAGTAGTCGTTTCCAGTTGTCAAATAGTGTCATTCTTTTTAATACGAGTTTGACCTTGGTAGGTGTATTTTTAATCTCGATTGCTTTATTTTCTTCGGCACTAGACTACTTTAATATTAGTTGGTTAAGCGCCTCTAAAGTCATGTTATACGTTTTATCTGTCTTTTCTATTGCTGCACTTTCACTTTCAGAGAAAATACGTGAGGGATTTGTTGTTTGGACAAGTAAACATTTCTTTGCCCATAAATATGATTATAAAAAACAATGGATAAAACTAGATCTTCTGCTTTCTCAGCAACATAAAAGTCAGAATTGTTACGATGTATCATTACACGCATTAAATCAGTTATTTAATTGTGATGCAGGTGGAATTTGGGTTAAAGGTCAACAATTTTATACGTGTGTTGCTACTGCTAAATTACAATTTAGTGGACGTTTGCCGATAGAGTCTATACATAGCAATTTTATTCAAAAATTAGAGCAAGAAGAATGGGTTTACCAGGCTAACAAATTTGCTAATAAGTACGATGCACAATACAACAATGATTTACCTGACTGGATAGCAACGGTACAAAATACTTGGATCGTGCTACCACTCAATGCAGCATCGGGTTTAGTTGGTTTTGCGGTGCTTTGCAAAACAAAATTAAATGAAAATGAGAAACTAACCTGGGAAGATCTAGATTTATTAAAGCTAACGGGGCGACAAGTTGCCACCTATATTAATCAAGAGCAAGCGGCAGAAAAATTGATTCAAAATCAACAGTTTGATATGTTTAATAAAGTTTCTGCTTTTGCCATTCATGACATTAAAAACTTAATAGCACAGCAGGGCTTAGTGGTTAAAAATGCTGAAAAATATAAACATCACCCTGAATTTGTGGATGATGTTATTGCTACAATTGCTAATTCTGTGAAAAAAATGGATCAGTTATTAAAGAAATTAAAAGGCAGTGACGAGTTAAAAACGATTAATTTACATGAGTTATTAGCTCAAGCTGTAGCAATGAATATGAATGACTTCCCACAACCTAAACTAACCAAAACTTGCTTAGATGCTGAGGTTAAAGGAGATAGAGACAAGTTATTGATGGCTATTAACCACCTTATCAAAAATGCTCAGGATGCAACTGAAAATGATGGGAGTGTAGAATTATTGTTAAATTGTAAAGATGATCAAATCTGGTTAGATATTATAGATACCGGTACAGGTATGGACCAAGATTTTATTAAGAATGATTTATTTCAACCTTTTAATAGTACCAAGCAGGATCAAGGGATGGGCATAGGCGCTTATCAAATACGTGAAATCATACATTCATTAAAAGGAGAGTTAATTGTCGAAAGTACACCACAGGTCGGTAGCAAGTTTTCTATCTATTTGCCTATGGCAAGTTAACGGCATTAACATTTTTATAAGATAAATATGATTTGTTTTAAGTAATTAGGGTAATCTCCTAATAACGTAATTGGGTTTAAACTAGCATTTACACTTAAATTAAAAAAGAGAGAAAAATATGAATAAATATCTACTAGCGCTTCTCTGTACTGTGATGATAAGCGGATGTGCAAAAACAGTTGTTTTACATGAAGAACCTTATTCGGATAAAGTTAAATTTTCAGAATATAAAATAGGTAATAATGATCAGTTATTAATCAGTGTTTGGAAAAACCAAGATCTTTCTGTCACTGTTCCTGTCCGCCCTGATGGCAAAATTTCAATGCCTTTAGTGGGGGATGCGCAAGCGCAAGGATTAACACCTGAAGTGTTAGCGTCAGAACTTGCGGATAAATTAAGTAAATTTATCCGTGCCCCTAACGTAACCGTTATTGTGCTCGGTGCTAATAGTGCTTCTTATTCAAGTCGTGTACGTATTACAGGCGCAGTTAACGGCCCATTATCGATTCCTTATTACACAGATTTAAATGTATTAGATTTAGTGTTGGAAGCTGGCGGTTTAACAGAGTTTGCAAATGCAGATGAAGCAATTTTGTACAGAAACACACCTGATGGCATCAAACCTTACCATGTTAATGTTGATGATATTTTAAACAGAGGCATTTTAGATACTAATTATCTGCTTCGTCCATCTGACATTTTAATAATTCCTGAGAGTGTATTTTAAAGATGGATATTACGGAAATTTTTAAATATGTCGCCGTAACATGGCGAGAGATATGTCAGCGTAAGTTTAAAGTGGCCTTTTTAATGACCATTATTAGCTTTGCTATCATGTTTGTAGGCATGTTACGACCGCCGAGTTATTCTAGTTCGATTACTATTTATGCTGATAATCAAAATATCATTAAACCTTTATTAGGCTCGAAAGCCTCTGTCACCGAGTTAAAGCAGAACAGAAGTGACCAGGTGCGTGATATTATTTATTCGCCGCGTATTTTATCGGAAGTGATCGATAGCGTTTATGGTGAAAATACGTTCCCTGCTGGCTTAGCAAAAGACATTAAAATTAGTCAAATTCGAGGTGGTTTGACTGTAACGGGTAAGTCAGGTAACTACATTCAAGTTTCCTATAAAGACGATACTGCAAGTAGAACCTTTGAAGTGCTGAACAAAGTGGTATCCGTTTTTATTGAAGATAGCGCAGATACAAAACGTCAGGAAAGTCGAAGTGCTTATAACTTTATTGACCAACAAACAGCATCTTATAAAGATTTACTGTTAAAAGCAGAGGAAAAACTCAAAAGTTTTCAATCATCTAACTTCGATGGTACGGAATCTGAAGTAAATTCTCGTATTGCTTCATTACGCTCTTCAATTGAAGAGATGAACATACAAGTTCAAGAAAGCAATACACGAGTCTGGAACTTACAAAAGCAACTTTCTAGAGAGAATAAGTTAGTTGGTAATAATTATGAATCGTCAGTCTATCAATCTCAATTAAGAGAGCTGAAAAAAGAAAAAGCAGCTTTGCTGATCAATTATGAAGATAGTTATCCTGCAATTGTTGATATTAATTATAAAATCAATGATTTAGAGAATACTCTCGCTGACTTGGCGAATGGCGAACAAGCTAACAAACCTATTAATTCAGATCTTAATCCATTGTATGGAGAGCTACGGAGTTTATTATCTGCTGCAAGAATTGAGCATCAAACCCTGTTAAATCGACTTAAGGCATTTAATGAATTATTAGATGAATCCTATGAACGACGTAAACGTATTGCGAATAATAAAGCGGAATTGTCTGAATTAACCCGTGATTACAGTGTATTTCAAGAGCAATATGAAGAAATGCTAACTAAAAAAGAAAAAGCACGTATTTCTATGGTGTTAGATATTCAAGGCCAAGGGGTGAACTATAAACTGCAAGAAGCAGCCACTTACCCGAATACCCCTATTGGTGCGCGTTTTATACACTTTTTTGCTGCGGGGCCTATTGTTGCTTTACTTATTATGATCGCTATTTTTGTTATTAAAATCATGCTTGATTCAAAAATTCGATTTACCTCTGAAATAAAAGATTTTGAAGGTGTTAGTTTATTAGCAGGTATTCCACATGCCCTTTGTAATGCTGAGAAAAGGCGTAAGCGGGTACATAATACTTTCCTCTTACTTTATTATATTGCTTGTTTATCTTGTTATGTCGCTATCGCTGTTGCCTACAAATACGGTGCATCATTAACAAATATCATTGATTTTGGAGCATTTTAATATGTCTGATTCTTCTTCAAATAATTCTTCAGCCCTGCAAAGTCGTGATACCTTCACGCCTGAGTCGCTGCAACTGAGTAAGATAACGGAGATGGCTGAAACAGCCTTGCTTTCGTCAAAGGAATTGGATGAACGTAAAATCATTTATCCTGGTCTTGATGATTATAAAACGCTAAATGCTTACCGCGAATTACGTACTAATCTATTAAATAAAATGGACAACAATAACTTTGTGTGCATGGTAACCGGGATCTCTCAAGAATCAGGTACTAGTCATGTAAGTATGAATTTAGCGACCAGTATTGCATTAGATCAAGGTAAAACTGCCTTAGTGATTGATTGTAATATTTATAAACCTCGAATTGCTTCCTATTTGAAAAACGAGCCAACGCTCGGGTTAACTAATTTGTTAGCAAGAGACACTGATGCTATTACAGATATTATTTATCCATCTGGTATTCCTAGAGTTAGGGTGATACCTGTTGGTACGAATATTATTCATGCTGCAGAGCTCTTTTCTTCACTTAATATGCAAAATTTTATTAACTCAGTTAAAAACCGATATCCAGATCGTTTTATCATTATTGATACCCCCCCCATTGGCTTATACGCGGAAACTCAGATATTAGCTTCAATTTGCGATACCGCCATTTTAGTTGTTGGGTATGGTCAATCGAACTCTTCGCAAGTGGAAGCAGGCGTCGATGCAATCGGTAAAGATAAGCTAGCTGGATTGGTTCTTAATAATCAATAGTCGATAGTGTGAATATGAAATTAAAAAAATGTAGTTTTAAATTTATAGAAACGAGCTTAATGGCATTATTGTCAAGCACCGCTATTGCAAGTGATTTGCCTGCTTCTGTGAGTGATCGTTATATCTCATTGGGTATTGAGCATGCACAGAGTGATAACATTAATAAATCGAGTGTGAACAAAGAGTCAGGGTATGAGCAAACGATTGATCTTGGCTTGGGTTATTTTAATCAAACCGCGACCAATTTGACCGCACTTGATTACACTATTTCTTATTCAACTTATAGCGATGATGAAACTGATGATGAAAGCGATATCTCGGGTAGCTTAAATTTATCGCAGGAGATTTTTAGTAAGAATCTGATGCTTAATTTAAGCCATTTTAGGCGTTCATATTTACTCGACCAATCAAGCAGTGATGTACCTGAAAATAGTGGAGACAGGGATGTATTCACTGTCAATCCTGTCTGGATCATTCCTTATTCAAAACGCGCCGGATTTCAACTTAGTTATAATTATATAGCAACACGTCTTAGCGATAATGATGACGATGATACAGATCGTAATATTTTTGGATTGGCTTGGTACCATAAATTAAATACTAAAACTCGCTTCGAACTTTCTAGTGATATGAGTGATGTTGAATATCGCAATACAGGGGCCGACTATCAAGAGATTAGTGTTAATGCCTCTATCGAAGGGCAATTGGTTGCCGGTACTTATTTAGTGCAATTGGGTTATAGCAAATTAAGCGATGATAACAGTGATGAAACTGGTGCTATTTTCAAATTAGCTTACCAATATCAATTCGCTAAACATAACCTTTCATTGAGCGCAGAAAGGGAGTTAAGCGACTCATCTTTAGGGTTAGGTCTTGATGTGGCAGATAATGAAAGTGAAGACTTTTCCGATAGCCAGTTATTATGGATAGACAGGATCCAATTAGATCATAAATTTATTATTACAAGTCGCTTAAACAACAATAACAATATTTATTATCAACAAGAAAAAGATATAAATACCGATGAAAAAGATCCTCGCTGGGGTTTAAGTACAGGCTTCGACTTCAAAAACACTGAAAAATTAAATTCTTTTGTATCGTTACAATATAGTGAGTCAACACTGGTTTCAGATTTCGATAAACAAATCACTAATGCCATCATAGGTGCAAAATACTTATTCCGTCCAAGGTTAAGTTTCTCATTGCAAGCTGAGTATGAAAAACAGTCTACAGCTAGTATCTCAAGTTATGATGAAATGCGTTACACAGCTAGAATTGAATTTAGGAATTAAGGAAAGATATTGAAAAATAAAAAAGCTGATACGTTACTGATAGTAGAAGATGATCTTGGCTTACAGACCCAATTGAAATGGCATTTTTCTGATTATAATGTTGTCATTGCCGCCAATCAAAAAGAAGCTATCTCTGCTATTCGTTTACATGAGCCTAAAGTCATGATCCAAGACTTGGGGCTACCTCCCGATGAGGATGGTGTGACCGAAGGGTTTGAATTATTGCAGCAGGCGCTTCATTTACATCCTTATATGAAAATTATTGTGATGACAGGTAATGAGGGTAATGAACATGCAATGCAGGCCGTTAAATTAGGCTCTTATGACTTTTATGCCAAACCAGTAGATGCAGATACCTTAGATCTTATCGTGCAACGTGCTTTTCATATCTATCATCTAGAAGAGAAGAATCGTCAGCTTAGCAGTCGCAGTCAAAAAGAATCAATGTTAAATGGGTTGATTGCTAGCGATACTAAGATGTTAAAAATATGCTCGATGATAGAAAAAATTGCTCCCACTGATGCGTCTTGTTTATTGATTGGTGAAAGTGGAACGGGTAAAGAAGTTATCGCTAATTCTCTGCATCAACTTAGTTTGCGAAAAGATCATAAGATGATAGCGATAAATTGTGCAGCTATCCCTGAAAACTTGATTGAAAGTGAACTCTTTGGTTATGAAAAAGGTGCATTTACCGGTGCAGTTAAAAGTACCGTCGGTAAAATTGAAATGGCGCATAAAGGGACCTTATTTCTTGATGAAATTGGTGATATGCCATTACACCTGCAAGCTAAATTATTGCGTTTTTTACAAGAGCGAGTAATAGAGCGAGTAGGTGGTCGAACGCAAATTAATATCGATACTCGTATTATATGTGCAACCCATAAAGATTTAGAAAAATTGGTCGCTACAGGTGAGTTTCGTGAAGATCTCTTTTATCGTATTGCAGAAATTCAAATAGATATACCGCCCTTAAGAGATCGTGGTTCAGATAAAATTTTATTGGCTAAATATTTACTTAATAAGTATGTAAAAAAACAGAAATTACAAATTATCGGTTTCTCGGAAGATGCGATAAATGGCATAGAAAATCATACTTGGCCAGGTAATGTGCGAGAGATGGAAAACAAAATAAAACGTGCAGCTATCATGTGCGATTTAAAATACATCAGTGCTTTAGATTTAGGATTAGTGAATGCCGATACGACACCGCTTAACCTAAAAGAAATTAGACGAAATGCAGAAGTAAGTGCGTTGAAGCAAGCATTAATTGCATCTGATCATAATGTAAGCGCGGCCGCAAAATCTTTAGGTATCACGCGACCCACGCTTTATGACCTAATGAAAAAATATGATATGCAATAATTAAAATGAATTTCAACTACCTTTTATAAAAGGGAATACCATGAAAAAACATACAACAGGCATTTTGAGTTCATTTGTATTAGTAAGCTCTTTGCTTATGGTTGGCTGCAATGGAGATCCTGAATCAGCCAATGTTGCTGATTTGACTCAATATACTCAGCAAGGCAAAACTTATTTAGAGCAGAGTCAATTTAAAGCTGCGATAAACTCTGCCAATAATGCCATTACTGCTTATCCCAATTATAGTGATGGTTATCTTATTTTGGCAAAAACCTATAATAAACTAGGGCAATCTAATCAATCGATTGAGGTTTTAAAGGCTTATAAAGGCGATAAAAATGCAGATTATTACTTACTACTGTTAGAGTCTTATCAACGTAGTGGCAAGGTTATTTCTGCAAATAAATTAATTGAGCAGCATGCTGATTTGTTATCTCAAGATGCTAATCAATTTAAATTGTTAAAAGCAAAAATACTGTTACTTGAAGATAATGGTAAACAAGCATTGTCATTATTCAAAGAACTGCAGACGACCTCTGACTTTAAAAGCGAAGGTTTAATTGGTGAAGCACGCATTGCTGCAGCACAGAGTAATAAGCAGAATGCTCTTTCATTACTTGATAGTGCATTACAAGTGGATGAAAAAAATATCGAAGGCTTAATGCTTAAAGGCTTTCTATTAATGGGTAAAGGAGAAATAGAAAATGCTGAAAAAACATTATCTTATGCACTTACAGTGATCCCGTCATCTGATATTTTTACGCCTGAGCGTATTGGTATTCTAAGAGCGCTAACAAGCATTCTAACTTCACAGGGGCGTAGCTCTGAAGCTTTATTATACTCTCGTATACTAAGTGATGAATTTCCAACAGCAACCACTATCAACGAGCACTATGCTTCAGCACAGGAATATTACAAAAGAAAAGAGATAGCGAAAGCAAAAAAAGAGCTTTATGAAATCTTAAAAATTGATGCAAAAAATAATAAAGCGTCGACCATGTTAGGTGTCATTTTATACACTGAGGGCGATATCAACGGTGCTGAAAAATACCTATCAGGTATGATCGACCCTGAAGTGAATACGCCACAATTAACTCAAATCTATGCAATGACGCAGCTTAAGCTAAATCAGAGTAATGATGTATTAGCGATATTAGATGATGTGATTGACTATGAAAATCGACTTGATACGTTAACACTTTATACCATTGCTGCTATTTCAGAAGGTGAGTTTGATAAAGCTGACATCGCGCTTGCTCGAATCGCAAAACTATTTCCAGATTCTTCTCAACTACCTTTATTAACAAGTAGTTATATTACTGCTAAAACGCCAGAACAATCACAACAAGTACTAGATGTATTAGCAAAAGGTCTGCAAAAAAATAACTCAGATTTTCCTTTGCAAACGGCTTATTTAAAAAAATTAATTGAATTAAAGGAGTTAGATAAAGCAGATCAATTTATTACTGAATTGGCTAAGAAAGAAGGTAGCGTGGCACAAACACGTTTATTAGTTGCAAATTATTATCTATACCGTAATCAATTCTCGCTTGCTGAGGATCATTTTAATCGCATTATTGAAGAATCTGATAATGATGTGCAGGCTTATTACGGCTTAGCACAAAGCAAGCAAATTCAACAAGATTGGAAAGCGGCTTTTGAGCAATACGATAAAATAATTACGCTATATCCAGACCAATTAAGAGCTTATTATGGTGCAGTTGTTAGCCTTAAGCAGCAGCAAAAAGATCCTCTAACAGTTGGTACCTACTTATCCAATAAACATAAGGCTAATATTTTAGCGTTAGTATTAGCTGATTATCAGTATCAAAGTAATAACTTAACCGAAGCAGATCTGCTGGTTAAAACTGCATCAGATTTACCCGTTGAGTTAAAAGATAAAGCCGATCAATTACAACAACAAATAAGTAATGTAAGAATTATTATGGCAATGCAAGAGGGTAATTACCCTGTTGCGAGGGAGTTAACATTAGCGCAATTGCAATTAACGCCTGAACAACCATTGTTCTTAATTAGACTTGCTACAATTGAGACGCGTTCAGGGCAATATACGGAAGCTGATAAAGTATTGAAGCAAATAGAATCTATGTTGCCAGACAACCCTCAAGTCGTACTATTACAGGCTCAATTAGCATTAGCACAGAAAGATAAAGTCAAAGCTGAGCAGTTATTAAAAGCTGAATGGAATAAAAGTGCAACAGAGGAAATTGCTCTTGAGTTATATAACTTTTATAAAGTTGAAGATAATGTAAAAGCGCGTGATTTATTAGCTAAATGGAAAGAAAAATCACCTAACAGTGTTTATGCAAATTTAAATGATGGCATGGTATTGCAAGGTGAAGGTAATAATACAGCAGCGATAGCGGCTTATGAGAAAGTTCTATCGGTTGCTCCTAATCAAGTAGCTAGCTTGAATAATGCAGCTTGGTTATATTCATTAAGTGGGGATCCTAAAGCCGAGGTAATGGCTGAAAGGGCTTATAAAGTCGCACCGAATAATGGTGCTGTTTTAGATACTTACGGTTGGATCTTATATCAGGCGGGTAAATATGAACAAGCAAAACCAATACTGAAAAAAGCGCTGGAATTAATGCCAAATGATACTGAAATTAAAAAGCATTGGTCTTTAGTTTCTGAAAAATAATAAATTAGTTTAAAAAGTAATATTGTAAAAAGCCCCTCAATCGTTGATAAACAATGATTGAGAGGCTTTATTTTTACATGAACATGAATATTTACTTCGTTTGCTTTATTTTTTTAAATGAACCAAGTCTTGAAAGGTCTTGCAGTGCAATTGTTTATTCTTACTCAAAAACAGATCTAGTTTATGTAAAGAGTAAGGAGCAAGGCTTTTGGGATGCCCCATGATATTAAATATCCCCTTAGCGTCCCCTTGCTTAAGGTGCCTATGAAAGGCACTTTGTAGTTGTCCAGCTTTCGCGCCATCGATCATAACGGGGCCATAGGTGCTTTGTGTTAGCCTTTGAAAGTAATAGTGATTATTCGCTACCATTGCTTGGCCATCACCAAAAGGTTTGAATTGCTTACTTGAGAATTTTTTGTGAAAAGCAAGTTTCCAGAAAAAGAAGGGGGAGGTTTTAAAGGCACTGATCGGTAATTCAACAAACTCACCAGATTGCTCCGGTAGTAATGGATCGTTAGAGAAACTCCAATAGGGCTGTTGTGGCATGTTCTTAAAATCAAAGTGTCGTGTTGGATCCGATGAATAACCCTGATTAAAGACCGTACTATCTAACCAAATGCCATTATTTAGCAAAGCCTGTTTAATTTTTATAAATGGTTGTAAACACCAACCTCCAGCTCGATAAGCAAAAATAGGACGATGGCTACACAGTTGTAATTCAGCTTTGTAAGTACTTACTATCTCTTCTATTTCTTGTTCTGAAAAATCATGTAAACGATAACGGCTTGTGTCAATCTGCCAACCTGTTTGATCATAAATACTATCAAACCAATGTGGGTGAATATGCAGTTGTATATCATGGCCAGCTTCTGATAGTGATAATAATTGTTTTTGAATCTCGTTATATTGTTCTTTAAGTTCAGAGAACTGATTGGAATACTCTTTTAATTTAACAAGAAAACCCGCATCGACAAATAAGCAAACTTTACTATTGTGTTTATCTAAAATAGTGATTAATTGCTTCGTAGGTTTCAGCATACAATTTTCAACTGAGCCTGGATTTTTACCAAAAAACAACTCGTAATCTAAGCTTATTAAATAGTCTACTGTCTGCATTGTTAGATTCCCTGTTATTTGTAGTGACTTAACGTAATAAAATGAGTATTTTATCTTTATATGCGGAAAAGATGGTATTAAATTGTGTTAATATTTACATCTTAATTTTGGCTCCGTGCGATGGAAGCGAAAGCTGTCATTATATCAATAAGTTAAGTTTAAAATATTACCCTGTAGTTAATTTGTGCAGTTAATTTGTGTAGTTCAATAATAACTATTGAACTTATTACTGAATTCAAGAGCCAATAACAGGTTATTGGAAGGTAGTTTAAACTAGAGAGCTATAGAACTCGCTATGCTAATTTGCTTATTCAGAGTTGAAGTAACATAAACAATCATTATATTAAAATAATAGTAAAATAATAAAATATAACTGCTAAGGACAGGCAAATGACGGATGATAATTGCGTATTAAATGAACCTTTAAAACGATATAAGGTACAAGCGCCCACTATTAAAATGTTTGGTATCGATATCCATCCATTAGGCATGTCCCAATCCCTAGATATTATTAACGAATGTATCACTTCTAAACAATCTCTGCATATCGGTATGTTAAATGCGGCTAAAGTTGTCAATATGAAGCGTAACCCTGCTCTTGGGGAAGATGTTACTTCATCAAATCTGATTCTTGCTGATGGAAGTGCAGTGGTATTAGCCAGTAAAATCCTTAATAAAAAATTACCAGAGCGAGTCGCTGGTATCGATCTAATGCATGGCATATTAGAACGTGGTAATAAATTAGGTTATCGTGTTTTTTGTTTAGGTGCGGCGGAAGAAATATCAGAAGAAATTGAACGTCAAATTCATAAACATTATCCTGGTGTGGTCATTGCTGGTCGCCAAAATGGGTACTTCTCTGATGATCAACAAAGTGAAGTCGCTGAAAATATTGCAACCGCAAAAGCAGATGTATTATTTGTTGCTATTACTTCGCCTAAAAAAGAGCAATTTATGGCTAAATGGGGAGACGTAATGCAAGTGCCAGTAGTGCATGGTGTAGGCGGATCATTTGATGTATTTGCAGGTAAAGTTAAACGTGCACCATTAATTTGGCAGAAACTAGGAATGGAATGGTTGTACCGAGTACTTCAAGAGCCTGGTCGTTTATGGAAACGCTACTTGGTGACGAATACTTTATTTATCGGTATGTTATTAAAAGAAATAATTACACCTCAAAAATCCTAATGAAGAAAACACATGAAGCATAAAAAACAAAAATTGGTTTATCTAGCAGCAGCAAGTCATTCAGGGTCAACCATGACCGCCATGTTATTAGGTGCTCATCCAGACCTTTGTAGTGTTGGAGAACTAAAAGCAATTAATCTTGGTGATGAAAGTAGTTATTTGTGCTCTTGTAAAACACTTGCTAAAGATTGTAGTTTTTGGAAAGGCGTAACCGATAAAATGGAAACTAAAGGCCATGATTTTTGTATATCGAATGCAGGTACTGATATACGAACAGGTGCAACGCCTTATATGCATAGGTTACTTAGGCCTTTAGTGCGTGATCCATTTATGGAGTTTGTACGTGATTCATTGTTAATACTATCTCCAATATGGCGAAAACAATTACCCTTATTACAAAAGCGTAATGCAGATTATGTACGCTCTATTGCTGAGCAAGCTGGAGTAGAAACCGTTGTAGATTCTTCAAAAATAGGCATTCGTTTAAAATATTTACTAAGAAACCCTGATTTAGATATAAAAGTGATTTGGGTCGTACGAGATGGCCGTGGAGTTTCGTTAGCATACAAAGATCCTTCTGAGTTTGCTGATGCTAAAGATCCTAAATTCCGAGGTGGTGGTGCAGGTAAAACACCTGAACATAGCCGCGGAATTGGAGTTGGAGCTGAAGAGTGGGTACGTTGCAATCAAGAAACAGAGGCTTTATTAGCAACCATGTCAAAAGAAAGTTGGATGCAAGTGCATTATGAAGATATATGCAATGATACGGAAAAGACATTAAATAAATTGTTTGAATTTATAGGGGTTGATCCATCTCTGAAACGATTAGATTTTAAAACTGTTGAGCATCATGTAGTTGGTAATGGCATGCGTTTAGATGACTCTGAAGTGATTAAGTTAGATGATCGCTGGAAAGCACTACTCAGTGAAAGTGAGCTTGTAACATACCATCAAATTACCGGTGAATATCATAACTCGCTCGGTTATACGGAATAAATATCAGTGACTCAAAATATCGATAAAAACAAAAAAGTTGATTTAACCGGACAAGATCGCTTTACATGGAATTTAATGGTGAGCTGGGCAAGTCAGCTTGTTCTTGTTTTTTCTGGTTTTATAATGCCTCGTTTAGTGGATGAAAAAGTAGGCCAAGTGGCCTTGGGTATTTGGGATTTTGGTTGGTCTTTTGTTAGTTATTTGGCATTACTTGGATTTGGAATGGGGGCTTGCTTTAACCGTTATATTGCAAAACATCGCTCAGCTAGTGATTTTGTCAAATTGAATGAGGTCGCAAATTCTGCAGTCTTTGTGCAGTTAGTTGTGTCTTCAGTAGTCACTTTATGTACGATTTTATTTTATTTTTTACTGCCGGTTTTTTTTAGTGAGTCATTAAAAGAAAATACTGAAATGGCACAATGGGTTGTGCTTTTTTTAGGTTTTAGTTTGTCAGTTGGGATGGCAGCAGGCTCTGCCAAGGGATTATTGACAGGTTATCACCGTTGGGATATTCATAATTCATTGCATGCTGGCGATAGCCTTTTCTCATTAGCACTGATGGTTGCGCTACTTTTTTTGACCGATCTTGGCGTGATAGGGATGGCGATAGGTTACTTAATTTCAACAATCGTTTTTGAAACTATTCGTTTTATTTTTGTTGGCAGACTCTGCAAAGAGTTTCAATTTGATCTAAAAATGGCAAACTGGGCAACCTGCCAAGAAATGTTGATTTTTAGTATAAAAAGCATGCTATCAAACCTACCTCCAATTATTTTATTACAAAGTATTAGTCTCATATTGGTCAGTGCAATCGGACCTGCTGCCTTAGCGGTCTTTGCAAGGCCGATGGCACTGACTAGACAAATAAAAATGTTTATGAATAAATTCACTTTAATGTTAACGCCAACAACTGGTTCGATGCAGGGGGCGGGTGATAATAAAGCTATTCAGACTCTTTTTGTTAATACCACCAAACTTAGCTTTGCATTTGCCTTACCGAGTTTAGGTTTCTTATTTATTTATGGTGATGTAGTTTTGCAATATTGGATGGGTAATGACTATGCATTATGGCCTTTGATGATGATACTTGCACTAGGTCGATTATTACCAATGGCCCAAGATACTTCTATCCGCATATTAATAGGCCTGAATCAACATGGAAAAATTTCTATATTTGCTCTCATTGCTGTATTCGTTATTTTTGTAATAAGTATTCTGTTTTTAGGTGTTAATAATTGGGAGCTAACCACGGCTGCTCTATTATTTGTGGTCCCGATGAATATTGTTTATGGGTTTATTGTGCCAATTTATACCTGCCGACAACTGAAGTTGTCATGGCTAGGTTATGTTCAAAGTAGCTTTATTAAGCCATTATTCTATATCATGCCGTTTTTAGGTCTACTTGCATGGTCACGCCATGCCTATGAGTTGAATGATTCAGTTACTGCAATAGCTACTTTGGTTAGCGCTGGCATCGTTACTATTATTATCTATTTTGTCTATTTAGTACCCGTAAAAATACAACAAAAATTGTTTCGCCGATTGAAAATTTCTTCATGATAGTTTTTAAATATTTTCATCTACCAAGAGGTTATTGAGCATGAACGTTAGTTTACGAAAATACCCTTACCCTTATAGTGCAATGCTTGCTATTTGTAGTGATTTAGATGAAACACCTAATAAAGAAATTTATTTTGAAACCGCACGCTATTTAAATACCAACGAAGAAACGTCTTTAGGTAAAGGAGTGGGGTTAGAGGTCGGCAACACTATCTATTTTGATATGCCTGAACATAATTTTTCTTATACCAATACAGATGATGACGGACGACAAAAAATTCATCAATTGATTGACTCAGGTCATATTGATTGTCTGCATTCTTTTGGTGATTTTGTTAATGACAGAGCGTTAATTGAAAAACACTGGACTGCGATTCAATCTGGGAAAAGAAAGATTGAAGTGTGGGTGGATCATGCTCAAGCGCCAACCAACTTAGATAATGACATCATGCAAGGGCAAGGTGCGGAGGTTGGTAAGCCTGCTTACCATAGTGACTTAACGGTACTATCTAGCATGTTACCTTTTATTTGGAAGGGGCGCGTAACCAGCTGTGTTGCTCAAAATACTAATAGAAGCTACCAAGCATTGTTTAATAAAAAACAAATTAAAGCTTCTCTTAAAACGATTGCATTAGAGTTCATCAAAGGTTGGTTTGCAAGATTAGGTAATAAAAAGTATGCAATGCATAAAAATAATAAAGTGTTACGCAAATCTAAACTGGTTGATGGTACTGAAATTAATGAATTTATGCGTTGTAATCCTTCTTGGGGAGGGGTTTCCTGCTTTGATCAAGCGCGTGGTGTGCATCATGTAATTACTAAAAAAGTGTTAGATACACTGGTTAAAAAGCGTGGGTGCAGTATTCTTTATAGTCATTTGGGTAAGGTGCATTCAGTAGCAGAGCCGTTTACTCATGAAACACGTCAAGCTTTTGAATTGTTATCAAGTTATCAAAAAAATAAACAGATATTAACGTCAACGACTAGGCGTTTATTAGGTTATTGTCGTACAGTGGATGAGCTCAATTTTTCAGTTAAAGCAGTCGGAGATGAAACACATATATATCTTTCTACAGAATATAGCGGAGAAGATCTACAAGGTTTAACTTTTTATGTGAAAGATCCTATGCGAGTAAAACTATATATCAATAAAGAACTATTTAATAAGATAATACACAATCCACCCGATATGACAGGAGCCGCCAGTATTTCCATAAAGTGGTGTGCTTTAACTTTTCCTAATATTAAAAATTAATCTAATCTGAGTTTAAGTATGTATAAAATAAAAATATTTTTTGGTAGGGCTGTTCTTTTTTTATTGTATAGTTTAATTCAACTATTCAGCTTATTGCCGACTAAAAAACCAAAAAAGACAGAAAATGTAATTGTGTTAACAGGCGCTTTTTATTCTAAAAATTGGATAGATGCTCATTTAGTTCCACTGCTAACCTGTTCGAGCACAAAACATGTATATATTGTTTCAAACGATATTGATTATGATATTGAAGGCCTTGATGTGGTTAAACCACCGATAGCATTGAACTCTATAGCTGGAGAGACACTTGCTAGGCTAATCACTTTCTTTATCTACTCTTGTAAAGTTAGACCTGATTATATCGGTGGCTTTCATATATTGTTTAATGGAACCTTAGCTGTTTTATTTTCAAAAATTCTATGCTGTCACTCTATTTATTTTAGTGTGGGTGGCATTACAGAAACTCTTGTAACAGGTAAAACGGAGAATAACTTCTTTAAGTTTTTAAATGGAAAAGATCAATTTATAACAAGTTATATTTGTAAAATAATTGCTTGTTCCACTCGTGTTATTACAATGGGTAATGGAGCTAAATCATTTTTGAGTGAAAATGGAATTATTAGTAACCAAATTCATGTTATTTCAGGGGCTATTGATGCCTATAAGTTTTACCCTGACTCATTAAAAAATAAAGAGTACGATATTGTTTTAACTGCTCGCTTATCAAAAGTGAAACAAGTGAATCTATATTTAGATATCATAAAAAGAATAAAAGAAAAGCAAGTAGATTGTCGTGCTTTAATTATTGGAGACGGTCCACTGTTGTCTGAATTAAAAGCATATGCAAAACAGCTTGATATTGAAGATAAAGTCTATTTTGCTGGGCATCAATCTGATGTTTTATCTTGGTTGCAAAAGTCTAAAATATATCTTTTAACATCACGTTCAGAAGGGCTCGCACTGTCGATGCTTGAAGGGTTAAAAGTGGGATTACCTGCAATTGTGCCTAATGTTGGCGACCTCTCTGATGTGTTAGTGAATAATTATAATGGTTATTTAATAGAAAACCATGATGTCGAAGAGTTTTCTAAGTCAATTATAAAGTTAATACAGAGCCCTGATTTATTATCTGAATATTCAAATAATGCAATCGAATCAACACGTAGGTTTGATTTAGCTTGTGTTCAACAGCAATGGAATGAACTTTTTATCGCGGAAATTAATTAAAATGAAAAAAGCATTTTCTAAAAAAAACCTATGGGCTGTAATGCCTACCTCTCTGAAAAAATTAGCAGGTTTTTTACTTTCATTTGTTCCATTACCTTATTTAATAGGTAAAAAATTTCGAGATACAAGTCGCTTAATTAATTCTGCTGATACTTGGTCAAAAGCTGAGATTGAGCAATATCAGCTTAAAAAATTAAAAGAGCAGGTTCAGGTAGCTTATAAAAAATGTGCAGCGTACAAAAAATTATACGATGATGCCGGTATTGATATTTCATCGTTACAAACATTGGAAGACTTTAAAATATTACCTTTCATTGATAAGCGCTTTATTAATGAAAATATTAATGATTTATTGTTAGTGGATAAAAATAGCCCTGAGGTTGATTATATTACGACAGGTGGCACAAGCGGCGTTCCTTTAACATTTTATATTAATGGGGGGCGTTCACAAATAGAGTATGCCTATTTAGTCGACGGATGGAAAAAATCAGGTTTTAAATTAGGGGATGTTAAAGCTGTTTTACGTGGAAGGGTTACTGGAACTAAGGGCGGAGTTAATAGGAGTTATGATTCTATTTTTAGAGAGCATTATTATAGCAGTTTCCATACGAGCGATAATGATATGGCTGAATACGTTAAACACCTTCAATCTTTAAAAAAATGTTTTTTGCATGTTTATCCTTCTTCTATTTATCAATTAGCGAGATATATTAAAAAAAATAATATATCGATTACCAATGTGCAAGCTATCTTAGCTGAATCTGAAAATGTATACCCAGAACAAAGAGACTTCGTTGAGTCTGTTTTTAATTGTCGTTATTTTTCATCATATGGGCATACCGAAAAACTCATAGCTGCAGGAGAATGTGAATATTCCTCAAATTATCATGTATGGCCAACCTACGGTTATTTTGAATTGATTGATGAACAAGGAAATGTAATTACAAAGCAAGGTGAAGTAGGTGAAATAGTCGGAACTGGCTTTATCAATACTGTAATGCCCTTTATTCGTTATAAGACTGGTGATTATGCGGAGTACGTAGCGGATTGTTGCGATAAGTGTAACCGTAACCATATTATTATCAAAGACATCAGAGGGCATAATATTCAAGAGCACTTAGTTACTAATGAATCGAATATGATCTCTTGGAGTGCTATTAATATGCATGATGACACTTTTGATGATGTACTTAAATATCAGTTTTATCAAGATACGCCAGGTAAAGCGATTATAAAAGTGGTCGTTAATAAAGGTTTTTCCGATATTCAAAAGGACAGAATAGGAAAAAATATAGGCCAAAAACTGGATGGAAGAGTGATTGTGAAAGTAGAAATTGTTGAGAATATTGAGCTCACTGAACGCGGTAAGTCAGTATTTGTTGATCAAAGAATAAAATTATGAAAATAAATTTAATTTTTATTCGTAATCAAACTCATTACATAATACAAGGAGTTTTATCTTGATTAGAATAACGCTGCTAACACTTTTAATCGCTTATTTAAGTGTCTATGCGTGGAAGGATTGGTTTCGTGCTGCTTGTTGGTTGGTTCTTCTGATGTCTATTTTCCAACATCCCGACATGCCAAAAGCAGTTGGAGGGGTTCCTGGTTTAAACCACTGGAATTTTTTGTTCGTAAATACTGTTTTATCTTGGTTATCCAATAGAAAAAAAGAAAAATTAATTTGGGAAATGCCAAAATTTATTAATACTTTATTGTTCATATATGGTTTTTTTATCACTATTAGTGTTGTTAGATATCTATATGATCATAGTGGTTTACTCGAATGGTTTGAAGTCATTGGAGCACCAGCACCTCGTATGATGAACGATATCAATGAATATTTAATAAATTGCTTTAAGTGGGTATTGCCAAGTATGATTATATTTGATGGCTGTCGTACCCGTAAGCAATATAATTTTGCTTTAGGAGCATTAGCTTTAATGTATATTTTATTAGCTTTACAAGTGATAAAAGCAATGAAGTTGGGTTCATTAACATTAGACGGAGATGCGTTACAACATAAAGCGGTTAAAATAATATCAAAAAGTGTTGGTTTTCATCGTGTGAATATATCGATGATGATGAGCGGTGCTTTCTGGCTAGTTTTTTGTTTAAAAGAGTTAGTGAGTACCAAGCATTACTGGTACTTTATTCTGCCTAGTTGCTTTATTATTTTTCTGGCAATGGCGTTAACGGGGGGGCGAACTGGATATGGAACCTGGGCTATACTTGGTGGAGTTTATTGTTTATTCAAGTGGCGAAAATATATTCTATTAATACCGCTTGTTTATATTACTATAATTGCTTTTGCACCTTCTGCTGTTGAGCGTCTTAGCTTTGGTTTTTCATCTGAAGAATCAGCGGAATCACAGCCGATGAATGGAGAACAAGATATTGAGTTTGAAGAGGGAAATGTTGATCTTTATGAAGTAACTTCTGGCCGAAATTTAGCATGGCCATTGGTTTGGGAGTCAATTACAGAGGCTCCTTTTTTTGGCTATGGACGGGAGGCAATGGTAAATATAGGGATAACATTAAGAATGAGAGAATTGTATGGGAAGTACGATAGCTTTCCTCATCCTCATAATGCTTATTTACAGTGGATTCAAGACAATGGGTTTGTAGGTGCAATCCCTGTATTTTTATTGTATTTTATTTTTTTAAAGTATGCTTGGAGTTTGTTTCGTGATAATTCTGAAAAAATATATGTTGTAACTGGAGGAGCTGCATTGGCATTGCTGTCTGCCTTTTTGATTGCCTCGATAGGTAGTCAAAATTTTTATCCGCGAGAAGGTTCAGTCGGGATGTGGGTGGGGATAGGGCTTTTACTTCGGGTTTACATTGAGCGCAACAAAAAACGAACGGGCAAAAACAATTTCCTTATCGATGATTGAGATATTAGAATACTGGTGGAAACCCTTTCAATATTTTAATGTGGCATATACTGGTTTTTGAGTATAACCTTATTCTAATTTATACGAGTTTTTTGTATAACATTTTATTATGATTTGTTAAATAGTGTGGTTTTTTTGAAATTTAGAAAAGATATTAATGGCTTAAGAGCTATCGCTGTAATCGCGGTTATGTTGTTTCATTTTAATGCTTCTTGGATGCCTGGTGGGTTTGCTGGTGTTGATGTTTTTTTTGTTATTTCTGGTTTTTTAATGACTGGAATAATATTTAGGGGAATAGAACAGGATAACTTTTCACTATTAAAATTTTATATTGCCCGTGCAAATAGAATTATCCCCGCCTTGGCCTTTCTTTGCTTGATTTTACTTGTTTGGGGGATTCTCTACCTAGAGCCCCTTGATTATAGAGTGTTAGGGAAACACGTTGGAAGTAGTATTAGCTTTTTATCTAATATAGTGTATTGGTCAGAGGATGGTTATTTCGATGTTTCATCACATGAAAAATGGCTACTTCATACTTGGTCGTTATCTGTTGAATGGCAATTTTACATAATATATCCGCTTTTACTTGTTATTGCTCGGAAATGTCTGTCAATAGCAGTGCTGAAGCCAATAATACTTGGTGGCACCATTTTAGGTTTTGTTTTTTGCGTAGTAGCAACTTATCAATGGCCCTCTTCATCATATTATTTCCTAACAACAAGAGCTTGGGAAATGATGGCTGGTGGTGTTTGTTATCTCTACCCCCTTAGCTACTCAGAGAGTCAAAAAGTACGACAAAAACTGCTTGAATGGATTGGATTATTGTTGATTTTTACTTCTTATATCTTTATCAATAAAGAAGTCGCATGGCCCGGCTATTTAGCTTTTTTCCCGGTTTTAGGTGCATTTATGATAATTCAAGCTCAACGGGATGATAGCTTCATTACAGGTAATGTTGTTTTCCAAAGATTGGGCTCATGGTCATATTCAATCTATCTATGGCATTGGCCAATAGTTGTAGGAATCTATTTCTATTCCTTGAATGATATATTTATCTACATAGGATTATTGTTTTCAGTTTTTATTGGATTTATTAGCAATAAATATATTGAAAAAATTAACTTTAAGAATGACTTTAGCACACTGATAAATTATTTTAGTTGCAAGCCTTTATTTATGGTACTGAGCATTGGAGTAATAGGAAGTATTGTATTTTTAACCAACGGTCTTAATTTTCTTCATTCAGAAGAAAAACAATTAATAAATAATAATGCTCTTATAGCTATATCTGACTGGGATTACCCTGAATCTAATTTAAAGATAGGAAATCATGATATTCGGTTTATTAAGGGGCGCTCAGATAAAAATATATTGTTTATTGGAGCTAGCCATATTGAGCAAATGTTTCCATATGTGGCGAAGATAAATACTGAATATAATATTTATTATTTAACTCAAGGAGGGTGCTTTTTGGCGCCGTCTTATAGGCCAAATTTAGATTGTTCAAATATAAAGAATTACAAAGCCGTTATGGCGGAAGTTAATTTTGAAAAGATAGTCACTTCATTATTTGTTTTAGATGCATATTTATCTAAAGTGAATGCTACAAAAAAAAAGGAACTTCATCTCAGGGGGGCTGAATTTAATGAGTTTCTGTCTTTTGCAACAAAAAAATCAAAAAAAGTTTTTTTACTTTTAGGTGAACCTAAAGGGGATGAGTTCAACCCTACTTTATCTGTAAGACACAACCTAAAAAATTATATTACTATTGAACAAGCTAAAAATGCTTATGCAGCTCATGATGATGTACTTCAAGATATAATTAAACCAGATAATCTAGTGATAATAGACCCTATTGAGTATTTATGTAGTGATGTTTGTATGGTGCGTGATGATGATTTTAAATATTATTATAAAGATTCAGAGCATATGCGACCTTGGTATGCAAAAAGATCATTAGGCTATTTAGATCAAGTTTTTCAATAGTTAATAATTAGCTAAATAATATTCAGAGAAATCGAACAAGAAAGTTTTCTATTTTGAGTTTTATGTTGCCCCTCTCGATATATAAAATATTCATAGGTTGGCCCTTGAGAAAAAATACATTGAAAACATGCTCTGAATTTTATCTGATAGTAATAGCCAAACCAATATAAATAATAATGAGTTGCAACTAATAACAAAAGCCCTAGGTGAATTAAAAGTTAATATTCCAATTTTATTAAGTATATGCTCTAAATTTTTTACGGTGAAAATGATCTATGAAGGTGGTGTATAAAGGTAAGTAGTTATTTACTAAATGAAGGTTGTAATGAAAGAGGAAGATGTTTTATCCAGTCAATAAATGAGATATTTATTCTGCTTAGTGTTAGCAAAGATTTGAACTTACATAAAATAATCAAGCTCAAATCTAAACTAATGGAGACTCATTGAGGATTACTCGGTTAACTAAGAACCGAGCAGTTCTAACTTATGGCAATTGAAATAATGTTAACTCTCCTGGTTTTGTCGGAATAGTAGGGGTTTGTTTAACCCCATATTGTTCAAATGGTCCTATATCAATGGAGTTCCCAAGGTCGCGTTGCTTATCAAAAATGTCTGAGTTTATCCCACTAGTGCTAGGGAATTGATATTTAAATTGAGTTATTAAAATATCATTAACATTAATCCCTGCATCCTTAAGTTGTGTAAAACCAAAGCCGTCAATACTCATTGTATCCATTATTGAATCAATATTATTTTGTGTAATAATATTAGTCCCTTGAATATTACCACTAGCTCCTTCTTCAGCATTTAGAGTGTCTACATCGTTGTGTAATACGTTTGTTACCCCTTTGTGAACTTGCACATGCATACCATCACCAAAATAGTTGTTTTCTATGAAAACTTCTTCGTTTAGTTCTTGTATCTCAGCTAGAATATGATAACCGGTCGGTTCGTTTACATGTTCTGCGGTTACATCAAGAATAATGTTGTTTTTTATTACTGTTTTTTTAGGGCTTGAAGAATCTATACCATTTGGAGCGTCAAAAATTAAGTTATTATATATATATTGCTCGTGAGAACCTGCAATGTGAATAGCTGCACTTTGCCAAGATGAAGTATTTGAAATCGGTCCAACCTTTGAACCTTCTTGCAACGTTCTAACATTATGAATAATATTACCAATAGCATAAATTTTCTGAGTCCATGAAACACCAGTTGTTGAAGCTATGCGTATACCATACTCAACACCACTAACATGGTTGTTAATCATCCACAATTCGTCAGGTAAATACTGTGCACCCATCCCTTTAGAGGGTGACCAAGGAGTCGATATTACATTGCGAATAGTATTGCTAGAAAACACAACATTAGTACCTGATTTCACCCATAAACCAGATTGCCTAACGTCATAAACTTCATTGTTCCCAACATAAATGTTATTAGTAGTGCCTCTTTCGCTAGCACCAAGAACTTGAACTCCTGCGCCAGATGCTGTGTGTAATAAACTATCTAATATCCATAAATTTGAAATATAAGCACCTATCGAAACTAAGTGTGCATCTTCATCTAGTTCTGAGTAAATATCGCCAAAATCATGGAATTTACTATTG
The DNA here is from genome assembly GCF_011378715.1 of Psychromonas sp. SA13A. GTDB lineage: Bacteria > Pseudomonadota > Gammaproteobacteria > Enterobacterales > Psychromonadaceae > Psychromonas. Next base: position 94,387 of record NZ_WTKU01000011.1, on the reverse strand, counting down.
TATATTATAACGTTATTAACTGGTGCTGTTGCATCACCTACTACAGATATTCCCCCTCCTGAAATATCTACATTTCGTATTAAAACATTTTCTGCTTTATATCCTTTACTGCTAGAGCTGACTTGTATTTTTGCTCCGTTTATAAAGTCTAAGTCAGATATAAATATATTACTGCCTTGCATTTGGAAGCCAACAAAACTAATCGCTCCATAGGTGTCCTTTGCTCCAGTGATCCAGACTGGCCCAGCTACTCCTGCACTCCAAGCATCATCAGTACCATTAAAGGTATACATTCTATTTTGTTTTTTTAAGAAGCCTTGAGTGTACTCTCCTGATATTTCGATATATGAACCTGCTGGTGCTGGGCTAGGGATCATTTTTCGAGGAGCTGAAGGTGTTCCGTAAGCTTGGCTTTTTACTCCATTTTGATAGTCTATATAGTAATATCCAGGGACTTCAGCACTCCAGTCACTAGGCCTTGCAGGCATTTCTTGTTGAAAATCTAAAGTGGTGTTAGGTATTCCAACAGGCATTTCATAACTTGATGCGGCCTGCGCATTATAAGATATAAAAATTAAAAAGGTGCTAAACACCAATTTGAGGTGCTTCATTAATATTTTCATTTTTAAACTCCGTTGTAGATATTTTAATTACGAATAACTGTTTAATTAAAAAAGTTATTTTTCATCGACTTCATGTGTTAAGGATCGCCATGCAATAACTTTCTCTTAATTTTTCTAAAAAACCTTAAAGACCTAGTTGTTTAGAAAAATTCAATTAAATAATTGTTAAAGCTCATCCTTAATGGCAATTTAGTCAAATTAAATTGCTTATGTAATTCGTTATTGATTCTGTTGCATTTATCAGTCACTAGACCATATATCAAGACTCTTTGGTTAAAAGGGGGTAATCTGTCACCTTAAGAATCGTCCGCTAGTTTCTAGCTGATTTTTTACTATTTCCAAGCATCGTATTAAGTTTTAAACAACCTGTGTTGTGTATTCAGCTTCAATACATGGAATGATTATAGTCATTAAGTCAATTATCTGATCTGTTTTTTGCTAAATTCTTACGATAGAGGACTAAATGCTTGATTTCTTGAAAGTGTTAACTATCGCTTCAAACTAAACCAGTTTCCCTGTGTAAAATTTAGCTCACACTATTAACATAATGGGTATTATCTTTTATCAATGCGACTTGATACTAGTACATGATCAAAATTCCAACAATGTAATGAGAACAGAAAATTTGTAATCAAGAAAGAAATAATAAAACCAAGAATAATTACCTTTTAGATATGAACTTTGAATTAGACATAAATTAAGTTTTATGCTTATGAATTAGCTATAGAGCTAAAACTATGGGAGGAACCTCAAATTTTTCTGAAATAAGTTTGGATTCATTTCTCTTAGTCGACCCTAAAGTTTTTAGTTCCGATGTTTATATTTTATAGAATTCATTACAGGACTATAATTCTGCCCCCATTCTAATGTGATGATAAGTTGATTATAATAATTTTAGCTTGAAAATTTACTAGATAATGTCAAATAACAAGGTGATAATAGAATCTGTTGCGGATCTAATGGTCAGTAGCTATAAAAAATAATGAGCTATTTTAAGATATAATATTTAAATGTTGCATGATTAATTTAAGGTGATTGAAGTTGCAGAAGGAAATAAATATTGTTCATTATTGGGGAGGATTCCCAATAATTGCAACATCAAAATGGCTTAGAACATTAGCATTGATCAATAAATGTGCAGGTAATGGGTGGAATAATTGGTTAGTGTTATCGAAAGAGCCTGATGACCTCAGTTTAGTTGAGCCTTTTGTAAAAGCGGGTTGTAAAATAATTTACATTCCAAGGTCTAAAGGAAATTTTGATTTTAGAGGTATCTATCGTAACATTATTTTTCTGAGGAAAATAAAATGCGATATATTTCATTGCCATAACGATCATACTAGCCCAATAATAGCTGCTTTACTGTCCTTTGTTCCTGTTAAAATTTGGTCAAAACTCTCTATGTCATCTGCTTATGAAAAAAATGAAGAATTATCAGGTCTTGGTAGATTAATGGCCAGTACCAGAATTACTTGTTGGTGTGCAGATCAAATATTAGCAATAAGTGATGCAGTTAAAAAAGAAGTTTGTGAGCAAGTTGGTTTTGAAAGAAAAATTGATGTTGTTCACGCTCCTGTGCCTATTGATAAATATATTCAAGCAACTGGGGAAGGGGTACGTAAAGAATTTGGCGTTAAGCAGACTGAATTTCTTATCGTTGCAGTGGGGCACTTTGCAGAAGTTAAAGGCTGGGATATCGCGGTAGAAGCTTTCGCCGAAGTAAATAAACAGAATTCAAATACTAAGTTATTACTTGTCGGAAAAACGACATCTAAATCATTTTATAATAGAATATTAATGCTTATTAAAAATAATAGTTTAGAAAAAAATGTTGTTTTTGCAGGTAATCGTAGCGATATTCCTGACATTTTAAATGCAAGCGATCTGTTTGTTTTCCCTTCTCGTTCAGAAGGTGCGGGTGCTGCTCTTATAGAAGCTATGGCTGCAGGTCTTCCATGCATTGCTACCAATACTGGAGGTATTCCAGGGATTATAGAGAATGGCTGTAATGGTTTTCTATTTGAAAGGGATAATGTCGTTGACTTATCGGATAAAATTATAAAGCTAATAATGGAACCTGAGTTAAAATTTCAGCTTATTAATAGTGCAAAGAAAGGTTTGGAAAAGTTTACAATAGAAGCTTATGTAGAAAATGTATTCTCTCATTATCAAAGGCTATTAAAAGAAAATAACCTTTAATATTTGTTGCTGCATATGATGTACCTTAAAGTAAAACGTTATTTTAATTATCATTATATACAGCGTTAGTTTTTAGAAAGGATTCAATCGATGTTTGACATGTCTAGTAAGAAAATAGCTATTATTGGCCTTGGTTATGTAGGTCTACCGCTTGCAGTTGAATTCGGTAAAAAATTTAGTACTCTTGGTTTTGATATCAATAAAAGTCGAGTATTGGAATTGTCAAAAGGTATTGACTCAACTTTAGAGTGTTCTTCTCAAGAGTTAAAAGAGGCAAAATTATTAAATTACAGCTCTGATCGCGAAGATTTAAAAACGTGTAATGTTTATATTGTTACTGTGCCAACGCCCGTCGATAAAGATAAACAACCCGACTTAACACCGCTTATTAAAGCCAGTGAAATGCTAGGTAATGTTATTAGCCGTGATGATATTATTATTTATGAATCGACAGTCTATCCCGGTGCAACGGAAGAAGATTGTTTGCCTGTTGTAGAGCAAGTGTCAGGATTGATATTCAATAAAGATTTCTTTGCTGGTTATAGTCCAGAGCGAATTAATCCTGGTGATAAAGAGCATCGTGTAACTAATATTTTGAAAGTCACTGCAGGCTCCACACCTGAAATTGCGGAAGTCGTTGATCAAATTTATAAATCGATCATAACTGCTGGGACACATAAAGCAAGTTCGATTAAAGTTGCTGAAGCAGCAAAGGTGATTGAAAATACACAACGAGATGTAAATATTGCATTAATTAATGAGTTTTCTATCATTTTTAATAAGTTAGGTATTGATACATTAGATGTTTTAGAAGCCGCGGGGACAAAATGGAATTTCTTACCTTTTAGGCCTGGTCTTGTCGGAGGACATTGTATCGGAGTTGACCCTTATTACCTTACTCACAAAGCAGAGTCAGCAGGGTATTACCCAGATATGATATTAGCCGGTCGTCGTATTAATGATGGTATGGGAGAGTATGTCGTTTCTCAGCTTGTGAAAAAAATGTTGAAAAACAGGATCCATGTTGGCGGAGCTAAGGTTTTATTAATGGGTTTAACTTTTAAAGAAAATTGTCCTGATTTACGAAATACTAAGGTAGTTGATATTGTCAAAGCCTTAAAAGGCTACGATATTGCGCCTGATATTTTTGACCCTTGGTGTTCAAATGAAGAAGCACACTTAGAATACGGTTTAACTTTGACTGAAGCACCTGAACATAATACCTATGATGCTATTATTTTGGCTGTTGCACACGATAAATTTAAAATGATGGGGGCAAATGAAATTCGAAAATTTGGCAACACTAGTCATGTGCTTTATGACCTGAAATATGTTTTTCATAAAGATGACGTCGATATTCGATTGTAATCCAATTTTACTAATAGATTAGTTAAACATTTAGTCAGTTATATAACCGAGCGAGTTAGCTCTAAATGGGCTTTTTATTTATGGTATATAAAGTTTTAGTAAAAAAAATGTTATTAAGCCTCTTGTATCGCTTAGGTTTGTTAAATTTATGGCATTGGAAAAATCGTCATAAAATTTGTGTGCTTATGCTCCATGGGGTCATGGCACCTCATAGCCAAACAAGTTGGACTCCCCTACGACCGCAAATTTCTCCTGATGAATTGAAGCGAACACTTAGTATCTTGTCCCACTATTACCAGTTCATTACAGCAGAGCAAGCGATAGATATTTTAGAAGGAAAAGTAGCCCCGATTGACAATGCGCTACTTATTACTTTCGATGATGGATATCGAAATAATATTGATTATGCGCTCCCTATTTTTCAACAGTTTGGTGCCAAGCCGATTTTATTTGTAGTAACAGGGCACCTTGATTCCGGACTGCCATTTTGGTTTGACCGAATAGATTATGCCTTGCAGCAGAATATGGGAGAATTGATTTCATTTGAATACCAAGGAAATAAGTATTGTTTTGACGCAACTTCTTTGTCCGCCTTAAAAGTCAGCTATCAAAAATTTAGAGATGATTGTAAGTGCGCTTTTACTGACGATATTGATATGAATCAGTTGTTTAATGCGCTTTCTGAAATGCTTGAGTCACGTTCAGGTAAAGCATTACGTGAGATTTGCGTTGAAGATGACTGGTCTGGCATCGTTTCATGGGAACAATTAAAAGAGGCCGTAAATCTTAACCTACTTGATGTTGGCAGTCATACCGTTGACCATTGGCGCCTCGATAGCTTATCTGAAGCACAGACTATCACACAACTACAACAATCTAAGGTGCGCATCGAAGATGAGTTAGCAACTCAATGTGATTATTTCTGTTACCCTAATGGCAATTATAATAAGACTGCAATTCAGTTGCTTAAAGTGGTTGGTTATCGAGCTGCTTTTTCAACCGATGTAGGATTATGTCAATCAAGGGATGATGTCATGACTTTAAAGCGTTTTAATTTCCCTTCAAATAAAACAAAACCTGAATTATTGTATTTACTTAATGCTTAATGCTTAATGCTTAATACTTAATACTTAATACTTAATACTTAATACTTAATACTTAATACTTAATACTTAATACTTAATACTTAATACTTAATACATATATTTTTATTTATTAAAAAGACTAAAACAATTAAGGTTGTAATTATCATGTTAAATATCTGTCTTGTTGCTCATTTTTCATATGGCGCGGTTACTGGTGGTAGCCACGGTTCGATCGGGGGCGTTGAAAGACAAACGAGTTTGATGGCTAAATGGTTAGTTGCAAGAGGGCACAAAGTCTCTTTATTAACATGGACAGAAGGTTCAAGTGAAGATGAAGTGATAGATGGTATTTATGTCATTAAAATATGCCGTCAAGATTCAGGCTTATCTGGCATTCGTTTTTTTTATCCGCGCTGGACTGGATTAATTTCAGCAATGAAACGCGCCGATGCTGATGTGTATTATCAAAATTGTGGTGAATACATTACAGGGCAAGTTGCTATGTGGTGTAAGCGAAATAATAAAAAATTTCTTTATTCGTTAGCCAATGACTCAGATGCTGATGTCAAACTACCGGTAATGAAAACTTATCGTGAGCGGATACTATACCGATATGGCCTTTTAAATTCTGACTATATCCTCTCTCAAACTAAGAAGCAGATGAAATCTTTAAAGGAGGGGTTTAATTTAGATTCTGAAATTATGCCTATGCCATGTCCTGGGCCAAATGATGATGAATATCAGAAATTAATATTCAATAAAGATAAACCATCCATTTTATGGGCAGCTCGTCTCCATGAAAGTAAACGATTAGAATTGTTTTTAGAGGTAGCAAAAGATTTACCTGAATATGAATTTATTGTTGCCGGTAATCCGCCTAGAGAAGATGCATATTTTCAAGGTCTTCTAAATACGATGGATGCTTTACCTAACTTAACGTATTTAGGTATGGTTGCCCGCAAAGATATGCCTAATTTATATCGTAGTAGTACTGTGTTTTGTTGCTCCTCTATTTACGAAGGCTTTCCTAACACCTTTTTAGAAGCTTGGAGTCAAGGATTGCCGATCGTTTCGACATTTGATCCTGATTATCTGATTCGTGATAGAGAGCTAGGTTTCGAAGCTGTTACAAAAGATGACCTTGTTCGAGGTATTAAAAAGCTTTGTTCAGATCAAACGCTATGGCAACAACACTCTGATAATTCAAGGCAATATTATCAAAAAAATCATTCCGTTGATCAGGTGATGGAAAGGTTTGAGGCTATATTTACTGACCTTTCTAATAAAGGTTCTTAAAAATGGCAATAAAACTTGCATTCATTACACAATTTCCAATTGATATCAGTAGGCCTCATGGTGGGGTCGAAGCGGTCAGCGTGAACCTTATTCCGTCTTTATCTAAATATTCAGAGTTTGATATTCATGTCGTTACTTTATGTGCAAGCACTCAAAAAGCGACTATAACCAATGTTGGCAATGTAACTATTCATCGTTTACCTAAGCCAGCGGGTAGTGAACTTAAAAATGCGCTAGGCGAAGGTAAAAGATTAATTGAAAACAAGGTAACAAACCTTTCTCCTGACTTGATTCATGTACATGATACCTACGGTATTATGGTTAATGAGCTTTTGATACCTAAGGTATTTACCGTGCACGGTTTTATCTATGCTGATACATTATTAGCGAAAGGGAAATTTAAATTTTTACGCTCTAAAATATGGGAGTACATTGAGAAAAGAAGTTGGTCAAAGCAACCTAATATTATTTCAATTAGTCCTTATGTTCGGGAAAGATTAAGTGGTGTTACCAAAGCAAATATATTTGATATCGATAATCCTATTTCAGATTCTTTTTTTAAATTAAATAGAAAGGAAGTAGTTGGCACTATTTTTACCTCTTCAGTGCTTACCCCTCGCAAAAACCCTATTCAATTAGTTAAAGCCGTTGCCTTGCTAGTTAAAAAGGGTATTAATGTACAGCTGAGGATTGCTGGAAGTGTCGTTGATGAAGAATATGCCAGATTACTTGATACAACCATTAAAGATAATAATCTGCATGACCATGTTGTTTTATTAGGCCGAATTAATATCACGAAAATTCAAGACGAATTATGCAAAGCCTCGATATATGCACTAGCCTCTTTAGAAGAAAACTCTCCAATGGGTATTGAAGAAGCTATGGCGGTGGGAGTACCAGTGGTAACATCAAATCGCTGTGGTATGCCGTATATGGTTAAAAATGGGGAAACAGGCTTTTTAATTAATCCGTTTGATGAGAAGGATATTGCGGCTAAATGTGAGCGTATTCTGAGCAACCCTGAATTAGCGAAAAAAATGCAGGAAAAATCACGACAATTAGCACTAGATTTGTATCACTCAGACCAAGTTGCAGCGAGAACTGTTGCTGTTTATCATGAAATATTAATACATGAATAAAATTTTAAGTCCCTTTGGAGCAACTTCTTTTGTTTAAAAAAAACTCGATTCATACTTTCTTTGTTGTTCCTTTAGCTATTCTTTTATTAGCTAATCTTCCTGCCTTATCTGCTATCTTTGATGAGTGGAATAGTGATGGCCCTTATAGTCACGGTTTTTTGGGGATATTTGTTGTCATATATGCTTTTTGGACCAAGCGTAAATCGATTAGATTAAGTCAAAACACAACTACCTCCTTTATTATTTGCACTGTTGGGTTGCTAGGTAGTTTATTAGTTAACCTTGTTGCTATGCTCGCTAGTATTCAGCAATTACAATTACTGGCTTTATTTTTTATTATTCTATTTCTATTTAGTGCTTTATATGGCCTTAAGACACTTCAAGCCTGTGCATTACCTTTTATCATGTTGTTTCTTATATTTCCTGTCTGGAATATTTTACAATTTCCACTGCGTGAATTATCTACTGCTGCAGGCCAATGGGGGCCAGAGTTAATTGGTATTCCGGTCGGTCGAGACGGTTACCGCTTATCAACAGCTGGTGGTTTGTTTGATGTTGAGCCTGCTTGTTCTGGTTTGGGCTTTTTCATGGTATCGGCATTATTAGCATTTTTTGTTAGTTTTATTAATAAATTATCGCAGAAAAAAACACTTACTTTTTTAATTATTTGCTTGGTTATTGCCGTGTTAGCCAATTGGTTACGTATCATTATTATTATCGTTGTTGGTACTTACACTGAGATGAATCACTTTATAGTGCATGACCACTTAACCTTTGGTTGGATTGTGTTTGCGCTTTGTTTATTGCCACTTATTTACATTGCACGTACTTACTTCGATGATAGTGCCGTTGTTAATAACAAGGCAGTGGACTCGTTACCTGTAAAACAAGTAGATGTTGTTAACAAAACACATACCCTCACTGCCATTACTTTACTTATTGTATTTATTGCGGCGACTTACTGGATCCCTTCTCGATTTAACGAAAATTATGCGTTCACTGTGCCTACTTTAAGCAATTACGAGATGGCAGGCGAAAGTAAAAGCTATAGCCCTAATTGGAAGCCTTATTCGCAGGGCGCAAGTAAAGAGCGTTTCTTTTATTACGTAAAAGAGGATGTGGGCTTTCAGGTCTATCTGGCCGATTATGTTAAGCAAGAACAAGCTAGTGAGATGATCTTTGTGGAGAATTATCTTTACGATGATCAATTTTGGCATGATGTTGAAGATAAAAAATTACCTTTACTCGATAATCAATACTTGCAACAAGCAAACTTGGTTGTGGTTCAGCGTTCACAGGCGCGATATCGTATGATTGCATCTTGGTATGTTATTAACGGTGTGATCACCAGTGACAAAAAGGTAGCCAAACTTGCTGAAGTACAAGCTGCTTTGGTGGGTGAGCCTGGTGCAACACTGGTTGCCGTTGCCTTAGATTACGATGGTCAGGACAGTGCGCTAGCTGCACAACAATTGAGTGAGTTTATTCATTCATACATTAATCCTTAGTATTCATACCTTAACCCTTAGTATTCATAACTTAATCCTTAGTATTAATAATTAAAGAGTTTAACCACATAAATGCAGCCTATTACTTGGTATATAAAACGAATTAAAATGATGTCAGTTGACGAAGTCACTTGGCGAATAACTTCTTTAAGTGATGCTTGGATTGAGCGGTTACGCGTTCAGTTTAACTGGGTACCTAAAGTTCAATATACCGATCAATATGATCCAAAGGCCACCTTTAAGCCTGGCTTTAGTGTGTTTGAAGGGCAAGTCGCTGAATATGACGATGCTTGGAAAGCACCTTTGTTAGCCAAAGCTGAATCAATCATCGCGCATAAGTTAAGTTACTTTGATTTACAAAATCATCACCTTGAATCACCTATTAATTGGCATAAAGACCATAGTGCAGGTATTTACTCAAACCTTGGCCATATTCTTTCCGTTAACTACCGTGATTTTAAAAATAATGGCGATTGTAAGTTAGTTTGGGAGCCTAATCGTCATCATCAAATGGTAGTGTTAGCGCGTGCTTATAAAGTCACTGGTGAACTTAAATATGCACAGGGGGCTGTGCAGCAAATAACTCACTGGTTAGATCAAAATCCTTACGGTAAAGGGATGAACTGGCGTAGTCCGTTAGAGCTTTCTATTCGCTTGATTAGTTGGGTATGGACGATAGATTTAATTAAAGACTCTGGATTATTTGTTGGTGATTTTAAAGATCGATTATTAGAAAGTGTTTTTTTACATTGTCGAGATGTAAGTGGTAAGTTTTCTCAAGGTACTTCTGCGAATAATCATTTAGTTGGCGAAGCGGCGGGTGTTTATATTGCTGCACGCTATTTCACTATGTTAAAAGATGCACCGCAATGGCAACAAAAAAGCAAAGCGGTATTAGAAAATGAAATTCAGGCACAAACCTTCAATGACGGCTGTACCAAAGAGCATGCCTTTAGTTATCAATTCTTTGTGTTTCAATTTTATCTGTTTACGGCATTAGCCGGTAAATGGAGCGAAGATGATTTTTCACCTGCGTATTGGCAAACGCTTAAGCGATTAAGCCAGTTCATCGCGATTATTGCAGAAGGTGGTGAGCACTATCCTATGTTGGGCGATCAAGACGATGGTTATGTTATTGATTTAGGTGATCATGTCCATAATATCAATGCATTATCGGATATTGTTAGTCATTTTTATGATGATGAAATCTTTGCTCAAGGTAAAAAACAACCGAGTGAATCTGCATTCTGGCTATTTAATAATAGGCAACAGCGAACGACTCAAGAGCTGACTGAAGAGCAGGAACTCAGTTCATTTGCGTTTACTGACTCAGGCTATTATTTACTACAAGCTGGTAAAGTGAGTGAAGGTAATCAAGCAAGTATATTAGTGGATGCTGCTGAGTTAGGTTATACAGCCATTGCCGCTCATGGCCATGCCGATGCACTGAGCTGTGTAGTGCGTATTAATCGAAATGATTTGTTTGTTGATACAGGAACCTACGATTATTTCAGTTTTCCACAATGGCGTAATCATTTCCGTAAAACCCAGGCGCATAATACTGTCGAAATTGACGGCTTAGATCAGTCTGTTATGACGGGGCCTTTTATGTGGGAATCTCATGCCCAAGCTTCTTGTTGTAAGTGGTTACCTAGTGAGCTGGGTGGAGAACTGGTCGCTGAACATAATGGTTATCAACGTTTAGGCTCTCCGGTAACGCATCAACGTAGTATTAAACTGAATGTGTTAGAAAAGCAGATTAATATTACCGACGAGCTTAAAACACAAGGCCAACATGATGCTGTTATTTATTTTCATTTTTCTGAAGATTGTCAGAGTATTGAGATTAGTAATGGCGTTTGTCATTTGTTATTGGGCAATGATCAAATCACCATTAAACTGCCAGAAAGAAGCTCTGCAGAGCTAATCACTGGCGTGGAGAGTGAAGATAAACAGACGCCATCATTGGGTTGGTTAAGTCGTGGTTATCATCAGAAAGTGGCTATTACTACGTTAGCTATATCTGCTCACATTAGTGAAGATAGAGCGTTTACAACAAGCATCGCATGGGGTGCTTAACTGTTTTCTATTAATTATTTAATGATTAATTTTATAAGTAGAAACGTTTTTTAGTTCTTAAAACAAGTGCTTAAACCCTTATTAATGCCTATTTATAAGGGTTTAAAGTACCTGCCTGTTGGCCAGATAGTCATGAAATTAAATATGATGTTTTTGATTGAATTTGGCCAAATCATCAAGTTATGCCCATTGCGTTTTTGAGCGAGCCAGCGTCTTTTATGATCTGTATATTGACCTAGAAAGTCGTAATCTGTAAGCCCTTCTTTTAAACACTGCTGAAAAACATGATAGCGTAAAACTTGTCCTACTCCATTTTGAAACTCAGCGTTAAAACCTTCTTGTAATGCAAAAAACTGTTCTTGATATACATAACCAATCTGCATTGCTTGGGTAATACCTTCACACTCTAATTTAGCTAAACGTAGCCAGCCCTGTTGTAATGCTCTAGGCACAAAATGAGAATAAAAGGCTGCCATTTCAGGTCTTCTTGCAAAGGAGCCTTGTAAACCCGCTTTTTGCCAACGTAAATTGTGTAATGTAAATAACTGTTGCAACTCTTCTTCGAGTTGCGCTGGGTTATCGCAGAAACTCACTTGCCATTGACCTTGTCGGCTTAAATAACCTTGGGTTTGTTTGATATTAGTGCGCAAACTTTTAGATAGAGAAGGGAGGATTTGCTCTGAGATTTTTTCTAGGTCGGTATTTGCAAATTCGACTTCACGTGATTGTTGCTTTAGCTTTTTTGTTTTATTCAACGCTGCAATTAATGTTTCCCCGCCTCTCGTCCAACTAGCGACATTGCTATACCAAATAATATCCCAATGTGATTTTTTATGGCTTGCCACTAATGCAGACCATAGCTGTTCTTTTAAGGCGATACTATGTTCTTGTTTAACGATAAAATTGGAATACTCCGAGCCTATACCTTGGTCTCCGGCGAAACGAAGTACGTTATAGTTGATACATTTGAATAGTCGATACCGTTGAATGTAGAAAGGGGCGATAGCGACAATTTGCTCTGCTTGTTTTAATATTACAAAAAATGGCTTTGTATTGGCTGAACAGGTTTTTTTCCAGCTATCAATCCATTGCCAAGTTAAGAAAATATTATCAGCATCAGATTGATGCAATAAAGTATTCCAACTTTTTTTAAGTTGATCGACTTCTGACCATGAGGTAATAATGTGGGAAGTTATTATTTGCATATCCGTATCAACACCTTAAATCTCATGAGATCAATTAAAAAACAAAATCCTGTCCTACAGTGTAAAACAAAGCCTGTTAATTTATGTATTATTTTTGACTAAATCTGCATTTATCTGGCCTCTATCGCTTAATCACATGATCTATTATTTCGCTATGCTATGATGCTTTCATTATTAATAATGAATGAGAGTAAAATGACTACGCGACAAAATGAAAATATCCACATCCAATCAGAAACAGTTTTAATTACACCAACAGAGCTTAAAGCCTCTTTACCGGCTTCTGATAGTGTTTATCAATTCATTCATGAATCTCGTCAAACTATTTCTAATATTGTGCATAAAAAAGATCCACGCTTCTTAGTGATTTGTGGTCCTTGTTCTATTCACGATGTTGAAGCTGCAAAAGATTATGCAACCCGTTTGAAAGAGTTACATGAACAATATAAAGATACTTTATATATTGTTATGCGTGTTTATTTTGAAAAACCACGTACTACAGTGGGTTGGAAAGGGTTAATTAATGACCCTCATATGGATGACTCATTTGATATTGAAACCGGCCTGAAAAAAGCGCGTGAATTATTGTTATGGATTTCAGAGTTAGGTTTACCTATCGCGACTGAAGCATTAGATCCAATTAGCCCACAATACATCGGTGATTTATTTAGCTGGTCAGCAATTGGTGCGCGTACTACGGAGTCTCAAACTCACCGTGAAATGGCGAGTGGTTTATCAATGCCAGTTGGCTTTAAAAATGGCACCGATGGTAGTCTTTCTACTGCGGTTAATGCAATGCAATCAGCTTCTGCACCACATCGTTTCATGGGTATTAATCAGTCTGGACAAAGTGCATTATTGCAAACTGCTGGTAATAAAGATGGCCATGTTATTTTACGTGGTGGTGGTGGTAAACCAAATTATGATTCAATCAATGTTGCATTAGCTGAGCAAGCATTAACTAAAGCTAAAATGGAAAATATTTTAATTGTTGATTGTAGTCATGAAAACTCTAGTAAAAATCATGAGTTACAGCCATTAGTTGCAAAAAATGTTTTCCAGCAAGTAGTTGGTGGCAATAAATCTATTATAGGTATTATGTTAGAAAGTAATATTAATGCCGGTAACCAACCCGCATCGTTACCTGCTGAGCAGTTACAATACGGTGTATCAGTTACAGATGCGTGTATTGATTGGCAAACTACCTGTGAATTATTAGATGAAGCGGCAGTCTTATTGAAAGATACAGTCCAGAACAAATAAGAAGTAAATTATGCCTTTAACTAAATTAAGAGATCAGATTGATGCTGTTGATCAGCAAATCATTGATTTATTAGCAGAACGTTTACGCCTTGTAGGGGAAGTTGGCGAAGTTAAGACTAAGCATGGCTTACCTATTTATGTGCCAGAGCGCGAAGCTGCGATGTTAGCTAAACGTCGTGAAGAAGCTGAGCAAAAAGGTGTGCCAGCGAATCTTATTGAAGATATTTTACGCCGTACCATGCGTGAGTCTTATGCTAGTGAAAATGATACTGGCTTTAAAACTGTTAATCCTGATATGAAGCGTATTGTGATCATTGGTGGTAATGGTTTGCTAGGTCAGCGTTTTGTCGAGATGTTTAAACTATCTGGCTATGACGTTGATATTCTAGGCCGTAGTAACTGGGATCAAGCTGAAGCTATTTGCAGTAAGGCTGGGTTGGTTATTGTGGGTTCGCCAATTGATGTGACTGTTGATGTGATCAAGCAACTTACTTTCTTACCTGAAGATTGTATTTTAACCGATATTACCAGTATTAAGGACTCCCCTTTAACTGAGATGTTAGCGGTTCATAAAGGTCCTGTGGTTGGTTTACACCCAATGTTCGGTCCAGATATATCAAGCTTTGCAAAACAAGTGATTGTGTACTGTGATGGACGTGATCCAGAGAAGTACCAGTGGCTGATTGACCAAATGAAAATTTGGGGCGCGCACTTGTATCCTGTTGCAGCACCAACACATGATCAGTCTATGACTTTGATCCAAGCACTACGTCATTTTACGAGTTTTGTGTACGGTGTACATTTGCAAGAAGTTGATGCTGATTTAGAGCAACTGTTAGATTTAAGCTCACCTATTTATCGCTTAGAGCTAGCGATGGTAGGGCGTTTATTTGCACAAGAGCCTGCTTTATATGCAGATATTATCTTGTCGCAAAAAAGTAACTTAACCATGATCAAGCAATACCATAAACATTTCGCGGATGCGATTGAGTTATTGGAAGCAAACAATCGTGAAGAGTTTATTGACCGCTTTAAATCTGTGACTAATTGGATGGGTGACTATTCTACGTTATTTTTGGATGAAAGCAGAGTGATGCTTCAGCAAGTACACGATAATCGTCATTACGAAACTAAGTCATAGTATAAATTAATGTACTAGCTTATTAGGCTTATTTATTAAGCTTGTTGTTGAGGCGGGTTCTAAACTTAGCTATTAGGCTTAGCGTTTAAGTTAGTTTATTCATTGCCAAGATCGAAAAAGGAGGTGTTTAACCTCCTTTTATTTGCTTTTTTAATTATTTTTTAAACTGTTTAAGATTGTTTAAAGCTAGCTACTTTAATCCATCTTGTTGATAACAATTATGCAGCAAACTCTTTATTTAATTTGATTTCAGCATCTGATTCAATTTCAACTTCTGGCTCTTCAATAGGCTCTCCTGAAATTTCTCCGTTACGACATAAGTCTTTACCATTATTCTTGGCACGGTTTGCTTCATCTTTATGGTTATGTTTATTTAGTTGACGTTCAATTTTTTGGAATAGTTGATTGATGGCAACATATAAATCATCATGCTCTGCGTGAGCAAAAACTTTACCATTTGGTACACCAATAGTACCTTCAATTTTCATGCCTTTAGGCTCTTTAGTGATAATAAAATGGGGATTGATAAGAGAAGTTTGTAGTTTTTCTAATTTTTCAAAACGTTCCTCTACTTTTGCGCGCATTGTGTCTGTGATAGTCATTTGTTTGCTAGTAATTTCAATTCTCATATAGGACACCTTTTTGTTGTAACACTTGTTGTGTTCATAAATAGATTAGGCTTTTCACTGTAAATTAAAAGCGACTTAGATCACACTTTATAGCCCTTTTAGATAAACAAAGTAATTCTTTGACCTAACCATATTTTCTTAAAAAAACTTCAACTTTTACTTGTTGAAACCTAAAAGTTAGTCCACTTTGGAGTGAATAAGTTCCGCGATTTACTTCACTGTTTTTTATATCTTGTTTTTTCATTTAAAAACCTTTTATTAAACTAAGCATTTGTTATCTTTACTACTCCTATATTTTTCAACCAGTGTTGGTTTTTCTATTATGATTAATAAGCTTATACGTATCTGCCTATTTTATATGCTATTTAGTGTGAGCATTGGCGCTCAAAGTGCATCATGGAATAATGCGATTAGCATGTATGGCGATCTTAAGTATGACGCTGATTTTGAACACTTTGATTATGCCAACCCGAATGCACCAAAAGGCGGAGTATTCAAGCAAGCTAGCATTGGCAGTTTTGACTCACTAAACCCTTTTATTGTTAAAGGAAATGCTGCCAGCGGCATAACTCGTATTTATGATACGTTACTGCAACAATCAACCGATGAACCCTTTAGCTTATACGCTTTAATCGCTTCACAAGTTAAAGTCGCAGATGACTTTAGTTCTGTTAGTTTTTTAATTAACCCTAAAGCTACTTTTCAAGATGGTGAGGCTATCACCGCCAGCGATGTGAAGTTTAGTTTTGACTTATTAGTGAATGAAGGTGCACCGCATTTTAGTTCCTACTATGCAGGTGTTGAAAAAGTAACCGTTGATGCTTTATTGCAGGTAACCTTTCACTTTAAAGAAACGGGTAACCGAGAATTACCGTTAATTATTGGGCAGATCCCAATTCTTCCAGAGCATTTCTGGAAAGATATCGACTTTTCTAAGAGTGGACTGATTGTGCCTGTCGGTTCGGGGCCTTATCAAATAGAAAGTTTTGATGCGGGTAAGCAAGTTGTTTTTCAACGTGTTAAAGACTATTGGGGAAAAGACATCGCCGTTAATAAAGGGCGTCATAATTTTGACCATATCATCGTTGATTATTATCGTGACGATTCAGTTGCTTTTGAAGCCTTTAAATCTGGCGCCTTTGATTATCGCTTAGAAACCTCTTCAAAACGTTGGTCTACAGGTTATGTGGGCGAGCAATTTAATAAACAGCACATTTTATTAGAAACGATTGCAGATAAAACGCCACAGGGTATGCAAGGTTTTTGGTTTAACTTACGAAGAGATAAGTTTAAAGACCCAAAGGTAAGGGAAGCTATTTCGCTATTATTTGATTTTGAATGGGCGAATAAAACATTATTTTATGATGCGTATACACGTATTGATAGCTTCTATTCTGGTTCAGAACTAGCAACCCAAAGTGAGATTTCACCTGCAGAGCAAGCTATTTTATTACCTTATAAAGAACAGCTTCCAGCGTCTGTATTTGAGCCAATAAAAGCAAATAAAACATCGGGTAATGGTAATGTTCGACAACAAATGCGTGAAGCGGTGGCGTTATTGGCCGGGGCAGGTTACCAGTTAAAAGATAGCAAAATGCAAAATCAACAAGGCGAACAATTAAGCTTTGAGTTTTTACTATATAGCAAAGACTTTGAACGCATTATTCATCCTTTTCGTCGTAATTTGCAACGTATTGGCATCAAAGCAGATATTCGTTTAGTTGATGTTTCTCAGTTTATTAATCGTTTAAATAGTTTTGAGTTTGATATGTTGTCTTTACGTAAAGGGCAATCTATTTCACCTGGCAATGAACAAGCTAGCTTTTGGGGATGTGATACTGCAAATGATGCGGGGACTTCCAATTGGGCAGGTGTTTGTTCTCCCGTGATTGATGCATTAACACAGCAGCTCATTATGGCTAACACGCGCGAACAATTGGTAAATACAACTAAAGCCCTAGACCGTGTTTTGTTATCACAACATATGGTTATTCCGCAATGGTATTTACCGGCTTACAGGATTGCTTATTGGGATAAATTCTCTCGCCCTAAAGTTTCCCCCTATTATGCCCTTGGATTAGATACTTGGTGGCTAAAAGCTTCCTCTGGCGTGACTACTAGCGAAGGAAGCCAATAATGCATCAATATATATTAAAAAGATTACTACTGATTATTCCTACTTTGATTGGCATTATGACTTTAAACTTTTTTATAGTACAAGTCGCTCCAGGTGGTCCCGTTGAACAAGCAATTGCTAAATATCAAGGTATTGATTCCGACGCAACTTCTCGAGTGACTTCCGGCATTAATAGTGAAATAAAACAAGGCTCAAGTGACAGTAAATATCGTGGCGCACAGGGGGTTGATCCTGAATATATTGAAGCGTTAGAAAAGTTATATGGATTTGATAAACCATTGCATGAACGTTATTTCTCAATGCTTTGGCGTTATATTAACTTTGATTTTGGTGATAGTTTTTATCGCGATAAAAGCGTCATTGACTTAATTTATGAGAAAATGCCTGTATCCATCTCTTTAGGTTTATGGACGACATTGCTCGCTTATCTTATTTCAATTCCATTGGGCATTAAAAAAGCCACTGCACATGGCAGTCGTTTCGATGTGTGGACAAGTACGATAGTAACCGTCGGTTATGCCATTCCAGCGTTTATATTTGCCATTATGCTGGTGGTTTTATTTGCGGGCGGTTCTTATTATAGCTGGTTTCCTTTACGTGGATTAACGTCCGATAACTTTGAGCAGCTTTCATGGTTTGGGCAAATAAAAGATTATTTCTGGCATTTAACTTTACCTATTTTTGCCAGCGTATTAGCCAGTTTTGCTACGTTAACGATGCTTACCAAAAACTCCTTCCTTGATGAAATTAATAAACAATACGTGATCACAGCGCGCGCTAAAGGCTGTTCTAAAAATCGTGTTCTGTATGGGCACATTTTTCGTAATGCGATGCTGTTAGTATTAGCGGGATTACCGGCTGCTTTAATCGGCATTTTCTTTACCGGTTCAATGCTCATTGAAGTTATTTTCTCTTTAGACGGGTTAGGGTTATTAAGTTTTGAAGCGGTCATTTCACGTGATTACCCAGTTATATTTGGCTCTCTGTATATTTTCACTTTAGTAGGATTAGTGCTTAAGTTAGTCAGCGACGTGACTTATACCTTGATTGATCCACGTATTACATTTGAGGGGCAATAATGTCTTTATTACTCGCTTGGCAACGTATTAAAAAGAATCCGAGTAACCATCAAAGGTGGGCACAATTCAAAGCTAATAAACGCGGTTATTACTCACTGTGGATTTTTAGTTTTTTATTTTTATTAAGTTTAGTCGCAGAAGTGTGGGTCAATGATAAGCCGATCATGGTGTCCTATCAGTCCAATTGGTATTTCCCAATCGTTCAAGATATTCCAGAGCAAGATTTAGGTGGTGATTTTGATATCACTACTGATTATCGCGACCCTTATATGGTGCAACAAATTAATAAAGAAGGGTGGATGATCTGGCCGTTAATTCCTTTCTATTATGATTCAATTAATTATGAGCTAACGAGTGCCGCACCCTCAAAGCCGGATGCTTTAAATTGGTTAGGCACCGATGACCAGGGGCGAGATGTCGTTGCGCGATTGGTTTATGGTTTTCGTATCTCGGTGATTTTTGCTTTATCTTTAACGCTGGTAAGTTCAGTGATCGGCGTTATTGTTGGCGCTATTCAAGGTTATTATGGCGGTAAAATTGATTTAATAGGGCAGCGTTTATTAGAAATTTGGGAAGGCTTGCCAATGTTATTTATGCTGATTATTTTAGCCAGTTTTGTTGAGCCAACCTTTACTTGGTTATTAGGCTTGATGATTTTATTTAGTTGGCCAAGTCTTGTCAGTGTAGTGCGTGCTGAATTTCTACGTGGACGCCATTTAGATTACGTTAAAGCGGCCAAAGCCCTAGGTGTAAAAGACAGTAAAATCATGTTTAAGCATATTCTGCCGAATGCCATGATAGCGACGTTAACGTTTATGCCCTATTTATTTACTGGTGCATTAACCACATTAACATCCTTGGACTTTTTAGGCTTTGGTCTGCCTTTAGGCTCTGCCTCATTGGGTGAAATGATTTCTCAAGGTAAAGAAAACTTACATGCTCCTTGGTTGGCCATTACTGCTTTTATCTCATTATCAAGCATTTTGGTGTTATTAGTCTTTATTGGTGAAGCTGCTCGTGATGCTTTTGACCCGAGGAAAACACTATGAGTGAAGCCAGTTATTTATTACAAGTTAATGACTTGTCGGTGAGTTTTGCACAGGAACAGATAGTATCTGGCGTCAGTTTTTGCCTTGAACAAGGTAAAACATTAGCGATTGTTGGCGAAAGTGGCTCCGGCAAGTCATTAACGGCTTTATCGGTTTTACAGTTGCTACCTTACCCACATGCGCATCATCCAACGGGCGATATTATCTTTCAAGGTCAGTCACTAATGGGGAAATCTGAAAAGGTCTTAGAGGCGGTGCGCGGCAATAAAATTAGCATGATTTTTCAAGAGCCGATGACTTCCTTAAACCCTTTGCACAATATTGAAAAGCAGATTGCAGAAACTTTATTGCTTCATAAGGGACTAACGGGCAAAGCGGCACAATTACGTATTATTGAATTGTTAGAATTGGTAGGGATCAAAAATCCACAATCACGTTTAAATGCTTATCCTCATGAGTTATCGGGAGGACAGCGTCAACGTGTGATGATTGCAATGGCATTAGCTAATGAACCAGACTTATTAATTGCCGATGAGCCTACTACTGCCTTAGATGCAACGATTCAAAAGCAAATTTTGAGGTTATTAAAATCGCTACAACAACGTTTAAATATGGGGATTTTATTAATTACGCATGATTTGAATATAGTGCGTCAATTCTCTGACCATGTGTTAGTTATGTGTAAAGGCAAGCAAGTAGAGTATCAACAAACAGACAGGTTATTTAAATCACCCGCTGATGCCTATACTAAAAAGCTATTAAATGCGGTACCGACAGGTCAAATGCCTGAATTAATCGATGCAAAGGTGATTCTTGAAGCGCATGATATTAATGTAAGTTTTGCAATGAAAAAGAATTTTTGGGGCAAAACGATACAGTCGTTACAAGTGGTTAAAAATGTATCCTTAAAAATACACGAGGGTGAAACGCTCGCTTTAGTCGGTGAAAGTGGTTCGGGAAAAAGCACCTTGGCACAGGCGCTATTGCAGTTGAATAAAAGTACAGGGCAAGTTGTTTACTTGGGAAATGATGTTCAGTCATTAGCTAAAAGTGATTTACAAGCTTTGCGTCAGCAATTACAAATCGTATTTCAAGATCCCTATGCGAGTTTAAGCCCAAGGATGTCGGTACAAGATATTATTGCTGAAGGTGTACATGTATTTAATCATCAGCAAAAGTTAAGCGATCAAGAAATAAGTCAGCAAGTATCCCAAGTATTAACTAAAGTTGGATTAGAACAAAGTGCGGCAAGCCGTTATCCACATCAATTTTCAGGTGGACAACGTCAACGTATTGCTATTGCAAGAGCACTGATTCTAAAGCCAAAATTGATTGTGTTAGATGAGCCGACATCGGCATTAGATAGAAGTATTCAAAAACAAATTATTGAGTTATTGAAAGCGCTGCAGGAAGAGTTTTCACTAAGCTATCTATTTATTAGTCATGACTTGTCGGTGGTGAAAGCCGTTAGTCATCGTGTATTAGTGATGAAAGCAGGTGAAATCGTTGATGAGGGGCTAACTTCACAGTTATTTGCACAAGCAAAGCACCCTTATACACAAGAGTTGATATCTTCGACTATTCTATGAAAAGATAGTTAACATTGTGAAAGTAGCGTTAAATTTGTAAAAAGATTGCTAAGTTCATATACAGCTGACTATGTGTAGATAAAATGTACACATAGTCAGCTCATTTATTGTTTCCATTGAGGTGTTATGAAAAAATTAATTTTAGGTTGTTTGTTGTTTTCTGCATCAAACTTCGCCAGCGCCCTAAGTTTAGATGTTCAGCGTAATATTTTTACTGATACCTTAGACTTACAAGAAAAAAAACAGTGGCAAAAAGCCAATCTGAATATTAATGATATTGCTGATTATCCGCTTGCTTATGTCGCCCAATACAATTATTTAAATGCGAATATGTCGACGGTCAGTGATGCCGATATTATAAACTTTATTAAAACGCATAAAGGTAAAGTGGTCAGTGATGATTTACAGCGCTCATATCTCTTTTATTTAGCGAAACAAAAAAATTGGAAACAGTTTTTAACCGCTTACCCTAAAATGCCGAATAATCGCGTTTTAAAGTGTTATTACCTGCAAGCTTCTATTGCAACCGGACAAAGCGAAAAAGCGTGGCCGGATGCACAAAAATATTGGTTATCTAGTACTTCATTACCGAATGCCTGCGATGATGTTTATGTTTATTATCAAGCGCACAAAAACTTGACACAAGAAGATATCTGGCAGCGATTTAACTTGGCTTTTGTAAAAAACAAACAAGGTTTGATGCGTTTTTTAACTGCAAGAATGGATAAAGATAAAGCTGCATTAGCGACTCAATTATATGAACTACATAAAGATCCTAAAAGCTTATTAGACAGTGATCTTTTTGCTTCTCGAAAAGTCCAAAGTTATCGTTTTTTAGTGCCGAGTATTAAACGCCTAGCTCGAAAAGACTTAGCCAAAGCGATGCTAGCCTATCAGCAGTTTGATAAAAAAATTGCATTTACCGCCACTGAAACCAATGCAATTAAAAAGCAATTTGCGACACTTATTGTACAGCGTGATAAAACTAACTATTTTTCTTGGTTAGACAAAGAGTTGCCGTCATTAAACAACGCGTCTTTAGTTGAGCAGCGTATCCGTTATGCGATTAAACGTAGTGACTGGAAAAATATAGGTTACTGGTTAAGTAAGTTACCAGATGAGCAACGCTATTCATCTGCATGGTTATATTGGCAAGCAAAAGTATTAGAGCAAGCCGGTGAAGCTGATAAAGCAAAGTCCATTTATGAAAAGGTGGCAAAAAATCGTAATTTCCATGGTTTTATGGCATCTCAAAAATTAGGTTTGAATTTTTCTCTTAATGCACAAACTATTGTTGAAGAGAAGGATAGTTTGAACTCTTTAGGTGGCGAACTGGCGGTGATTGATGAGTTATTGTTTCATCAATTGAGGATACAGGCTAAAAGGCAATGGCAACGCCTTTTAAATACACAAAACAAGAAGATTCAACAGAAGCTAGGATTATATGCCTATGATCAAGGCTGGGCACATTTATCCGTACTAGCGAGTATTAACTCTAAAAGTTGGAATGCACTAAATATTCGTTTCCCAACAGCAAAACCAGAAATATTTGTAAAAGCGGCTAACAAATATGATTTAGAAGATACCTATATTTATGCCATTACTCGTCGTGAAAGTAGTTTTGATGAATATGCAAAATCACCTGTTGGTGCAAGTGGTTATATGCAATTAATGCCTAAAACTGCAAAAGAAACGGCGCGTAAAATTGAGCTGACTGAATATAATGAAGTCTCACAACTCAACCAAGGTGCGCTCAACGTACAATTAGGTGCGGCTTACTTTAATGGCTTACTAACACGTTATGATGGCAACCGTGTGTTAGCAACCGCTGCTTATAATGCAGGCCCACACCGAGTTGATAGATGGGTAACGCCGGATAAGAAAAATGGCAATATTGGAATTGAAATAGATAGCTGGGTAGACACCATCCCTTATTATGAAACACGTGCCTATGTGCAAAGTGTTTTAGCCTATAACGTTATTTATCAACATGTATTAGGCAAACCATTGAAGTTTTTGAATCAGAAAGAATTTTTAGCTCGTTATTAATGATGACTTAAGAATAAATAGTTGGCCGTTAATTGTCGTTAGCTGTTAACAAGGTCATTAATAAATGTTCTGTAGAGAAAAAGCCTGCAGAACATTATTTACAGGGGCTATTTTTAAATATCTCTAAATAGTAGTTTCTAAGCCTGCCCATTTTAATATTACTTTTCTAGCATTACCTTCTAAAAATACTTCTGCTCCCTGCATATGTAGTACTACAGTGATTGGATTTATATTGTTCATAGTAGTTCACTTGATCTAGAAATTGAATTGAAGGCTGAAATGCTTTTAATTAATCCAGCAAACATTATTTTGCTGGTTACCATCGCTTGTTTTAGTGTTGCTCTGGTCTATATAAAGCGTTCTACAGTCGCTTTCGTCATTGATTTGACTACCTGTGGCTTTTGCTTCGGCTTTTAGCGTGTAGGTGTGTGTAGCGGCGGACACAATACTAAAAGTATAGTATTGATTATTTGAAGGTAGACCCGCAGAGGATGCATTAGATATGTAGGTAGGATGAGTGATGCGAAAACTGCTTTGTTCTATTTGTGCTTTAATCAGTTCACTTTGAGCATCTGCTCGTCGTGTTTTTATAACAAATCCTTGATACGAGGGATAAGCGATAGCTGCTAATAGGCCCAAAATAGCAATCGCTATCAATAGTTCAATGAGTGTGAAAGCGGACTGCTTTTTTATTTTTAATTTTTTATTATTAACTATCAGCATAATCACCTACCTGTATAGGTTATCGCTAGCTCCCATATTTGTTATTAATTTTTTAGGGATTGAATAAATACTCGAAAAAACGAGGAAGTGGGGAGTATCTTCGCTCGTCATTTTTATCTATAACGATTTAAACTGAATTCGAGTTACTTATTACTTGAGTTATTACTGAGTCCCATATTGATAAAAGACCTAATTTCACTTTAAATCAATAGTGATGGTTGTTTTAATCAAATAGTTTGTGCACCACTGCCAATGTTTCTTCTATTTTTTGCGTATTACTTGGTGCAATGTAGATCGTATCATCGCCGGCTATCGTTCCTAGAATACCTTCTGCTTTACTCATCGAGTCTAATAAACGTGCAATTAATTGTGCTGCGCCTGGACTAGTACGGATAACAATTAAACTGTCATTTCTGTCGATATCAACAACTAAGTTTTTTAGTGGGCTGGTGGTCGTCGGAATGCCCAGTTCTGCAGGTAAACAATATACCATTTCACCCGTTGCATTGCGTGTACGGACCGCGCCTGTCTTACTTAACATACGGGACACTTTAGATTGATTAATGTGAGTGAATCCAGCGCCGATCAATGCATCGACAATCTCACTTTGTGAGCTTAAATGTTCTTTTTTAA
This sequence comes from Psychromonas sp. SA13A, assembly GCF_011378715.1. Classification (GTDB taxonomy): domain Bacteria; phylum Pseudomonadota; class Gammaproteobacteria; order Enterobacterales; family Psychromonadaceae; genus Psychromonas. Next base: position 69,593 of record NZ_WTKU01000011.1, on the reverse strand, counting down.
GCAAGCCTTTAAAGAAGTCCATTAGTTCAGAGGTCTGTCGCATTTGCTAATTCCATAATTGCATTATAATAAAAGTCATATCTTAATCTAAATGCACCGTAGGTTAATAGATTAAATGTCACTTTTTTTGCATATTTATTCGTTTTTGGCTAAACGGTTCTATTTACATTGAGAGTCTCTACTTTATTGCTGGTACTTCTGCTAAAATTTGCAATAAATTGCCAATATCAAGGATGATTCATTATGATCTCTGTTGCTCGCCTATTGGCGCTTATTATGTTTTTCTTTGCTACTGTAATAAGTGCTGAGATCATGCCTCAGATGCAGGTTAAATTTGCTACCGATAGTAATTACTATCCCTTTGAATATTTATCTAAAGATAAAGAGATCAAAGGCTTTGATATTGATATTGCTAAAGCAATTTGCCACGAAGTTAATTTGCAATGCACTTTTGAACATCACCGCTTTGATGGTTTACTATTAACGTTACCTTTTGGTCGATATGATGCCGTTATTGCCGCGTTAGACATTACTGCTGAACGTTTAAAAACCGTCGACTTTAGTGATAGTTATTATAAAGTGCCTCCGGTTTTTATTAGTAAAGAACCGTTGCAAGGGCAGTTTTCACTCTCCGGAAAATTCATCGGCGTACAGGCTAATACTTCAAATCAAAATTACTTGATTAAATACGCGAGAGACAATAGTTACATCGTGCCTTATTTTTCATCTCAAGCAGCATTCGAAGATTTAAAACTACAACGAATAGATGCCGTTTTTGCAGACTTTGCTGTAGTTAATGATTTTTTAAGTAAACAACTTTCAAGCCAACAACTGACAGGCGACTCATTAGTAATTAGCCGCACTGAAGAAGTCTTTATTAAAGAGTTTTCTGAAGGTTACGGTATTGCGGTAAAAAAAGGTAATGATCTGTTACGTGAACGTTTAAATACAGGATTAAAGCTCATAGTTGAGAATGGTACTTATGCCAAAATTTATCAGCAATATTTTCCATAATTAATTTTTAAAGTCCTAATATCAGCATTTTATAGAAAATAAAAGACCTTTCTTTTTTACATTGCTCACAATTACTTAACATATTTCACACTTGCGTATTTATTCACTTTAGAATGACAAGGCTAATCTTATTTCTATTATCATTAGAAATGCAAAATAAAGCATTTTGTTTGGTGATGGCTATACATACTTAAACATTTTATTTCACTGGAGAAAAATATGAAAGTTGCTGTTCTTGGTGCTGCAGGTGGTATCGGTCAAGCGTTGTCATTATTATTAAAAACTCAACTACCAGCTGGTTCTGAGCTAGCATTATACGATGTTGCTCCTGTTGTTCCTGGTGTAGCGGTTGATTTATCACATATCCCAACAGCAGTTAAAGTTGAAGGTTTTGGTGTTGACGCGTTAGGTGCTGCATTAACGGGTGCTGATATTGTAATTATTCCAGCGGGCATGCCACGTAAGCCAGGTATGGACCGTGCTGATTTATTTGCAGTGAATGCTGGTATTATCAAAACGTTAGCTGAAGGCATTGTTGCTAACTGTCCTAAAGCATTAGTTGGTGTTATCACTAACCCTGTAAATGGCACTGTTCCAATCGTTGCTGAGGTTTTCAAAAAAGCAGGTGTTTACGATAAAAACCGTATATTTGGTGTAACAACACTTGATGTTATTCGTAGTGAAGCATTTGTTGCTGAACTTAAAGGACTAAACGTTGCTGAAGTTAAAGTTCCAGTAATTGGTGGTCACTCAGGTACAACTATTTTACCACTTCTTTCTCAAGTTGAAGGTGTCACGTTCTCTGAAGAAGAAGTTGCTGCATTAACACCACGTATTCAGAATGCGGGTACTGAAGTTGTAAATGCTAAAGCTGGTGGCGGTTCTGCTACTTTATCTATGGGTGCTGCTGCCGCTCGTTTTTGTTTATCTTTAGTTAAAGGTTTACAAGGCGAAGACGTTGTAGATTACGCATACGTTGATATTGACGGCGGCGATGCTCCTTACTTCGCTCACCCAGTACGCTTAGGTGTTAACGGTGTAGTTGAAATTTTATCATACGGTAAATTATCAGCCTTTGAAGAAAAAGCTAAAAACGATATGTTAGAAACACTTAACAAAGATATCCAAGAAGGTGTTGATTTTATAAACGGTTAATCTTTTTTTAGTTTTTTATACAATATTATTAATAAGGTCAGCGATGCTGGCCTTTTTTGTGCCTATAATTACTTAAGCTTGTAATTACTTAAGTTAATAGTTACTTAATGAATTAATTTTTAAAAGGATCGCTATATGAAAGTTGCAGAAGCAATGACCGCTCGCGTAGTGACAATCGAAATGGATGATCGTATTCCTGCGATCCAAGAAATATTATCCCAACTAGGGTCTCATCACTTATTGGTAGTTGAAGAGGGGAAATTGTGTGGTGTTATATCTGACCGTGATATTTTACGAATACTCAGCCCCTATTTGTATACAGAATCAGAGTTAGTACGTGATACTGAAACGATGCAACGTCGCGCTCACCAAGTGATGACGCGCAGTCCTATTACTGTTTCTCCAGAAGTGTCAGTTAAAGAAGCGCTGGCATTGATGTTAACCCATGATATTAGTTGTTTACCGGTACTTGAAGGCGATAATATTGAAGGGATATTTACTATTCACGATGGTGTTCGCGCGCTGATCAAATAATAATTGGGCGTCAATATAAAAACTTACAGCCCTGACTAATAATAACCCCTTAGTTAGGGCTGCTTTATTAGTTTCCTCAGCTAGATTGTGACGATATTTTATAATAACAGTATTCACTACAGAGTTAATTTGATGGTGTAGTCTCTTGGTATATACATAAACGTCATAAATAATGTGCTTTAAATATTTTATATTGTATGAATTATTCTTTATAGTGTGTGTATTGACTAATTACCCCCTGAGATTTACATGGATTATCTCCCTATTTTTACCAAACTTAATAACCGCCATTGCCTTGTTGTGGGTGGTGGTGATATTGCTGCGCGTAAAGTTCACTTATTATTAAAAGCTAATGCTTCTATTACCGTTTGTGCACCGGAAATCTGTGACTCATTATTAGAAAAAGCTAAAAATAATCAGTTAACGGTTATCAAAGAAGTTTTTTATGATGAGCTTATCACTGATAAATGGTTAGTTATTGCTGCTACTAATCAGCATCATGTGAATGAACATATTGCACAACTCGCTGAGCAAAAACAGATTTTAGTGAATGTAGTCGATGAACCTAATTTATGTAGCTTCATTATGCCGTCTATTGTTGATCGCTCACCTATTGTTGTGGCTATTTCTAGCGGTGGTAAAGCGCCTGTATTAGCACGTTTAATACGCGAACGTTTAGAAGCTTTATTACCCATGCATATTGGCCGTCTAGCAAAGATCTCAGGGGATTTTAGACACCGAGTGAAGCAAGTGATCACCAAAGAGTCTTTACGTCGCCGTTATTGGGAAAAGCTGTTTGGTAATGGAGATTTAGCTAGCTTATTACAAAAAGGCCAAATGGAAAAAGCACAACAGTTGATGGAAGACAACCTCACTGAAGAAGTCGCGCAGGGCGACGTGGCTTTAGTTGGTGCAGGGCCAGGCGATCCTTCATTGCTAACGCTTAAAGCATTACAGTTAATGCAGCAAGCGGATGTGGTGCTCTACGATCGATTAGTTTCAAAAGAAATTCTTGATTTAGTACGCCGCGATGCGGATTTAATTTCCGTGGGTAAAGCGGCAGGTAAGCATGAAGTTGAACAGTCTCGCACTAATCAAATGTTAGTGGAACTTGCACAGCAGGGTAAAAAAGTAGTGCGCTTGAAAGGCGGTGACTCTTTTATCTTTGGGCGTGGTGGTGAAGAGTTAGAAGAACTAGTAGAAGCAGGTGTAGCTTTTCAAGTTGTTCCTGGTATTACCTCTGCCTCTGGTTGTAGTGCCTATGCCGGGATCCCTTTAACTCACCGTGATTACGCGCAATCGGTGACGTTTGTAACAGGGCATAGAAAGAAAGATGGACAAGCATTAGACTGGAAAGCACTAGCTATTCCGCACCAAACATTAGTTGTGTATATGGGGCTATTACAAGCGCAAGACATTCAAACTAATTTGTTAGTGAATGGTCGCGATGCTAATACACCGGTTGCATTAATTAACAAAGGAACCAGTAGTGAGCAGCAAGTGATCACAGGGACGTTATCTGAGCTCTCTAAGCTCGGTGGCGGACTTGAAGGGCCGACATTAATGATTATAGGTGAAGTGGTTGAGCTGTCTTCTAAGTTAGCTTGGTTTAATCCAGAAAAAAGTAAAAAGTTATCCCGAGACCCTTTTTTAGTTGATTTGTCATAAACAGCTATTTAATCTGCTAAAAAATTACTGAGCTAATCGTTTACTGATACCCATAAAAAAGCCTGATTCAATATCAGGCTTTTTATTATTTACAGTTTACTCTTTCAACAATAATGCTTTTTTATACTCTCTTCAGTAACAGTAACAGTAACTTACTTTACTCATCTGTTCTGTTGACTTATTTTACCAATGCTGGTGTAAGTGTAATGCTCGTTGATATAAGCGTTCATAATGTTTTGCTGAATCTGACCAGTAAAAATGCGATTGCATTGCCTGTGTTTTTAAACGCAACATCTCTTCAGGGTGCTCAATATAAAGCAGTATCACACGGCGTAACAGATTTAATAATTGATCTGGGTTGGCATCATAAAACATAAAACCATTTGCATGTTCTGAATCTTGGTCATAATCAATAACGGTATCTTTTAAGCCTCCAACTGCACGCACTACAGGTAAAGTGCCGTAGGCTAAACTGTATAATTGGTTTAAACCACAAGGTTCGAATATAGATGGCATTAAAAAGAAATCTGCTCCAGCTTCAACCAAGTGTGACAATTTATTACTGTAAGTATTAACAAACTTAAACTTATCTGAATAATGTTCAGATAAGGCGGTTAAATGGCCTGTAATAGCTGGGTCACCAGAACCAATAATGATCAGCTGCACATTATGTTTTAAAAAACGCTCTAAAATTGGCAGAATTAAACCAAAACCTTTTTGATCCGTTAAGCGACAAACCATACCAAAAATAGGCAAATCAGCTACTTCAAGACCGACTTCTTGTTGTAATGCTTGCTTACATTTTTCTTTCCCAGATAAATCTTCATGGTTAAAGTTAAATGGAATTAGGTTATCTGTTTCAGGACTCCAATCATTATAATCACAGCCGTTTAAAATGCCTTCAAAGTCATGGATACGTTCGATAAAGTGATGTGACATACCATGGGAGCCTAAAGGCGTTAATAGTTCACTCGCATAATTAGGGCTAACGGTATTTACTTTGTCTGCATAAATAACACCGACTTTTAAGTAGTTAATATAACTGAAGTTTTCTAAAACGCGTTCATCCATACATGAGCTAACTTCTGGGATCAGGTTTAATTGTGACTTTTCAAATATACCTTGGTATGCAGAGTTATGGCTGGTCAGCACAGTCTTGGTGTGTGCAAAATGAGAATGGTCATGGAAACGTGTTTTTAATAGGTAAGGTACTAAACCTGTATGCCAATCATTACAGTGAATGATATCAGGAGAGAAGCCTTCAGCTAATGAAGTTAATAGCGATGCTAAGCTGAAAAATGCAAAACGTTCTCCATTATCTTGGTATGCATTATTTTCTTCACCGTAAAAGCCTGCACGGTCAAAATAATGTGCATTATCAATGGCTAAAACTTTAATCCCATCCAGTGATAACTCTTTTACTGTGAACTGTACGTCTGGTCGAGAAGAGTCTGTGTGCAAGGTTAATTGATGCACTTGTTGAGCATGTTCGCGGTGTTCAATGGTGCGATAAAATGGTGTAATAATAACCACTTCATGGCCTAAATTGCGAAGTTCAAGCGGTAATGCTTTTGCTACGTCTGCAAGGCCACCTGTTTTAGAAAAACCTTCAACTTCAGACGAAATAAATAAAATTTTTAATTTTTGAGAATCCACTGGGACCTCCTTTGGTATAGGCCATGGATAGCAATAAAAAAGCCACCAGAAATAGTGGCTTTTAAAATCATTGTACTGGTTTAAAAACCGATTCTAGATCCTTTCGGAATAACTACAATACCTTCGTCAGAAACGGTAAAGCGTTTTTTATCATCCTCTAGATTAACACCAATTTCTATTCCATCGGCAATTCTTACGTCTTTATCAATAATTGTTTTGGTAATAACGCAATTTTTACCGATTTTAGTATCACCTAATAATACTGATTGATAAATATCCGTACCTTGACCAACAAAACAGTTAAAACCAAGAACTGATTTTCTGACCGTTGCACCAACAATTAGTGCACCATCGGAAATCAATGAGCGGCGAATACTACAGGTGATATCGCCATCATTTTGGAAATTAGCTGCTGGAAGTGGTGGATAATGTGTATGCATTGGCCACGCTCTATTGTAAAAAGAGATAGGCGGTACGGATTTAATCAAATCCATATTCGCTTCCCAGTATGACTCAATCGTACCCACATCACGCCAGTAAGCTTCCCCTTCTTCATTGGGGATTTTATTAGTTGTAAAGTCATACACAAAAACTTTACCGCTTGGCATTAAATAAGGAATGATATCTTTTCCAAAGTCATGACTTGATTCATCATCTGCTGCATCGCGGATCAATTCATTTTGCAACTCTGCAGATTTAAAAACGTAGTTACCCATTGATGCCAGTACATGGTCTGGGTCGCCAGGGATCGTTTTGGCATCTTCTACAGTTGGTTTTTCTGCAAAACCTATCATACGACCTTCTTCATCGACTTCGATAATACCAAAGTGATAAGCCTGTTCTTTAGGTAGGCGGATCGCGGATACGGTTAATATTGCATCTTTTTGTTTATGAAATTCAAGTTTTTGGCGGATATCCATCTTGTAGATATGGTCACTACCGAATATACAAATGGTATCTGCATCATCTGATTGGATAAATTGTAAGTTTTGATAAATTGCATCAGCTGTACCGCTGTACCAATGCTTACCCTTACGCATTTGCGCAGGAATTGCATCGATAAAAGTGTCAGTAAAGCTGTTTACTTCCCAAGCTTCACGAAGATGATCGTTCAAAGATTGAGATTTAAATTGAGTCAGTACGTAAATACGTAATAAGTCAGAATTTACAAAATTATTAAGTACACAGTCAATTAGACGGTAACTTCCTCCAAAAGGCACAGATGGTTTGGTGCGCGATTGGGTTAAGGGGTACAGGCGTGAACCTTCACCACCTGCTAAAATCATCGAGAGAACTTTTGCCATGAGAAAACCTCATCTAAGTAATATAAAAAATAGTCATTTGTAATCCTATGCCAGTTTAATCAAAACCCACACGGCTACCTTTTGCAATCACAACAATGCCTTTTTCAGAGACAGTAAAGTGCTTGCGATCCTCTTCTAAATTTTCACCAATCACCATGCCAGGAGCTATTTCTACATTCTTATCTAGTATTACATTAGTGAGGCGTGCACCACTACCAACTTTAGCGTTACCTAGGAAAACACAGCCTTTGATTTCTGCATTGGTACATAAATGTGTTCTGAAACCTAAAATAGAATTTTCGATAGTTGCACCATTAATATACGAACCAGCTCCAAGGTGGGATTTAGAAACGTGACTTACTGAGTCACCTTGATCTCGGAATGTTGCTGGTGGTAACGGTGGATGGTAAGTGTGTAAAGGCCAATGCTTGTTATACAAAGAAATAGGTTGATTGTCGCTTAATAAGTCCATGTGCGCTTCCCAATAGGAATCGATGGTACCTACATCACGCCAATATGCATGCTCTGGTTCACCTGGTATTTTATTTTTACTAAAGTCATACACAAAAACTTTACCCTGAGGGAATAGTTTAGGAATAATGTCTTTACCAAAATCATGACTAGAGTCTTCTATTGCAGCATCTTTTTCAAGTTCTTCCACTAGTGTGTCGGCTTTGAAAATGTAGTTACCCATTGAAGCTAATACATGGTCAGGGTCTCCAGGAATTGTTTTTGCATCTTCAACAGAAGGTTTTTCTGCAAATCCAATCATATGGCCTGCTTCATCAATCTCGATGATACCAAAATGGAAAGCTTGTTCTTTTTGCACTCGAATTGCTGCAACTGTTAAGTCTCCTCCCATTTCTTTATGGTAATCAACCATTTGTTGCACATCCATTTTATAGATATGGTCACTACCAAAGATACAAACATGTTCTGCTTCATTTTTGGTGATAAAACGAGAGTTTTGATAGATGGCATCTGCGGTACCTGAATACCAGTTTTTGCTTACACGTTGCTGAGCGGGTATTGCTTCAATAAAACGATCTGAAATACTGGAAAGTCGCCAAGCTCGGCGTAGATGAATATTCAGAGATTGAGATTTGAATTGGGTTAGAACGTAAATTTTCATTAAATCTGCATTTACGAAATTATTTAATGCAAAATCTACTAATCGATAATTGCCGCCAAAAGGCACGGCGGGTTTGGTTCTGTTCTGGGTTAATGGGAAAAGCCGAGAGCCTTCACCCCCAGCAAGAATCATAGCCAAAATACCAGCCATAAAAGCCTCCACATATTTTGTATAATAAAAAGCTATGCCAATACGGCGATAGCGCCTGTCCAATTATTTAATAATTTCAACTTTCTGACATTAGCAATAAAAACAAAGTTATGAAATGCCTGCTTGATGATTATTTGAGACAGCTCAATACTTTAAATTTATTGTTTTGGGCATTTTCAATGAATTTTTTATAAGTAAGGGTTAAAAGTGGCTCATAGCGCAGGAATTTATTAGCAACAATGGTCAATTTTCCTTTCTTTTTCAAAAATTTAATTGACTGATTTATAAATGTTTCTGCTGCGTCATAGTTCGTTTTTTGACCAGAGTGAAAGGGAGGGTTCGAAAGCAATACATCATATTCTTTGCTTACGTTGGAAAAAACATCCGATGCAAACACATTCGCGTGTAAATTATTTTTTTCTAGGGTCAATTTAGCACTAGCAAGTGCGTAAACGTTAACATCAATTAAATCTAAGCTTAATTTGGGATGCTTTTTAAGCAGGTAGCAAGAGAGTACGCCAGCACCACAACCAAAGTCTAAGCCGTCTCCACTTAATTGATCGGGCAAATTATTGAGTAACAGTTCACTACCTTTATCTAATTCACCAAAACTAAATACGCCAGGTAATGAGCGAATGGTAAGAGAGACATCATTAATATTAAGCTGGTAATCTTTTATCCATTGTTGTTGGTCAAAAGTAGCGACGGGTTTAGTTAGCTGCGCATAAATAATGCTGCAATGACGAGCAGAGTCAATGGCGTTGCTATTTTCAGCATAGGGAGTCAACAGAGACGCGACACTTTTTATCCCACACTTTTTCTCTCCAACTAATACAATATCCGCATTTTGCTTTAGGTGAGGAGTCAGGTTTGCCAGTAAATATTCAATTTCTGTTTTTGCTTTAGGGATATAAATCAATAATAGATCGAACTTCTCTTGATCATCTCTGCCTTTATAGTCTGCGGTAAAGTGAACTTCAGAAGATCCTAGTTGGCCTTCTAATTGATGATAATAACGATAATCGTTAAAACAAAAACAACTTGATGATGCTATTGTTTGTAAATGAATGGGGTAATTATCATCAATGTTACCTGCCACTAAAATAGACTTTCCGGAAAATAAAGATTCATTACGCTGTAAAACTTGACTTGGATTTGAATAAATTTGATTAGAGGCCATATAAAAGTCCTATTACAGCTTGTGATTAAAAGTTTGAATGATCATATATCCACGCTACTTCGACCTTACAGCTGGTAATGTATTTGAGCTGTAAGGGTATATATACCTAAAATGCATAAACATGGGCGTTTAAGTCATTAGGTTATAGAGTCTGAGGGCAGTATTATAAGGGTATTTTAACGATTACTCACCTAATCATGGAAAATAGTTTGTCACAGGGATGTTATGAAGTTTACTAATAAATTTACGTTTATTACGAGTGCTATCGTGTTGACTTGTATTGCGTTGGTGCTGGCAGGAGGTATGGTTAGTTTACGTGCTTTGTCCTTGAAGTATCATCAGCAACGTATTGATAGCATTATTCAAGTTATTGAGAAGCAAGTAGCGAAGCAAACTACTATCACTCAATTTGATCACTGGTTACCTGATGTGCTGGATGCCTCGGGAGTGGTTCGTTTACGTGTTGAGCGGGATCAGCAAATTGTTTATCAAAATTATTATGAAGGGCGACGCTATTTTCCTTCTCGATTATTATTACGCTATGACTACGATCTAAAGTATTACCCCGGCGTTCGAGTAATAATACATACTCGACAGCCTTTTTCTGATCTCAAATTTACCTTTTGGCCATTATTAGGGATCACCTCAGCAGTTATTTTATGCCTTAGCTTATTATGGTTTGCCATTCGTTGGATGCGACGTTCTTTTTATGGTGCCGAGCTATTAGAACGCCGCGCTCGTTATCTATTACAAAATAATCCCACCGCACGTTTTGCACAAAAAGGTGAGTGGCCAAAAGCTGCGAGTAAAGCCTTGGATGTACTATCTGAGCGATTAGAAAATAGCCGTAAAGAGCGAAGTATCTTTGATACACATATTCGCGGAAAAGTGTTTTTAGATGAAGACACCGGTTTAGGTAATCGCTTAGCCTTTGAAAATAGGTTAGATGCAGTGGCGATGGATGAAAACTTTTTAGCTAGCACCTTAATGTTAATTAGTTTGACTGAGTTAAGTGCAGTTAAACACCAGTTTGGTGTCGGTGAAGGTGAAAAAATCATTCAGCAGGTTGTTGATTTGTTGCATCATTTTTGTGGTCGCTACGACGATAGTTTTTATGGCAGGATTCAGAAGTCAGAGTTTGTGATCCTATTGCCACAGATGTCCTACCAGGAAACCAAAGTAGCTGCTAAACAATTAACTAAACTGTTATATCAATTGCATTTGCCAGAAGTCTCTTGGATTGATAATTTCTTTCATATTGGTGTAGTTAATTTTCCTTTTGGTGCTAAAACTATGCATATTATCGATGATGTTAATCAATCATTATTAGTCGCAGAGCACCAAAAAATAAGTGGTTGGCACTTGTCAGAGGAAGATAAAAATCAAGCCGTCATTGTCAAAGGAACAGTGCGTTGGCGTGCATTATTAACAGATGTTTTAGATAGACAAGCGCTGTTAATGTATCGACAACATCTTATGCATCGCGATGCCATGAGTATTTTATATTGCGAGTTGTGGCCGCGTATTATTGGATACCAAAAAGAAATTATTGCCGCCGGTACTTTTATGCCAATGGCTGAAAAGTGTGGTTTAAGTGATCAAATAGACAAACAAATGCTAGAAAAAGTATTGGCGTTGTTAGTGATGCGTGGTGAGTTGTCTAAGCCTATCGCTGTTAATTTAGGTGCTCACCTTCTGATGAATAAAAAGAATCATCAATGGTTTATGTTTGAGTTGATGCAACAAACTCGGCAAATTCGCCATAATTTAGTGATTGAAGTGTCAGAGCATTTGATTGATAAAGATTATTTTGCACTTCGTTCTGCCTTAAATGCTTTACAAAAAGTGGGTTGTAAGATTGCGGTGGATAATGTCGGTAAGTCAGTGGTCAATACCTCCTATATACTGGATTTTAATATTGATTACTTAAAATTACACGCCAGTTTAATCCGTGATATTCATAATCGTAAAACTAATCAAATCGCAGTACAAAGCTTAATGGCTAGTTGCTTGAATAGTCATGCGAAAGTGATTGCTGTTGGTGTGGAAAGTAAAGAAGAGTGGGAATGTCTGTTGCGACTGGGTATTTATGCCGCGCAAGGATCGTTATTTTCGACCCCTCAGGCAATGAGTATTTAGCACTGCTAAGCGTAAATCGTTGCTACTAAGCTGATAGCTATTTTACTAATACGCTTGCATTGTTACCAAGCAGACAGCTTTTTTATAACGTTGATGACTCTTTTTCTGATCCGAGAATCAATAAGCACAGCAACGTTTAAAATTTTTGTTGTGCTTTTAACCCTGCTAGTCCTTGCAACCCTCCGGTATGAACGGCCACTATATGCGTTCCAACAGGAAAAAATCCTTGTTCAATTAATTGCCATAGTGCATAAAACATTTTCCCTGTATAGATAGGCTCTATCGGGATTGTTGTTTGTTGTGTAAATTGATGGCAAAAATTCGCTAAGGCTGACGATATCTTACCGTAGCCTCCTTCATGAAAGTCAGTATGTAAATGCCAATTTAACGCGTTTGCTTGAGGTACAAAGTGAGTGACAGTGTTACTTAAATAGTGTGCATTTTTAAGTACTGCAATGCCATGTACTTGCGTTTCGGGAGAGTATTTTAATGAGCCACTGATTAAACCTGCCAAAGTGCCCGCGCTGCCTGTCGCGGTAAAAATATGATCTATAGGTTGCTCAGATTGCTGCGCTAATTCTATGCATATATCTTCTACACCGGGAAGGGCTAAATCGTTACTACCACCTTCAGGGATAATATAAGCATCGCTATATTGTGATTGTATTGTTTGTAAATATTCAGCCTGCTCTTTTAAACGGTAGGTTTTTCTATCCACAAATTGTAGCTGCATGCCCCATTGCTGAACTTGTGACAGTGTAGGGTTAGCTGCATAGTGCGCTTCGCCTCTAATGATGCCGGTGGTCTTTACATTGAAGTGTTTACCCGCTGCTGCCAGAGCATGAATATGGTTAGAAAATGCCCCTCCAAAGCTAAGTATATGTTGTTGATGGTTTTTTTCTGCGTGCAATAGGTTATATTTTAATTTTCTCCATTTGTTGCCGGATATCTCTGAATGCAATAAATCATCTCGTTTTATTGAGAGCTTTACTCCGTGAGCCGTGAGGAAAGGGAGATTGATTGATTGCAAAGGGCTAGGAGGCAGTTGCTGATATATACTGCTTTCTGTGAATCTCATTTACTTTATTACCTATAACGGAAAATGACAGTTTTTTTGTATCTTATACGAGTTAAATTTATCATGATATGCATGATTGAGCGCTTAATTATCTGATCTGATTGTGAAGATGCTTAACTTTTTTCTTTTCTGTATTTTCTTTACACCTTCCCTATACCTTGAGGATTACCATGTTTGAATTAAAGACCATTGCGCTTTTTGTGTTGACAGCGATTGCTGAAATTGTAGGTTGTTATTTGCCTTATCTTTGGTTAAAACAGGATAAAAGTATTCTATTATTGTTACCTGCTGCCTGTAGCCTTGCACTCTTTGCTTGGTTGCTTTCTTTGCACCCAGCAGCTTCAGGGCGTGTCTATGCCGCTTATGGTGGTGTTTATATTTTTGTCGCAATAGTCTGGTTATGGGCGGTCGATGGAGTGAAACCAACAGTCTGGGATATGGTGGGGGCTTCAGTCGCATTAACGGGAATGGCTATTATTATGTTTGCACCTAGAGGGACTTAATATTTAGTTGTACATTTATGTGATGATTAGCTACTTGCTGCTCTATTATTGGGTGCTTTAGTTGTTTATTAATAGTACGGAGTAAGATCTTATTAAAAATACGAGGACAAGATCGCATTAAAATGATATCGAGTGCGCTTAAATTACAGAGCAATATTAACCAGCGACGATCAATATTATCCAGCGACATTCAATATTAACCAGTAACGATAAGGCGCTTTATTATTAATTATAAACAGTTTAATCAATTTTGTGCTTCGTTACCTGCTACCACCTATGTGCAACAGTGGGGCGGCTCACATGTCTGGAAAGTAGGTGGGAAAGTCTTTGCGATTGGCGGCTGGGAAAAAGATCAAATACCGGCTTTCACTTTTAAAACATCAATATTGAATTTTGGATTTCTAAGTGAAGTTGATGGCTATAAACCAGCTCCTTATTTCGCTAGTCGAGGTATGAAGTGGATCCAGCTATATGATGGTGATGCAGGAAAAGATCAAGATTTACATTATTACCTAGGTGAGTCGCATCGATTAGTGTCATTGGGTTTAACTAAAATAAAACAGAAGCAATTAGGCTTAAATCAAGAAACACAATAAGTCATAGTTGCTTACACTTTCATTTATACTGTTGCTAAGTATATGATTAATTTAAGCTGTTAAAATAATCCACTGTCTCAATATTGTCTCCTTACGCCCTTATTTGAATTTCAACTTCACTCTTTACTCTAATACACCATCTTTGTTCTTTTTCTAAAGTAATACCTCCTTTTTTATTGCGCGATCCCTCTTTAATGATCAAAAAATAGATCCTCGTGTGATATGAGCAACAAATTGTTAATTAAAGAGATTCATATTTTTTAGTGCAATGGCACCCTGTTAACAAATAGGTAACATTTAGTTTAATGAAGCTTAATAAATTTACATATTTTTTATTGGATTGCTGAATTAAGCAATAATTTCAATTCTAACCTTACATGGAGTTAATAATGCTGAAGACTTTTTATAAAAGTACCTTAATCGCGGCTGTTGTCATGGTGACAAGTGCTAATGCTTTTGCAGCAGATAAAGTATATCGATTGAAACTTGCTGAATCCTGGGGACCTAATTTCCCTGTTTTTGGTGATTCAGTTAAAAATATGGTGAAAATGGCTGAAGAAATGTCCAATGGCCGTTTAAAAATTCGCGTTGACTCTGCTAATAAGCATAAATCAGCATTTGGTGTTTTTGATATGGTTAAAAGTGGTCAATATGACATGGGCCACTCAGCAAGTTATTACTATAAAGGTAAAGTGCCAAACACACTATATTTCACTACTATGCCCTTTGGTATGACTGCGATGGAGCAACATGCTTGGTTCCAATACGGTGGTGGCCAAGAGTTAATGGATCAAGTTTATGGCGATCATAATCTAATGGCTTTCCCTGGCGGTAATACAGGGGTGCAAATGGGTGGTTGGTTCCGTAAAGAAATTAATAGCCTTGACGATCTACAAAATTTAAAAATGCGTATTCCTGGTTTTGCGGGGGAAGTACTGGCTAAACTAGGCGCGACTCCAGTTAATATTCCACCGGGTGAGTTATATACATCATTAGAGCGTAATACTATTGATGCGTTAGAGTGGGTAGGTCCATCACTTGATTTACGTATGGGTTTCCATAAAATTGCACCATTTTATTACATGGGGTGGCATGAGCCTGCAACTGAGTTGATGTTTATTATCAATAAAAAGAAAATGGCTTCATTACCTGCAGACTTACAAGCCATTTTAGAAGTAGCGATGCGCAAGGCTGCTTATGATATGTATGTTCAATCATACGCTTTAAGCGCTGAAAACTGGGAAAAAATGACCACTGAATTCCCTAACATTCAAGTTAAAACTTTTCCACCTGCGGTATTAAGTGCGATTAAAAATGCCAATGATGAGATCCTTGCTGAAAAAGCAAGTGGCGATGAAATGGCTGCTAAAATCATTAAATCACAGCAGGATTATCTAAAACTAGTACGCGTGTGGACTGATATCTCTGAGTACGGTTACATTAAGAGTACCAAAGAATAACCGTTACACTCCTCATTAAGGCTACTTTATGTAGCCTTTTTTTCACCTATCTGTTTACTTAGAAGGAATTATCTTAAATGGAAGGTTTACAAAAAGTCTTTGATCGCTTCTCAGATTATATTGGTAAAATTTCTGCAACATTAATGCTATTACTGTTAGCCAATGTTTTTTATGATGTTGTGGCTCGTTATTTTTTTAAATATAGCTCCATTGGTTTACAAGAATTAGAGTGGCATATCTTTGCTTCTATGTTCCTATTAGGTATTGCTTACACACTAAAAGAAGAAGGGCACGTTCGTGTTGATATTCTTTATGAAAAGCTCAGCCTTAAAAATAGAGCTTGGATTAACTCCATAGGTTGTGTGCTGTTCCTGATTCCTTTTTGTGCTCTGGTTATTTGGTACAGCTACGATTTTGCTCTGGAGTCTTATCATTTGAATGAAACCAGTGGCGACCCAGGTGGTTTATCACACCGTTGGTTAATTAAAGCAATGATCCCTCTTTCTACTCTCGCGCTTGTGTTTAGCGCATTAGGTATGTTGGTAAAAAATCTGCGTTGTATTGTTGAGAAAGATATTTAAAAGGGACTTTTTATGATTGGCATTATTATGTTTGGTGTAGCTTTATTGCTACTACTAACTGGTTTCCCCGTTGCATTTGTTTTTGCAGGTGTGGCATTAATCTTTGGTGTTTTTGCCGAGGGTTTTGAGTTATTTGCTTTTATGCCTTATCGCATCATGAGCATCATGGAAAACTCGATTATGATGGCCGTTCCCATGTTTATTTTTATGGGTAACGTATTACAAAAAACCAAATTAGCAGAACAATTACTAGAAGCCATGGGGCAATTATTTGGCCGTATACGTGGTGGTGTTGCGGTTTCAACTATTTTAGTAGGTTGTCTGTTAGCTGCTTCAACAGGTGTTGTAGGTGCTTCTGTAGTGGCGATGGGAGTTATCTCCTTACCTGTTATGCTCAAGTACAATTATGATAAAAAACTTGCGACAGGTGTTATCTGTGCCTCTGGTACGTTAGGGCAAATTATTCCGCCATCTATCATCTTAATTATTCTTGGTGATGTGATGGGAGTACCGGTTGGTGATCTGTTTAGATCTGCGGTATTACCCGGCGCAGTATTGGTTGGGGCGTTTATTCTTTATGTACTGATTTACGCTTTCTTCAAACCAGAGTCTGCACCTGCGCTTCCTGAGTCAGAGTTTGCAGGGCATGGAATGAAACCTTGTTGGACTGCTTTTAAAGCCATTGCTCCTCCTTTAGCGTTAATTTTTTCGGTATTAGGTTCAATATTTTATGGTATTGCAACACCAACTGAGTCTTCTGCTATTGGTGGCGGTGGTGCTATTCTGCTCGCTATTTTGTATCGCCAATGTTCTTGGAAGGTGTTGTGGGAGTCTTCAATTGAGACGGTAAAAGTCACGGCGATGGTATTTGCTATTTTCATTGGTGCAACCGCCTTTTCAATGGTCTTTTCTTACACAGGTGGGGAAGAAATTATTGAAGAGATCATGTTTAGTCTACCAGGTGATAAATGGGGTTTCCTAATCATTTCAATGTTGGTTATTTTGGTATTGGGTTTCTTCATCGATTTTGTTGAAATATCTTTTATTGTAGTCCCAATGTTGTATCCAATTGCTGAAATGATGGGGATAGATTTAACATGGTTTGCTATTTTAATTGCAATGAACCTTCAAACCTCATTCTTGACGCCCCCCTTTGGTTTTAGCTTATTTTACTTAAAAGGTGTGGCACCACCCGAAGTCAAAACTATGGACATCTATAAAGGAGTTATTCCCTTTATTCTCTTACAATTGTTAGTACTAGCTTCGATTGTGGTGTTCCCAGGGTTTTATGGGTTTGATTCATGATCAAAAGGGTCTGACTTTTAGTGGATTAGCGATAAAATGATTGTTAATAAAAACCTCTCTAGCAGAGGTTTTTTTATAGGTTGATTATATTGACTTCATGAAGAAAATTATATTTTTAATCGTATAAATATTACTAAGGAGAGTGTCGATTTTTCCAGTTAAACAAAAAAGCCTGCTTTAAAAGCAGGCTTCTTAACAACAGATCATCGTTGCTCATTAATCGTTGTTCATCAATAGTAGTTAAGCGTCATTGATAACAATACTGTAACTCCATAATAGACAATCGCAACATCATTACATCACAACTTTAGCACATTGCCACATTACTAAATCATAACAGTGCAATGCTTAGTCTCTGTTACTTAACTTCTTTACCCGATGCTTGTAGATCCGCATGGTATGAAGAACGAACTAAAGGTCCACAAGCTGCGTGTTCAAACCCTACTGATTTTGCCATTTCACCCAGTGCATCAAACTCTGCTGGTGGCACGTAACGCTCCACAGCAAGATGTTGTAAGCTAGGTTGTAAGTATTGGCCTAAGGTCAGCATAGTCACTCCATGAGCGGCTAAATCTTTAATTACCGTTTCAATTTGCTCATTGGTTTCGCCTAATCCCATCATTACACCTGATTTAGTCGGTACAGTTGGGTGCTGCTCTTTGAATTTTTGTAATAACTGAAGAGACCATTTGTAGTCTGCGCCTGGACGAACTTGCTTGTACAAATGAGGTGCCGTTTCTAGGTTGTGGTTAAATACATCAGGCACATCTTTTTCAAAACAAGCCAGTGCTTTGTCCATACGACCTTTGAAGTCTGGCACTAAAATTTCAATTTTTATTGCAGGGTTAAGTAAGCGAATTTCACGAATACAATCAGCAAAATGTTGTGCGCCACCATCTCTTAAGTCATCACGGTCAACGGAGGTGATTACCACATACTTTAGCTTCATATCTTTGATCGTTTCAGCTAATTTCTTTGGTTCATCTTTATCTACAGCCAATGGTTTACCATGGCCTACGTCACAGAAAGGGCAGCGACGAGTACAAATGTCACCTAGAATCATGAAGGTCGCTGTACCGTGGTTAAAGCACTCATTTAAGTTCGGGCATGAGGCTTCTTCACATACTGAATGTAATTTGTTTTTGCGCAGTGCTGCTTTAATTTCATTGACGCGAGTATTATCTGCAGCCAGCTTGATTTTCATCCAAGCGGGTTTTTTTAAGATAGTGCCTTTGTCCGATGGAATAACTTTGATAGGTATATGAGACATTTTATCTGCATCACGCAGTTTGTTGCCCGCGGTTAATTGGCTTGGCTTAGTGTTCATTAATAAAGCTCTCTATCTGTGTGTATTTTAAATTCTGATTTAATTTCTCAATCAATAACGGCGATAATTCAGCGACGGAAGAGGTTAATCCTAAATCGCGACACTGGGTCATTTCTAATCCAGCATAACCACAGGGGTTAATTTGTAAAAAGGGAGTGAGATCCATGTCGACATTCAAGGCAAGGCCATGAAACGAACAGCCTTTACGAATCTTTAATCCTAATGATGCAATTTTTTTACCATCAACATAAACACCTGGTGCATCGGGTTTAGCTACTGCAGTGATATTATGATCAGCAAGTAGATCTATAATGGCTTGTTCAATAATCGTAACTAAGCTACGCACATTAAAATCTTTGCGGCGTATATTAATTAATAAATAAGCGATTAATTGTCCCGGAGCATGGTGTGTTATCTGCCCACCTCGGTCACTTTTAACAACAGGAATATCTGTCTGTGTTAATAAATGTTCTGCTTTTCCAGCTAACCCTTGTGTGAAAACAGGCGTATGTTCAACCAGCCAGATTTCATCAATCGTTTCTTGATCTCGCTGCTCGGTGAAATCACTCATTGCTTGCCAGGTTTGCTGATAGGGTTGAACCCCTAGGTAGCGAATAATTAATTTATCTTGTATCAATGTCATGAGCTTGGCTTATAAATAGACTGGCTTATAAAATAAAGCGAACAAGTTCAAGCTTGTTCAATTCACTATAAATTTCTTCTATATGTTCTTTGCTAGTAACAATCACTGGTACTGCTAAAGAATGGTAGTTGCCTTTAGAGCTGGGTTTTATGGTCGGAGAATAGTCACCTGGTGCTATTTGTTGGATAACACTGATCACTTCTGGAACCAATTGAGGATGAGCCATACCCATCACTTTAAATGACAAACTACATGGAAACTCTAATAATTCATCAAATTTAGTATTCAATGCCATGACTAACTCCTGATTGAGAGATTGATTGAAAGTTAAAAGTGAGGACAAGCCTCACTGATAAAGATCCTATTAATGTTATATAGGTAATATAGCTTATATGGGGATCTTTTTAACCAAACCAACCAATAAATAATAATTTAATATAATCGATGATACGGCTGAAAATACCACCTTCTTCAACAGTCTCTAAAGCAATTAGATCATAAGTTGCGATGGCCTCATCTTCCAAGGTGTAATTCACTTGGCCCACTTTGTCACCTTTTTGAATAGGAGCGCGTAGTTCACTATCAATTACAAAGTCTGCTTTTAAATTCTGTGATTGGTTACGTGGAAGTGTTAGTGGTGTATCAACTGCAACACCTAAACGAATGTTTGCTTGTTGACCCATCCAAATACGTTCACTAGCTAATTGATCGTTTGCTTTGTAAGGAGTAATTGTTTCAAAGAAGCGAAAGCCCCAGTTAAGTAGTTTTTTACTTTCTACTTTACGACCTTCATCTGAACGAGCACCCATTACAACACTGATTAAACGCATGCCATCTTTAGTTGCTGAAGAAACTAAGCTGTAACCTGCTGCACTAGTATGACCTGTTTTAATGCCGTCTACATTTAAGCTTTTATCCCACAATAGGCCATTACGGTTATATTGAACAATGCCGTTAAACTTAAATGATTTTTCACTATAAATGCGGTATTCCGTTGGTACATCTGTGATCAATGCTTTAGCAAGGATTGCCATATCGCGAGCAGTAGTATGGTGGCCGTCCGCATGTAAACCGTGGCTATTAACAAAGTGAGTCTTGTTCATGCCTAGCTGTAATGCCCATGAATTCATTAAATCTGCAAATGCGCCTTCACTGCCAGCAATGTGTTCAGCCATTGCTACACAAGCATCATTACCTGATTGAATAATAATACCGCGATTCAAATCTTCTACAGTGACTTCTTTACCTACTTCGATAAACATTTTTGAAGAATCTGGAAAGTTTTTTGACCATGCATTTTCAGAAATAGTTACTTTGTCATCAAGATTTAAATTACCTGATTTAAGTTCCTGTCCAATGATGTAACTGGTCATCATCTTAGTCAAAGATGCTGGCTCTAGTAATTCTTCACTGTTGTTTTCAGAAAGTACCTTTCCTGAGTTGAAATCTATTAATAAGTACCCTTTAGCAGCAATAGACGGTGCTTTAGGAATGATCATAGGAGCGGAGAATACATTAATGCTAAATAAGAAAGTGATAAGCAGCAGGCTTACTTTTTTCATGTTACATACCTTCAAGGTTGTTAAGTCGAAAAATTGTTACGCACTATAGCAGATGAAGCGTTATTTGCTAAGGGGCTAAGATGATTTGTTGAGTAATTATTCTGGCTCCGTGCCTGTTCACCATTAAACCTTATTAATGAGTTTAATAAGGTTTATCTATCCTTATTGTACATTTTTTCACTGCAATCCTCTTAAATTAGTAAGAGTGCAGTTAAGCAAAACATAAGGGTAAGAAGCTTCGGCAAAAAAATATTAATTAAGTTCGATACAAATATTTATAAATAAAATCCCAGTGTTTCATATTAGTGCAGAGAAAGAATATTAAATGCACCAAGTTGGTGCTAAATGAGTCGCTTAAAATTATTGATGTTATTAACCTGTTGTTATTTAAGGTAAATATATTTTGGCACGTTAGTTGTAAATAGAATCATATATGCAAACGTTAAATACACATTAAAGGAATATATGATGAAAATGTTAACCGCAATTATTAAACCATTTAAATTAGATGAAGTGCGTGAAGCCGTAATGGGTATCGGCATTGCTGGTGTTACTGTTTCTGAAGTTAAAGGTTTTGGTCGTCAAAAAGGACATACTGAATTGTATCGTGGCGCTGAATACCAAGTAGATTTTTTACCAAAAGTAAAATTAGAAATTGCAGTGAAAGATGATGATATTGAGCGTTTAGTTGAAGCTATCGTTGGCGCTGCAAATACAGGGAAAGTAGGTGACGGTAAAATATTCATTCAACCGTTAGAGCAAGTTGTTCGTATTCGTACTGGCGAATTAGACGAAGAAGCACTTTAAACCAAATTCATTAAGTTAAGGATTACCATTATGGAAACGACAGTTACAGAACTACGATTTGCGTTAGACACCTTTTATTTTTTAATTTCGGGTGTTCTTGTTATGTGGATGGCAGCAGGTTTTGCCATGTTAGAGGCGGGTTTAGTTCGTTCTAAAAATACCACTGAAATTTTAACTAAAAATATCGTGTTATATGCGATTGCTTGTACGATGTTTTTACTTGTTGGTTACAACATCATGTATGTAGACAATACTGCAGGCGGTTGGTTACCTTCATTTGGTTCATTAATTGGTACTCAGGCAGAAGGTGCTGATCACTCTTTAGAATCTGACTTCTTCTTCCAAGTAGTATTCGTTGCAACTGCAATGTCTATCGTATCGGGTGCTGTTGCTGAACGTATGAAATTATGGGCATTCCTTATTTTTACCGTATTTTTAACTGGTTTTATCTACCCAATTGAAGGTTTTTGGACTTGGGGTGGCGGTTTCCTAAGCGAAGCTGGTTTCAGTGACTTCGCTGGTTCAGGTATCGTTCACATGGCCGGTGCAGCCGCAGCATTAGCAGCAGTAATATTGCTAGGTGCCCGTCGTGGTAAATACGGTAAGAATGGTAGTATTCACCCAATCCCAGGTTCTAACATGCCACTTGCTACATTAGGTACGTTTATTCTATGGATGGGTTGGTTTGGTTTTAACGGTGGTTCACAACTATTAATCTCTGATGCAGAAAACGCATCTGCAGTAGGCCTTATCTTTTTAAATACAAATGCCGCAGCTGCTACAGGTGCTATTGCAGCACTATTAGTGAGCAAGTTTAAATGGGGTAAAGCAGATTTAACAATGATTCTAAATGGTGCATTAGCTGGTTTAGTTGCGATTACTGCTGACCCACTATCTCCATCACCACTATTTGCAGTCGTGATTGGTGCTATTGCAGGTATTATCGTTGTTTACAGTATTATTACTTTTGATAAATTGAAAATTGATGATCCAGTAGGTGCATTATCAGTACATGGTGTATGTGGTTTATTCGGTCTATTAGTTGTACCAATGTCGAATGACGGTGCATCATTTATGTCTCAATTATATGGCGCAGCGGTTATCTTTGGATTTGTGTTTGTTTCTTCATGGATCGTTTGGTCTATCATCAAAGTAACAATGGGTATTCGCGTGACTGCTGAGCAAGAAGATGCAGGTATGGATTTACACGATTGTGGTGTTGAAGCTTACCCAGAGTTTAAAGATTAATTACCGCTGATTATTAACCTCTGAGTATTTTTAATATTTAAGATAATGCGTTAATTAAAATTGAAATCCCTACTTTATTATTTAAAGTGGGGATTTTTTTTATATTAACTTTTGATTATTCAATCTAAACTATGGCATCTAATAACGTATTTTTACCGTTGATTAAGGAATGATTATGTTTAAAATAAACCATTTATTAAGTTTACCTGCACTGCTTCTGTTAACTGCTTGTTCGAATAACAACCCAACACAAGAAACAGCAATCGGTGAAATACCTAGCTGGATATTAAATCCTCAAACAGAAGATGGCATTGCCGTTTCTGAATGTGTCCTATGGTCTGGTAACATGTCGATCGATAAGCAACAGGCGATGGCGAATGCTCGTGCTTCATTAGCACAACGCATTGACACTCGTGTTAGTGCAATGGACAAAGCTTATAGTGACAAAGTAGACGTAGCCACTGGAATTGATTCAGGAGTGACTTTCTCAAGCGTTTCTAAACAAGTGACCGAACAAAATTTATCTGGTACCAGCGCATTAAAAACAGATATTGTTAAGATCGCAGAGAAAGATAATTTATGTGTATTAGTGGCAATTGGGCAAGCGTCAACCAAAACTATTTTTGAAGAGTTGGTGAGTGCTTCTAAGCTACCGCTAAACGCAGAGCAAAAAGATGCTCTTTACCAGGAGTTTAAAGCTCAAGATGCGGAGCAGCAACTGGACCAAGAAATACAGAATTTAAAAGATAATAAAACTGATTAACCGTTGAGAGTGAGACTTGCCTTGAGCCTTTATTTTTTCGTTATATTTTATAAAGGCATTAATACCTGTTAATGCCTTTTTTATAACGCCTAGATTCTCAAAACTAAACCTTTCTAACATATGCACCTTAATCACACTGCTTAGCTCTCATTGCAACATTAAGTTTTTTGTCTGCAAAATTTAAGCTATCGAATTAAGTAATCAAATTAAATGCTTAATAGGTAAATTCCCATTATGAAGTCAACTGGCATAGTTATTGCTATTTACTATTATCTGTGTCAAAAAAAGGCTATTTACAATGAATATTAATGCTGCATCAATGTTTAAAGAGTTACAAACTCAAGGCTTAGAAGCAAAAGGGTTAAGTAACGAATTAAGTACAAAAGCAACTAATCCAGCGTCTGCTGATTTTTCTGCAATGCTTAAGCAAGCAATTGAAAATGTAAATGGCTTGCAACAAAATACATCAGATTTACGTAATAGCTTTGAAATGGGTGATAAAGATGTCAGCTTAGCTGATGTTATGATCGCATCGAATAAATCTGGTTTAGCATTTGATGCGACCGTGCAAGTGCGTAACAAAATGGTTGAAGCTTATAAAGAAGTTATGAGCATGCCTGTTTAATCGCCTCACTGCATAAATATAATAGTTAAAAAGGAAGCACTGTGTCTAATTCAGCAAGTAATGCTAATTTGTTGCTAGAAGGTAATGGTAACAATGACATACCAGCAGTACCACAAAAAGGGGCGATTTCTTCGTTTTTCTCTAATGTGGATGTATTGCGTCAAATTAGTATGATCATCGGTTTGTTGATTGTCCTCGCAATTGTAGTGATCATTTGGTCATGGGGCAAAGAAGCCGATTATCGTCCTTTAGGCACCTATCAAACTGACGAGTTAATCAGCACGTTAGACTTTTTAGATCAGCAGAAACTTCCTTATAAATTAGAAGGTAATAATGTTTCCGTCATGTCTGATCAATATCAGAAAATAAAACTGCTAATGACACGTGCAGGTTTAGTTAATGATAATACAGAAAATGGCGACGATATTTTATTGCAAGACATGGGGTTTGGTGTAAGCCAACGTGTTGAAAAAGAAAGATTAAAGCTAAGTCGTGAACGCCAACTTGCTCTCGCGATTAAAGAAATGAAAAATATTACTAACGCACAAGTATTATTAGCAATTCCCAAAGAAAGTGTATTTGCTCGTAAAGAGCGTCAAGCTAGTGCAACTGTGGTTATTACCACTTCTCGCTCTTATGCACTATCAGGCCAAGAAGTTGATTCTATTGTCGACTTAGTGGCTTCAGCCGTTCAAGGCCTATCACCAAACAATGTTACCGTTACTGACCAACGAGGTCGCTTATTGCATTCAGGTAGTACTTCTGGAGCTTCTGCACAAACCAGTAAAGAATTTGGTATGCAGCGTGAACGAGAAGAAGAATATAAATCTAAAATTGATGCGATTTTAATTCCGGTACTAGGGATTGCTAACTATGCATCAGAAGTTGATTTAGTGATGGACTTTACCGTTGTTGAAGAAACTAAAAAAACGTTTAACCCTTCTAATCAAGCTGTTCGTAGCGAAATGTTGATTGAAGATAAATCATCATCTTCTTCTTTGTTAGGGTCTGTCCCTGGCGCGCTATCAAACCAACCACCGGCGAATGGTGCGATACCTGAAGAATTAACCGAAGCTAATGAAGAGGCTAATACGAATGATGGCTCATCAAGAACTGAATCAACTCGAAATTATGAAGTTGATACAACCATCACTCATACTAAACACAAAGTAGGTAAAGTCGATCGCCTAGCGGTATCGGTCGCCTTGGATTACACTAAATCAGTAAATGATGCTGGTGAAGCTGTTTATACGCCAAGAACTCCCGAAGAAGTAGAAAATATTCGTCAGTTATTGTTAGGTGGCTTAGGGATCAATGATGCACGTGGCGATATTTTGGCGCTGGCTTCTGTTAGCTTTAATCGCCCTGATGTTGAGCCTATAATTGAAGAAGACTTTTGGGAAACTGAAACCTTCCAAGGTTACGTTCGCTTTGGCGGTAGTTTACTTGTCATTATTTTGACCCTGTTGTTGATTGTACGTCCAATCATGAAAAAATTATTGTACCCAGAGCCTACTGAGACTGAAGAAGATTACGAATTAGGTGGTGCGATTGGTTCAATCGATAACGACAATCTACAATTATTATCTGATGATCATAATGACACTCCTGATTTTGGATTAAATAACAGCGGGCAAATAAAATTACCTGATTTACATAAACATGAAGATTTATTAAAAGCAGTGAGAGCCTTGGTGGCGAATGAGCCTGGGTTGTCAGCGCAAGTAATTAGAGAGTGGTTATTAGAAGATGAGTGATAACGATAAAAAAGAAAAATCAACGCAAGTGGCTGAGTATGACGTATCGACGTTAACGGGTGCTGAAAAATCAGCAATCTTAATGCTTAGTTTAACACCAGCTGATGCTGCGCAAATATTTCGAAACCTTGAACCTAAACAAGTGCAGAAACTGGGGATGCAAATGGCTTCCTTAGAAGATTCTTCACAGGCTAAAGTAAGTGGTGTTCATCGTGCTTTTATTGAAGATATTCAACAATACAGTAATATCGGTTTAGATAGTGAAGACTTTGTGCGTAACTCATTAATCGAAGCCCTCGGTGCCGATAAAGCCGGTAATCTAGTCGACCAAATTATTCTAGGCAGTGGTTCTAAAGGTCTAGACTCACTTAAATGGATGGATGCTCGACAAGTAGCGAGCATTATTCAAAATGAGCATCCGCAGATCCAAACCATTGTTTTGTCTTATTTAGATCCGGAGCAATCCGCTCAAATATTAACTCAATTCCCTGAGAAAATTCGTTTAGATTTAATGATGCGTATTGCTGATTTAGAAGAAGTGCAACCTGCTGCATTACAAGAGTTGAATGAGATCATGGAGAAACAGTTTGCCGGCCAAGCGGGCGCTCAAGCTGCGAAAATGGGTGGGACTAAAGCTGCCGCTGATATCATGAACTACTTAGATACTGCTATTGAAGGCCCATTAATGGATTCTTTACGTGAGTCAGACGAAGACATGAGTCAACAAATTCAGGATCTTATGTTTGTCTTTGATAATCTTATTGATGTTGATGACCGCGGTATTCAAACGCTACTGCGCGAAGTACCACCAGAACAATTACAATTGGCACTTAAAGGTGCAGAAGAACAACTTAAAGACAAAATATTGGCTAATATGTCTAAACGTGCCGCTGAAATGCTAGCAGATGATCTGGAAGCAATGGGACCAATCCGTATTAGTGAAGTTGAAGGTGCACAGAAAGAGATCCTATCAATCGCACGCCGTTTATCTGATGCTGGCGAGTTAATGCTAGGCGGTGGTGGCGGTGAAGAGTTCTTATAATTGAACATTCACTAATACCCCCTAGTCGCCAATGTTTATTACTTACCTAATCGGTTACCCTTTTAGGTAAGTAAATACAATCATCTAACTTTAATTAAATAGCCCTATTATATTGTTAACTTATATATTTAAGTTATATAGACTGGTTATATAAACAAGTTATGTAGCTTAGTTATATAGCCCGTTAATTTAGAGCTATGATATGGTTTACAAATATAAGCTAGTTGCATTTTTTAGTCGTATCATCGGGTAACTCGTTAATTATTAAGTAAGGTAAATGCATGAGCATTGAAAGTGATAAAGATTTTCAAGAGTGGATCTTGCCAGATTTTGAAGCCGAGGAAACCCTGCAAGAAGATGAAATTGACCTATTTGGTCGACCTGCAAATTGGTACCGTAGCCAGCAAGAAGAAGAACCCACTCCAGTCAAAGACGAACCTAAACCACTTACTTTAGAAGATATAGAATCCATTCGAGCTTCGGCCTATGAAGATGGCTTCAATGAGGGTAAAGAAGCTGGAATGGCAAAAGGTCTAGAGGAAGGGAAATTACAAGGTTTAGCGGAAGGACACGAACAAGGTTTAGCGCAAGGTATTGAACAAGGCTTAAGCGAAGGAAAAGCAAAAGTTGATGCACAAGCACTACATTGGGAACAGTTAGTTTCTCGCTTACACCAACCGCTTGAAAAATTAGATGATAATGTCGAATTTCAATTAATTAAATTGGCAACTAATTTAGCTGAACAAATGGCGCGCTGTGAAGTTAGTGTTAATCCTCAAGTTATTCTACAAGCCTTAAAGCAAGGTGTTGAAGCACTACCGGTTAATGAACAAACTATTGTGATTTCGCTGAATCCTGAAGATCTTGTATTCGTAGAAACTGCATTCTCTGAGTCCGAGTGTCAAAAGCGTGGCTGGGATTTACGTTCAGAACCTACCTTGTTAAGAGGTGATTGCCAAATACATACGCAAATTTCCAGTATTGATTATGCTTTTTCGACACGTATCGAACAAGTACTAAAACACTTCTTAAAAGAGAATTATGAAAATACCCCTGAAGTAAGTAACGACGGTGATATTAGTCATGATCAGCCTTTAGATTATGAAATGAAAACAGAACAAGATTTATTAGCAGAAGCCGAATCCTCGACTGAACCGACGGATATTAATGATACTAACGCCATTAACGATCAACAGAACGATCTTGCAGCTGCCACTGGTACAGATAAAAGCTCAAGTGAAACTGATACAAATATTGAAAATGCCAATACTAATAATAAGACGCTTAATTAACCATGAAAACATTATCGCAACGCATTACTCAATATCAAGTAGGCGAGTCAGTTACTCATCCCGTGGTGGCTGGAAAGCTGGTGCGTGTTGTTGGTCTTACTTTAGAAGCGGTTGGGTGTAGTGCTGCCGTGGGGAGTATGTGTAAAGTAGAAACGAATGACGGTTATATAGATGCCGAAGTTGTAGGTTTCTCAAACGATCGATTGTTTTTAATGCCCAGCGAACGTTTAACTGGTGTATTACCTGGCGCTAAAGTCATTCCTCAAACAAAAGAAGTTGGTATTCCGGTAGGAATGGAATTACTCGGGCGTGTTTTAGATGGCATGGGAAACCCGATTGATGGTAAAGGAGAAGTAAAAACCAATACCATGAGTGGTTATAACAACACACGTATTAACCCCCTTTCTCGTAAAGCGATTAAACAACCTCTTGATACCGGCATCAAAGCAATTAATGCATTATTAACCGTCGGCCAAGGACAACGAATGGGTTTGTTCGCGGGATCCGGTGTGGGTAAAAGTGTTTTATTGGGCATGATGACCCGAGGTACTAATGCCGATGTAGTGGTAGTAGGATTAATTGGTGAACGTGGTCGAGAAGTAAAAGAGTTTATTGAAGAAATTTTAGGGGAAGAGGGGCGTGCCCGTGCTGTTGTGATTGCAGCGCCGGCTGATGCATCACCATTGATGCGTTTAAAAGGCTGCGAGACTTCGCTTACCATTGCTGAATATTTTCGCGACCAAGGTTTGAATGTTTTATTGTTAATGGACTCATTAACTCGTTTTGCTCAGGCCCAGCGTGAAATTGCACTAGCTATTGGTGAGCCACCTGCTACGAAAGGTTATCCGCCTTCTGTTTTTGCAAAGCTACCGGCCTTAGTAGAGCGTGCTGGGAACGGTAATGAAAACCAAGGCTCTATTAGTGCGTTCTTTACCGTATTAACAGAGGGCGACGATCTTCAGGATCCTATTGCCGATGCTTCTCGCGCTATCTTGGATGGCCATATCGTATTATCGCGTTCATTAGCAGACTCTGGGCATTTTCCTGCTATTGATGTGGGTAAATCAATTAGTCGAGTTATGCCAATGGTAACCTCCGATGAGCATCAAACCTTAGCGAGGGTGCTAAAACAGGCTTATTCCTTATACGAAGAAAATAGAGAGTTAATTACGATTGGTGCTTATGCGCGCGGTAGTGATCCTCGAATCGATAAAGCGATCTTGATCAGGCCAAGATTGGATCACTTCTTGCAACAAGGTATGAAAGACAGTATTAGTTATAACGATTGTTTGACACAGCTTGCAGTATTGACGCAGGAGTTTGTTAAAAGTTAATAGGGAAAAATCATGGCCGTTGATGCATTACAGCTTGTTTATGAGCAAAGAGAAAAGCAAGTTGAGCAAGCTTTACAAGCTTACCAACAGGCTCAAAAAGCATTATTTGAACAACGTAACCAACTGCAAAATCTACATCAATATAGACGTCAATATACTGCTCAATTAAGTGAAAAAGGCTCGCAAGGCCTGACCATTTCAACCTTAGCTAAATACCAACAGTTCATTGTACAAATAGATCAAGGGTTAACTAATCAACAGTCTTCATTAGTTAAGTTTGAATATGCCGTACGCGAAAAAAAACGTCAGTGGACAGATAAACAGGTTGCGCATAAAGCAATGGGTTTATTGTTAGAAAAAAAAGCACGTGAAAAAATAAAACTAGCCGATAAAAAAGAACAACAATTATTGGATGAATTTGCCACTTTTCAGTTTTTTCGAAAGAAACAAGCGGAACAAGATACAAATTAAGTTTTTACTTAATAATCTACTTTTTTGGTCTATTAATTGCTTTATTAAAGTAATGGTCAAATTTCGATAAAAGCGGCAACGAGTGACGTTAACCTTGTGATAGGTGCCGCTAAAATCCACCGTAAGTGAAATAGAGAATACTTTTATGATGCAATCCTTATTAAATGGCGCTGTAAGCGCAAAAAACAATGATCTGAAGGCGCATAAAGAGAGCGATAAAATAGATTCGGCTGCGAATAATTCTTCAAAATCTAAGCTTACGGAAGAACAAAATAGTTTTTCTAAAGTATTAAAAGAAAATATCAAACAAGATAATGTAGCAACAGATACTAAAGCAAATAACAAAATAAATACTAAAGATCAAAACAATGCGATTCAGAAGGCGGCTAATAAATCAGAAATGAATAGCCTCAACGGGGTTTCTGAGTCTACAGACGTAAAGGCTAAAAATAGCGCTATTAGCGATTCAGCAAACCACAATAAAGCACCTAGTGGAGACATTAAGACTAACGTGACGACTAAAAAGTCTGTCGCTATTGATAGTAATATTACTTCTAATACTGCTGAAACAAAACAGATGCTTGGTTTGTTGCAAAAAAACAATGCAGGGGATGCGATAAAAGTAACAACTAGCGAAATACAACAGGAGCTAGGGCAAAAAATATTGTCACCTTCAATGGATGCTGCAAGTTTACAACAACCTAGTTTAGCGAATTCTGCAAATATCAATTATTCTGCGTTGACTGGACAGCAAAATAATAGCGAACAAATGACGGCTTCTGGTGATTCCGATGCCCAAACGGATGCTGATCAGGAAATTAACAATACACAAAATCAACAACTGTTATTGGCTATTCAGTCTGCGCAGCAAGTCAATACAAAGGTTAATGTCAGTAATAATGAAGTCACTGGAGAAAGTGCCGCTGAATTCGATATTAATAATCAACTAATGAATCTCGATGGAAGTGAAGCAACGTTAAATACTACCGATATCAATCCAAAAATAGAATCTACCGATGCGAGTGATATGCTTACTAGTGAGGATATCGCAGAAGTAGCCGCTTTGGCTGCTAATGTAATGACAGCCCCAAATACTCCGCAACAAAACATGATTAATAATGCAGGTGTAAACACAGCAGATTTCGTGGCAGGCGAACAAGTTGTTACTGGAGCACAAGGTAATAATGAACTAAACATTAGCAATTCTAACAATGGCAGCAATGTCGTAAATAATAATGTTGTAACGAGTAATGGGACAAAGAGTACGACTGCTGAAGTAAATATTGCTAGTCAATTAGCGAGTACCGAAGGCTCTAGCCTTTCGGACAATACGCTAAGTGCAAACCCTCTACCTGCAAATTCCCTATCAGCAAATAGTACGGATAGTAATACAGAAAAGGTTGATCCTATTATCTCAGCTTTGACTAAGGATAATACACAGCAAAACAAATCAATAACTACACCTGCAACCTCAATGCTTGAAACTATAGGGGCTGAAAGTGTTGTTGAACCATTCACTGCGGCTAATAACAGCCAAGCCTTAAAGGTTGCTGATAGTCTAGGGCAAAGTGTTGATGAACAAGAGCCTGTTACTATAGAGACCATTAATTTTACAAATGCACAGCTCACAGAAGACATTCCAGTAGATGTTGTTAATGTAAATGCGACAACAAATACTGCTGTCAATTCAACGATTAATAAAGAATCTATAGACAACAATATCGAACAACAAAAAATTACTACTAAAGCTGCAAATACTAGTAACTCAGCCTTAAATACTGGAGGCGATGGCAGCAATAATGAAAAAAATGATCAAAGCAGTTCATTAAAACCGATGGCGGCAAGCAACCAATCTCAGCCGATTGCCGCAAATGTTTCTGGCACAACTCCAGAGAGCGAAACTGATCCAGCGAGTATCGAGGCGGCATTGCAGGCACTTAAAAAATCAGAACAAGATGATAGTGCAGGATCTCCTATTAGGCATGAAAGCACCGCTGCAGCACAAACTGTTACAGATGTTAACGGCGCCAGACCTAATCAAACTAGTTTAGCGCAATTAGATAAATTAATGGCGGGTAATCAACAGCAACAAGCGACGAACAATCTATTACAACAACCTTTAGACATTCAATCAAAACATGCCGCGGCAATGATGGGCGAACGAGTGATGATGATGATCTCTCAAGGTAAGCAAGAGGTTCAAATTCGTTTAGACCCTGCTGAGTTAGGTTCAATGTTTATTAAAGTTAATATTCAACAAGATCAATTACAATTGAATATTCAAACTCAAGCTGGCTTAAGTAAAGATATTATTGAACAAAATATGCCACGGTTAAGAGAACAACTTGCACAGCAAGGAATTCAATTGGGTGAAGCAAACGTTCAGCAACAATCTCAACAACAAGGTCAGCAACAACAAAATAACGGTATGAATGCTATGTCAGGTAGGCAGACTCATAACAACGGAATGGTCGAAGAAGAGCAAACAGCGGTATGGATGCCATCAAAAGTAGCGTCTACAGATCAAGGAATTGATTTTTATGCTTAAACAAAGCAATAGTTACTGGCTTACTGAGAAAGAACCATTAAAATCAACTTATTATTTTTGCACAAAACACGTATTCTTGAAAAATTGAGAATAAATACATCGAGAGGAATGACAGGCAATGGCTGAAGGAAATGATGCATCAATAGACGGTGAAAATGCAGCACCTAAGAGTAAGAAAAAATTAATTATCATCATTGTTGCTGTTGTGGTTTTACTTGCCGCTGGTGGCGGTGGTGCTTTTTTTATGCTCTCTGGGGATGATGCGGCAAGCGATGAAACAGCGGCTGAAGCAACGACTGAAACCACAGAAAAAGGGGCTAACTACGTGCCAATGCCACGGCCTTTTGTGTTCAATGTATTAGAAGGTAAGCGCGATCGCACAGTGCAAATTAAAGTGCAATTAATGGTTAACACTAAAAGCAGTGAAGCCATTATTCGTAAACACATTCCATTATTAGAAAGTACATTAGTGAGTGTTTTTGGTTCAGCAACGATTGAACAATTACGTAGCCCTGCAGGCAAAAGTGAATTACGCCAAAAAGCGCTTGAAGAATTAAATGCCGCAACCACTATGGTTGAGCAAAGTGCACTTATCCATACGGTACTATTTACCGGTTTTGTTTTACAGTAATAGATAAGGGCTAAGCATGGATTTATTATCTCAAGACGAAATTGATGCACTATTACATGGTGTGGATGACGTTGATGAGGAAGTAATTGAAAGTGATGCGATGGATGAAAGCAACTCTCATGCCCATTTCGACTTTTCTTCACAAGACCGTATTGTTCGTGGTCGAATGCCAACCTTGGAATTGGTTAATGAGCGTTTCGCTCGTCATCTAAGGATCAGTTTATTTAATATGTTACGCCATACCGCTGAGGTTTCAATCAATGGTGTGCAAATGCTTAAATTTGGAGAGTATGTTCACACCCTATTTGTTCCTACTAGCCTTAATATGGTGCGCTTTAGACCTTTAAAGGGAACTGGGTTGATCACCATGGAGGCGCGATTAGTTTTTATTTTAGTTGAAAACTTTTTTGGTGGTGATGGGCGTTATCATGCAAAGATTGAAGGGCGTGAATTTACGCCAACAGAGCGACGTATTATTCAAATGTTATTAAAAATAATTTTTGAAGATTACCATGAAGCGTGGTTACCAGTGATGGATGCTGAATTTGAATATTTAGATTCAGAAGTAAACCCTGCAATGGCAAATATTGTCAGCCCCACAGAAGTGATTGTGGTTAACTCTTTTCATATCGAATTGGATGGCGGCGGTGGTGATTTTCATATTGCCATGCCTTATTCGATGTTAGAGCCAATCCGTGAATTATTAGATGCGGGTGTGCAAAGTGATAAAGAAGATACTGACCAGCGTTGGTCTCAGGCACTTCAAGATGAAATTATGGATGTTGAAGTTGATTTAGGAGCTCGCTTAGTAGAGAAGCAAGTTCCATTACGAGATATGATGCACTGGAAAGCAGGCGATATTATTCCCGTGGATCTACCCGAAAGTTTATTAGTGTCGGTGGAAGGTTTACCGACTTATAGGGCAACATTAGGGCAACGTAATGATAATTATGCATTAAAAATAACTCAAAAAATTGCGCGTCCTGAAGTACAAAAAACACAAATTCAATTGCAAGACTTAAAAGAGAAAAAACCTAAGCCCAGTTAACTTAAATACAGTTAAGCTAAATAAACTTAAATATAGTTAAGTAAAAATAAGTAAAAATAAGTAAAGCTAAGTAATTAATCGATAGGATATAAAGCATGAGCACAGAACAAGATATGGCAGATGAATGGGCTGCGGCATTAGAAGAGTCTGGAGATGCAGATTCAGGCGCTACAAATATTGATTTGGACGAGTTGAAAGATACTGCTGCGCCAATGAGTAAAGAAGAATTGGCTCGTTTAGATAGCATCTTAGATATTCCTGTGACTATTTCAATGGAAGTAGGCCGAAGTAAAATTAATATCCGTAACCTATTACAGCTTAACCAAGGTTCAGTAGTTGAATTAGAGCGTGTTGCTGGTGAACCACTAGATGTATTAGTTAATGGTACTTTGATAGCACACGGTGAAGTTGTTGTTGTTAATGACAAGTTTGGTATCCGCTTAACCGATGTCATTAGTCAAACTGAACGTATCAAAAAACTAAAATGAAGCAGTTAATTCAAACAGTTTTGTTAACAGTAATTAGCTTGCCTGTTGTTGCTTTAGAAGAGACTAGTAAACGTCCAGAATTAGCGATCGGCACTATGCTTGGCTCTTTAATACTGGTGCTTGCTTGTATTTTTTTGTTTGCTTATTTAATGAAAAAAAGCAATTTTATTCGCCAAGGTGGCAGTAAAAACCCAATTAAAATCATTGCAACTCAACCGCTAACTAATAAAAGCCGTGTGCAAATTGTTGAAGTCTACGGTAAGCAGTATTTATTAGGAGTAAGTGAGCAATCAATTAATTTATTAGATCAAATAGATACACCGAGTGTCGAGCAACAGGCTGAAACGCAAAGCGTGCCATCATTTGCGACAGCTTTTGCCAGTGTATTATCTAAAGCAGGAAAAAAGAATAATGAATAAACTGCTGATATTATTATGCTCAGGTCTATTTTTGTTTGCTCCACAGGTAATAGCAGAGCCAGGTGCATTGTCGGCAGTCACAGTGACAACGAGTGCTGCGGGTGACCAAGAATACAGTGTAACCTTGCAAGTACTTGCGTTTATGACTGCGCTTAGCTTCTTGCCTGCAATGTTGATTTTAATGACCTCTTTCACTCGTATTGTGATTGTGATGTCGATTCTTCGTCAAGCGCTTGGTTTACAACAAACCCCTTCGAATCAAGTGGTTAATGGTATCGCTTTATTCATGACTTTTTTCATTATGGCGCCTGTTTTTGACCGTGTGAATGAAAATGCAATACAACCTTACTTAAATGAAGAGATGACAATAGTGCAAGCCCTTGAACAAGGGAAAAAGCCTATGATGCAATTTATGTTGTCACAAACGCGGCTGAAGGATTTAGAAACATTTTTGGAAATTGCTAATGTAGAAGTTGATAGCCCTGAGGAAGTTCCGATCACTGTGCTGATCCCGGCTTTTGTCACCAGTGAATTAAAAACCGCTTTCCAAATCGGCTTTATGTTATTTATTCCTTTTTTAATTATTGACTTGGTGGTTGCTAGTATCTTAATGGCCATGGGGATGATGATGTTATCACCGATGATTATTTCATTACCCTTTAAACTAATGCTATTTGTTTTAGTAGATGGCTGGAATCTAGTGATGGGTAGTTTAGCTAATAGTTTCGGGTTGTAAGGAGACTTATGGAACCGGAAGTTTTTGTAAACATATTTAGACAAGCCTTATGGCTGGTTTTGATCCTCGTATCTGCGGTTATCGTGCCAAGTTTATTAGTGGGTTTGGTGGTTGCTGTGTTTCAAGCGGCAACATCAATTAATGAACAAACCTTGAGTTTTTTACCGCGTTTAATTATGACCTTAGTTGCCTTAGCCTATGGTGCACATTGGGGGTTTGGTAAGTTAATGGAGTTTTTTATCGCCATGATTAATCAAATTCCGGAAGTGGTGGGATAATGGTTTTTTCGGCGGATATCATTCTTGATTTTATCGCCAGTTATTTATGGGCATTTTGCCGTATCGCTGCCATGCTAATGGTGATGGTAGCTGTTGGCTCTAACACAACGCCGACACGGATCCGCCTTTTTTATGCGCTTAGCATTACTTTATTAGCCTTACCTTCTCTCCCTCCTGCGCCCAACTACATTGAACTCTTCTCCATGACCAGCTTTATTGTCGTGTTACAACAACTCTTAATTGGCATCGCAATGGGCACAATCTCTGTTTTTGTGGTGCAAACTTTTGTGGTTGCAGGGCAAATTATTGCAATGCAAACTAGCTTAGGTTTTGCTTCTATGGCTGACCCTATGAGTGGACAGACATCGCCGGTTGTTGGTCAATTTTATGTGTTGTTGGTGACTTTACTATTCTTAGGAATAGATGGGCACCTGTTAATGATAGAGATGATTATTAGAAGCTTTGAAACCTTACCTATTTCTGAAAATGGCTTGTTAGCAGCAGACTACTATAAAATAGCTGAATGGTTCTCGACTATGTTCCATGCTGCACTGGCCTTCTCAATTGCATCGATGGTTGCGATGTTATTGGTTAATTTATCCTTTGGTATTATGACCAAAGCAGCACCGCAATTAAATATTTTCAGCTTAGGCTTCTCAATCAGCATGGTGTTTGGTTTATTTGTATTGTGGATAACCTTATTAAATGTGCCATTGCATTTTGAAAACCAATGGTCAAAAGGGGTCATCACTATGTGTGAAATACTTGATAATCCCTGTACTAAACCGTAATGAGCTACACTATTATTTGTAGCTCTGTTTGCAGTGCGATCTTCACTACTACCTATAGTGCTATCTGCATTATTAGAGGTTACCTCTACTCACGGTTTGCTAAAGGAGTAATTGATGGCTGAAAATGAAAACGGTACGGATAAGTCCGAGGAAGCCACCCCCGACAAAATACGAAAGTCCAAAGAAAAGGGACAAGTAGCCCGATCCAAAGAATTAGCGACTGCGTCGGTGTTAATTGCAGCAGCATTATCGGTGTTTATTTTTGGAGATCGATTAGCCTACGAATTGTCGATAATGATGAAGCGTTCATTCACTTTTGAGCGCGCAGATATATTTGATCCCGAACAGATGTGGCATGCACTTGTTGATGGCTTTAGCGGTTTAGGCGTGCCGATGTTTGTTATTTTATTAATGCTATTTATTATTTCAATTTTAGGCAGTGCTTTGTTAGGCGGCATGATTTTTAGTACTAAAGCAATGATGCCTAAGTTTAGCCGTATGAGTCCAAAAGCAGGCCTAAAGCGTATGTTAGGTTTACAAGCTTGGGTTGAATTATTGAAGTCCATTCTAAAAGTAGCCGTGGTGATTGGTGTCGCTTGGGCTATTTTAGGTGCGACCTTTGAAAACATTTTACATTTGTCGGTGAGCCAACTTCCGGGTAGTGCTTTTGAAGCCCTGGACATGCTGAGGTGGATGTTTCTTATATTGTGTTTGTCGTTATTAATTATTGTTGCAGTGGATGTGCCCTATCAAATTCACAAACACAGCGATGAGTTAAAAATGACCAAACAGGAAGTAAAAGACGAATACCGTAATTCGGAAGGTAAACCAGAGGTTAAGCAGCGTATTCGTCAATTACAGTATGAGATGTCACAACGTACCATGATGGGAGATGTGCCCGATGCGGATGTTATAGTCACCAATCCGACTCATTATTCAGTGGCCTTGAAGTATGATAAAGATGGCGATAGACCTCCCTATGTTGTTGCTAAAGGTGTCGATTTTATGGCGCTTAAAATCCGTGAAGTAGCACGAGAAAATGAAGTGCCTGTTATGCAATCTCCACAATTATGCCGCGCCGTTTACCACACCACTGATATCGGTAAAGATGTGCCTGAAGAGTTGTTTATTGCGATTGCTAAAATATTGGCTTATATCTATCAGCTCGAGCAATTCAGAAAAGGCAGATCTGGCCGCCCTAAAGCTTTACCGACGGATATTCCTGTGCCCGATGACTTTATTTATCCCAATTAAAAATTCGATGTAGGGTTAACAATAAAAGAATATTTTTACCTGTTATTTATCTAAACTGGTATTGTTGCTGCGTTATCACTAAAATATAAGCATAAAATAGTTAATATGTTTGATTAATAAGCATAAATTGCGGCTTATGCTCAAAAATATTCAGGCAAGTTCCTATTTTTTAGCTATTATTTATGTCTATGCTCACGAGTTAAATTCGTAAAGCTAATATCTGCTACTTGAGTTTGTTAAAGTAGACTGAATATAAGACATATTAACACTCGCTAACACATTCATTTTTTAGGTGACGCTATCAACACTGTTTTTTCATCTCTATGGGCCAAACGCGCAATTTTCTTCGGCGGTTTAGGTACTCCAATTCTAGTGTTAGCTGCACTAGGCATGGTTATTTTACCAATGCCTACTTTACTGCTGGATATCCTATTCACTTTTAATATTGCCCTCGCGTTAGTGGTTTTATTGGTATCCATTTATACCAAGCGGCCACTGGATTTTGCTGCTTTCCCAACTGTACTGCTAATTGCAACCTTACTGCGCTTGGCGTTAAACGTTGCTTCTACGCGAGTAGTATTGTTAGAAGGCCATGAGGGTGGTAATGCCGCTGGTAACGTAATCGAAGCCTTTGGTTCGGTGGTGATTGGCGGTAACTTAGCCGTTGGTTTAATTGTTTTCATCATTTTAATGATCATTAACTTTGTGGTAATTACCAAAGGTGCGGGACGTATCTCAGAAGTAAGTGCTCGTTTTACTTTGGATGCAATGCCGGGTAAACAAATGGCCATTGATGCAGATTTGAATGCCGGATTAATCAATCAAGAGCAAGCTCGAACCCGCCGTGAAGAAGTTACTATGGAAGCTGACTTTTATGGATCTATGGATGGTGCCAGTAAGTTTGTAAAAGGTGATGCCATCGCAGGTATCATGATCTTATTTATCAATATCATTGGTGGCTTTATTATTGGTATGGTGCAATATGATCTACCTTTGGCTCAAGCTGCTGAAATTTATACGTTATTAACGATTGGTGATGGGCTTGTTGCACAAATACCGTCATTGTTATTATCGATTGCCGCTGCGATCACCGTTACCCGTGAAAATACTGAAGCGGATATGGGTAATCGAATGCTGGGGCAGATGTTTGATGACCCTAAAGCATTAACTATTACTGCTGGCATATTGTTAGTGATGGGCATTGTGCCTGGTATGCCACACCTTGCTTTTTTAACTCTAGGTGCAATTGCGGCAGGCGGTGCATATTGGCAATTACAACGTTTGAAAGTGAAACAGGAAACGGCTCTCGCGATACAAGAAAATGGTGGGCCAATCAGTGATAAACCTGCTGAAGTAAAAGAGCTAGGTTGGGATGACGTACGCAGTGTTGATACCATTGGTTTAGAAGTCGGCTATCGCCTTATTCCGCTGGTTGATAAATCACAGGGTGGGCAGTTATTAGATCGTATTAAAGGGGTGCGTAAAAAACTATCGCAACAAATGGGTTTTTTAATTCCACCTGTGCATATTCGAGATAATTTAGATTTATCGCCTAACAATTATAATATTTCTTTGATGGGTGTCAGTTGTGGTCAAGCTGATATATATCATGATAAAGATATGGCCATTAATCCAGGGCAAGTGTTTGGGCCGATTGATGGAATAACAGGTGTTGATCCCGCGTTTGGACTAGAAGCAGTATGGATTGATGAAGTGCAGCGTGAACAAGCACAAGCATTAGGTTACACCGTTGTTGATACTGCAACCGTTGTGGCAACACATCTTAGTCAAATATTAAGTAACCATGCCGCACAGTTATTAGGGCATGAAGAAGCACAAAATTTATTAGATATGCTGGCTAAGAAGCAGCCGAAGTTAGTGGAAGGATTAGTACCTGAGGTATTGTCTTTAAGTACTGTTGTTAAAGTATTACAGAGTTTATTAAACGAGAACGTTGCGATTAGAGATATTCGTTCTATTGTACAAACGTTAGTAGATTACGGGCCGCGCAGCCAAGATGCCGAAGTTTTGACGGCGGCGTGTCGAATTTCATTAAAACGCATGATTGTACAAGAAATTATCGGTAATGAGCCTGAAATCCCAGTGATTACGCTGTCTTCAGAGTTGGAGCAAATATTGCATAAGTCTATACAGGCTGGTGGATCGGATGGTGCAGGTATTGAGCCTGGGTTGGCAGAGCGTATTCAAAACTCATTAATTGAAGCGTCACAGCAACAAGAGTTGATAGGTCAACCTGCGGTATTATTAACATCAGGGGTATTACGCGGCACCTTAGCTCGATTTGTTAAAAATACAATACCGAGTCTACACATACTGTCTTATCAAGAAATTCCCGATGATAAACAGATTAAAATAATAAGCTCAATTGGGCAATAATGGTTGTAATCAATGAAAATTAAACGATTTTTTGCAAAAGATATGCGTACGGCTATGGTTGAGGTCAAAGAAGTTTTAGGCCCAGATGCTGTGATCATGTCTAATAAAAAAGTAGTCGGCGGCATTGAAATTGTGGCCGCCGTTGATTATCAATCACAAACCTCGGCTGATGCAAAAGCAGATAAAGGCGATGCACTGTCGCAATTAAAAGAAGATAGTGTGCAACTGTCTTCTAAAAGTGCAGAAAAAGTACCAAAAATAAAATTACCCAATAGTATTCGTAGTAATCGTAAAGAAAGCGGAGATGACTTTGCTAAATCATTAAACTCGTTTTTTGGTAAGGTTAATGCGCAACAAAACAAGAAACCACAGCCTAAAAAACGTGATGACTTGCCTGCTTTTTCTTTTCAAGAAGAAGAAGAAAGAAGGTCTACCTCTTATTCATCGTCATCACAACCTGCTACGCTAGCGGAGCAGCAAAATTGGAATAATCGACAAGAAACGAGTGCGCCTTTAACAAGAAATTCAGCGCCTACCAATCGTGCGAGTGACAATAAAGAAATTGCTAAAATTAGTGAAGAAGTTGCTTCATTGCGTAAACTGCTTGAACATCAAGTATCAGGATTAATGTGGCAAGAAATTGAACGTAAAGAGCCTGTTCGCGCGATGATTATTAAGTGGTTAAACAGCGCTGGCTTTTCCGATGAAATCGCAGATCATTTAGCCAGTTATGTTCCTGAAGATGCCTCTTCAAGCGAAGTACAGCACTACATTCAAGCATTATTGCAAGATAAAATATCCATCGGTCAAAATGAAATATTAGTGCAAGGCGGTGCTATTGCGCTGTTAGGGCCAACGGGAGTCGGTAAAACCACAACCATTGCAAAATTAGCTGCACAATTTGCTATTAAGTACGGTCCTGAACAAGTTGCATTAATAACAACAGATACCTATCGAATTGGTGCACATGAACAACTGGCAACCTACGGTAAAATAATGGGCTGTGCAGTACGCGTAGCAAAAGATGCCGATGAGTTGTCACAAATTTTATACCAGTTTAGAGAAAAACGATTAGTGTTGATCGACACTGCAGGTATGGGACAGCGAGATGTGCGTCTTTCTGAGCAGTTAGAAACTTTGATGAGTAGTAGCCGTGTTAATATTAAAAGTTATTTAGTGGTGCCTTCCACTGCGCAACGTAGAGTGGTAGAAGAAGCATTACAACACTTTAAGCGTATCCCGTTATCGGGCTGTATTCTAACTAAAATAGATGAAAGTATTGGTCTAGGAGAAGTGTTAAGTGTAACCATGAAGCATGCATTGCCGATTAGTTATATCACCACTGGACAGCGTGTTCCTGAAGATATTGAAATTGCTAAAGTAGAAAATTTAATTAGCGGAACTTTATCCATGATGGAAACACAACAACAACAAGACAAACATCAATGGTACAGCAGCACTGAAGATTAATTCAATGATTGTGTTGTGTACTATATTGATTTAACTAATTTTAAAATGATGAGTAACAATGATGATGGCAGATCAAGCAAGCGGTTTAAGACGAATGAGAAATCAGCAGGTTAAAGTGATTGCTGTCACTGGCGGTAAAGGCGGTGTGGGTAAAACTAACGTGACACTGAATATGGCTGTGTCACTTGCTAAAATGGGTAAGCGTGTGATGGTGCTCGATGCCGATTTAGGACTTGCTAATGTGGATGTTTTATTAGGGATCCGTGTTCTTAAAAATTTATCACATGTGTTGTCCGGTGAGTGTACTTTAGATGAGGTGATTGTAAAAGGCCCAGAAGGAGTGATGATCATTCCGGCAACCTCTGGTACTCAATCCATGGTTGAATTAACGGATGTTGAGCATGCCGGATTGATTCAGGCTTTTAGTTCATTGCAAACACCGATCGATATTTTATTAATTGATACCGCGGCAGGTATTTCCAATATGGTAGTGAGTTTTGCTCAAGCTGCTCAAGATGTGTTGATGGTGGTATGCGATGAGCCGACTTCGATAACCGATGCCTACGCGCTAATTAAAATACTAAGTAAGCAAAATGGTGTTTATCGCTTTAAAATCGTGGCAAACATGGTGAGAAGCTTACGTGAAGGGCAGGATCTATTTACAAAATTAACACGTGTAACGGATCGATTCTTAGATGCATCATTAGAGTTAGTGGCTTGTATTCCATTTGATGGCAATGTGCGTCAAGCGGTAAGAAAACAAAAAACTGTGGTTGATGCCTTTCCAAAAACACCCGCTTCTCTTGCTTTTAAAGCGTTAGCGAATCGA
This sequence comes from Psychromonas sp. SA13A, assembly GCF_011378715.1. Taxonomy (GTDB): domain Bacteria; phylum Pseudomonadota; class Gammaproteobacteria; order Enterobacterales; family Psychromonadaceae; genus Psychromonas. Next base: position 26,378 of record NZ_WTKU01000011.1, on the reverse strand, counting down.
GCTTGTGATTGGCCTATTCCACATCAACCCGGCGGCCATTTAGAGTTTTTCATTGAAAAACTCTTGCTTAATGATAAAGACGATACTCTGAAAGAGCTATTATAAGTGATTAAAGCGCAGGGATACCAAACCGACACATCAGAGCTGATTGGGCGTCATTCAGAACTGGTGCAAAAAATTGCTTATCATTTGATGGCTAGGTTGCCTGCGAGTGTACTGGTCGATGATTTAGTACAATCTGGCATGATCGGACTATTAGAAGCTGCGCGTAATTTTGATGCCACTAAAGGCGCAAGTTTTGAAACGTTTGCGGGTATCCGTATTCGTGGTGCGATGTTAGATGAAATGCGTAAAGGTGATTGGGTTCCTCGTTCAGTACATAAAAACAGTAGAACTATAGCCAGTGCTATCGATGCTGTTGAAAAACAAACTGGGGAAGACGCCAAAGAGATCGATGTTGCTAATTATCTGCAAATACCATTACCTGAATATCAGCAAATGTTACAGGATGTTAATTGTGCAAGATTGGTCGCCTATGAAGATTTAGCCAATCCAGATGATATGTTTGCACAGCCAAGTTCTTCTTTTGATAGTACTTTTGATGCTGTTGCAGATAATCAATTTACTCATCAATTAGCGCAAATGATTGAACAACTTCCACAACGAGAAGCATTAGTGTTATCGCTTTATTATGATGAAGAATTGAATTTAAAAGAAATAGGGTTAATTCTTGAAGTCAGTGAATCACGTGTTAGCCAAATTCTTAGCCAAGCCGTACATCGACTGAAATCTAAAGTTAATCCTGATAGAATATAGCCAATAAGGAGTAATTCCAAGGAGTTGCTCACACTGCAAGTACCAAGCTAAAAAATAATGTAGAAATATAATGTTTTTTTCCAATTTTTATCTACTTTTATTGTAGTTAATAATAATAGGTAGATTTAAGTAACATTAAGTAGCTTTAAATAACAATAAGTAGATTTTTGACTTAGGGGAATGTTTTGAAAAAAGATATGAAAATCTTGATTGTTGACGATTTTTCAACAATGAGAAGAATAATTAAAAATTTGTTAAGAGATTTGGGTTTTACAAATACCTATGAAGCCGATGACGGCCATACAGCTCTGCCTATGTTAAAAAGTGGTAATTTTGATTTTGTGGTCACTGACTGGAACATGCCAATAATGCAAGGTATTGATCTTTTAAAAGAGATCCGTAAAGACCCTCAGTTAAAACACCTTCCTGTTTTAATGGTAACCGCTGAAGCAAAACGAGAGCAAATTATTGAAGCTGCTCAAGCTGGTGTAAATGGTTATATTGTTAAACCATTTACGGCTGGTACGTTGAAAGAGAAATTAGATAAAGTATTTGAGCGTTTAGGTTAACTTTAGGGGGTTACAGTATGGCGAATACAATTATGCCACACATCTCTCTCTCTCAAGCTAAGGCGCTTGTAGCATACTTAGAAGCAGAGCAAATCACTGAAGCTAATAAGATTGTTGAGAGTATTGATTTTTCAGTTACATCCGATCAGATTATATTTGAACAAATTGGCGAGCTCACCCGTGATTTGCATGAAGCATTACTCTGTTTTAATAATGACACGCGTTTAGTTGATTTAGCAGGGCAAGATTTACCCGATGCTCAAAACCGCCTAAATTATGTTATTGAAATGACTGATAAAGCGGCGAACACTACCATGGATGCCGTAGACTACTGCTTACCTATTGCCGATAAACTAATTTACGATTTAGAGGCCATTACACCAAGTTGGCAAGGGTTAATGACACGCAACTTAGAATTAGGTGACTTTAAGACGCTATGTCATTCACTGGATGAAATCTTTGCTCATTCTAAAATCAGTGCCGTTGATTTACGCAATAAATTAACTGAGATTTTAATGGCTCAAGAGTTTCAGGATTTAACTGGGCAAATGATTAATAGAGTGATTGATTTAGTACAGGAAGTTGAGTCTAAATTGATTGTCATATTGACCGTTTGTAGTAAAGAAAGCGAATTAGCTAATTGTGCAAAAACACAATACAACAATATAGAGGCTGAAGGTCCTATTATGAATGCTGAAACGCGTTCAGACGTTGTTAATGGACAAGATGAAGTTGATGATTTACTTTCAAGTTTAGGATTTTAAAGGGACCGGGAAATGACATTTGAAGTAGATGAAGAGATCTTGCAAGACTTTTTAGTTGAAGCTGGGGAAATTTTAGAGTTGTTATCTGAACAGCTCGTTGAATTAGAAAATAACCCCAATGATACCGAACTGTTAAATGCTATTTTCCGTGGTTTCCACACTGTAAAGGGTGGTGCAGGCTTTCTTTCGCTGACAGAGTTAGTTGAGACTTGTCACGGCGCAGAGAATGTTTTTGATGGTTTACGTCAAGGGAATCGTCAAGTTGATTCTGAATTGATGGATACAATCCTAGGCGCATTAGATATAATTAATGATCAATTTTCTGCCGTGCAAAATGGCGAAAAAATGGAAAAAGCTTCGGCATCACTTTTAGATGCATTGCATCGATTAAGTAAACCTGCCGCTGCGACTGAAGTCGAACAAGTAGTTGTTGAAACCGTCGTTACTTCACCAGAAGCGATCATAGAGCCCATTCTTGCAACGTCAGATAATATTAGTGATATTGATGAATTTGAGTTTGATGCGCTACTCGATGAATTACATGCACAATCAGGCTCTAATGTAGAAGCTCAACCCGCCAAAAAAGAAAATGCAGATATTACGGAAGATGAATTCGAAAGTTTATTAGATGAATTACATGCAAAACCGAATACAGATAATGACGCTTCTAAACAAGATGCTGCCGACGATTCAGATATTAGTGATGACGAATTCGAATCATTGTTAGATGAGTTGCATGGTGTAGGTAAACATTCGTTATCTGCAACAGCACCTTCGGCTATTGTTGAGGATAGCGATGAAATTAGTGATGATGAATTCGAAAATTTACTCGATGAATTACATGGTAAAGGTGCGCATAGTGGTATCCCTGCCATTGATAGTGATACTTCAGATGCGATCACTGATGACGAGTTTGAATCATTACTTGATGAGCTACATGGCTCAGCAAAAAATGCATCAGTAAAAAATACTTCAGCAAAAAGTGTAGAAACAGAGTCAAAACCGGCTGAAGCAATACAGTCTGTAGTCAAACCCGACGTAAAAGCTATACAGCCAGCGCCTGCTGCTAAATCAGAGCCAGTAAAAAGTGAAGCTGTAAAACCGGCTGTAGTTAAAGATAAAGCTGCCGCTGCAAAAGCGCCGGCTAATAAAGTAGCGCAAGCAGAGCCTACAGTGCGAGTTGATACGAGCACGCTAGATGAAATAATGAACATGGTCGGTGAGCTGGTATTAGTACGTAACCGCTTGGTTAGTTTAGAGTCAACATCTGACAATGAAGAGATGTCACGTGCAATTGCTAATTTAGCGATAGTTACCGGCGATTTACAAGGCTCGGTGATGAAGACACGTATGCAACCTATCAAGAAAGTCTTTGGTAAGTTTCCTCGCGTGGTACGAGATCTTGCTCGTCAGTTAGGCAAAAATATTCATTTAGAATTAGTGGGTGAAGAAACAGATCTTGATAAAAATTTAGTAGAGGCTTTGGCCGATCCCCTAGTGCATTTAGTGCGTAACTCCGTAGACCACGGTATTGAAATGCCAGATATTCGAATGCAGTCAGGCAAAGAAACACAGGGACGAATTTTATTATCAGCGGCCCAAGAAGGCGATCATATACTATTAGTTATCGAAGACGATGGCGCAGGAATGGATGCTGAAAGATTAAAACAGATAGCGATCAATAAAGGCATCTTAGATCAAGATGGTGCGGATCGCATGACCGATAAAGAAGCGTACTCTTTGATTTTTGCTCCGGGCTTTTCAACAAAAGCTGAAATCTCAGATATTTCAGGCCGTGGTGTAGGCATGGACGTAGTTAAAACCAGTATCAGTCGCTTGAACGGAACAATTTCTATTGACTCTGCGATTGGTAAGGGCACACGTTTAGAAATTAAAGTACCGCTCACGTTAGCTATTTTACCTACTTTGATGATAGTGATTGCAAAGCAAACATTTGCTTTACCATTAACGAATGTTAATGAAATATTTCATCTCGATTTAGCTAAAACCAATGTTGTGAATGGTCAACTAACTATAGTTATTCGAGACCGTGCTATTCCTTTATTTTATTTACGTGATTGGTTAGCGCCTAAAGCACCGCGTGCGGAAAAAGGTAAAGGTTTAGGCCATGTAGTTATTGTGCAGCTTGGTACTCAATTGGTGGCTTTTGTAGTGGATGGGTTGTTAGGTCAGGAAGAGGTGGTTATCAAAGCCTTGGATAAATTATTGTCAGGAACGCCAGGTATGGCAGGTGCAACTATTACAAGTGATGGTGGAATAGCCTTAATCTTAGACTTGCCAAGTTTACTAAAACACTACGCGTAAAGGAAAATTAATGACGATTAAAGTGTTAGTAGTTGATGATTCTAGTTTTTTCCGTCGACGAGTTAGTGAAATTATTAATGCATCTCCTGCATTAGAAGTGATTGCGACAGCGAATAATGGCCAAGAAGCCATTGATATGGTGATTAAACATAAACCTGATGTTGTTACCATGGATATTGAAATGCCAGTGATGAACGGCATCACGGCAGTGCAAAAAATTATGGCATCGACACCGGTGCCTATTTTGATGTTTTCATCGTTAACACACCAAGGCGCAAGTGCAACGCTAGATGCATTAGAAGCGGGTGCTTGTGATTTTCTACCGAAAAAATTTGAAGATATTGCCAGAGATAAAGAAGAAGCCATCACTCTATTACAACAACGTATTCAAACGATAGCCAGAAGAAGGGTTTATCGGGTCACAGAGAAAACTGCTGAATCCGTACATACCTCGACTTCTCATAGTGTCAATAATCCTAGTGCTAGAAAATCTATTGCTCCAGGCGCTGCGTTAACAGCATTACAAAGAGCCAATGAGCGTCAGCAGATTTCTGCCAAAAGCGCGTTAAATTCAAATCCGTCAAGCGCGCCAGTTGCGGCAACAAAACCTATGCGCACTAAAGCATCGGGTAAGTCATACAAGGTGTTAGCGATTGGTACCTCAACGGGTGGTCCTGTTGCATTACAAAAAATATTAACCGCATTACCTAGTGATTTTAAATTGCCGATTGTATTAATACAGCATATGCCGGGTACATTCACAAAAGCATTTGCAGACCGTTTAAATAGTAACTGTCGGATTGCTGTGAAAGAAGCTGAAAATGGTGACATATTAAGAGCTGGCTGTGCTTATTTAGCTCCTGGCGGTAAACAAATGATGGTTGGTCCAAACGGACAAATAAAAATATTAGATGGTAGCGCGGCGCTTAACTATAAACCCAGTGTTGATATAACTTTTGCTTCTTTATCAAAATCATACGCAGATAAAGTATTGGCGATTGTGTTGACCGGTATGGGCGCAGATGGGCGAGATGGGGCGCGTTTATTAAAAGATAAAGGTGCTGAAATTTGGGCTCAAGACGAAGCAAGTTGTGTTGTCTATGGTATGCCACAAGCAGTTACTAAAGCGGGCATCGCCACCGAGTCAATTGCATTAGAGCAAGTGGCAAAACGAATTTTAGTGGAATTAAAACATGAATAGAATGGGTATTGTTGGCTTCATTGTCATCGTATCTAGTGTGCTATTTGCACAGCTTTATCATAATGCGCCGTTGAGTGGGTTATTTGATCTCGCTGCTTTTTTAATTGTGTTTGGTGGTACTGTTGGTACTATTTTAATTCAATCATCTTCAAAGCAATTAAAAGATGCTAGTACACAGTTATTCACCTTATTTACACCTCCTAATTACTCCCTAGATGAGCAAATACAAAAACTCAAACGTTGGTCCGTGCTCTCTCGGCAGGAAGGATTTTTAAGCCTCGAAAAAGAAAGCCTGGAACAGAACGATAGTTTTACTCAGATTGGCATTGCTATGTTGGTGGATGGCTGTGATAGGGCTGCATTACAAGACGTTTTACAACAAGAAATTGAATTGGAAATGGATCAGCACGAGCGAAGTGCACAGGTTTTTGATGCAATGGGTGGTTACAGTCCAACCATAGGTATTATTGGTGCCGTACTAGGCTTGATTCAAGCAATGGCATTTCTAGATCAGCCTGAGTTATTGGGACAAGGCATCGCAGTTGCTTTTGTTGCCACTATCTACGGGGTTGCCTTTGCTAATTTTATATTCCTGCCTATTGCTAATAAAATCCGTTTAAACTATCAACATCGAGCATTATTTCAAGAGATGTCGATGGTGGGATTAATTGCGATTGCCGATGGTGAAAACAGCCTGTTATTAGAGCGTCGATTACATGGGTATATCGCTAGAGCAGCTTACTAATGTCTAGACGCAGACCTCGATTACACCAAAAGCAAAACAACCATATTCATCGTTGGACCGTCTCTTACGCAGATTATATGACCTTAATGTTTGCTTTATTTGTGGTGCTGTATGCGGTCTCACTGAATAAAGAAGAAAAATACCAAGAAATTATTAGTGTAATTCAAAGTGCCAGTAAGTTTGTTCAACCCACCAATAGTGGCTCTAATGCGACAGGCATATTAACTAAAAATAGTAACGATATTAAAGATAATACCGGCCCTGCATTAATCAGTGACGGTGATAATTATGCTCAGGGTTATGTTAGCGATTTACCCATTGAGCAACTTTCTACACAACAAATACCTGCCGAGCAGTTATCAACGCCACAAGGTTATTATACTGGTAATGCTTTAAGTGAACTGCAGTTATCATTACAAGCGGAATTAGAGACAGAGTTAGAAGCGGGCGATTTAAGCATTGATTTAAACGGCGATTGGCTGACCATTGAAATGAAAGGTCCGTTATTATTTGCAGCTGAAAGTCATACCATTTTAAATACCGCTGAGCAGAAAATTGAACGCATTGCTGCTGTTTTAGCGCCAGCTACCAATATGATTCGATTACGTGGTTATACTGATTTAACTAACGTTTCCAACGAACTATACCAGTCAAACTGGGAGTTATCGGCATTACGGGCGATCAGTGTGTTACATGCTTTTAATGAGCGTGGTATCGTTGGAGAAAGAATGGTCATTGAAGGTTATGGAAAATTCCAGCCGTTTACTGATAGTAACGGAAAAGTAGACCCATTAAACAGTCGTCGAGTGGTTATTGCGATCTCAAAATTTGCATTATATACAGATAATTCCTTTGGCAAAGACAATATGAAATCAACGGATAAAGAACAACAAAAAATATTACGCACACCTAAACCAGATAGTGAAGAAATGCGTGAGGTTTACCTTCCTAATGGACGACTAATTATTACCACAAGGCAAGAATAACGGTGAAAGTTTGGACGATTGCAAATCAAAAAGGTGGGGTCGGAAAAACCACAACCGTCGCATCCCTTGCTGGGATCTTAGTGGATCGTGGTTTTCGTGTTTTATTGATTGATACTGACCCGCATGCTTCATTAACCAGTTATTTACAATATGATTCAGACCAATTGCCGGTGAGTTTATATGACCTTTTTCAAGATCCTGCTACTACCAAGGCGGAATTAGAAAAACTAATACTGCCCACTGAAATTGATAATTTATCATTAATTCCTGCATCAATGTCATTAGCCACCTTGGATCGGGTATTGGGAAACCAACAAGGTATGGGGTTATTTCTTTATAAGCAGCTTAAATTAGTCGAAGATGATTACGATTTTGTGCTTATTGATTGCCCGCCGGTATTAGGTGTGATGATGGTTAATGCATTAGCCGCGTGTGAACGGATTTTGATCCCTGTACAAACTGAGTTCTTAGCATCGAAGGGCCTACAACGTATGGTACAAACCTTAGGCATCATGCAGCAGTCGAGAGGCAAAGATTTTAATTATTGCATAATCCCTACTATGTTTGACAGGCGCACCAGTGCTTCAATCAAAACTTTAGATGAATTAAAAAAGACCTATCAAGGCAAGGTCTGGAATGGTGTTATTCCCATTGATACTAAATTTAGGGATGCAAGTTTAGCGCATTTACCTATTTCACATTTTATAAAAAGCTGTCGCGGCTCTTTTGCCTATGAAACTTTATTAAATTACTTGCTACAAACTGAGCATAACTAAATGAAAAACAACAATGACGAGGCTATGAAAAACTATTTTGATTCTATGCTTCATAATGAAAAAACAACGCCGGCGTCAGAAAAATCAGATAAACCAGAAAAAAAGGCCTCGACTGAATTTGCAGAGTTACCAACATTGCCTGAAGAATTAGTGTTTTCAAATTCAAGCACTAAAGCGCAATTGCATTTACAAGTATCAGAAGAAGCCGAAATACTAAAACAATCAGCAACCACCGAAGAATGGAAAAATATTGACGTAGAGAATGAGTTTCAAGTGTTATTTTTTGAGCTTAATCATGTTACGTTTGCAGTACCTTTGACTGATTTAGGTGGTATCTATCACCTTGATAAAGAACTTAATTTTTTGATGGGCAAACCAGCTTGGTTTTCTGGCGTCACAAAACATAATAATAAACTCTATAATATCGTCGATACATCATTATGGTTGCAGCTTGGTTGCAGCGCCAAGGATCTTAAGTATAGTCATTATATTTTATTGGGTAGTACACCGTGGGGATTATCCTGTGAGAAATTGTTAGGCACAGAAAATCTCAGCAAAGATCAGGTTAGGTGGCGCGACAAAAAAGGATCTCGCCCTTGGTTAGCGGGGATGGTGAAGAATAAAATGTGCGCTTTGATCCACGTACAAGAATTAATTAAGCTATTGAATCAAGGAATGGACATTCGAGGCTAGGTTAGCATGGAAATTTGAATATTTGCTACTAAGCTAAATTAAAATTTACAACATTTAAGCAGAGGCAAAATGAATATAGAATCTAAACTGTCTGATAAAACATCAGAAGATGAAATTTTTCAACGTGTAACGTTTCTTTTAGACAATGAAACATACGGTATCAATGTAATGCAAGTGCAAGAGATTTTGCGTTACAGCGAAATCGCAGCAGTACCGGGTGCACCTGATTATGTGGTAGGGATTATCAACCTGCGCGGCAATGTAGTTACTGTAATTGATACTCGCTCTCGCTTTGGCTTAATGCCTGCTGAGATCACTGATAATAGCCGTATTGTTATCATTGAAGCTGAAAAGCAAGTGATTGGTATTTTAGTAGATAGTGTTGCTGAAGTCGTATATTTGAAAAAATCAGAGATGGAACCAGCTCCTCATGTAGGTACTGAAGAAAGCTCTCAATTTATTCAAGGTGTCTGTAACCGCGACAATGGCTTGTTAATTTTAGTTGATTTAAACAAATTACTCAGTGATGATGAGTGGGACGAATTAAACCTACTTTAATGACCTGTATCGAGTAACACATGTTTTTACAATATATTCCTTGGCTAGCACTTTTGTTAGCCATTATTTTTTTTATTACTATGCTTTTTTTATTTAAAAAAATGAGTAAAAAAGCACACTCTTTAGAAGTATTAGTGAAGTCTTTACTTGCACAGCAAGAGGCTAATAAAAAACAATTTATAGAGATTCATTCTGGTGCCGTAGGAATGGGTAAGAAGCTGCAACAGTTAGATGTCGTGGTGAGAAAAACCCAGGAAAACCAAGTTAACTTAGTGGCTTCTGCGCCAGAAAATAGACTTTATACACGTGCCATGAAAATGGTTGAGCTTGGTGCAAGTGTTGAAGAGTTAATGACTGATTGTGAATTGCCTCGTGCTGAAGCTGAGTTGCTAGTTAACCTACACCGTAAATAGCTTGATTCAAAAATAGCTTGGTCCAAATAAATTGAGCTAAATAATTTCAGCGGCATATTTTTAACTGCATAATCACTACTAGCAATAATAAAAAAGTAGTAATAATAAAAAAGCAGACATAATAAAAGCACAGGCGCATTGTCTAAATGAATTTTAAAATGCAGTGCTGCCTGTTATTGCTTAGTTTAGATTAATACTATGAGAGTGAGTATAAGTTGAAAAGTAACGTTATTAAGCCTTATTGTTCAATTAACACTGACACATTCCTATACTGCCATCTATCAATTCATTACCTTGCATAGAGAACTAAAAAAGAGGCGAATACTTTCCATTTTCAACATAATTGACTGTTAATCTTATCTCCCCCATTTTTTCCTGTATTACCTGATCTCAGATAGTTACCCGTCTGCTTTTTCTATGTTAGGATCCGCTAACATTTTAATATGACATTAAATGGCATATTATGACGATTGTACTTTTTAAAGTATAACTTTTTGGTCATACTCTTTAGCTCATCATTCCTTAGTGATATGAATGCTTTCTATATAATAAAAGCGATTTAGAAAAGCCGATACAAGAAAAATAAGTGTTCTAGTCTACTAAAGTAGAACACTTAATTATTACGATTGATATAAGGGTAAGCCTGAATGCTTCAGTGTAAAAACTTAACTTGTGTGCGTGAAGAGCGAGTTTTGTTCAATAATCTAAATTTTACCCTAGCTCCCGGCGAAATCTTACAGGTCGAGGGACCTAATGGTGTGGGGAAAACCAGCTTATTCCGTTTACTGGTTGGGTTATCAACCCCCTATGAAGGTGAAGTGCACTGGCAACATCAAAGTATTGCGTTAGATCGCGATGCTTATTATCAAAATATGCTTTATCTTGGCCATAAGTCCGGTGTTAAACCTGAATTAACCGCACTTGAAAACCTGCATTATTTTCATCAATTATTTAATCCAAAGGTTGAGTTTGATGCATGGGAAATTTTGACTTTAGTAGGTTTGGCGGGATACGAAAATGTACCAACGGCACAATTGTCAGCGGGTCAGCAACGTCGTGTGGCATTAGCAAGAATGTGGTTTAGTGATTGTCCGTTATGGATTTTAGATGAACCGTTTACGGCCATTGATAAAAATGGCGTGCAAGTGATTGAAAAATTATTAATCAAACATGCTGAAAAGGGGGGCATGGTGATATTGACCACTCACCAAGATTTATTATTACCACCCCAATTATATAAAAAATTAACCTTACAAAAGCCAGCGGCAGGAGAGCAATATGTTTAATGCTTTTTTGCAAATTGTACGTAAAGAATTATTAGGCGCTTTCCGCCAACAAAGTGATATTTTAAATCCGATTTGGTTTTTTGTTATTGTCGTGACTTTATTCCCATTAGGGATTGGTACCGATCCGGCTTTATTAGCTCGTATTGCACCGGGGATTATCTGGGTTGCCGCCTTGCTAGCTGCGTTGTTATCTTTTGAGCGTTTATTTAAAGATGATTTCATCGACGGTTCACTAGAGCAAATGATGCTAGCACCACAACCTTTAACCTGGTTAGTCAGTGCTAAAGTGTTTGCGCATTGGTTACTAACAGGGTTGCCGATATTATTAGTTTCTCCTTTATTGGCAGTGTTTTTGTCACTACAAGAAAGTACTTTCTGGGCATTATTTTTGACGCTGTTGATTGGCACGCCAATTTTGAGTTTACTGGGCTCAATTGGTGTTGCGTTAACAATTGGCTTACGTAAAGGAGGTGTATTGCTAAGTTTGATTATGCTGCCTTTGAGTATTCCTATTTTAATTTTTTCAACAATGGCGATTGATGCTGCAACGTTTGGACAATCGTATATCGGTTTATTGGCATTATTAGGTGCCATGTTAGTTGGGGCAATTACTTTAGCGCCCTTTGCTATCGCTGCTTCATTAAGGGTTAGTGTTAGTTAATCTATTTGCTAAATGTCAGCGTATAGACTGTTGTGTTTGTTAATGATCAATACTGATAACTCAATATCAGGTATTATTTAAACTTTTTTATTAATGTAAAGATCAAGATAGAGATTCGATTATGTGGAAATGGTTACACCCCTATGCAAAAGCGGAAAAAAGTTATGCATTATCCGGTAAGTTAATGCCGTGGTTTTTGGCCGTTGCATTGCCTACTTTTGTAGTGGGTATAATATGGGGCTTAGCATTTGCACCAGCGGATTATCAGCAGGGTGATAGCTTTAGAATTATCTACATACATGTACCCGCAGCGATGATGGCGATGGGCGCATACTCGACTATGGCGATTGCCGCTTTTATTGGCTTAGTATGGCAAATTCGTTTAGCGGAAATGACCGTTGCAGCGACCGCACCGATTGGTGCTGTTTATACTTTTATCGCTCTATTTACTGGCGCCGCATGGGGTAAACCTATGTGGGGTGCTTGGTGGGTTTGGGATGCACGATTAACCTCAGAGTTGATTTTGTTATTTGTATACCTAGGCATTATTGCTTTATACAACGCTTTCTCAGACAAAGTATTAGCGGGGCGTGCAGCCTCTATTTTGACCTTGGTAGGTGTGATTAATCTGCCTATTATTCATTTCTCAGTGGTATGGTGGAATACTTTGCATCAAGGAGCAACCATCACAAAGTTTGATCAGCCTTCCATGGCAACCGACATGTTGGTTCCACTACTGATCATGATTGTCAGCTTTGCAGCCTTCTTAGGATTCATGGTGTTATATCGTTTCCGTAATGAAATATTGCAAAGAGAAAGCCATCGCCCATGGGTGATAGCATTAGTACAGCAATCCAGCTCTTCAGTTAATAAACGAGGTTAATATGGCATTTGCATCCTGGTCCGATTTTATCGCCATGGGCGGTTATAGTTTTTATGTTTGGTTAGCTTATGGCGTGTCACTACTCAGTGTTTTGTTATTAGTTATTAGCACAGTGACCAAGCGTAAAAAAATATTCAAGCATGTTGAACAACGCCTACTGCGTGAACAACGTATTAAAGCAGCTGAAAATAGAGAAGGCACCCTATGAATCCAAGACGTAAAAAGCGCTTATTAATCACCTCTTCATTAATTGTCGGGTTGTCTGTCGCAATTGGTTTGACGTTATTTGCACTACAGCAAAATATTGATCTGTTTTATACACCCGATGAAATCATTAATGGTAAAAACGAAACGGGTATCAAACCAGAAGTCGGTCAGCGCTTACGCGTTGGTGGTATGGTCTTAAATGGTTCCGTACAACGCGATCCAGAAAGCTTGAAAGTAAGTTTTGATCTGATTGATAATAAAGCAGGTCAAGTCACTGTTTATTTTGATGGAATTTTACCGGACCTTTTCCGTGAAGGTCAGGGGATCGTTGCACAGGGAGTGTTAAAATCACGTAATGCTATTGATGCTTTTGAAGTCTTAGCTAAGCACGATGAGGAATACATGCCACCTGAAGTTGCTGATGCGCTAAAGGGTATGGATCATTTAAAAACACAACAATCAAACTAAAGGGTTAGATTAATGCTTCCTGAAATTGGCCAATTTTCCTTAATCTTGGCATGTATACTGTCATTGCTACAAACTGTATATCCACTTTACGGTGTTCATACGGGGCACCAAGGTGCTATTCGTAGCGCTAAAATATTTACTATTTTACAATTTGTAGCCGTCGCCACTTCCTTTGTTATTTTAAGTTACTCTTTTTTAATCAATGATTTTACCATTGGTTATATTGCGACTAACTCTAATTCAGCCTTACCTTGGTACTACCGTTTATCTGCGGTATGGGGCGCACATGAAGGTTCTTTATTATTGTGGGTCTTTTTACTATCGACTTGGAGTATAGCGGTTGCTTTAATGAGTAAACGTTTGCCGATTGAGTCGGTGGCTCGAGTGCTAGCGGTATTAGGTTTACTGGCCTTTGGGTTTTACTTATTTGTTATTTTAACCTCGAATCCATTTGATCGAACCTTGCCTTATTTCCCCATCGATGGCCGTGATTTAAACCCTCTATTACAGGATTTTGGCTTAGTCATACATCCACCTATGCTTTATATGGGTTATGTAGGTTTTTCTGTTGCCTTTGCTTTTGCTATTGCTGCTTTGTTAGAAGGGCGCTTAGATAGTGCTTGGGCAAAATGGTCTCGTCCTTGGACAATGGCCGCGTGGATGTTTTTAACCGTTGGTATCGCATTAGGTAGCTGGTGGGCTTATTACGAACTAGGTTGGGGCGGCTGGTGGTTTTGGGATCCAGTAGAAAACGCATCATTTATGCCATGGTTAGCCGGTACTGCCTTGATCCATTCTCTCGCGGTTAGTGAAAAACGTGGTGTGTTCAAATCATGGACAGTGCTTTTAGCCTTAAGCGCGTTCTCTTTAAGTTTATTAGGTACATTTTTAGTACGTTCTGGTGTGTTGGTCTCGGTACATGCCTTTGCCAGTGATCCTACACGTGGTCTATTTATTTTAGGCTTCTTAGTGTTAGTGATTGGCGGCTCGTTATTATTATATGCAATTCAAGCATCAAAAGTGAAAAGCCGTGGTCGTTACCAGTTAGTGTCGCGTGAAAGTGTATTGCTGATTAACAACATACTATTAATCGCTGCTTTAATCGTAGTGTTATTAGGAACATTGTTACCTTTAGTACATAAAGAAATTGGGCTTGGTAGTATCTCTATCGGCGAACCTTTCTTTAATCGTATGTTCACCATTATTATTGTGCCTTTTGCTTTGTTTGTGGGTGTCGGTTCATTATTCCGTTGGAAACGTCAGCAACTTAATGACCTGAAAAAACCGCTAACGATGATCCTTATTTTAAGTGTGTTATCGACGATAGTATTCCTATTTACCTTTGCACCTTCGTTGACTTGGTTAGCGGTAATGGGGACGTTTTTAGGATTCTGGATCATCGTTGGTGTGATCTATGAAATTTATTTGCGTTCAACACATCGTCATAGCTTTAGCAAAGGAGTCATGAAGTTAGGCAACAGTCATTGGGCGATGAGTTTTGGTCATTTTGGTTTAGCGGTGATGATTATCGGTATTACCATGACACAAAATTATTCAATCGAAAAAGATGTCAAATTAGCTGTAGGTCAACATATTGCCTTTGAGCATTATGATTTTCATTTTGATCAAGTTAAACCACATAATGGGCAAAACTATACTGCCACTGTGGGTGTATTTACGGTGAAAAAAGATCAAAAAACCATTGCTGTGATGGAAGCTGAAAAACGTATCTATACGGTACAGCGTATGCCAATGACGGAAGCTGCAATCAATGCTGGTTTCACGCGTGATTTGTATATTGCCATGGGTGAAATGTTACCCGATGGTGCATGGGCAGTGCGTATCTATTACAAACCTTTTATTCGTTGGATCTGGTTAGGACCATTATTGATGGCATTTGGTGGTTTGTTAATGCTCTGTGACCGTCGTTACCGAAGCAAAAAAGACAACGTTGTGGATAGTGAAAATAAACCAGCACCAGCAGGAGGAGCCGATGCTTAATAAACGTCGCGTATTAACCTTATTAGTGCCCTTTATTATATTTATCATTGGCGCTGTTTTCTTAGCAACACCGTTATTAAAAGGCAGTGACCCCAGCAAATTGGACTCTGCTTTAGTCGGGCAAGCTGTGCCTGCGTTTACGTTGCAAGATATCTACGATGCAGATAAACAATATGATGCGAGTATCTTTAAAGGTCAGAAAATGTTGCTTAATGTTTGGGCTACATGGTGCCCCACTTGTTATGCGGAGCATACCTATCTTAATAAATTAGCCAAACAAGGTTTGTATATCGTTGGGATGAATTATAAAGATGATCGTAAAAAAGCGATTCGTTGGTTAAAAGACTTAAATGACCCTTACAAAATCAGCCTGTTTGATAAAAGTGGCATGTTAGGTATGGATTTGGGCGTTTATGGCGCACCTGAAACCTTTTTTATTGATAGTAATGGCATCATTCAATATCGTCATGTGGGCGACTTAAACGACAAAGTATGGAACGATAAGCTACTGGCTATTTATGAGGATATGCAATGATTCAATTAAATAAAATAAATACATTGATCCCTTTATTGCTAGCGGCTTGCATGATTTTATTCTCTCATGCCAGTCAAGCGGCTATTGATACCTTTGAGTTTGAAAATGCGCAGCAAGAGAAAACCTTTCACGAATTAACTAAATTATTGCGTTGTCCTAAATGTCAAAATCAAAATATTGCCGACTCCAACGCGGAATTAGCAAAGGATTTACGTAATAAAACCTATGAGTTAGTCAAACAAGGGCAAAGCAAAGATCAAGTTGTGGACTATATGGTAGCGCGATTTGGCAATTTTGTGCGTTATGATCCGCCTGTTACACCTGCGACTATATTTCTTTGGTTAGGGCCGCTGTTATTTGTTGTATTTGGTTTATTAGTATTAATTAGACAAATTAAAAAACAGCTGGCAAAAGAAGACAATTTAGACGATCAAGAACAGCAAAAGTTACAGCAGCTATTAAAACAGCATGCTAAGGATACAAAATCATGATTTTACAGTTTGTTATTGCCGCATTGTTATTACTGCTGGTATTTAGTGTGGTGATGGTAACCCATTTTGTTCGTGACAAAGCACAGCAAGGGCGAAATGAAGATCGCCGTAATCAGCTTAACCATGAGCTTTACGATATTCGTTTGAAAGAAGTTGAAGACGATCTTAGTCAAGGTGTAGTGGTTGATAAAGAAGCGATGGTGGCTGAGCTGCAATATAACCTACTCGATGATATCGATGAAGGTAAGCAAAGTAAGCAAAATAATGCACAACGTATTTGGGTACCTGGGGTTGTGTTTCTTGTTTTAGCCACGGTTGCTTTATATTGGTCAGTCGGTGCGTTTCAAGAAGTGAACAACTGGCAGCAGACGTTACAACGTTACCCTGAAATACATAAAAAATTATTTGAAGAAAATGATGCGCGACCTAACGAGCAAGAATTACAAGATTTAATGTTAGGGCTACGCACACATTTAGCTAATCAACCCAATGATGCCGAAGGTTGGGTTTTATACAGCCGCTTAGGCCGTGTTTTTAAGGATAAAGAGTTAGCGTTAGATGCCATTAAAAAGGCAGTAGATGTTGCGCCAGAAAATCCTGAGATAGAATTAGAATACATTGAACTAAAAATGAAAATTGGTGATGAGTATTCAAAAGCAACAGCTCCTTTAATGCTTAAAAACTTCTTACAAAGGTACCCTGATAATTACGATGCATGGTCAATGTACGGCTTTATGGCGCTGCAACAGGAAAACTTTGCAGGAGCCGTTGAGCGTTGGCAAAAAATGTTGAGTTTAGTTGATCCTAAAAGCGAAAAAGCGATCATGCTGAGTAACAGTATTGATTACGCCAAAAAGCAATTAACACAGCAGCAATTAGCACAGCAACAATCAGAACAAGCCGCTGCTACTGGTACACAAGCAGAGGGTGTTGATAGTGAGCAGAAGCTGAACACAAATCAAGCGACTGCAAAGGCACAAGCTTCGCCTGCTGTAGTAGGTGCTGCTTACCAAGTTAATATTACTGTTACACAACAAGTTAGTTATACTGACAACAGTACATTATTTGTTTATGCACAGGCAGTGAATGGTCCAGCTATGCCGATTGCGGCAGTTAAGTTACCGGTTACGGAATTTCCTGTGAAGGTTGTTTTATCCGATGCTAATGCCATGATGCAAGGTATTAAATTAAGTGATCATAAACAGTTTATTATCAAAGCGCGCATTTCTGCCGATGGCACCGTAAATAAAACTAACGGACAGTGGTCTGGTGTAAGTCAGGTTATAAAAGCAGGTCAGAAGGCAGCGGTTAATATCGAGATCAATCAACAATCTTGATCGCTCACATTTATCGGTCCTTTATAGTTGATGATTTATACTGGTGCTTTAATAGCAGTTACTTTAATAGCAGTTACTTTAATAACAGTTACTTTAATTACCGATAGCTTAATAACAGTCTAAAATAAGCAATTAACATCAACAGATAACAGTATTCATTACATACTGTTATCTGTTGGCTATTCATAAGACTTAACTTTTAATCTCGATAAAGTGGGGGCTGTTATTTTTTATAATAAGTTATCTCTTACTTAATTTGTCGCAAGGTACAGCATATGCTTAAACGTTCTTTTCTACTTTCTCTGGTGTTTTTAGCTAGCAACACTGTGTATGCGCAAAGTGTGCAGGGCGACAAAGAAACTTATATGAGTGACCCTATTGAACCAGTCAATCGCTTGGTGTGGGATTTTAACTATTATGTTTTAGATGGTTACATTTACAGACCGGTTACTGAAACCTACGTTGATTGGGTGCCCGATGGCGGCAGAACGGCGCTTAATAACATGGTGCTTAATTTAGACGAACCCTCAAACATTGTGAATAACTTATTACAGTTAGAGTTTAAACAGGCCACCAATGCCTTTTTTCGCTTTACCTTCAACTCAACGTTTGGCTTGCTAGGCTTATTTGATATCGCTAAGTACGGTGGCATCGAACGCCGTCGAGAAAGTTTTGGTAATGTATTAGGGCATTGGTCAGTGCCGCACGGCCCGTATCTTATGGTGCCCGTGATTGGACCGCGTAGTACCAGAATATTAGTGGGCAATGTAGTGGATGGGTTGTACTTTCCAATGAGCTATTTGAATTTATGGCAATCAGGCGTGGTATGGGGTTTAAATGGCTTAGACGTGCGCGAAGGGTTATTAGGTCAAGAAGCGTTAATCGATCAATCTCTAGACCCTTATACATTTGTGAAAGAAGCTTACATACAATACGAAGCCTTTAAATTTTATTCGCAGGGAGCGAGCTCGGATGAATTTATCAAACTGCAACAGCAAAAATCACAACGTTCACAAAAACAAACAGAACAAGAGCTGAATGATTTCCTAGATGAAATTGATTAATAGCCGTGCAAACTAATAGCAGATCATGCTTCTTGGTTACAATTCATTGCAATTGTTCCTGGCAACCTTTGCTCCTGACAAGATTTGTTCTTGGCAATCTTTGCTCAAACAATTATATGAGTTGTTACAGCACAGCAAAAAACAATATAAATACTAGTAATATAAGTACTAGCAATATAAATAAAAAAGACTAAAAACTAATTTAATCAAAGACTCGGGGTTGATATGTCAGTTGAAAATTTAATTACCATTGATGGACCAAGTGGTTCAGGTAAAGGGACCGTATGTCACATTTTAGCGAAAAAGCTAGGATGGCATTTATTAGACAGTGGAGCGCTTTATCGTATTTTAGCTTACGCCGCATTACAACAAAAAGTCGCACTAAACGATGCTCAAGCATTAGCGGATTTAGCATTAACATTAGATGTTTCATTTGTCTCTAATGGTAGCGGTGTAGATACCTTATTAAACGATGAAAATGTCGGTGATAAGTTACGCACTGAAGTGGTTGCACAAGCCGCATCGGAGGTCGCTTCTATTGAGCTGGTACGATCAGCCTTGCTAGCACGTCAAAAAGCATTCTTACAACAACCTGGTTTAATTGCCGATGGCCGAGACATGGGCACAGTGGTATTTCCAGAGGCTAAGGTCAAGATATTCTTAGATGCAAGCGCCGAGGAGCGAGCCCAACGCCGTTTTAATCAGTTGCAAGATAAGGGCTTTAATGTTAGCATCGCGCAAATTTTAAGCGAGATTAAAGAGCGTGATTATCGAGATCGTAACCGAGCTGTTGCTCCATTACGACCTGCTGATGATGCATTGGTTATTGACTCAACGACATTAACGATTGATCAAGTTGTAGACAAAGTATTAACCTTAACTGAACTTAAATTAAAAATTTCAACTGAATAATCAGTTGTTTACTAATACTACTTTATGGATGAAGTGGTAACTCTCTTGCCTCCCGTACGAATGGATTGTATGTGGTTGTATAAAATAAGTGTGAATAAATAGATGATGGAATCTTTTGCTGAACTATTTGAAGAATCTCTTCAACAAGTAGAAACTCGCCCAGGAACAATTGTTAAAGGTACAATCGTACGTATTAGCAATAATTTAGTATTCGTTGATGCTGGTCTTAAATCTGAAGCTGCTATCCCAGTTGAAGAATTCAAGAACGCTGCTGGCGAAATTGAAGTTGAAGTTGGCGATGTTTGTGATGTAGCTCTAGACGCTGTAGAAGATGGTTTCGGTGAAACTAAACTTTCTCGCGAAAAAGCTAAACGTCACGAAGCTTGGATCCAGTTAGAAAAAGCGTACGAAGACCAAGAAACTGTTATCGGTGTTATCAACGGTAAAGTTAAAGGTGGTTTCACTGTTGAATTAAACGGTATCCGTGCTTTCCTACCTGGCTCATTAGTTGACGTACGTCCGGTACGTGACACTGCTCACCTTGAAAACAAAGATATTGAATTCAAAGTGATCAAGCTAGACCAAAAACGCAACAATGTTGTTGTATCTCGTCGTGCTGTTATCGAAACTGAAAACAGTGTTGAACGTGATGAGCTTCTTGAGAACCTTCAAGAAGGTCAAGAAGTTAAAGGTATCGTTAAGAACCTTACTGACTACGGTGCATTCGTAGACTTAGGCGGCGTAGACGGCCTACTACATATCACTGATATGGCTTGGAAACGTGTTAAACACCCAAGCGAAATCGTAACTGTTGGTGAAGAAATCAACGTTAAAATCCTTAAGTTTGACCGTGAGCGTACTCGTGTATCACTAGGTCTTAAGCAATTAGGTGAAGATCCATGGGTTGCAATCGCTAAGCGTTACCCTGAATCAACTCGTCTAACTGGTAAAGTTACAAACTTAACTGATTACGGTTGTTTCGTAGAAATTGAAGAAGGCGTAGAAGGTCTTGTTCACGTTTCTGAAATGGATTGGACTAATAAAAACATCCACCCATCTAAAGTTGTTAACTTAGGCGATATGGCTGAAGTTATGGTTCTAGACATCGACGAAGAACGTCGTCGTATTTCTCTAGGCCTTAAACAATGTAAAGCTAACCCGTGGGAAGAGTTCTCTTCAACACACGATAAAGGCCAAAAAGTTTCTGGTAAGATTAAATCTATCACTGACTTCGGTATCTTCATCGGTCTTGATGGCAACATCGACGGTCTAGTTCACCTTTCTGACATTAGCTGGGAAGTTGAAGGCGAAAAAGCAGTACTTGACTACAAAAAAGGCGACGAAATCGAAGCTGTTGTATTACAAGTTGACCCAGAGCGCGAACGTATCTCTCTAGGTATCAAACAAATTGCTGCTGACCCATTCAACAATTACTTAGCAGAATTCAAGAAAGGAACTATTGTTACTGGTACTATTTCTGAAGTTGATGCTAAGGGTGCTACAGTTACTCTTACTGAAGGCGTTGAAGGTTACATCCGTGTTGCAGATATCTCACGTGATCGTATCGAAGATGCATCTACAGTATTAAAAGCTGGCGAATCTGTTGAAGCTAAATACGTTGGTGTTGATCGTAAAAACCGCGTAATCAGCTTGTCTATCAAAGCTAAAGATGAAGCAGATGAGAAAGATGCTATCGATAGCTTGAAGCAACAAGATGAAGCAAGCATGGGTAATGCAATGCTTGACGCGTTTAACGCTGCTAAAGGCAAATAATTAAAAGTGGCTGGCAACAGCCACCTTTAATAGCATTAACTGGTGTCTTTTTTAATTTGTATTCACATAATACGAGGTAAGTTATGACTAAGTCTGATTTGATCGAAAGGCTAACCAGCAAACACTTTCAATTGTCGGTTAAAGAAGTTGAAGATAGTGTTAAAGAAACATTAATGTTGATGACCAATTCCCTTGCCTCAGGCGAGCGTATTGAAGTCAGAGGCTTTGGTAGTTTTTCTTTACATTACCGTGCTCCACGCATTGGCCGTAACCCTAAAACAGGGGATAAGGTTGAACTAGGTGGGAAGTATGTTCCTCACTTCAAACCGGGTAAAGCATTGAGAGAACGTGTTAATGCAATAAATGCCTAAATAAAAATGGTGCTGAAAAGCACCATTTTTTTTATCTATTATTTCTTCTTAATTGCTTCCAATCTTTTTTAAAGTCCACTTCTGTCACCATTTCATCCCTAATAGTATTAATTTGATCAATATCCTAGAGGATAATGGCAAAGGAATCATATCAATGATTTATTCCCTGCTTGATTTATAATACACTCATCACTTCTTATTCTTGTGTGGGTATCAGTATGAAACGCTTTCTAACTATATTAATCACAGTGGTATTTTTTATTATTGTGATTGTAATAGGTTTAAAAAACCAACAACTCGTCACCTTAAATTATCTCATTGCGCAAAATGAATTACGCTTATCAACATTATTAGCGATTGTTTTCTCAATGGGTTTTTCAATGGCGATATTTATTGCTAGTTATTTTTATTTAGCATTAAAAATGAAGGCTCGTCAGCTACGTAAATTAACCGTTAAACAACGTAGAGAGCTGAATGATTTGCGCGCCAATATTGAAAAAGATTAATTCTTAGTGCAAGAAATATTCTTTCTCTTACTGCCCGTGGCTGCCTTTTATGGTTGGTACATGGGCGTGCGCAGCGTTTATCAGAAAAAACAGCAGAAAGGCAATAAATTAAGCCGTGATTATGTTCAAGGCTTAAATTTTTTATTAAATGAACAACCCGATAAAGCCGTTGATCATTTTATTGCATTGTTAGATGTTGATGATGAAACCATTGAAACACACCTCGCCCTAGGCAATCTATTTCGTCAAAATGGCGAAGTCGACCGTGCGATCCGTATTCATCAAAACTTAATTGCGCGTCCTAACTTAACACTTGAGCAACGCGACCTTGCTATGTTGCAATTGGGTAAAGACTTCTATCAATCGGGTTTGTTTGACCGCAGTGAAGAAACCTTTATTCAACTCAAGGAATCTCCTGAGTACAGACAAGTTGCGCTAGAAAACCTATTACTTATCTACCAACAACTAAAAGATTGGCAAGAGGCGATTAACTGTACCGAACAGTTAAATAAAATGGGCCAAGATAAAGCCAAGCCAAGAACCTTATCTTACCTTTATTGCAGCTTAGCGGATCAATTGAAAAAACCTGATCAACAAAAGCAAGCCATCAAGTTATATCAAAAAGCATTAGTGACTTACCCTAAGTGTATACGCGCTTGTATCGCCATAGCCGATTATTACGATCAAGAACATCAGCAGAAAAAAGCCTTAGAAGTATTACAACGTGTGCCTGAATTAGATATCGACTTTACCGAAGTGATATTAGAAAAGTTATATGCGCTGCACAAAGAGCTACATACAGAACAAGCGTTAATGGATTATTTGTATCATATTGTGGGGTTAGGCGGAGGCGCAAGTGCGGTTATCCTATTAGCTAGCTTAATTGCGGAATTTAAAAGCGTTGAAGAAGCCCAGGCATTTATGCTGCAAGAGCTAAGACGTAACCCGACCATGAAAGGCTTTAATCACTTAATGACCTATCATTTGCGATTAGCACAGTCAGATAATGAGAAAGAAAGTTTAGTATTTCTTCATACCTTAGTGAGTGAGCAAATTAAATCTCGCTCTCAATATCGCTGTCAAAAATGTGGCTATTCCACTAAAAAACTATTCTGGCAGTGCCCATCTTGTAAAAGCTGGGGACGCATTAAACCGATCCGAGGTTTAGATGGCGAATAGTCGATTGTGCATTTACAATCACGTCGCTTTCATTCACGATCACACAGTAAATTCACAATCACACATTATAAATATTTAATTACATCCGTTTGATATAGGAATAAAAATGACTCAGCTTACCGACCCTAAAGTGGTTATCGCATTAGATTACGATAACAAGCAACAAGCACTCGCTTTTATTGAGCAACTTGATCCTAGTACTTGCCGCTTAAAGATTGGTAAAGAGATGTTTACTCACTTTGGGCCTGAATTTGTTAAGTTAGTAGTGGCTAAAGGCTTTGATGTGTTTTTAGATTTAAAGTTTCACGATATTCCTAACACAGTTGCAAAAGCAGTCAAAGCAGCGGCTGACTTAGGTGTGTGGATGGTCAATGTGCATGCCAGTGGTGGCCGTCGTATGATGGAAGCTGCAAAAGAAATATTGATACCTTACGGTGATAAAGCGCCTCTATTAATTGCCGTCACCGTATTAACCAGTATGGATCAAAGCGACCTCGCAGAACTAGGCATTGAGTTAACACCTGCCGAGCAAGTGAAACGTCTTGCCACATTAACTAAATCATCAGGGTTAGATGGCGTAGTTTGTTCGTCACACGAAGCGCAACAGTTAAAAGCCTTGTTAGGTGAGTCATTTAAACTGATCACGCCGGGTATTCGCCCAGCAGGCTCTGCAGCAGGTGATCAACGCCGTATTAAAACACCAAAGCAGGCAATTGACAGTGGATCCGACTATTTAGTCATTGGACGTCCTATTACTCAAGCGCAAGATCCCGTTGCCGTATTAAATGAAATTAACGCATCGCTAGGTTAATTAAGCTCCGTTAAAGGATCGCCAGTTTTTATGAAAAAAATAGATATAACTAAATATAAAGCAGATTTTATACAAAAAATTGCTTTTGATTTCAAACAATGGATGTCACCGGCAATACGTGATTATTATTCATTGTTTTTGAAAAATGCACATCAAAACCGTGAGCAGCTATTGTCGTGGGTAAAGGAATACTCAGTACTAGAGAATGGCCGCTCCGTTA
Source organism: Psychromonas sp. SA13A (assembly GCF_011378715.1). Taxonomy (GTDB): domain Bacteria; phylum Pseudomonadota; class Gammaproteobacteria; order Enterobacterales; family Psychromonadaceae; genus Psychromonas. Next base: position 1,827 of record NZ_WTKU01000011.1, on the reverse strand, counting down.
AAGTAGCGCAAAAACCAATTCAAGTTTCCTCGGAAGCCCGTGAATTGTTTTTATGCTTACAAACCAGAATAGGCGAAGAGGTACACGTTGGTGAATGGCTAACAATTACACAGGATCGTGTGGATCAATTTGCACATGTCACGGAAGATCATCAATGGTTACATAATGATGTAGAACGTGCTGAAAGAGAATCACCCTTTAAAACCACCATTGCTCACGGTTTTTTGACGTTATCCCTGCTGCCGCATTTAACTGACAGTGTGGATGCCAGTCGTCCTGCGTACCCTAATGCAAAAATGACAGTGAATTACGGACTTAATCAAGTACGTTTTCCTTATCCAGTGAAAACCGGCAGTGTGATCCGTGCGCATAGCCGTTTAATTAAAGTGTCACCGATCAAACGCGGTTTAGAGATCGAAAAAGAGATCTCCGTAGAAATCCAAGGTACACGCCGCCCAGGTTGTGTGGCCGTTTCCGTGGTCAGGGTTTATTTCTAATTGGTTTTCTAAGACCAACTAAACTGAGTGGTTACAATAAATTGACACTTGTTATTGTTACCACTTACCACTTACTTATCTAAACTTGAACCCGCACCTGAATTTAGTTCGATTATAAAGTGCTTATATTCAAATATTAAGTGAATAAAAAGGACATTATTGCCACCTTATACAAGCTAATCATTATTTATTATTTATTACTTATTACTTATTATTTATTACTTATTACTTATTACTTATTACTTATTACTTATTACTTATTACTTATTAAAAACATATCTTGGATTCAGATCATAAGTGCATAACTTGAATTGGTAGAAAAGACGGTCAGCTGAATATATGCTTATCGCTTTTTCTCCGGCAAGAGATGCAACAATGAAAACATATAAACAACTGACCTACGAACAACGATGCCAGATTTATGCGCTAAAGAAAATAGGCATGAGTCAAAATAAAATAGCTAAACAACTGAATGTGAATCAATCAACGCTTAGTAGGGAGCTTTCTCGCAATACAGGTAAGCGAGGTTATCGAATTAACCAGGCCCAACAAGCTGCAGTTAAAAGGCGTATTGAAGCGCGTAAAGCGATTAAAATGACATCTACTCTGATTGCATTAATAAATGTAAAACTAGGTGAAAAATGGAGTCCTGACCAAATCTCAGGATGGCTTAAGAAAGAGCATGGTACCAGTATTAGCGATGAAACTATTTACCAACATATTTGCTCCAATAAGCGGAGTGGTGGTCAATTATTCCAATATCTGCGTCGAAAAGGCAAGGCTTACCAAGCGCGCAATAAAGATAAACAAGCTGGTCGAGGTTTTATCAAGAACCGCGTCAGTATTGATGAGCGACCTAATATCGTTGATACACGTAGCCGAGTTGGTGATTGGGAAATAGATTTAGTCATTGGTAAAGGGCACAGCGGCGCATTAGTGACTATTGTTGAGCGTAAAACGCGTTTTACAGTATCGACACGTATTGATGATAAGTCAGCAAAGACTGTCACTGCGGCCACACTTGCATTATTAAAACCATTTAAAAATGCAGTATTAACCATCACCGCTGATAACGGTAAAGAGTTCGCTTATCACGAAGAGTTAACCAAAAAATTAAAGTGTGCAGTCTATTTTGCAGACCCATACTGTTCATGGCAACGTGGTTTGAATGAAAATACAAATGGTTTGTTAAGACAATATTGGCCCAAATCTACCGACTTTAAAAAAGTATCGAATTCATTAGTAAAAGAGGTAATATTGAAACTCAATGACAGACCAAGAAAGAAATTAGATTACAATACGCCAGCCAAATTAATGGCTGAACATATGG
>NZ_WTKU01000010.1 GCF_011378715.1 Psychromonas sp. SA13A | reverse complement strand
AGGTATTGAAATAACTGACCTCCACGTTTCTTATCAGACCAAATATAAAGATAAATCGTTTCATGGCTAATCCGCACTTTGTGTTCTTCTCGCAACCATCCTGATATTTGCTCGGGACTCCATTCGAGTCGAATCTTTGAGTTAATTAATGCAATGAGGCTACTCGTCATTTTAATTGCTTTACGAGAATGTAATCGACGATGATGTGCAAACGATTGGGCTTGTTTAATGCGATATCCTCGCTTACCTGTATTACGAGAAAGCTCTCTACTGATAGTTGATTGACTGACTTTTAACTGTTGCGCAATTTTATTTTGGCTCAGACCTATTTTCTTTAAAGCATAAATCTGGCATCTTAGCCCATAGGTCAGTTGTTTATATGTTTTCATTGTTGCATCTCTTGCCGGAGAAAAAGCGATAAGCATATATTCAGCAGGCCGCTTTTTCTACCAATTCAAGTTATGCACTTATAATCTGAATCCAAGATTTATTATTTGAACCTAAGTTGTGTTTCACCTTCTACTAAAATTAGAAGTTGGTTGCGAGAGCAGGCTTTGAATCTATGGCCTTTGCCATGGTTTATAAAGAGCTGAGCCTGACGAGTTACTAGACTGCTTTATTGGGTTTCAATATTTGAAGTTATATTTATGCTTTTTCTTGGGATTAGTTCTTCTAAAGGTATTAGAAGTTGGTTGCAAGAGCAGGGTTTGAATCTATGGCCTTTGCCATGGTTTATAAAGAGCTGAGCCTGACGAGTTACTAGACTGCTTTATTGGGTTTCAATATTTGAAGTTATATTTATGCTTTTTCTTGGGATTAGTTCTTCTAAAGGTATTAGAAGTTGGTTGCGAGAGTAGGATTTGAATTTATGGCCTTTGCCATGGTTTATAAAGAGCTGAGCACGACGAGTTACTAGACTGCCTTATTGAGTGCCAATATTTTAAGTTTTATTTATACTTTATCTTGGAATTAGTTCTTCTAAAGGTATTAGAAGTTGGTTGCGAGAGCTGGGTTTGAATCTATGGTCTTCGCCATGATTTATAAAGAGTTGAGCCCGATGAGCTTTTCTTTATTTAAACAAAGATTGGTTACGAGAACAGAATTTTAATCTATGTGCTTCGACATTGTTTATAGAGAGTTGAGCCCGATTAGCTTTTCTTTCTTTAAACAAAGATTGGTTACGAGAACAGAATTTTAATCTATGTGCTTCAACATTGTTTATAGAGAGTTGAGCCCGATGAGCTTTTCTTTATTTAAACAAAGATTGGTTACGAGAACAGAATTTTAATCTATGTACTTCGACATTGTTTATAGAGAGTTGAGCCCGATGAGCTTTTCTTTCTTTAAACAAAGATTGGTTACGAGAACAGAATTTTAATCTATGTACTTCGACATTGTTTATAGAGAGTTGAGCCCGATGAGCTTTTCTTTCTTTAAACAAAGATTGGTTGCGAGAGCAGGATTTGAACCTACGACCTTCGGGTTATGAGCCCGACGAGCTACCAGACTGCTCCATCTCGCGTCCGGATTTGATATTTCTTTTTTATTCTTTTAAACAAAAATTGGTTGCGAGAGCAGGATTTGAACCTACGACCTTCGGGTTATGAGCCCGACGAGCTACCAGACTGCTCCATCTCGCGTCCGGATTTATTGTTTCTTTTTCTAAAGCTTTTCATTTTAAAAATCGGCAGCGATAGTAATATTTTAATCTACGATCTTCGCCATTGTTTATAAGGAGATGAGCCCGATAGGCTTTGCTTCCTGTAAACAATATTGGTTGCGAGAGCAGGATTTGAACCTACGACCTTCGGGTTATGAGCCCGACGAGCTACCAGACTGCTCCATCTCGCGTCCGATATATAAAACTTAATACTTAAACATTTTCTTTTAAAAAGTTGGTTGCGACAGTAATATTTTAATCTACGATCTTCGCCATTGTTTATAGAGAGTTGAGCCCGATAAGCTTTTCTTCTCTTAAACAATATTGGTTACGAAAGCAATATTTTAATCTACGATCTTCGCCATTGTTTATAGAGAGTTGAGCTCGATAAGCTTTTCTTCTCTTAAACAAGATTGGTTGCGAGAGCAGGATTTGAACCTACGACCTTCGGGTTATGAGCCCGACGAGCTACCAGACTGCTCCATCTCGCGTCCGTTTAAGTGCGGCGAATGATATAGAGATCACATTATATTGCAAGCGTTATTTACAGTATTGTAAGAAATTAGTATTTGATTGCTTAAAGAGTGAACAAATTGATCTTTTAAGGTGACAATTACCTAGTATTTTGTTTTATAACTGATAATTATTATTTTTAACGGAAATGCTTTATTAATTAACTTAGATTCAAATGAGATGGGTGAATAAAAATGATAGGTCTCTTATAAGCATCATTTTATTGAGACAAACACTGAAATTGCATTTATCATACAAATGTTGGGTAGGCATTAAAAAGAGTTCATAAATTAAAACTATTCTTTTAATGGTCATAGCTGTAATGGTCATAGCTGTAATGGTCATAGTTTTAATAGCTATAATTTTAATGATCATAATTTGCATAGGTTATTTTTAACGATAATCTATGTCATTTTGTTAAAAACGTAAGCTGTTTAATTCTCAATGTGAATCCGTAATGCTGAACAACACTCGTAATGTTTAAAATGAAGAGGTATATATGAAAAATAAGGATACAACACAGAGTGATTCAATCCTTGAGGATTTAACTGGTTTTCGTCCAAAAGAGTTTGTGATCATAATTGCTGTTGCGTATATGTCTGTATTGACTATTCCGATGGTTGTTGCGTCTTTGGGGTTGCCTGCATTACCGGTTGTGATTGGGATCATGCTGATCCAATATTGTCTTTTATACTTTGTTGGTAAAACTCATGGCGGTAGCATTTTAAAAACCATGAGGAACAATGGTTTTATTGGTTGGCTTATGTGGTTGGCATTATTGTGTATGTTGATGTTGCCTATTATTCATCTGTTGAACCTAGCTGGTTTGTTTTCCGGCAGTTCCGCACTGTAATTAAAGTAGATGGCTAGTTTAGTGATATTGATACCCCCTCGCTCATCAACTAACACGTGTCGCATGTTAAAATGACTTACGGCTTCCTCGTGAGTCTTGTCTCTGTTTTTATTAGTGACGGCTCAGCCTATTTTTTAACAATACCCTTGATTTTTAGTGACAGAGTCCACATCTAGTTATAAAGGGTTGATAGTTTAAAATGAATTAATAAGTAACTATCAATCTTTGTAACGGCATCAATTTACAATTCAAAGTAAACCTTTTTTCTGCGTACCACGTATAGACCCTATTGGTTAGAACCTTGTTGATAGTAAAAAATAGAACGTAATCATGATTTTTTATTATTTTATGAATTTATTTGTAGGTCGTGTTGTCATATCGCAATCAATTATTAACCTGGTTTGTACGATGCTAATGATGCTAATGATGTTATTTACTTTATTACTACCACAGTGAAACGGTTAACGAATTGAAAGTTAATTATTTTACGGAGATTTTTATGAAAAAATATATTATCGGTATGCTTTGTAGCGTGCTGTTCTTATCTGCCTGTTCAGAGAAGATTTCTCCTACTCAGCAATTGATGGCTAACCCTACTGAAATTAAAATTACTTCTTTAGAGGATCTAGAAAAGGTATTCAATGATTTACATTATACTCCTGGCTACTGGGATAAAGGCTCAAAGGAAGTTCCGCGTTTAACATTTGAAGGGATTAGTCCAGAGTGGCAGAAAGTTTCTCAAAATATGCCGGTGAACAACAAAAAGAGTATTTTTCTGCGTTTGATTTTACCTTTAATTTTAGTCTCAAATGAAAATATTTTACATGAGCGTGAGATTGTAAAAAATTCCAAGCTAACGTCTCCTGATTTAATCGCTATTGCTATTAAATATCGTGTTATAGATGAAGATACAGAGGTTTTAACCAATAAGCTTAAACAGAAGTTATTGAAGCGCGTTAATATTATTCCACCTTCGTTAGCATTAGCACAAGCAGCGGAGGAAAGTGCTTGGGGAACGTCACGTTTTGCACTTGAAGGAAATGCACTGTTCGGACAGTGGGATTTTAGTGGTAATGGAATTAAACCCAAACAACAACGTACTGAATTAGGTAATTATGGCATTGCGAGATTCGATACTCCGTTAGCTTCGGTAGAAGGTTATATGTTGAATATTAATTCTACTTCAGCATATCAATCATTACGTGACCTACGAGCAAAACAAGTGGCATCGAATAAAACCTTTTCAGGTACTTTATTAGCGGGTACTTTGATTAAATATTCTGAGCGTGGGCAGGCTTATATCGATGGGTTACGTGAACTGATTAGTTATAATAAATTAGGTGTCACTGATGATACTTTTTTGTCTGATAACAATTTAGTACATCTTGTTTATTAATATTCATTTAAATTTGTAGATCTTCCTTATTTACGCTAGTGCATTAATTTTAATCACTTTTAATCACTTTTAATGCACTAGCTAACTGTTAAATTCATTCAATCCCTTCTTTATGTCGCCAATTAAGTAAAATTTCATGGTAAGCATTTGCACTCTGTCACGCTTTTAGTGCATAACTGCGTGCAAATATCATTTCTGAATTATGCTTCTTTCATAATCATTAAGTGATAATGCAATACAGCTGAGATCACAATAGCAAGGATTGGTATTATGCGCACTCAGATGCAAGGTTTATGTTTCTTCAAAAAAACACTCTTAGCGAGTGCAATTTCACTCACTGCATTACAAGTTAATGCTGCTGGTTTTCAATTAAACTCTCAATCTGCTACAGGTTTAGGTCGTGCTTTTGCTGGTGATGCAGTTATTGCTGATAATGCCTCTGTTATGTCACGTAATGCAGCTGCAATGGCTTTGTTTGATAAAACAGCTTTATCTTTAGGTGTTAATGTTTTAAAAACAGATATTTCAGTGTCAGATGGTGTTTATAATGGCTTAACTGCATCAGGTAAAAGCTCAAGTTATGATGATGCAGGTGGCGTCTCAGTTTCACCTAATCTACATGTTATTTTTCCAATTAACGAAACGTTTGCTGTGGGGGTTGATTTATATTCCAATTTTGGCACGCGAACTGACTTCAATGGCTCATTTTCCGGCTCAGAGTTCGGTGGTCTCACAGATGTTAAAAGTTTAAATTTAGGGTTAGCAGCTTCTTATCGTATTAACCAGCAATGGAGCCTTGGTGCTGGAGTCGACATTATTTATGGAACAGGAGAATTAAAAAGAACATTAAGCGATGATTCAAGTATCTTTAGTGGTTTGACTGCTTTAGATGCTGATGTTGCAGGTGTTGGGATTGGTTTTAATTTAGGCGCTGTATTTGAATTAAATGCAAATAATCGATTTGGATTATCTTATCATTACAGCCCAGAATTAGAGGTGAAAGGAGATGTAACCTTCAATGGTGTTAAGACTAAAGATGACTCGTTATATTTAGGATTGCCAGATATGGCTGAATTTTCTGGTTATCATCGTATTAAAAATACTCAATATGCTGTTCATTATAGTGTTCAGTGGATTGGTTGGTCTTCATTCGACACATTAGAGTCTGACGCGTTCGATACTATCAGTACTTATAAGTGGAAAGATGCAATGCACTTCTCAATTGGAGGGACTTATTACTTAAATGAAACGTGGACATTACGTACAGGTTATATGTACGACATGAGTGCTCAAGATAAGGTGACTTCAATCTCGGTACCAGATTCAGATCGCCAATGGTTCTCTGCTGGCTTTACTTATCATTTCTCTGAAAATAGTAATATGGATTTTGGTGCAACTTATCTGTTAGGACAAAACGTATCAGTCTCTGAAAGTACTGCGCTATCTTCTATTACAGGTACGACACATGCAGATGCATTATTAATTGCTGTACAATATAGTCACGAATTTTAATCTTATGACTATAAAATAAAAATTGAATCGATCAAAAAAAGCGCCGAAAGGCGCTTTTTTGTAGGTAGCAGAAACATAAATTTTCATTATCAGGTTTCGTTACAAACTAACTCTTCTTAGCTTGCTTGGCTTTTTCTGCTCTTAGTTTACGCATCTCTTTGGGGTCAGCGGTTAGTGGCCGATAAATTTCAATTCTATCACCTTGCTTAACCGTATTATCTAATTTATCTGGCTTACTAAAAATGCCTACAACCGCTTCACTAGGCACTATTTCAGGAAAGTGTTTTACAATACCTGACAATTTTATACAGTTTTCAATGGTTGTCCCTTCAGGTACTTTCAAGGACAATAAAACTTGCTTGTTGGGAATCCCATAAACCACTTCGATATCTATTAACCCACTCATTACATGCTCCCTCGAGATATATTAACGTGTACCGTAAACTGTCTTGGCTCTGTTTGAAAAAGATTTAACCATAGAGCCGATTAATTCATGAAAAACACGTCCAAAGGCTAATTTAACAATGGAATTACTAAATTCAAACTCTAAATCTAAACTCACTTTACAGGCTTGCTCATCTAAAGCAGTGAAAGTCCAGCCTCCACTTAAATGCTTAAAGGGGCCTTCTAGTAATTTCATCGAAATAGATTGACCTTCAATCAATGTGTTTTCAGTAACAAAGGTTTGACTGATACCGGCTTTAGAAACTTTAATGGATGCTTTCATTAAATTCACTTGATCTAATAAAACCGTGGTTTCACTACAACCTGGTAAAAACTCAGGATAAGCATTCACATCATTCACTAGTTGATACATTTCTTGTGCGCTATACATCAACAATGCGCTACGTGATACTTTAGCCATGCTTTACCTCGTTTAAAAAAATAGCATCTTACACGATGCAAGGTGCTAACTGAAAAAAAATAGCAAAAAATGCTTGTAAATGAGTGACTTTTCAACAAATCAAATAGCCATTTAAATAAACAAACTTTATAATGCAGGCTATGGCTAAAAAAAACTCAAAACCAAAAAATAACGATAACACGATTGCACGTAACAAACGTGCTTCCCATGAATATCATTTAGAAGAACGCTTTGAAGCGGGACTTGAATTGCAAGGATGGGAAGTAAAATCATTACGTGCAGGTAAAGCAAATATTGCAGATAGCTACATCTTCTTAAAAAATGGAGAGGCTTGGTTACTAAATGCAACATTTCCACCTTTGATCGCCGCATCATCACACGTAGTATGTGATCCTTTACGCTATCGTAAATTATTACTTAAACGACGTGAACTTGATAACTTAGTAGGTAAAGTGGAACGACAAGGTTACTCCATTATTCCAATCTCTTTATATTGGAAAAAAGCGTGGGTAAAAGTTTCCTTTGCTTTAGCGAAAGGTAAACAAGATCACGACAAACGTAGTGATGTTAAAGATCGTGAGTGGCAAGTTCAAAAAGAACGTATGATGAAGCATAGCGTTCGATAATTAAGCAGTTAGCAAACAACATGCAAGATAATGCTATCTTGCATCACTTAGCTTTGTTAAACTTAACTTGTTGGTGATTTATCACTAACCACTGTGGGGATGATTTAGGACTCGACGAGATTCTTGAAACCCAAGGTGCATGCCGAGGTGGCGGTTGGCCTCGTAAAAAGCCGCCAACGTTATAGTTGCAAACGACTCTAACTACTCTCTAGCAGCTTAGGCTAGCTAGCCTTCCACCCGCGCTTTTCCAATGGGTAGGGATTCGGAAGGTCATTTACATCGGATAGCGAGGGAACCTTGTTCGAGGGTGAACCGCGAAATAGTATCGGACTCGCTTTTTAATATCCTGTCAGTTGGAGATTAACGAGTTAACCAAATAACTGACTAAGCATGTAGTACCGAGGATGTAGGTTTTTCGGACGGGGGTTCGACTCCCCCCATCTCCACCACCTACTAAAAAAGGCTGATTTCTTAACGGATTTCAGCCTTTTTTGTATCTATCATATGTTGATATTAGTATCGTTATTGACGTTATTGACGTTATTGACGTTATTGACGTTATTGACGTTATTGACGTTATTGACGTTAATGTCGCTATCGGTATTCTTTAAAATCTATTTAAATGCAGTGAACTGTTATGAATGACTTTGATTATAAGCCTCCCACAGACCCTTGGTTAGATACCATCTATAAAGATAAAGATATGATTGTATTTAATAAACCTGCTGGGATCTTATCGGTACCGGGGCGTGATATTGAACGACATGACAGTATCTACAGTCGTCTGCTTGAATTACATCCTAATAGCCATACTGTTCACCGCTTAGACTTAGCCACTTCTGGTGTGATCATTTTTGCTTTAAAAAAAGAAGCTGAAAGGGCGCTAAAAATACAGTTTCAAGAACGTGAAACAAAAAAAATCTACTATGCGCGTGTTTTAGGACATGTGCCACAGCCGCAAGGTTGTATCGATGTACCACTGAGTAAAGACAAAGAGAACCCGCCAAAACATAAGGTTGATTTTGAATCAGGTAAAGCCTGTAAAACCTTTTATGAAGTGGTGAGTTATGGAAAACAAAGCACATTAATTAAATTGATGCCTGTTACAGGGCGAACTCATCAATTACGATTGCATATGATGGCAATGGGTTACCCTATTTTAGGGGATGATTTTTATGCAGAACCGTTGGCATTAAGTTTATCTCCTCGTTTGTTATTGCATGCAAGTGAAATAAGCATCAAGCATCCTTACACTAAAAAAATGGTGTGCTTTAAAACTGATGTCCCCTTTCTAGAGGCCATTGGTGAGCAATAGTTAGCTTGGCTATAGTTAATCTGATCTTAGTTTTTTAATAGCAATCGCACTCATCTTATTTTTCTTTTTCGCATACAAAAAAACCTTGGTCATTGCTGAACAAGGTTTTTTATTAAGCTTAATAAAACAATGTTATTAGTGGTTAAGCTTGATAACCGCCTTTAATGCCCTTAGTGGTAACCGATACTGCATCATGCGCGTGTAAACTTTCATAATGATTTACGCGTAACCAAAAATCACTAAATTGTGTTTGTTGATGTAATGCATATTGTAATTGACGTGCAGCATCTTCACAGAACATTAAGTTTTGACCATTTAAACGTGCAAATTCTTGTTCATCTTCACGTTTTACCGCTGCTTGTACTGGCGTTTTTAATGTTGCTTCAATTAAATCAATCAGTGCAATAATTGGGAAGTTATCAGCAGTTGTCTGAAGTTTAACTTTCACCTGTGCAACACTACGTTGGCTATGCGGTGTTGCTACAATACCTTGAGTAGAACCTAACCAAGCCACAATTTCGTCTTTATCAAGTGTTGCTGCTTGCGCATATTTTTTACTGAATGCATCTTGAATCAATTGACGAGCTAACGCTGCTGAACATGGGCAAGTTGAAGAATATGGCACATCAACTTGAAGCTCAATATCCAGCTCTCCGTCTATTAAACGTCCGATAATAACAATTGGGTAAGCTTTCCAACCACGTTTTTCACTGATTAATGATTTGCGACGTAAATTATAATCAAATGCGATTTTAACAAAGGCTTCTGAACTTAAGTCTTGATGACTCTCGATAAACCCTTCTAATAAAGTCGTTAATGTCGCTAACGTTAGTTCAGATTCTGTTGAAAGTTGATCTAGTTGCAGGTACAAGCGTGACATGTGAATGCCTTTGGCTTGCGGGTCACCCAGATTAACAAATAATTCAGCATTAGCACTGACTTGTTGAGCAGGGCAGTTATCTGTTTGTACCATCAATGGTAACTCAATATTACTCATACCTACGCGATCTAACGCGCCTTCTGTTTGAGCTTGTGCACTATTTGCGATATCTGGCATTGCCATTCAATAAGGCTCCCTTCAACATGCTTTACATGGATAAATGAATATAAAAAGAAGCGCGCATTATAAACGGGATCACAAAAATTAAAAACCACCAAATACAAAGGTTTTATCTAAGTGATTGATAATTTATCCCTATACTTAAAAAATGATTGATTTTAAATGCTTTATTGATGTCGATTATGATTATATGTCGAGTCTAGGTGTAAAATGAATTGGATGAAGTTATAACGATACAATGCAACATCCAATTGCCTTTATTTGTATTGTGTCTCAGATAAATGAATATTGAATACAGAATAACAAACCCTGAGCACTTGGGATTATTTTTAATGGCTAAAAAACGGTTACACTAAGCGTCCTATCATTTAATCCTGTCATTCATTTAAGTTATTAATATTGTGAGGAACTGTGAGTTTATTTAATCTAAAAACATGGGTACATTATTATGTTTCGCTCTTGAAACGTTTAGGCCCTATAAAATTTAGTATGTTGTTAGCCTTTGCGATTATTCTAGGCGATGCTTGTATTCAAATTATCATTGCACAGCTATTTTCTGAAACACTCGATATGGCTGATATTTATCGTTCAGTTATGTTAGGTTTATTGATCACACCATGGGCGGTGTATTTTTTAACGGTAGTGGTTGATGATTTAGATAATGCGCGTCAACGTTTAGCAATGACAGTCGCTAAATTAGAGAAAATATCACAGCGAGACAAAGCTAAAACACACTTGTTAGAAAATGAGATTGTTGATCATCAAAAAACACAGCGGCAACTGCGCGAAGGGAAAAAATTACTACAATCTTTTTTTGATACCTCTCCCGACTTGATTTTTCATCGAGATTTAGTGGAGCGCTTTGTCAGTTGTAACAAAGCAATGGAAGAGATCTCGGGTAAAACAGAAGCTGAATTAATTGGTTTATTACCTGCTGATATCTATTCCGATGAGTATGCTCACTCTGTGTCATTGAGACATAAAAAAGTGATTGAAACGCATCTTGAGCAGATCCATGAAACGTGGTTGGAATACCCAAACGGGCGCATGGCCTATTTTGAAATCCGTGCGTTGCCCTTATTTAATAGCCAGCGTGAATGTGTTGGTTTAATTGGTTTTGGTCGCGACATTACTGAGCGTAAAAAACACCAGGAATTTTTAGAAAAAGCCAGTCGCGATAAAACTACTTTTATTTCAACGATTAGTCATGAACTGCGAACGCCACTCAATGGTATCGTTGGCTTAAGTCGCATGTTACTAGATGAAAACTTTAATAAAGAACAGACTCAATATCTTAAAACCATTCATATGAGTGCTATCACCCTAGGGAATATATTCAATGATATTGTCGACCTTGATAAGTTAGACAGACGACGTCTTAATTTAGTCAATGACTGTATCAATGTAGATGATTTTATTAATGATTTACAAAGCCTTGCGTATATTCAAACGGAGCAAAAAAAGTTAACTTTAATCTTCAAACAACAAGGGGAGTTACCTAAATGTATTAACTCTGATGGTACCCGTTTACGACAAGTCCTATGGAACTTGATCACTAATGCCGTTAAGTTTACCGAACAAGGTGAAGTGACTATACGCTGTAGCAGTTTTATAGAAGATCAAAAAACATGGTTAAATTTTGAAGTCGAAGATACTGGCGTTGGTATCCCCAAAGATAAGTTAGATAAAATATTCGCCATGTACTATCAAGTTCAGGGCGAGCGCCACGCAACGGGAACGGGTATAGGTTTGTCGGTTTCAAGCCAAATTGCAAAAGCAATGAATGGGCGTTTAACGGTTCGTAGTGAATTAGGAAAAGGCAGTACATTCACGCTTAGTTTACCGACAGTGTGTGTTGCCGCATCAAAAAAAGAGTCAATCTTCCAAGTACCAACATTGTCTATTTTGCTAGTAGAAGATATAGAACTAAACATCTTAGTTGCAAGGGCCTTATTAGAAAAGCAAGGTCACCATGTAGATGTGGCAATGGATGGACAGCAAGCGCTCGATAAGGTGGCCGATAAAGAATATCAGTTGATTCTGATGGATATACAATTGCCGGACATGAATGGTTATGAGGTGACACAGCGTCTACGTGAAATTCATTCTGAATTACCGCCAATAGTTGCCTTAACAGCAAATGTATTTTCCGATACACAGCAGTTTATTGAAAAAGGCTTGGATGATGCAATTGGTAAACCCTTAAGTTTGCCTTTATTTAATAGCATGTTGGAACGCCATTTCAGTGAACAAAAAGAAGTGGTTACTAATCTCATTAATGTGCAGCCTGCGGTACAAAAAGCGCCTAAGGTTGAATTATTTAATGAACAAATGTTGAAAGAATTAATGGAGTTTTTACCGACTTCAGTGATGTTAGATAACGTCTCTTTATTTGAAACTATGATGCCTGAATATTTGTCTATTTTAGAAAGTCATATGGTGGCAAAAAATGAAAAAGGGATCGCTTCGCAATCACATAAAATTAAAGGTGCTGCCGCTTCCGTAGGGCTATTACGTATTCAGAAGTTAGCGCAAAAGATGCAATCCCCAGAGTTACCGGCTTGGTGGGACAATATTGATGATTGGCACGAGTTGATCAAAGTCGGTTACCTTGAAGATGTAAAAAAACTGAGGAAGTGGATTGTTGCCAATAGCGGGTAATATCTATGTAGATTAGGTCTGAAGGTTTTTAAATTGGGTTAATAAATAAGGTGATTTTTACAATTTAGGCTTTCTAATTGAACGATTTTAATTAGTTGGCTCTAAGCCTAATTAAACCAGATAAATATGCTACAAATAATAAAAAAGGCCAGTAAAACTGGCCTTTTTAAATTTAATCAATGTAGATAACGATCTCTTTTTTGTTTACTTTAAATTCGCTCCACATTGAATTCGCAATAGCAGCGAGTTATTCTAATTCACCACAAAAGCGGTAACCTTCACCGTGAATCGTCGAAATAATTTCTGCTGACTCTGGGACTGTTTCAAAGTGTTTACGAATACGACGTATGGTGACATCTACCGTGCGGTCATGCGCTTTTAATTCTCGTCCTGTCATTTTCATTAATAGATCCGCTCGAGTCTGTATTTTCCCTGGATTTTCAATGAAATGTAAAATCGCTCGGAACTCACTACGCGGTAGTTTGAACACTTCACCATTGGGGCTAATCAACGAGCGACTATCTATTTCTAGTGTCCAACCACTGAATTTATAATGCTCAACCTTTTGGCGTACTTGCTCAAAATATAGGGTGTCTTGCATGGTACGTGTTAATAAGTTGCGCGCTCTAATGGTCAATTCACGCGGATTAAAAGGTTTAGTAATATAATCATCTGCGCCAATTTCTAAACCAAGGATTTTATCCACTTCGTTGTCACGACCGGTTAAGAAAATAAGTGCAATGTTTTTATGTTCACGTATCTCTCTTGCTAATAAAAGTCCATTTTTACCTGGTAAGTTAATATCCATGATAATTAGGTTTATTTCATTTTGCTCTAATACTTGGTGCATTTCAGTACCGTCATTAGCTTCAAATACTTGATAACCTTCGGCTTCAAAAACGCTTTTTAATGTACTTCTTGTTACTAACTCATCTTCTACAACTAAAATGTTAGCGCTAGACATGAATTGACTCCTATAAAAATTAATAATGCTTTGCTCAACCTGTGCGGGATAATATTAGGTTAAGTGAAACTGTCATGGCGCGCAGATTTTCGGCCGTTTTTTTAAACAATTAATCATGCTAAATTTAATGCTGTTTAAAAAGTCTCAGTTTTCAGTGCTTAAAGTGTAATTACTTAACATATAGATAACAACTTATTATGGATTTAAACAAGCGTTTTACCTTGTCTATTTGATATTTATCAAGTCACAGAGGCTGGGAATTAACATTTTGTTATTTGTTATGCGAATTAATTGCAAGCTCGATCGGTTGTTTGTTCCAGTACGCTATAAGCTTTGATATAATCTCACCATAAATTTATTTAATAATGAAACTATTAACACACATGTATTTTATTTTATTTTCTCCGCTCAAACCGAAGAAAGCTGCGCTTAGTTCGCAGCTTTTTTTGCTATTTGTAAAAAAGAAAATCTATACATTCATAAAACCCGCTATTGAAAGCGGGTTTTTTCGTATTAAAGCAGGGAGGTACGATGCGCGTACTTAAATTTGGCGGCACTTCATTAGCAAATGCTCAACGTTTCAATCAGGTGGCTGATATTGTTATTAACAATCAGCAACAGTCTCAAATCGCTCTTGTATTATCAGCGCCTTCAGGGGTGACCAATAACTTGGTAGCGGTAGTAGAAAAAACCAGCCAAGGATTGTCTGCTGATGAGCATTTAATTGCAATTCAAAAAATCTTCTCTGAGCTCATTAAAGGCCTAAAAGAAACCTACGCTGAATTAGCAGACGACTTGTTACGCAACACCTTTGAAAATGAAATTGCTGAACTGAGTAATTTATTAGAAGGCGTGCGTTTATTAGGCCAATGTCCAGCGAGTATCGAAGCACGTATTTTAAGTAAAGGTGAAGTGTTAAGTGTTGCTTGTATGAAGCAATTGCTTATTGCTAAAGGCCAAGATGTTGAAGTAATTGTGCCTCAACAAAAATTAATCTCTTTTAAAGGTGGTTATTTAGAAGCACAAATAGACATTAAAACATCACGCAAATTATTAGCTGAAGATGCAATTGTTTCTAACGCTATCTATTTAATGCCGGGCTTTACAGCAGGTAATGAAGAAGGTGAAACATTAGTTTTAGGACGTAATGGTTCAGATTATTCAGCTGCCGTTTTAGCCGCTTGTTTAAAAGCAGAATGCTGTGAAATATGGACCGATGTTGATGGCGTTTACAGCTGTGACCCGCGCTTAGTTAAAGATGCAAAATTACTCACATCGTTAAGCTATGCAGAAGCCATGGAGCTTTCTTATTTTGGCGCAAAAGTATTGCATCCAAAAACCATCGCACCTATTGCGCAGCACCATATTCCTTGTCTTATTAAAAATACACATAATCCTCAAGCGGAAGGTACCTTGATTAGTGCACAAACAAGTAATCAGAAATTACGTGTAAAGGGCATTTCAGATCTTAAAGGACTGAGTATGCTAAGTATTTCAGGCCCTGGTATGAAAGGAATTGTAGGCATGGCGGGTCGTATCTTCTCGACGGTTTCTCGTGCTGGTGTTTCAATTATTTTGATCACTCAATCTTCATCGGAATATAGTTTAAGCTTTTGTATTTATTCAAATGATACACAACAAGCGATAGATGCATTAACTGAAGAATTTAGCCTAGAATTTGAAAATAATTTACTAGAAGAAATCGATGTGATTGACAAACAAGCTATTATTTCGCTTGTTGGTGATGGCATGAAAAAAGAAAAAGGTGTTGCTGCGCGTTTCCTAACCGCACTGACCGATGCTTCTATTAACGTGACTGCAATTGCACAGGGATCTTCAGAACGTTCTATCTCTGCCGTTGTTTCTGAGAAAAAAGCCAATGAAGCAGTGATTGCATGTCATCACAGTTTCTTTAGCAGTACGCAATTTATTGACCTGTTTGTAATTGGCTGTGGTGGTGTTGGTGGTGCATTGATTGATCAAATTCATCGCCAACAGACCTATTTAGCAGAACGCAATATTGCGATTCGAGTTTGTGGTGTGGTTAACAGCCGTGCGATGTTATTGGATGTTCATGGTGTTGACCTAAACAATTGGCGCGATTTATTAAAAGATGCCACTGAAGAGTTATCGCTAGTGGCAATGAAGAACCTCGTTAATGGTTCGCATATTATAAATCCTGTGATTGTTGATTGTACTAGTAACGATGGTATTGCAGCACGTTATGTTGACTTTTTAGGCGCAGGTTTCCACGTTGTCACTGCCAATAAAAAAGCTAACACAAGCAGCATGGATTACTACCACCAGTTACGTTTAACTGCGTTAATGAAACGTCGTAAGTTTTTATATGATACTAACGTGGGTGCTGGTCTGCCGGTAATTGAAAATATACAAAACCTATTCAACGCAGGTGACCGTTTAGTTAAATTTAATGGTATTTTATCTGGCTCTTTATCGTTCATCTTTGGTAAGTTAGATGAAGGAAAATCATTTTCAGATGTAACCTCTGAAGCGCGTAATCTTGGTTTTACTGAACCTGACCCTCGTGATGATTTAAGTGGAACAGATGTTGCGCGTAAGCTACTTATTTTAGCCCGTGAGTCTGGAATGGACATAACGTTAGATGATGTCGAAGTAGAGCAAGCATTACCGCCTGGTTTTGATGATACTGGGACTGCTGATGAGTTTATGGCACGTTTGCCAGAAGCAGATCAGTACTTTAAACAGTTGCAAGATAAAGCTAATGAAGAAGGTAAAGTATTACGTTACATTGGCAGTATTGAAGATGGTAAATGTAAATGTAGTATTATGGCCGTGGATGAAAACGATCCATTGAATAAAGTAAAAGATGGCGAAAATGCGCTGGCGTTTTATAGTCAATATTACCAACCTATTCCGTTAGTATTGCGCGGTTATGGTGCTGGTACGGAAGTCACGGCAGCAGGTGTGTTTGCTGATGTGCTTCGTACATTGAACTGGAAACAGGAGTTCTAACATGGTTGCAATTTTTGCTACTATAAAACAATTTAAAAATGCTTGCGTAATGTGTTTTACGAACAGCGTTCAAATTCAGAAACAGGGGTTTTAATATGTCTATTGTTGTTTACGCTCCAGCTTCAACGGCAAATGTAAGTGTGGGATTTGACGTATTAGGTGGCGCTTTAACTCCTATTGACGGTTCTCCATTAGGTGACCGCGTTATGATCACTAAAGGTGATTACGGGTTTTCATTACAATGTGTTGGCCCTTATGCACATAAATTACCCGATGACTCTAAGAGTAATATTGTTTACGACTGTTATTTAGCTTACCAGGCGGAGCTTGCAAAGCAGCATAAAGAAATATTACCCGTGTCATTGACCTTAGAAAAAAATCTTCCTGTTGGAAGTGGTTTGGGGTCTAGTTCAAGCTCCATCGTAGCTGCACTAGAAGCCTTAAATGCATGGCATGACTATCTATTAGATGAGCATGTGATGTTAACTATCATGGGTGAAATGGAAGGTAAAATTAGTGGCAGCGTACATTATGATAATGTTGCTCCTTGCTACCTTGGTGGTATGCAATTGATGATCAATGAAGGTGGCGTTATTAGCCAGACCATTCCTTCATTTAAAGAGTGGTATTGGGTAGTTGCTTATCCTGGTATTACTATTTCAACCGCCGCAGCGCGTGACATATTACCATCGCAATATCGCTTGTCTGATGCCTTGACTTATGGCCGTCGCTTAGGGGCATTTGTGCATGCTTGTCATAGTGAACAACCGGCTTTAGCAGCGTTAATGCTGAATGACGTGATTGCTGAACCTTATCGTTCTCAATTGATTCCAGGTTTTGATCAAGCGCGCTTATTTGCACAACAAAGTGGTGCACTGGCGATGGGGATCTCTGGCTCTGGCCCAACGGTATTCGCAGTGATGAGTGATTTGTCACAAGCAGAATTATTAAAAACTTGGTTAACGGAAAACTTTCTTCAAAATGAAGAGGGGTTCTGTCATATTTGTCACCTTGATGAACAAGGTGCACGCGTGTTAGGAAAAGAATTATGAATTTATACAACATTAAAGACAACAGCGAACAAGTCAGCTTTCAACAAGCTGTTAAACAAGGATTAGGGCGTGGCCAAGGCTTATTTTTCCCTGAAGCTATTATTCCATTAGACAATATCGATTCGTTACTTGAAATGAATTTAGTGGATCGCTCAACTGAAATTTTATCGCATTTGATTGGTGATGAACTGAGCAAACAAGCTGTTTATGAAATCGTATCTAATGCCTTTACGTTTCCTGCGCCAGTTAAAAAAGTCACTGAAAATATTAATGCATTAGAGCTATTTCATGGTCCTACGTTAGCCTTTAAAGACTTTGGCGGCCGTTTCATGGCGCAGTGTTTAGCGCAATTCAAAGACGATGGAAAAATCACTATTTTAACCGCTACATCTGGTGATACTGGCGCTGCAGTTGCGCATGCTTTTTACGGCATGGAAAATATTAATGTTGTTATCCTTTATCCAAAAGGAAAAATTAGCCCATTACAAGAAAAATTATTTTGTACATTAGGTGGCAATATCACAACGGTTGCGATTGAAGGTGACTTTGATGATTGTCAGACGATGGTTAAACAAGCATTTGATGACCAAGAGTTAAAACAAGCAGTGGGTTTAAACTCTGCAAACTCAATTAATATTAGTCGTCTTGTTGCACAAATTTGTTACTACTTTGAAGCGTTTGCACAATTATCTGTTGAACAACGTGATAACTTGGTGGTTTCGGTACCGAGTGGTAATTTTGGTGATTTAACGGCGGGGCTATTAGCTAAAGCGTTAGGATTACCGATTAAACGTTTTATTGCTGCAACCAATGAAAATGATACGGTGCCTCGTTATTTACAAGAAGGCACATGGGCACCGAAAAAGACTGTAGCAACACTTTCAAATGCGATGGATGTGAGTGCGCCAAATAACTGGCCACGTATTGAAGAGCTATTTAAAGTTAAAGGCTGGTCATTAACGGAACTAGGTTATGGCAAGCTGTCGGATCAAGAAACAAAAGACACCTTGATCGAAATGGATAAACTAGGTTATTTATGTGAGCCACATGGCGCAATTGCTTATCATGAGTTGACGAAACAGCTTAAAGATAACGAAACTGGTTTGTTCTTATGTACAGCGCATCCTGCTAAGTTTAAAGAAAGTGTTGAAGATATTTTAGGGCGTGACATTTTCATTCCTGAAGAGTTAGCATCACGTGCAGAATTGCCTCTATTATCAAAAGAGTTCCCTGTTGATTTTGCAAAAGTACGTGAATTACTCATGTCTTTATAAGCTTCAACTACTTTTTAAATAATAAACGAGGGCGTATTACACGCCCTTTTTTGGGAGTTAAAAATGGGTAAAGTATTAAACGATCTGTTAAAGCAATTAAGCTTAGAAAAGTTAGAAGAAAACTTGTTTCGTGGTGATAGCCAAGATTTAGGGTTTGGCGCAGTATTTGGTGGCCAAGTAATGGGGCAAGCGATTTCTGCTGCTAAAGAAACCGTTAAGAAGGAACAGCAAGTACACTCATTTCACTCTTATTTTTTACGTCCAGGTAAAACAGATCGGGCTATTGTTTACGATGTTGAAAGAATTCGCGACGGTAATTCACTTTCTGCAAGACGAATCAAGGCTATTCAAAATGGTAAGCCTATTTTTTATATGACCGCTTCATTTAAAGCACCTGAAAAGGGCTTTGAGCATCAAGATGAGATGCCTGAAGCTCCTGCCCCAGAAGATCTTATTTCTGAGCAAGAGATGGCTTTATTACATTCTGACCTGTTACCCGCTTCTATTCGTGACAAGTTAGTTGCTGAAAAACCGATAGAAATGCGTCCAGTAACATTAATCAATCCTATTGAACCTGAAATTGAACCGGCAACACGCTTAGTCTGGTTTAAGGCTAATGGACGTATGCCCGATGATTTACGCGTTCATCGCTATTTATTAGCCTATGCATCAGATTTCAATTTTTTACCAACTGCATTACAACCCCATGGTGTTTCTTTTTTTAGTGAAGGCATGCAAGTGGTGACTATCGATCACTCAATGTGGTTCCACCATGATTTTCGCTTAGATGAATGGTTACTTTATTCGGTAAAAAGTTCAGTCGCATCCGATGGCCGCGGTTTAGTGTCAGGCAAATTTTTCTCTCGAGACGGCAAGTTGGTTGCCTCCTCTATTCAAGAAGGGCTGATTCGCCAGCGTCGTAAAGCAAAACCAGAAGCAAAGGTAGAGACGAGCGAAAAATAGCATTTTTTAGAAAAAGTGACTATGAGAAAAAGGTGACTACAAACAGGATGGCTATTTTGGATAGTTATTTTAATAGTGGCTTTTAATAGTTACTTTGAATGATTATTTAGGATAGTCATTATGAATTGTTACTTATCAATAACTGTTTTGAATAGTAACTATAAACTCATTTGGCAGAGTTGCTTTTAAAGATGAACAGTGTGAAAACTAGTCAGTTTGGAAGCTAATCAGTTTGAAAGATAGCTACTTTGAAGATAATCGCTTTAAATTAAAATATGTAGAGGGGAAATCTTGAAAAAAGTGGTGGAGCTATGCGGGATCGAACCGCAGACCTCAACGCTGCCAGCGTTGCGCTCTCCCAGCTGAGCTATAGCCCCACTATAGTGCGTGATCAATAACGCAGTGGATGTTTTAGTAGGTTGGGAAATCTATTTACTAAAAACAGAGCGGATTGTATTCGCCCTGTTTTTAGTTGTCAATTTCAAATAGTGTAAAAACTCTGTTTCGATTCAAATATTTGTTGGTTCTTGTGTTTTTACTCTGTATTTGTACGATAGTTAATCAAGTCGATAAGTAAATAACGGGTTGAGCATATGTTGTTATTTTATTGCTATTCGATAAAAACGTGTTGTACCACTGACCTCGTTACCTACTATTAAAATTGGTGTACCGCTTGGGCTATCTTTTGCACTTACAAACTTGAAGCCTTCAGGACCTAAGTCACCAGCATCAACTTGATAGGTGGTGATCCCTTGTTCATTCTTTTGCTTATTTTGTGCTGGATTGATCGTCATATCGCGATTATTAAGATATTGTACAAATCGTGCCTGTTCAGGTTGGCTAATATCATAAACCATAATTCCACCCATTCGCTCTAACCCTATAAATGCGTAAGTTTTACCATTTATTGAGCCAGTGGTTAATGCTTCTGGTTCAGGACCTTTTTTTGTACTTCGATTTTCTGCTTTGAGTTTGTTGTGCGTTTGGTTGAAATTATTACCGTATTTTTGTGCTGTTAATCGTTCAAAATCACTACCTGAATCAAATACCATTTTACTGCTATTAATGTCCCATATAGAAAAAGAGCGTCCTCCGAAGGTTAATAAACGATCTATTTTTCCATCACCGTCTAAATCACCATGCTGAGCTGTTAATGAATGTGAAAATTTAATTCTTTTAACCGTCTCCTGATATGCACCACCTTTTGTAAAGTTGGATAAGTCTAATTTAGCACTAGCCAATTGCGGTTGATAATCCTTAGAAGATAATGCATTTTTTAATCTTATATCATCGCCACACTGAGCATCTTGTAAATGGTAATAAAAATGCCCAGCTTCACAATCAGCTTGTGTTAAATCACTTATCCAATCACTGCGGTCGTCACCTTCATTCGCTGTAATTAAATAATCAATACCGTTAATGCGAGTGGTCGCAATTGAATCCGGTTGATACATTCCTAACAACGCTTCATTTTTTAATAAAGCTTGTTTGTCTTTATCATTGCCATCAATTTCATTACCTTTTAGCAAGTGGTCTTTAAAACCAAGTGACATAATACGTTCAATGGACTTTGCTGCTAAATCTATAATCGCGATAGCATTATTTTCCTGCAGTGCGACATAAGCTTTACTACTATCTGAGTTGATGGCTATATATTCAGGCTCTAAATCTTGCGAAACACTAGCTTGGTAACCATTTAATAATAAATTTTTTGGTAGTTGATGGTGACGCGATCCACCATGATTGAAATCAGTGAATGTTAAGCGGGTGAGGGCGGTATTTAATATTTTATTGGTCCATTTAATATCTAAGATAGCAATCTCGCCTTCTGGGTCAACGGTATAATTTCCGTTGCTAGGCTCTGCCTCTATAGCGACGACTAACTGTTGTCCGTTAGGAGTAAAAGTTAACATGTCAGGTAAGGCTCCGACAGAAAGTGCAGAGATAAAGCGTAAATCTTGGGTATCGTAAAATGCGATCCAGCCATTATCTGTTTTAGTTTTAGCTGCAATAGCAACTGCTAATAATCCATTATATACATCAACACTATTAGCAGCTCCGGCTTCGCCGTTGAACTGTTTCTTTATATCTGCTTTGATATCTAAGCTGTTAACAAAAGTGGGGTTATCAATATTTTTGCTATCTAATATATCAATCTTGCCTGATTGTGCATTGACGACAAATGTTTTCTGGGTCAGCTTATCAAAAGTAACAATTTCAGCTGCACTCTGGTCAAAGATATTTGACTGGTATCGTCCTGCTTCCTGTAATTCAATGCTTTGGTTGATGTGTTGCTCAATGCTTTCGCTTATATTGCGATCAATGTTCTGCTCAGATCCAGATATTGTTACAGGAGTATTTGTACAGCCAATTAAAGTAGAAGAAAGAATAATGCTAGTCAGTAAATTAAGTTTCATTGATAACCTTCCATAGAATAGTAAATAAAGTGCGCATACTTGTACCGTTAAAAGATGACATTTTTATTAAAATCCGTTTTTTATAATAAAAAAGGCAAATAAATTATTTGGCCTGCTGTTTACCTATTTATCTATTCATTTATTTACCTATATATTTGTAAGTGACTTCAAGCGTTAAATGTTAGTGGGGGTATTTTAAGCTAAAATTGTTTGTTAAATATCAATATGTTGAAATAATCAGCAATCAGTTAGTAAATTATATTTTATTGCGGTTTAGGGGTTGTGACTGACATTAATTTCTCTATAATGCTCGTCATTGCTTAAGCACGCTTTAAAGCAATCGCCCGGGTGGTGAAATCGGTAGACACAAGGGATTTAAAATCCCTCGACTTATGGTCGTGACGGTTCAAGTCCGTCTCCGGGCACCAATTATAAGAAAAAGCCTCAACTAATGTTGAGGCTTTTTTTTGCTTAAAATTCGAGTTGTATTGGCATTAGAAAGTTTGATTTAGGGGAACTGAAAATCGTTCCCCATCTTTATATTCTCTTATCTTTTACATGTTAACGATCGCTGTGCCTAATTTTTCAGCCTCGCTTAAGGAGTGCGTCACCATTATGAAAGTAGTATTAGTCTGCTGATGAATACTCTTTACTAAATCTTGTAAACTTTCACGTGTTTCTGGATCCAATGCTGAAAATGGTTCATCCATCAACACAATGGCAGGGCGATGAGCAATACCTCTGATAATACCCACTCTTTGACGTTGACCACCACTGAGTTGATCAGGAAATTGATCTAGTAGTTCATGACTCAAATTGACCAAGGGCAACAATTCATCGATGCGTTTTTGACAGGCTTCAGACGACATATTTAATAGCGTGAGGCAATAGATCATATTTTGGTAAACGGTTAAGTGAGGGAATAAAGCACCTTCTTGTAGTATATAACCAATGCGACGTCGGGTATCTATTGCATTTTCTGCGGTCAATCGTTTGCCATCAATATTGATATCACCTTGTTGCGGTATTAGTAAACCATTCATCAAGCGTAATAATGTTGATTTTCCACAGCCACTTTCACCAGTTAAACAAACGAAACTACCTGCCTCAATGTTAAGGCAAAAATCCTTAAGCACTATTTTATCATCATAGGAAAAAGTCACATTATTAACGGCAACCACTATTTTTTTATTGCTCATGTTTATTCCTTAGTGTTGCTAAAAATTCTTGTGCTATTGCCTTAGGTGTTTCCTTTAACACTTCAAGTTGGTAGTTCATTTTGCGCATTTTATCGGTGGAGATTTCACCTTCCAATTGCATCAACAGTTTAGTTAACGCTGGGTATTGTTGTAATATCGCTTCTCTTATTACTATCCCCGCCTCATAGTCGGGAAAGAAGTGCTTATCATCAACTAATACCTGCAAGTTCAATGCTTCAATTTGTGCGTCCGTGGTAAAGGCATCTATGGCATTAACCTTGCCTTCTTCGATGGCTTTATAGCGTAAACTGATATCCATCTCATGAAGTTTGGCAAATTTAAAAGGGTAAACCTTGATCAAGCTAGGGTAAGCATCTGCGCGCTCAAAAAATTCAAATTCTGCACCAAAATCAAAATCACCACTATGGCGTACTAAATCTGAATACGTTTTGATCTGTTTTTGTGCTGCGATAGATTCTGGAATTGCAATGGCATAGGTATTATTCATTCCCAATAAACCTAACCACTTTAATTGGTAATTTTCTTGGTACTGTTGTTGTAATTGCCCAAAATCTAGCTGTGATTTTTGGTTTAACACATTCATCCAAGCTGTACCCGTATACTCTACATACATGTCCAGATCACCAGACAGTAGAGCTGGGTGTATATTAGTTGTGCCGCCGCCAATACCAAACTGTCGAATTACATGGATATCAGTTTCATTTTCAATTAGTTGAGACATTATTTCGCCCAATATGTATTGTTCTGACATGGGTTTTGAAGCAATTGTAATCACCCTTTCTTTAGCACTTGCGAAGGGATTAATATAAGCCAAGGACATCACTAATAAAACAGCTAAAACGGCGAGGTTAATATAGATAAAATGCTTTTGTGAAGGCAGTGCATTACGACTAATGATGCGCTGAAGATTATTCTTTTTCTCTAATGTCCCTACAAACTTATCACCCAAAATAGCAAATAACGAAATCCCTAAAGAACCGGTTACAATTAATGACGTATTCATTGTATTCAAACCGCGGAAAATAGCTTGTCCAAGGCCGCCTGCACCAATGAGGGCGGCTAACCCTGTCAAAGCAATCACCATCACCGTGGTAATTCGTAATCCAGATAAAATACTGGGTAATGCTAGGGGGAAGTAAATATGGCGAAATAATTGCAATGGTGTTGAGCCTAACCCTTTGGCTGCATCTACTAAATTATAAGGGACTTCTTTCATACCACTATAGGTGCTGTGCACAATAGGTAATAAGCCATATAATACCAATACAATTAATGCATTTTGTAACCCGATACCGACGATCGGAATGAGTAAACCAAACATTGCAATGGAGGGAATGGTGTATAAAAAGTTAACGGTCGGCATGATAATGCGTTGTGCTTTGGCTGAATAAAAAACCCAAATACCAATAGCGACCCCAAACACACTAACAATGAACATAGCTAAAAATGAAATTAGTAAATGCTCACTAAATAATGTTAAAAAATAACCTATTCTATCAATCAAATCCATTTAAGCAGACTTCCCTTTTAAGTGAGTAAAAAAACTATCCCAACTCTGATGTTCACGGCCAGCCGCTTGTAAAAAATCACTCGGATTATTCACTTTGTCTTCACGTATGCCTTGGTAAATACCTGCGATAATAGTGCCTAGAAAATCGCCTAATTCATTAGAGCGGGTTTTACGATAATCTTCTACGCTCATTGATTGGTAGGTTAGCTGTGCATCAAAGGCATCATTTAAATAGTTCGTCAGCTTTTGCTGTGAAATTGCCTCGCCATTTAGGTTATAAATTTTACCACTATGTTTATCTTCACTAAGCATACGCGCGTAAGCATAAGCTAGTTCAGGCCGCGTCGTATAACCACATAGGCCTTTATCTGCACAGTTAAAAACATGTCCAACTTTTTTATAATTATCGATATATTCAATATCAGGTTCAATATAAATACCATTTCGACCGATCACCCAATCTAAACCACTATCTATCACATCTTGTTCTGTTTGGCGGTTACTTTGCACCACTGGGGAAAAAGCGGTGCCTTCCTCGGCACCTTGAATGCTTGTATAAACAATTTTATTAACGCCCGCTTGTTTAGCTGCATTGATTACATTACGGTGTTGACCAATTCGCTTACTGGGTTCATCCATACCTGATATGAGTAATAATGTACCTACATCTTGCAAAGATTGTTGCAATTGAGTGGGATTTTCATAGTCGCCAGGACGCACCTCAACACCTAAATTTTCGGCTTTTTCTGGTGTACGAGCTAATGCAATAATATTTCCTTTAGGAATAAGTGCTAATAAAGCATTAACAATGCTAGCACCTAAGTGACCGCTCGCGGCTGTAACTGCAATTTTCATAGGGATCCCTTTGGTGTTAAAAGTATTTATATCCGTTAGCGCTTTACCTATAAGCCTAGAATCTGCTTACCTTACGACTTACTGATTTTTATCTTGAATGATAACGGTTATATGACTGAGTTAAGTTATTTTAAATACTGACTTTGTTATTACAACTAATCCTGATAAGTTTATGAAAAAACATCAGGGCAGATATAATAAATGTGAACAAATTAACAGGAAAGGTTAATAGTGTCCTATTAATGGTAAATAAATAACTTTTTCAATTGCTTCCATTTTTTTACGTTGACTCTTATTTGAGTGCGTGGGTTTGAGTAAATCGATTTGAATAAATGGGTATTTGAGTGCGTGGCTTTAAGTGCATGGTTATTTAAGTAAATGGTTATTTCAGTAAATGGATACTGAGTACATGCGCAATTAATTGATAATAAAAACAGAATTATTTAAATAATTTAATAATAAAAGGTTCCTATGCAGACTAAGCAAACTAAATTATCACCTTCACTTTGTATCGATGCTGTTTTTGGCAATTTATCTTTTGAGCAAGCTTGCCAAGCAACGGCTCAAGCGAATATATCAACCATAGAGTTCTGGTCTTGGTGGGATAAAGATTTAACCGCATTGCAAGCCGCTGTTAATCGTTATGACTTATCGATTTCCTGTTGCTGTACTAAATTTATCAGCTTAGTAGACGCTGAACAACGTGGTGCTTATTTACAAGCACTAAGTGATTCAATTGCTGTGGCTAAAGCGTTAAAAATTAAAACTATTATTTCTCAAGTG
Source organism: Psychromonas sp. SA13A (assembly GCF_011378715.1). Classification (GTDB taxonomy): domain Bacteria; phylum Pseudomonadota; class Gammaproteobacteria; order Enterobacterales; family Psychromonadaceae; genus Psychromonas. Next base: position 103,378 of record NZ_WTKU01000010.1, on the reverse strand, counting down.
GGGGACTTTATTGCAGGGGTGCCACGCGAACAGCAAAAACAGTCATTAATAGATGGTTTAACTGCCGCAGCACCATTGTTAGAGGCCGCTGATATTACGTTAGTTGTTGAGCCTTTAAATGAACTAGTTGATCACCCTGGTTATTACTTAATAAAAAGTGCCGAAGCTTTTGATATTATTAAACAAGTTTCTAGTTCTAACGTAAAAGTGTTATTTGATATTTATCATCAGCAAATTAGCGAAGGTAATATTATCAATAATATATTGGCTAATATCGATTATATTGGTCATTTTCATGCTGCAGGGCATCCTGGTCGCCATGAATTACAACGTGGAGAGATTAACTATCCTGAAATTTTTTCTGCCATTAAACAAACTAATTTTAGCGGATATATAGGTTTAGAATATTGGCCACTAACAGATAATACTACTGAATCATTACAGGAAGTGGTGCGTTGGTTAGAGTAGTAGGTGCTACGATTTATCTTCAAGCCGATAATCTTGGGACGCCTAGATTTAAATAATAAGCAATGTTAAATCTGCTTTAGGTAGGGGGGGAGCCATTCCAAAACTAGAGTTAATAGTTATTGTTTTATTTTTCATCAATCAACTGATTTTATTTGGTTATTTTACTATTACATCTTGTACTTAATAAAAAGTACTATATAATTCGCGCCACTTATCTAGAAACTTAGATAATCGCCCGGGTGGTGAAATCGGTAGACACAAGGGATTTAAAATCCCTCGACTTATGGTCGTGACGGTTCAAGTCCGTCTCCGGGCACCAATTTTAAGAAAAAGCTTCGCATTTGCGAAGCTTTTTTTTTGCCTATCATTTATGCCCTTTATTTCTTCACCTCTTCATCTTTCAATCATAGGGTATGCACTCATTTCATCTCTTTTAGATTAACCGCTCAATTCAGTAAATAGAAGCTTAACGATAAAAAGAGAACAAAATCATAAAAACAACTCAAAAGTAGTGGTTTGCATCATAGATATATTTATCTAGTTAAGTTAAGTTAAATTTGATTTAATCATCTACTTGTCATTTTTTAGTTCGTTTAATACTTTACTGAAAGAATAGTGACTCATAATAAAATGATATGAATAATCAACATAGACAAATAGAGAATGGGACAGCTTTTTATTTGCAGCAGAAATGAATAGTTCAAGATTAATTAAGAAATAACCTAGTCAGTTAAAGTTAAAGTTAAAGTTAAACTTAAACCAAAGCTGTGTTGTGAATGATGAGGTGGGGCCTATTATCTTTATTTGTTACGTTGCTCGTTTCTCCTTTATCAGTATTTTTGGTGAGTTCTTTGTATATTAATGCAGTCATTGCGTTATGTTGAGTAAGGTAATAGATAAATGCTCACTTTTCTCCATTCATTAAAATCTCGATTATTATTTTTAATTTTTATGATTATATTGCCGGGATTTATTGCTGTTTTTTTTCAAGCAACTCAAGAGCGCAGTAGTGCCATCGAAACTGCTAGATTACGTGCGATTGATGTTGTTGATTATATGGCAGCGGAACAAATAAAAATTATTGATGAAACTGAAAAATTCTTAAAACGACTATCTAAATATCCTCAGTTATTAACCCCTGATTCCGCAGAATGTAATGCTTTTTTATCTGATATCGAGCAGCTATCTGAGTCCTATGTCAATCTTGGGGCCCCTAACATAAAAGGTCAATTACTCTGTAATGCTCATCCTTTAACGACGCCTGTAAACGTCGCTGACAGACCTTATATTCAAAAGGCGATATCTAAGCGGTCCTTTGCCATCGGTCAATTTCAATTTGATAGAGCTAGCCAGACCACCAGTATTAACTTTGCTTATCCTGTGATTGATACTAAAACAGATCAGCTTGCTGCGGTGGTCGTTGCTGTGGTATCACTGGAATGGTGGAGTAAAAAGTTAGAATCTACGCATTTACCGGTAAATACCGTTGCCTATATCACTGACGTTAATGACAAAATAATTGCTAACTATCCTGAAAATAAAGCGCTCATTGGGAAATCAGTTAAAGATATTCCAAGTTTTAGTAAAGCAACATCTGCTCAACAAACCCAAATAAGAAAAGATCAAAATGGTTACATGAGGATCTTTGTTAATAGAAAACTAAGTTCTGAAGTTAATGATCAAGCTGTACGATTTATCGTAGGTATACCCTTTGATCATGAATTAGCGATTATCGACTCAAGATTGTCACGCATTACTATATTTCTTGTAGGCTTTATCTTATTGATCACTTTATTTGCAGTCTGGGTAATAAGGGAAAATATTTTAAAACCAATTAAAGCACTTGAAGTCTCCAGTAAACAACTTGAACTAGGTGAAAAAACAGATTTAGATTTTGTTGGTGAAACCAAGGAGCTTATTGATTTACAAAAAAACTTTTCTGCAATGGCCAAAACGAGACTAGAAGCTGAACAACAACTTAAAGATAGCCAGTTATTTTTAAGGGAAAGCGAAGCCAGTTTATCAAGACATTTACGAAATACCCCATTAGGCTCAATAGCATGGGATGTTAATTTTATCTGTACTGAGTGGAATCATGCAGCACAAGCGATCTTTGGTTATGCTTCCGAAAAGGCTATTGGTTCAAATATTGTAAACCTAATTGTTGCACCTGATTTACGAAGTGATTTTTTTGCCTATTATGATTCACTATTAGGTCATCGAGGAGGGAAGCAATTTAGCATATCTAATATCACTAAAGATGGGCACACCATTTATTGCAATTGGTATAACACCCTGATACTTAATAGCCTCGGTGTAGTAACCGGAATGGGCGCTTTTGTAAAAGATATGACGGTTGATAAACACAATCGCGATACATTAAATGAGTTTTTTAAACTGCCGATGAATTTGCATGTAATAGTGAGCTTTGATGGTTTGATTCTTAAGGTTAATACAGGGTGGCAGTCGATACTTGGTTTTAGTCGTGAAGAATTACTGAATAGTAATGTTTTCGATTTACTCCACCCTGATGATGCTGATAAAACAGCATCAGAAACAATCAATTTGCAAGCAGGAGAGAACACTTACTCTTTTGAAAATAGATACATGAATAAACAAGGAAAATATCGTTTAATTATGTGGTCTGCAACAGCTTCCGTAGAGCAACAGCGAATTTATGCTGTGGGAGTGGACATCACTGACCGTCGATTAGCTGAAGATAAATTAAAACTAGCTGCAGGTGTGTTCACGCATGCTAAAGAAGCAATTATTATTGCCGATGAAAACAATCATATTATTGAAGTAAATAGTGCTTTTACTCACTTAACTGGTTACTCAAGCGATGAAGTATTTGGTAAAAAAACCAATATTTTTAAATCAGGACATTACTCGGATGATTTTTATCATGAAATGTGGCAAGCAATTTATCATCAAGGGTATTGGACTGGAGAAATTTGGAACCGTTGTAAAAATGGCGATATTGTTCCTCATTTATTAACTATCAGTACCGTGTCAGATGATGCTGGTAAAGTGAAAAATTATATTGCCTTCTATACTGATATTGCTGCTATTAAAGCACATCAAAAGCAGCTTGAGCATATTGCGCAATATGATGTTTTAACGAATCTACCAAATCGTAGCTTGCTAGCAGATCGTTTAAAACAAGCAATGCGCTTATGTAAACGTAACAATTTTTCATTAGCGGTCGTTTTTCTCGATTTAGATAATTTTAAAGCGATTAATGACTTTCATGGGCACGATGTTGGCGATAAATTATTAGTTGAAATTTCACAGCGGATGCAAAAAACACTGCGCGATGAAGATACGTTATCTCGTTTTGGTGGTGATGAGTTTGTCGCAGTATTGGTTAACTTGGAGACACCGGAAGCCTGTGAACCTTTATTAGAGAGGTTGTTAAAATCAGTGTCAGCACCTGTTGCCATCGAACATTTAACTATTAATGTTTCAGCTAGCGTAGGTGTTACTATTTATCCCCACGATGGCGTTGATGCAGAGCAACTTTTACGCCATGCAGACCAAGCTATGTATAGTGCAAAACAAGAAGGTAAAAATCGTTATCATCTATTTGATATGGCGCAGGATATAGCGTTAAAAAGTTTACATGAGAACTTACTTCGTATTGGTGTTGCTTTGCAAAAGAATGAATTTATTTTGTATTATCAACCTAAAGTGAATATGCGAAGTGGTGAAATGATCGGAGTAGAAGCATTGCTCCGTTGGATTCACCCTGAAAGAGGGTTACTTTCTCCAGATGACTTTTTACCGATAGTTGATCGCCATGAATTGACCATTATTATTGGCGAATGGGTCATTGATAGTGCACTTACACAAATATCAGATTGGAAAAAAATAGGCCTACATACCACTATCAGTGTTAATATTGATGCATTGCAGTTACAACAAAATAACTTTGTTCAGCGCTTATCAGAGCTATTGAATGCACACCCAGATGTTGATCCAAGCTCATTACAATTAGAAGTACTAGAAACGAGTGCGCTTGCTGACATCAAGAAGGTTTCAAAAATCATGTCTGACTGTATTAAGCTTGGTGTCGGATTTGCACTTGATGATTTTGGTACTGGGTATTGCTCCCTTACTTATTTGAAACAGTTGCCTGTGGATGTGATCAAAATAGATCAGACTTTTATTCGTGATATGTTACATGATCCTGATGATCTTTCTATTGTTGAAGGTGTCATGGGATTATCTAAAGCCTTTAAACGAGAAGTCATTGCTGAAGGAGTGGAAACGTTACAACATGGTGTTGCATTATTGCGTCTAGGCTGTCACTTTGCACAAGGCTTTGGTATTGCAAGACCGATGCCGGCCGCTAAATTACCTTCTTGGGTGAATAGTTGGCGACCAGATAAAACCTGGACACAGATAAAACTTGAACACAAATAAAAATACGAAGCTAGCCTCTCCAGTTCTGAAGGTATAGCTAGGTAATACGAAGTAAGCTATTTGGCTGCTTTTAGTGTTTATCGATGCGATTGTGTTAATCGCAGTGCATTTCATTTCCGTTAACTTCTCCGTTATGCTTTAATATAGCGTTTTATATTCATGGCACTTCAACTTGTAAAGTCAGCAGTAAAACTCGCCCCAAGATACTAGGCATAAAATGACAGATTAGCTTTTTAGTTAGCTAGCCTAGAAGCCTATTTTGCTTAGTAATATTCTTTTGCGATTTTATAATACTGTTGATAGCAGCAGAGCAGATTGGTATTAGCTTTATTGTGTCCGGTTATCTGAATTTAGCTACTGAACTTACCTACTTGAACTTAGTTACAAGAACTTAGTTACTTGAATTCGTGCATCGCTTTTAGATTGCAACAATCAAGTTGGGCAATGATTGTTAGTATTGCATATGTACTGATAGGTAAGTTAGCGCGAGACCAAGATCTTGAAGTACGATGGGTATGTAGTCATAAAATAAATAATATTGGGGTTTACTGTGAGTCAAGATATCGAGAAACGTCTTAATAAATTTATCAGTGATTCGGGGTATTGCTCTCGACGCGAAGCTGATAAATTAATTGAACAAAGCCGCGTTAAAATTAATGGGCAAGTTCCTGAACTTGGCACTAAAGTGCAACCCGGAGATGAAGTTTTTGTTGATGGTAAACGTATCAATAAAATTGCGACAAATAAATCTGATCGTATTTATATTGCTTACAATAAACCGATTGGCATCACCTGTACCACTGAACGAAATGTGTACGGAAATATCATTGATGCAATCAAACATAAAGAACGTATTTTTCCTATTGGTCGTTTAGATAAACCCTCTGAGGGACTTATCTTTTTAACCAGTGATGGCGATATTGTTAATAAAATATTACGTGCAGAAAATGCGCATGATAAGGAATACCGTGTCACAGTAGATACCCCATTAAGTGAACGCTTTGTTGACAGAATGCAACGTGGTGTACCAATTTTAGATACGATCACTAAACCCTGTATTGTTAAAGTTGAAAGTCGTTTTGTATTTACTATTATTCTAACGCAAGGCTTAAACCGACAGATACGTCGTATGTGTGAGTATTTAGGGTATGAAGTGACACGTCTGCAAAGAACGCGGATCATGAATGTTACACTTAATAATCTAAAAGCAGGACAATGGCGTAATTTATCAGCTCAGGAAATGGCTGACATTAATGCTGCTGTGGCAGGCTCTTCCAAGACAGCTATCAATACGACTTTGCCTAAATCTCAACAGTCGAGCGATGATGCGAATAGCGCTAAATTATCTCGTCAGAATCAGAGTCAGAATAATGATAGCAACCCGTATTATGGGAAAGGTGAAAAAACAGATTTTAAATCAACGCCTAAAGCCAAGAAGGTATTTGTAAATAAAAATGCAAAAACGACTTCGGCATCAAAAAACAACCCAGCGACTAAACCTAAATTGTCATTAAAAAGAAAATGAGCAAGGGTGAGTTTGACATTATTTCACGTTATTTCCAGCGCAAGACCCAGTCCGCAAAGGATGTGGTGATTGGCATTGGAGATGATTGTGCGATTTTAGATATCGCCAATGGCTATCAACTTGCCGTCACAACGGATAGTTTAGTCAGTGGCGTACATTTCTTTGAAGATGTAGATCCCTATCGCCTAGGTTATAAATCATTAGCAGTTAACTTAAGTGATCTCGCTGCAATGGGGGCGACAGCAAGGTGGGTTTCACTCGCTATTACTTTACCGAACATAGATGAGCCTTGGTTGGCTGAATTCTGTCGCGGTTTTTTTACGTTAGCAGATAAGTATAATGTGCAATTAATTGGTGGCGATACGACTAAGGGGCCTTTATCAATAACAGTTTCCGCGAAAGGTGTCATCAAATCAGGACAAGCATTAACCCGTAAACAGGCTCAAGCAGGTGATATTATTTGTGTGAGTGGCTGTTTAGGAGATGGGGCGCTGGGCTTAGCTGTAAAATTGCAACAGCAGCAATCAGACAATCAGCAACAAGCTTTATCACTTGATGACCCTCAAGCTTTTATCGATGCCTTAGAGTTCACCGAGCCAAGGTTAGATATGGGCGCATTATTAGTGGGGATCGCCTCTAGTTGCATCGATATTTCTGACGGATTGAATCAAGATTTAGCGCATATTTTAAAGCAATCACAATGTAGTGCTGAAATAAGATTACAGGATTTGCCTTTATCTAATGCGATGCTTGAAGAAATAAAATCAGGTAATATTACGCTTTCACAAGCATGGCAGTTTGCTGTTAATGGTGGCGATGACTATGAGTTATTGTTTACTATTTCTCCTCATAAACTTGCTTTACTAAAGGATCAGTTAGCAATTCAGGGGATCGAGTCATCGTTATCGTGTTTTGAAATTGGTAAAGTCAACGCAATTACCAAGACCACTGATGTCGTTGGTGGCCTATCTAATAACTTATCTACTAGCCTACCTATGCATAAAGAACCAGAGATCGTTTTTACTCACCATGAGCAGCTTGTCATATTAGACAATAGTAGCTGGGATCATTTTAAATAAGGTCACACATACATGTTAACTCGAGATGATTTGAAAGGTTTAAAGCTTTCAAATCCGATACACCTTGCTGCCGTTGGTTTTGGTAGCGGTTTAGCGCCTAAAGCACCTGGAACATTTGGTACTTTAGCAGCGGTTCCACTATTTTATTTATTAGCCATACTGAGTATTGAATATTACCTAGCGGTATTAGTGATCACCAGTTTTGCTGGGTTTTGGTTTTGTCACGTTACCAGCGAAGCAATGGGTGTGCATGATCATAAAGCGATTGTCTGGGATGAGTTTGTAGGTTATTGGATCACCATGCTGCCGCTTTTATTGGTTTACCCAGAGATTAAAAATGGCATGGCGATTCCTTTTGTTTGGGTGTGTATCGGTTTTCTATTATTTCGTTTTTTTGATGTATTAAAACCTTTTCCAATTAGTTGGTTAGATAAAAAAGTAGAGGGTGGTTTCGGGATCATGATCGACGATATTGTGGCTGGTATCTTTGCTGCGATAGGTTTATTCTTGCTCATCCAATTCTATTCTTTATAAGCAATGTAAGAGGTAAATATGCGTTTACGTTGGTTTTTTATTACTTCAATATTTTACGCTGTTGGTTGTTTCGCACAAAATCCAAATGTATTTAATCCTCAAGCGATTACCGTTGCCGTTGATAAAATACCAACCTCATTTAATCCCTTTGCGGACCAAAAATTAATCGAAGAACAATTTAAGCATCTATTATTTGATCCACTGTTTCGTTGGGATCAGCAGCAACAGTTGGAAGCTCGCTTAGTTAAAAATTGGAAAAGAATTAATAACAAAACAATTCGTTTTTATTTACGTAAAAATGTCCATTTCCATTCTGGTAATATATTGACAGCAAAAGATGTTATTTGGTCTTTTGAGCAGGCAAAAAATAATGCGAAGTTACGTTTTTTTAATAAAATAGATACCATAAAGTCCAATGACAGCAATAGCTTCGATATTCGCTCTGGACTGAGCGAAATTCAGTTGCTGGATGATTTAACTAATTTATTTGTGCTAGATTCAGCTTTTTATCAAAGTAATAAAAGATTATTAGATACCCCTCCGTCAATCATTTTACCGCCTATTACCCAATTGACTATGTCTGGTACTGGCCCGTATTTAGTACAAAAATATAATCCTGTGCTAGGGGTGTTAGTGATTGCAAACAATAACTATTGGGAAGGAGCGTTACCTACCAAATTCTTTCGTTTTATGCGTGTTAATAAACCACAATCGCGTTTGTTTGCACTCTTAGCAAATGATGTACAAGTCAGTTATGCAATTCCTAATAAGTTTATGGATGACCTTGCTGAAAACACCTCTACACGATTAGTACAAGTTCCTTCATCCAATGCCATCTTTCTTGCGATTAATGATCAATTGTCACCTGTATTAAGCGATAAAAAAGTACGTGAGGCTATCCATATGGCGATTAATCAACCGGGTATGCTGAAATATATTCTGAAAGATAATGGTCAAATTCAGCCTTCTGTAATGGCATTTACCGATAATAGTTTGGTACAAAAAGAAGATAAAAATACGCTGTCAATGCCTGAGTATAATTTAGAAAAAGCAAAGCAAATATTACAGGTACAACCTTTGCCTAAGCAGATGTCTTTGTTAGTCATGTTGGATGATGTGGGAAATACAAGAAAGGTTGCCGATGCATTAACACATATGCTAGATAAAATTGGCGTTAATCTGGTGGTACAAGAGGTAAGCTCTCAGAACGTTTGGGATAATACGAACCTTTATTATGATTTTACTATCTCTAGTTGGCAAACCAATTTGATGAGTAAAGATAATATTTATGAGGACTTATTTAAAAATAGTTTTTTAACTGGTTATCTGGAAGATAAATTTAAACAAAAAAAGATAGATGGAAATTTTAAATCTCAAGCTAACTACTTTCAAAAGTTGCAACAAGATAACTGGATTTTCCCTCTATTTTACCAAGATAAAATTTGGGCTCAAAACAATCAGTTTAACCTGCAAGATATTTTTTCAAGTAATGGTATTCCCTACTGGTCTCTGTTTAAAGTTAACAAAGATAGTAGATTATCTAATCAGGATGGTTAATAGAACAACAAACTTTAAAGTCTGTTGTTCGTATGCATAAGAAACTTAAGCCGTTTATGAAGATTAATCGCCATATATTAAAAGCTAAAAAACCTCAAAATTAACCTTATATAGCGAGTTAAAACCGATACAGTTAGTTAAAAAAGGCATCAATTTGTGCTGCAATGCCTTCACTGTCTAGTTGCAACATATGATAAATTTCCGCTTGCGTACCTTGTTCAACAAATGAGTCAGGTAATCCTAAATGTAAAATCTTACCCGTATATTGTTGTGACATTAAAAATTCACTCACTGCAGAGCCTGCCCCACCCAAAATACTATTTTCTTCAATAGTCACTATTTGCGAATGTGTTTGCGCAAGCTTGATTAATAATGATTGGTCTAAAGGTTTAACAAAACGCATATCAATTATTGTTGCGTTTAATTCCTCTGCGACGGGAATAGCTGCTTGTAAAAAGGTGCCAAAACATAAGATAGCCGTTTTTTGACCTTCAGCAATCACCTTGGCTTTGCCTATTTCTAGGATTGTCATACTGCTATCAACTTCAATACCTGTTCCACTGCCTCTTGGATAACGTACTGCCGCAGGAGTATTAAGTAAATGTCCTGTATATAACATGTTACGACATTCCTGTTCATCGGAAGGGGTCATCACTGTCATATTAGGTACACAACGTAAAAAACTTAGGTCATAAGCGCCTTGATGTGTTGGACCATCGGCGCCAACAATACCCGCTCTATCAATGGCAAATAACACGCCAAGATTTTGAATAGCAACATCATGTATCACTTGGTCATAGGCACGTTGTAAAAAGCTGGAATAGATAGCTACAATCGGATTTAAATCAGCAATAGCCATACCGGCAGCTAAGGTAACAGCATGCTGCTCAGCAATAGCAACATCGTAGTATTTGTCTGGGTGACGTTTAGAAAACTCAACCATTCCAGAACCTTCACGCATTGCTGGGGTAATAGCGGTTAGTTTTTCGTCTTGATCGGCCATGTCATTTAACCACTGGCCAAATATTTTAGAAAAGGTAGGTGCGCAGGGTTTAGGCACTGGCAAAGCTTCATCGGGGGTGAATTTTGGCACAGCATGGTAAGTAATAGGGTCTAACTCTGCTTGTTTATAACCTTTACCTTTTTTAGTCATTACGTGTAAAAATTGCGGTCCTGCATGGGATCGCATATTACGTAACGTGTCCACTAGGTCGATCACATTATGACCATCCATTGGACCAATATAATTGAAGCCAAATTCTTCAAAAATAGTCGCAGGAGAAACCATGCCTTTTAAATGTTCTTCGGTTTTTCTTGCTAGTTCTTTAATTGGAGGCACAGTGGACAGTACTTTTTTGCCCCCTTCACGTAGCTGAGTATATAAATCACCGGATAATATTTTTGCCAAATGATTATTTAACGCACCAACATTTTCTGAAATAGACATTTCATTGTCATTAAGCACTACCAACATATCGTTGTGTAATGCACCTGCGTGGTTTAATGCCTCAAAAGCCATGCCCGCAGTAATAGCGCCATCACCAATCACTGCAACTACTTTACGATTTTTTTGTTCTTTCCCCGCGGCAATAGCTAACCCTAGGGCAGCGCCAATTGATGTCGAAGAATGACCGACACTCAGTACATCGTATTCACTTTCTTCACGCCAAGGGAAAGGATGTAAGCCTTTAAACTGTCGTATGCTATCCATTTGGTCGCGGCGGCCGGTTAAAATCTTATGCGGATAGGCTTGATGTCCAACATCCCAAACTAGATGATCAAAAGGTGTGTGATAAACATAATGTAAAGCAACAGTAAGCTCTACTACACCTAACCCTGAAGCGAGGTGGCCACTGGTTTGACTAACACTGGTTAACAAAAAACGACGTAGCTCTTCGCAAAATGCAGGGAGCTGCTGTTTTTTTAATAAACGCAGGTCTTCTGGGTAATTAATGTTAGCGAGCAACGGGTAATTTTTTAAATCCAATGGCATATTTATTTATCGCGTTTGATGATGTAATGAGAAAACAACTCGAGTAACTGCGTATTATAAGGCAATTGTGATAAAGCATGAAGCGCTTCTTGATATAAGTCTTGAGCTTTTTGTTGTGCACCTTGCAAACCAAGCAAAGCAGGGTACGTTGATTTATGTAATTGTTGATCAGAGCCCTGCGGTTTACCTAGGGTTTCAGTATCGCTGATGATATCTAAAATATCATCCTGCACTTGAAACGCTAAACCAATTGCGGTGGCAAATTTTGTTAATAGCAAAAATTCAGCGTCATCGATATCTGTTTTACTTAACGCTCCCATCTGCACTGCCGCGATAATTAATGCGCCTGTTTTGGCATTATGAATCATTTCTAAATCAATTAATGAGATCGCTGTATTTTCTGCGGCAATATCTAACACTTGCCCTGCACACATACCTTTTTCGCCAGCAGCCTTGGCTAAAATATTAAGCATTTTTAACTGCGATTTAGCCGGTAACGCGGGTATTTCATTAGATAAAATTTCAAAAGCTAATGTTTGTAATGCATCGCCTGCTAAGATTGCCGTTGCTTCATCATATTTGATATGGCAGGTTGCATTACCGCGACGCAGTGCATCATCATCCATTGCTGGTAAATCATCATGGATTAAGGAGTAGGCATGAATACATTCAATTGATGCTGCAATCGGGTCAAGTGTATCTAATTTACTACCGAGCATTTGTCCTACGGCATACACTAAAAAAGGTCTAACACGCTTTCCTCCTAATAAGGCACCATAAGCCATCGCCTCATTTAATGTTTTTGAATAAGAAGCGGGATGATTGATATATTGTTCAAGCTGATCGTTTACACGTGCTTGATGTTGCTGCATGGTAGAAATTAATTGTGTCATGTAAGCTGCTTAGTCTTCGGGATAAAGGTAAAAGTTATTCTTCAAATTTTTGCAAAGCTGCTTGTGCATCATTTTGCATTAAAATACTAACTTGTTGTTGTGCATGTTGTAATTTTTGGCTATTACTACGGGCGAGAGAAATGCCTCGTTCGAATTGTTTTAATGCATCTTCCAGAGGCAAATCACCTTGCTCTAGATGCTGTACTATTTGTTCAAGCTCAATAATTGCTTCTTCATATTGCATATTTTCAGGTTTTTTTAGGGCCATGGGAGATCTCTTTTGAGTATTTTGTGCAAGATTACCGTGACTGTTAAGGATGTCAAACTAAGGGCTAAAAATAATTTCTAAATAGTGAAGTTGTTGGCTGTTTACTGGCTTGTGTAAAATGTTGTTTTAAATAAAGTATCTTTGACTGCAAACTAACCAGAAATGGCTATACTATCATCTTAGTAATGTTTAACTATTAAAATTAAAAAGGATTAATCTGTGGATTTAGCAACTCTAGTTGGAATTATAGGCGCCTTCGGCTTTGTTATTATGGCGATGTTAATGGGTGGCACTATTGATATGTTTATTGATATGACCTCTATTTTGATTGTTTTTGGCGGTACCGCTTTTGTTGTAATGATGAAATATAACATGGGGCAATTCTTTGGTGCGATTAAAGTTGCCATGAAAGCCTTCATGTTCAAAATAGATCCTGCAGAAGAATTAATTGTAAAAGTAGTTGAGATGGCTGATGCAGCGCGCAAAGGTGGATTTTTGGCATTAGAAGAAGCCCAAATTAGCAATCCGTTTATGCAAAAAGGCGTTGATATGTTGGTGGATGGCCATGATGCCGATGTGGTCCGTAGTACACTGCAAAATGATATTCGATTAACCGCAGAGCGTCATGAAGTTGGCGCTGATATATTTAAAAATTTTGGTGATGTTGCCCCTGCGATGGGCATGATTGGTACATTGGTGGGACTGGTTGCCATGCTCTCTAACATGGATGACCCTAAATCCATTGGCCCTGCGATGGCGGTTGCACTATTAACTACTTTGTATGGTGCGGTAGTGGCAAACATGGTCGCATTACCTATCTCAGATAAATTAAAACTAAGAGCCGCGGAAGAAAAATTGAACCGTAGCCTTATTCTAGATGGCGTCTTAGGTATTCAAGACGGTCAAAATCCACGTGTTATTGAAGGCATGTTGCGTAACTATTTACCTGAATCTAAACGAGGTAGCGGTGCTGCTGGTGAAGGAGCAGAGTAATGGAAGAAGAGTGTAAATGTCCCCCGGAGGGATTGCCTGCATGGATGGGCACTTTTGCCGATTTGATGTCATTACTTATGTGCTTCTTTGTTTTACTTTTATCATTTTCCGAGATGGATGTTTTAAAGTTTAAACAAATAGCGGGTTCAATGGAGTTTGCTTTCGGTGTCCAAAATAGCATTGAGGTAAAAGATATTCCTAAAGGAACGTCGGTGATAGCACAGGAATTTAGACCTGGTAAACCCGATCCCACACCGATTGAAGTGATTATGCAAAATACCACTGAAATTACTAAAGCAGATCTAGATTTTGAAGAGGGTGAAAGTAGTCGAGCGGGGGGGGATGCCAATGTTCCTTTGCAAGAGACCGCAGTTGAAGTTAATGAAGATACTAATGAAGAGGTTTCTAAGGAACAGAAGGATACCTCAGTAGGAGCGCAGGGCGATGATGAGGGTGATGCTGCATCAACTAAAGCATCACAGCAAGCGGATAGTGATGTGCCTGCTCCTGAAGTCGCTGCACAACAAGGTTTAGCTAAAAAAGTAGCAGAAAGCTTAAAAGAAGAAATTGTTGATGGCGCAATAGAAATTGAGTCTTTAGGGCAACAGTTAATTATACGAGTAAGAGAAAAAGGATCTTTTCCAGCTGGTTCTGCATTTTTACAGCCTCGCTTTAGGCCTGTGATAGCAAAAGTGGCTAAAATATTAGTGGATGTACCCGGTGTGTTGACTATTTCAGGTCATACGGACAATGAACCAATACAGTCGGAATTATATCGATCTAATTGGGACTTATCTGCGCAACGAGCTGTGTCTGTTGCACAAGAAATGCTTAAAGTTGACGGCATTCAAGATAAAAAAATGCAGGTGGTTGGGTACGCAAATAGTAAACCGCTTACTTTGGGTAATACCGTTACCGAGCAACGTCGTAATCGTCGCGTTGAAATTACCATTATGCAAGGTCAGGCTGCTGAAAGTAATGAGATAGTTACCGAGAAATAAGAGCTGAAAAAATCAGTAAACTCTAAAAAAGGTTGCCATCCATTAGTTGTAGGTACATTAATGGATGGGCCGCTCTAAATTTTGCTCTAAGATATGTTATAGATCACTGAGTGTCGGTATCTACCATAAAATAGTAAATCTTATACTCGGACGCAGCATCTACAATAATTTGGATTCTATTTAGATCAAAATAATCAGTGCGACATAAATAGAAATAGCGACAAACTATCTCGTTGGTTTTGTCTTATTGAAGGGAAATCACTCAAAGTCAGAGTATTGTATTTTATTAACATTTAAATGTTGAAATCATAGGAGGTTAGGCTCGAACATTGTGAATAAACTTAATGCGCTAAATTTGTTGTGCATATAAATGGATTTTTGTAGTCATTGAAGGAACACTAGCCTATGAGTCAGGGTAAAAATAAACGTACTACTTTATTTTCACTACCAAAAATTGTGTGCTTGGTGTTGATATTGATAGCGAGCCTTTTTCTTTTAAAGTATTATTTTTCTAACGAAAAACCTACTTTGACCGTGTTAACATGGGTTGGTGGTGAGACTTATTTGCCACGCAATGGTCATCCTCAAGACCTCGAATTACAATACCTGCAGCAATTCTCAACACAGCAAAACCTTCAGTTTAAACAAGTTAAAGTGACCAAGTTTGACCAGTTATTTAGTAAGTTAATCGCAGGTGAAGGGGATGTGATTGCAGCGAATTTAACCATTACCACGGCACGTAAAAAACGCGTTAATTTTAGTGATGCTTTAATTCAAAGTAATGAGTACTTCATTTTGGGCAAGCAATCACCTCCATTGAAAAAAGGGAGTGCATTAAATGGGCGTGAAGTGGTCATTCAAAAAGGGAAAAGCTACCAAACTACCGCGCTAGGATTACAAAAAATATACCCTAAGATGCGTATTCGTTATATTGATAATAGTATTAGCACTGAGCTTTTATATGATCGACTTGCCAGTGGTGAATATGACCTTGCGATACAAGATGAAAATCTAATCGCCTCTGCTTTAGCCTATCGGGACGATATTAAAAAAAGTATTCAAGCAAGTGGCAAGCGTGATATTGCATGGGCTGTTAATATTGAAAATAAAAACTTATTAACACAATTGAATGCTTTCATTCAGTCGCAGCAGCTAGCAACTGAGTTGCTAAAAATAACGACTGCTTCATCGAATGCAACCACAGATAATGACATTTCAGACGCTAAGGTTGCACCTTCATCATCTATCAAAAAATCTAATCTCACGCAGTGGCAAACGATACAAGCTAAGGGCAGAGTTCGCTTTGTATTAAGGAATAATCTTTCATCTTATTATATCTGGCGAGGGGAGTTGTTAGGATTTCATTATGAATTGGCAAAGCGCTTTGCTAAAGAAAATAAATTACGTTACGAAATTATAGTTGCTCCAGATAATGTTGCATTGCTAGATTACTTAATTGACGATAAAGCAGATATTGCGTTAGGCTTTTTAACACCAACCGAGGCAAGAAGGGCAAAGGGGATCGGCTTTTCTCGTCCTTACCATTATGCTTCTGAGTTGGTGGTTGGGCAATCCGGTGTAACAGGGATAGAAACAACTCAAGATCTCAAAGGGCATAAGATTTATACACGTTCTTCTAGTGCTTACTGGAGCACTGCATTGCAACTGCAAAAAACAGTACCTGGTGTTAAATTGATTGCCGTACCTGAGAATATGGAAACGGAATCAATTATTGAAGCGGTGGCGGATAAAAAGTATGACATGACCATCGCCGACAGTCATATTGTTGATTTAGAGTTAACCTTTCGTGATGATATTCAATCCTTTATGGCCTTAGGAGAACCTAAGGCACAAAGTTGGGGAATTAAAGCGGGTAATGAAACGTTATTAAAAGAGGTCAATGTTTTCATCAAAAAACATTATAAAGGTCTGTTTTATAATGTAATTTATAATAAATACTTTAAAAATAAAAAACGCTTAGATCAGCAATATAAAGGTTATGTGGCTGAAATTGAGTCTGGTGTTATGTCTCCTTTTGATGACCTAGTAAAAAAACATGCCAAGGAGTATGGGTTTGACTGGCGTTTGTTAGTTGCGCAAATGCATCAAGAAAGCCGTTTTGATCCCAATGCAAAGTCTTTATCGGGAGCGCAAGGGTTATTCCAAGTAATGCCTCGCACTGCTGAGCAATTGGGGATCCAAGATATGCATGATCCCGAGCAGGGTATTGAAGCTGGTATTCGTTATATGGACTGGGTAAGAGAGCGAATGCAAGCAGACGAAATCCCTAAGTCAGAGCTAACTTGGTTTACGTTAGCTTCATATAATGCAGGGGCTGGGCATGTTCGAGATGCTATTCGCTTGGCAAGGCAAAAAGGTTGGCAAGACGATGTCTGGTTTAATCATGTTGAAAAAGCCATGCTATTATTATCGCAACCTAAGTATGCAGCCAAAGCACGTTACGGCTATGTTCGAGGTCAAGAGCCCGTAACTTATGTACGTGAAATAAAACGGCGTTATGATACTTATTTGAATATTTCAAATCATCAATAACTGTACATAATATCTAACGTTAGATTTGTCATCATCACGTTGGTTATAGTTACATGGCTATAGTTACATCGGTTATAAGTCCTAGATTCGCATAATAAGTACAATTTCTTATAGTTACGTCGGTTATAAGTTAATTGATTGGCTTATTCTTCTATTATTTTTTTTAACAGCATAATCAAACCAAGCACCGGAATGCCTATTAAGGCGGAGCCGACAAAGAAGTTAACATAACCAAAACTATCTACATAGACCCCAGAAAAACCGGCAATAAATTTCGGGAATAACAACATCATTGAACTAAATAATGCGTATTGAGTAGCAGAGAATTCAATATTTGTTAGTTTAGAAATATAAGTGATAAAGGCTGTGGTCGCGATGCCTGCACTAATATTGTCCATGGAGATGATCAGCGTTAATAACGTTAAATCTTTTCCTACAAAAGCTAAAATGGCAAAGATAAAATTAGTTACAACAACTAAAAACGCACCCAAAAATAGGATTGTATAGGTGCTATAACGTGTTAATAAGATACCGCCTAATCCTGCGCCAAGCAGAGTCATTATTACCCCAAATACCTTAGAAATGGCTGCTACTTCCCCTTTGCTATAGCCCATATCAACATAAAAAGGGTTAGCCATAATGCCCATTACAATATCAGAAATACGATAGCTACCTATCAGCAATAATATTAATAAAGCATGCTTGCCATAGCGTTTAAAAAAGTCTGAAAAAGGCGCGACTATTGCGATTTCTAACCATGCCCTAAAACGTGCGATAGGGGTTAAATGTACTTTTTTATGTGGCTGTAAAGTACTTTTATATTCAGGTTCTTGGGCAATAAATGTAGTAATAATCCCTACGCTCATACAAGCCGCCATTACAAAGTATGATGTTGACCATGCCGATAATTGGTAAGCCTGTGAGTCGCTGACTAATGCTGCAATAGCTAAAGAACCTGCTCCAGCCATGATCATTGCTAGTCGGTATCCTGTCATGTAGGCAGCTGCCATAGCCGCTTGAAACTTTTCTGGTGCAGATTCGATACGAAAAGCGTCAATGACGATATCTTGTGTGGCTGAACTGTAAGCAACGACTAAAGCACAAATCGCAAATAAGGTGAGATTTTGCTGAGGATCGCTCATTGCCATGCCAATAATTGCAGCGGTAATGGCTAGTTGAGATAGTAATAACCACGAACGTCGTCGTCCAAGCCAAGCAGTTAACAGTGGAATGGATAAACGGTCCACAAAAGGTGACCAGATCCATTTAAACGCGTAAGCCAAGGCTATCCAACTGAAAAAGCCAATACTAGCGCGACTTACTCCGGCTTCTCGTAACCAAAAGGACAAAGTTGAAAAAACTAATAGGATGGGAAGGCCTGCAGAAAAGCCAAGAAAAAATAAAATAGCAACTCGCTTTTGTAGATAAATTTTGCTGCTTTCTAGCCATGTTGGTTTATCGGTGGGCGATGTTGTTTTTATTATCATTTATCAACCTAGTTACGTATTAATTGATACGCATTAATCGGTATGCATCAAATGCATAAAGAAATTAGTATAAGACTGTGGCTAACCGCCTAGATCAATTAGGCGGTTTTTAAATTCGCTTGTCTTCTTTATGAATCGAACTGTAGCGAATGAAAACCAGCCATTCTTATAATCTGTCACTGTTAGCAGTTAAATTAATAGTTCAATTAATAGTTAAATTGATGCCCGATCAGCTCAAAACGCCATCCGCTTAACAGTTTTGGTTTAGGTGCTGTTAAACGCTGTTGATCATTTAATTTCCAAGACCAACTTAAATACTCATTAATGACACGTTTAGAGGCAATTAATTCAACTGGTAGCTCATGTTTTTCTGCGCAGGCTTTAATTTTATCACGCATCTCTTTTAAGGTTTTTTTGTATTCAGGAAAATCAATTAAACGAGAAATAAGGGGCGGATAGGTTTCAGGATCTTGCGCGGACACTTCTGCGATAACGGATAAAATATTTTGCCCGTGAATACGAATTTCATTAGGTAATAAGTTTAAGCGTTTTAAATCGTTGACTGAAGCTGGCTGATAATAAGCTAATAACCATAAATGTTCTGCTTTCACTACAAAGTTAAGCGCCAGATTACGCGCCTGTGCAGTTTGTAATCGCCATTTAGCTAACGCTTTAATGATGGCTAAGCTGTGTCTATCTAACTTAAACAGATTATCTAATGATTTATAAACTTTATCGGGGTCAATTGGTTTCATCTTTTGATCTAAAATCATTTGGCATTCTTGTTCAAAAAAATCGGTCATTTTCTTTTCTGCAAGTTGCGCTTGTAAAACAACTAAACTCGGCTCGAGATATAACACATCAGCGGCGGCATAATGTTGCTGCTTTTGGGTTAACGGTCGAGCACACCAATCGGTACGAGACTCTCCCTTATCTAATACAGCGCCATCTATTAATTCAACCATTTTGGCATAACCCAAGGACGCGCCGTGGTTCAAAAATGCGCAGGCTACCTGTGTATCAAATAACTTAATATTTAAATCACCCTTTTGTTGCCTGATGATTTCTAAATCTTCACTACTGGCATGTAAAATACAGGCTTTATTATCTATCGCCTGCCAAAATGCACTGATATCTCCGATCGCGATAGGATCGACTAATACAATCTTTTCATTTTGTGATACTTGCAATAGACCTAAGTTGGCATAAAAAGTACGGGTGCGGACGAATTCAGTGTCTAAAGAAATAGGTGAGTTATCTAATGTGGCAACATACTCAGATAATTGTATTGGTGTAGTGATGATATCAAATTGCATCAACGATAAGCCTAATAGAGAGTTAATATGCCGCTATATTACGGAGTTTGTTATCTTTTTTCTATTGAAATATTGATTATATGATTTTCACTCGCCTCTATTTTTATGCATAAAATGTGTTAATTAGTGCATAAATATTTAATTGCTGCAGATAAAGTTATGTCACTATATTGTAGGATTGACCTTGATCAATTAGAATGAGGCTTTACAAATGCGCCGCGATCTGCTTATTGATAATCATTCGCATTATCCAAATATGTTTAGGCCGGAAAAAGATTTTAAGTAATAGTGTGGTAAGGGAAACAATGACTAGAACAATGTATGAAAAAATCTGGGATGCGAACTTAGTTCATGAACCAGAAGCAGGCTCTCCGCTTTTGTTTGTTGACAGACATCTAATGCATGAAGTAACAAGTCCACAAGCGTTTGAAGGCCTTCGTCTGCAAAACCGTAAAGTACGTAACGTACATAGTATTCTAGGTACAATCGATCACTGTGTACCAACTAAAGACCGTTTTAATATTGTTGATGTTATTGCAAAAAAACAAGTTGAAACGATGACTGCTAACTGTGAAGAAAATGATATTAATCTTTACGGTATGGACAGTAAGCAAAACGGTGTTATTCACATCGTTGTGCCTGAGCATGGTTTCGTTCATCCTGGTATGGTTGTATGTTGTGGTGATAGCCATACAGCAACACACGGTGCATTTGGCGCGTTAGCGTTTGGTATCGGTACGAGTGAAGTTGAGCATGTAATGGCAACACAAACATTACAACAGAAAAAAGCAAAAACAATGCTAGTGAAAGTAGAAGGTAAATTACCTGCTTTCTCAACAGCAAAAGATATCGCATTAGCTATCATTGCTAAAACAGGTACTGCTGGCGGTACAGGTTACGTAATGGAATTCGCAGGTAATACCATTACCGACCTAACAATGGAAGGGCGAATGACGCTATGTAATATGGCGATTGAAGCGGGTGCACGTGCTGGTCTTGTTGCACCTGACCAAGTAACATTTGATTACCTTGAAGGCAAAGAGTTTGCACCTAAAGGCGAAGATTGGCCTGTAGCTGTTGAATACTGGAAATCATTGGTATCTGATCAAGGCGCAGAGTTTGATGCCGTTATTGAATTAAAAGCTGAAGATATTGCTCCACAAGTATCTTGGGGTACATCACCTGAGCAAGTTATTTCTGTAACAGGTGTGGTTCCTTCTCCATCTGATTTCACTAATGAAGTTAAATCACAAGCTTGTGCTAATGCGCTTAAATACATGGCATTAGATGCAGGCCAAAAAATTACTGATATCCACATCGATGTGGTATTTATCGGTTCTTGTACTAATGGTCGTATTGAAGATTTCCGTGCTGCTGCCGAATTACTGAAAGGTAAAAAAGTAGCTGCTGGTGTACAAGCGTTTGCAGTACCAGGTTCTTTCCCTGTTAAAGTACAGGCAGAAAAAGAAGGTCTTGATAAGATCTTTTTAGATGCAGGTTGGGAATGGCGTGATCCAGGTTGTTCAATGTGTCTAGCTATGAACGGTGATGAGCTTGAAGATGGACAACGTAGTGCATCTACTTCAAACCGTAATTTCGAAGGACGTCAAGGTAAAGGTGGACGTACTCACCTTGTTTCACCAGCAATGGCCGCTGCAGCATCAGTTGCAGGTCACTTTGTAGACATTCGAGATTGGAAATAGGGGCTAGATAATGCAACCATATATTAAACATACAAGTATCGCAGCGTTAATGGATCGTAGTAACGTCGATACGGATCAAATCATCCCAAAAAACTTCATGAAAAAAGTGGAGCGTACAGGTTTTGGTATTAACTTATTCCATAACTGGCGTTACCTTGCGGATAATATTACACCAAACCCAGAGTTTGAATTAAACAAACCAGCTTTCCAAGGCGCTAAAATACTAGTTGCTGGTGAAAACTTTGGTTGTGGTTCATCTCGTGAGCATGCGCCTTGGGCAATCGCTGACTATGGATTTAATACTGTTATATCAACTAGCTTTGCTGATATTTTTTATAGCAACTGTTTTAAAAATAGTATTTTACCGATTATCGTAACTGATGAGCAACTTGCTGCTTTAATGGCTGAAATTTCTGCTAATGAAGGTGTTGAATTCACAGTTGATCTAGAAGCACAAAAAGTAACAACACCAGGTGGTTTATCAATCTCTTTTGAAGTTGATGCATTCCGTAAAGAATCATTACTTGATGGTCTTGATGACATTGCTTGGACATTGAAGCATGAAGAACAAATTTCTGCGTACGAAAATGCACAGAAAAAACGTCTTCCATGGTTATGGCCTAGTGCTTAATCAGTAAAATTTAAGCTATTGAAAAATAGTTTAAAAACAGAATCAAAGGCGCACTGGTTGCGCCTTTTTTATCGAAAACTTATTGCAGTGAAGACTGAATGTACTGACTGCAATAAGTTTTTTCTTAAGATCTCAAGTGGAGTAAACAATGGCTAAAGATAATGTCACTGTACAGTTGATGGATACAACATTACGCGATGGAGAACAAACGCAAGCGGTTTCGTTTTCTCCTGCAGAAAAAGTTAGCCTAGCGAAAGCACTATTACAAAAGCTTAAAATTGATCGTATCGAAGTTGCATCAGCACGTGTTTCTGAAGGAGAAAAAGAAGCAGTAAGCAAGTTGAACACGTGGGCTGCAAAAGAAGGGTTAGTGGAGCGCATTGAAGTATTAGGATTTGTGGATCACACATTAAGTGTTGATTGGATCAAAGATACTGGTGGCAAAGTACTTAATTTGTTAGCTAAAGGCAGTTTGAAACATTGTACTGAGCAATTAAAAAAATCCTTAGATGAACATGTTGCAGATGTTAAACAAACAATAAGTTATGCACTTGAGCAAGGTCTAAAAGTTAATATTTATTTAGAAGATTGGTCAAATGGTTACCAAGATAGCCCTCAATATGTCTATGAAATGGTCACTCAACTAGCCGATACCGGTATTGATCATTTTATGTTACCCGATACTTTAGGAGTAATGTCTCCCGATGAAGTGTTCGCCAGCTTAAGTGATATGGTGACTCGTTTCCCTAAATTGCAATTTGATTTCCATCCACATAATGATTACGGCTTGGCTACGGCGAATGCTATGTACGCGGTTAAAGCAGGGGTTTCTTCTATCCATTGTACGATGAACTGTTTAGGTGAACGTGCTGGAAATGCATCGTTAACTGAAGTTGCTGTGGTGTTGAAAGATAAATTAGGTAAAAAAGTAAATATTGATGAATCGGAAATTCACAACCTAAGTAAATTAGTCGAAAATTTTTCAGGTAAGCGCATTGCCGATAATACGCCTATTGTCGGGGCAGATGTATTTACTCAAACCAGTGGTATTCATGCCGATGGCGACCGTAAAGGTGGTTTATATATTTCAGCGCTGACACCGGAACGTTTTGCGCGTTCACGTAGTTATGCACTAGGTAAAATGAGTGGCAAAGCCTCATTAGCAAAAAACTTAGAAGCAATGGATATTGAACTGGATGCGGATCAACAGAAAAAACTATTAAAACGAGTCGTGCGTTTAGGTGATCAAAAAGCGTCTATTACTGCTGATGATTTACCCTTTATTATTGCGGATCTATTAGAGCGTAACGATTACAACTACGTTGAGTTGTTAAACTGCTCAATAAATTCTGGACTAGATTTAGAGTCAACGGTAAGTATTAGAGTACGTGTTAAAGATAAAATCTATAAAAGCAGTGGTAGTGGTAATGGTGGTTTTGATGCCTTTATTAGTGCAATGACTAAAGTCTTAGATAACAGCGCCTTTGTGTTCCCTGAGCTGGTGGATTTTGAATTACGTATTCCTCCTGGTGGTAAAACCAGTGCATTCACTGAGTGTACCGTTACTTGGGCCGATGGCGATGAGCAATTTACTACACGTGGCGTGAACGCTAACCAAGTACTTGCCGGTATTGGCGCAACTATTCGTATGATAAATTTACGTATGCATGCTAACTAGTTAAAGTGTATACTCGCGCTTTACATAAAAATAAAAAATAATTTGCGACACGAATATGAGATGCATGTTCATTGACTATTCATTTAATGTTCAGCGAGTTATTACAAAAGCCTTAATCTTTGATTAGGGCTTTTGTTTTTTGGCTAATATACTATTAGCAGATGAATAATGATTGAAAGATAAGAGGAAAGACAATGAGAGTATGTGGTGTTGAATTAACAGGTAACGAAGCCGTTATTGCGATTATGCAGTTTAAAAACGGTCTTTACGACGTACCGCCTGTGCGTACAACAAAACTAACATTAAATGACCCTATTAATACTGAACCGTTAAAAAAGTTTCAGTTTGATTTTGCACAGTTAATGAAAGATTACCAAATTGATAAAGTGATCATTCGTGAACGTGCGTTAAAAGGTAAGTTTGCAGGTCATACTTTAAGCTTCAAAATTGAAGGTGCATTGCAATTAATGCGTGATGTAGAGGTACAAGTTATCTCATCTGACTATATCAAAAAAGGCCTTAAGCAAGCACAAAATACACCTACAGCGGTTGAATTAGGACTTAAGAAGTTCCAAGAGCAAGCGATGTTAACCGCATTTGGTTATTTGCAAAATAAATTAGGTTAATATTTATACCCGTTACTGCCATGCTCTGTTCTCTCTGAAGCTTGAGGTAGCGGAGTTGGTATTAACAAACAAGTTTAGATCATCATAATACAGCTATGATGAAATGAGTGGGTCATGTTCTACTAAAAATGACAGGGAGAAACCTGTGGATACAAATTTTGAAAGTTTTGTTGCTCAATTTAAAACACAACAACCAGTTTCATTGGCTGCGTTTTTTTATCAAGCAGAATTACATTTAATAACACAATTAAAAGATTATCTTGGTGTTGAACAATCAACCGACAGAAGCTTTTTTTCGTTAATTGAAGAAGCTAGAAAAACACATAATGCTGATACCAATAAATATTTTTGGAATGCATTAACCGCGTTTAATCAAGTTAACTTTAACCCAAGCAAACACAATACATTGCCTTGGTTACGTTACGTTAACATTATTGAATCTTTACAAGGTTATGCCGGTAGCCAACTATTTGCCTCAAAAAGCATTAAAATAAAACGCCAACATCGTTTGTTTTTTGCTTATATGCTAACTTGGGAACACCTACGTTATATTGCAGGTAATGATGACGATTACAGTCCTAGCAGTGAAGTATTAGCTTCATACTCAAATGCACATAGTGAAGACGATCATCAGCATGATGAAAATTGTCAGCACGACACATGTAGTGTTGATTAATATCAGTTAATATAAAAAGCCCTTTGTTTAAGTGAATTGAAGTGAGCACAAATAGTTGTTGTGGTTTTGCTTTTCACTGGGCTTTGTATTTTACTTTTGCAATCACAGCTTCTTAAATAAATAGACCATTTAAATGACAGAACAAACAAATCAAGCCGCTTGTCCGCTTTGTTTACAAACTAATGGATGCGATGTTGCAGCTAAGCAAGGCTGTTGGTGTAATGATTTACCCGTGCCACAGGAACTATTAAACCTATTGCCTGAAGCATTAAAAAATAAAAGCTGCATTTGTCGACAATGCATTGTCAGTTTTAATGAAAACCCCTCACTATTTTTGAAAAAATAAAGCCTTCCCTTTGATTACATGCTTTTTAAACTATGCTCATTTTTCGCTAAAAAATTCAGTTTGTATTCTCCTAGATTCGCATAATAATATCGCTATCATTTAGAAAATAAGTTTTTAGTTAAAACCTTCATACCTTAAAACCAGGCGCACTAATTAACGGATCTATTTTGCTTGCTAAAACAACTTATCTCTTCGTTATAAGTTTTGTAAATAAAATAACCATTTACGAAACTTACGCCTTAAGTTACGTCATTTTTTCTGTACAAAATTTAGAACGTTTATTTAAAATAATTGATATAACATTATTTGCTACTGTTTTGTTTTTTCCTTTAGCAATTTTTATGTGATTTCAAATTAGTTACGCTATAATTCGCGCGCTTTGTTGTGCAATAAAAAAATCGCCATTATTTTATATCATGGCTATCGCTTCTTAAGCAGTGAGCTAATAAACTAGTGCACAATATCGCCGCATTATAGTAACTACAATGGAATTATTGAGAGAAAAATGTCGAAACGTGATTGTTATGAAGTATTAGGTGTCGGTAAAACCACATCTGAGAAAGAGATTAAAAAAGCCTATAAAAAATTAGCGATGAAATATCATCCTGATAGAAATCCAGATAACCCAGTTGCGCAAGAAAAATTCCGTGAAGTTAAAGCGGCCTATGAAATATTAAATGATCCAGAAAAACGTCAGCAGTACGATGATTTTGGACATAGCGCTTTTGAAAATGGCCAAGCGCAAGGGCGAGGCGGTTTTGGGCAGGGCGGATTCGGGCAAGGTGGTGAATTCAATGATATGTTTGGGGATATGTTCGGACAACGCCAGCAGCGTCAAGAACGTTACCAACCTCAGCCACAGAAAGGTTCAGACATTATTTTACAAATCGACATGACCTTAGAAGAGTCGGTTGAAGGTTGTATTAAAGAGGTGCGTTTACCAAATACAACTGAACCTTTATTAGTCACAATGCCTGCTGGTATTAATGATAAACAACGAGTTCGTGTACCTGGTAAAGGTAACCCTGGCACATTAGGTGCTGGACGCGGTGATTTATTTGTTGAAGTGGTGTTATTAGCACATGATTTTTTCACTCGAAAAGGCGATGATCTTTACTGTGATTTAATCACTTCATTTCCGGTTGCAGCTGTAGGTGGAACCGCTAAGGCTTCAACCTTTAGTGGGCATATTAATCTGAAAATACCTGCTGGAACGCAAATGGGACGTAAATTCAGAATTAAAGGACGCGGTGTTAAATCCATGAATAGTGACCATATTGGTGATTTAATTTACACCGTTGTGATCCCAACGCCAACGGAATTAACAGAGCATCAGCATAAGCTGCTAAGTGAATTAGCTGAGACAATGACTTAATACATTAACTTAGATTTGAGCAACAAGGCCCATACTATTTTATGAACTATCTATTACAGTTAATAAGAAAATATTGGATAGCACTATCGTTATTGTTAGTCGCGATAATAGCTTCGCTGTCATTATCTCCTTTACCCAGTTTACCGGGCGTACCGGGCAGTGATAAAACCCATCATTTTATTGCATACAGTGTTTTGGTTTTGCCATTAATGTTAAAAAGACCGAATAATTGGGTGGTTGTTTTTATTTTATATGTACTGTTAAGTGGAAGCATTGAGTTAATACAGCCTTATGTTAATCGATATGGTGAATGGTTGGATATGGTGGCCAATATCGGTGGGTTAGTCTGTGGTTCAATCATTGCTTATTTTATTAATCGTTTTGCTAGTAAACAGTAAACATTTACAAACCTAGCGTTAATAGAATTTATATTTTGCCCTTAACCTGTTTTAAATCATTATTAAAATAAGTTAAGGGCATTATTGTAGGTTGCCATTTCAACGCTATACTATTTTATATTTCTATCATTTAATTAATTTTATGAAGGTCAATTTTGAATAAAAATCACTGTGTCGTTATCGCAATTGCAGGAGCTTCAGCTTCAGGGAAAAGTTTAATTGCACATACTATTTGTAATGAGCTTCGTCAAGAATTAGGCACCGATCAAATAGGCATCATTTCTGAAGATGCATATTATAAAGATCAATCTCACATGCCTATGGAAGAACGTGTACAAACTAATTACGATCACCCAAAAGCCTTTGACCATCAGTTATTAAGCCAGCATATAAAATTACTGCAAAATAACCAATCTGTTGAAATTCCCGTTTATAGTTACACCGAACATACCCGTACCGATGAAGTGATTAACTTATCTCCTAAAAAAATTATTATCATTGAAGGTATTTTATTACTAACAGATTCAACATTACGCAACCAAATTGATGCTAGTATTTTTATCGATACACCATTAGATATTTGTTTAATGCGCCGTTTAACACGCGACATTATGGAGCGTGGAAGAACATTAGATTCAGTGATGTCACAATACAAAAAAACAGTAAGACCGATGTTTTTACAATTTATTGAACCATCAAAGCAACACGCCGATATCATCATTCCACGTGGTGGAAAAAATCGTATCGCAACGGATATATTAAAAACACGTATCAAATATTTATTGAATAAATAAGTTCATTTCCGCACTCAATAACCATTAAAAAACGCTTCTATTTTGAGGCGTTTTTTATTTTTAGTCACACACCATAAAGGCGTAAAATTCCATAGGGATAATACAGTTTGCAAGGTATAATATGCCCTATTTTTTTATTCAACAATTGCATGAGAGCGTCTATGTTCAGTTATTTTATCCCCACCGCGAAAGGGCTTGCGCCTTTATTAGAAGTAGAACTTAAAGAACTTGGTATTGAAAATACTAAGCAAATTGCTGGTGGTGTTAGCTTTGACGGTTCATTAGAGCAAGGTTACCAAGTGTGTTTATGGTCTCGTTTTGCATCTCGTGTTTTACTTAAATTAAGTGAATTCAAAGTGATCGACCCAATGGATTTATACCTTGGGTGTAGCAACATTCCTTGGGAATCACATTTTGATGTAGATAAAACATTCTCAATTGATTTCTCTGGTAGTAATGACGAAATTCGTAATACACAGTTTGGCGCATTAAAAATTAAAGATGCGATTGTGGATCGTTTTCGTAAAAAATTCGATGAACGTCCTAATGTTGAAAAACGCGATGCCGATATTCGTTTCAATGGTCGTTTATACAAAGATAAAGCCTCTATCTATATTGACCTTTCTGGCTCTCCATTGCATCTGCGTGGTTACCGTACTATCGCTGGTGAAGCTCCATTACGTGAAACCTTGGCGGCGGGTATTGTTAAACGCAGTGGCTGGGAAGGCGAAGCGTTATTAGATCCAATGTGTGGTTCGGGTACGCTTATTATTGAAGCTGCAATGATGTCGTTGAATATTGCTCCAGGTTCTTTACGTGAAACATTTGGTTTTGAACATTGGAAAAAACACGATGCTGAAACGTGGAAAACATTAAAAACGACAGCTCAGGTTTATGCTAAACGTGCCGTTAAAGATTGCACTACACGTTTTTATGCCTCTGATTTAAGTAAAGATATGATTAGCATCGCACGCCAAAATGCACAACGTGCTGGGGTTGCAGAGTTAATTGAATTCAGCGTTCAAGATGCTAAAAAAGTATTACCACCGGAAGAATTAAGCACCGGATTAGTCATTTCAAATCCACCATACGGTGAACGTTTAGGCGGGTTTAGTGACACCATTAGTTTGTATACAGAGTTAGGTCATCATTTTAAAGAAGCTTTTGCTGGTTGGAATCTGAGCATGTTTGCAATGGATACTGAACTACTGAGCTGTTTAGGAATGCGCGCAGCAAGAAGCTATAAGTTCTTTAATGGACCGATTGAATGTGTGCTTAAAAATTACCGAATCTCTCCTAAACGTGTTGTTGAAGGCGCGGCTATTGTTGAAGAAGCGGCTAAACCAGTTAAACAACCTAAACAAGGGAAGCAAGCAAAAGCTGCTGAAGTTGTTTATAAAGAATCAACAGATGATAATCCTTGGGGCACGATCACACCAACTCAAGAATTCCCGATGGCTGAAGAATCTGAATCTGAAATCGTATTTAAAGCAGTTAAGCAAATTAAGCCTGCTATCTATGCGGAAGACTTTGCTAACCGTTTATTAAAAAATATGAAACGTTTAGACAAATGGGCTAAACGCGAAGATATTCAATGTTACCGTTTATATGATGCTGATTTACCTGAATATAATGTGGCCATTGACCGTTATAACGAATATTTAATTATTCAAGAATACCGCGCTCCTAAAGAAATTGATGCACAGAAAGTACGTCGTCGTTTCTTAGATATCGTTTCAACTACGCGTTATTTATTAGATTTAACCGATGACCAATTAATCATCAAAGTGCGTGAGCGTCAAAAAGGACGCCAACAATATGAAAAATTAGACAGTAAAAAACAACGTTTAGTGGTGCAAGAAGGGCCTGCAAAACTGATTGTAAATTTACAAGATTATTTAGATACTGGTCTGTTTTTGGATCACCGTCCAACACGTTTACGTATTGGTAATATGGCCAAGGGCAAAGATTTCTTAAACCTATTTTGTTACACAGCAACCGCTTCTGTTCATGCGGCATTAGGTGGCGCTAAATCAACAACTAGTGTTGATATGTCTAATACTTACCTAAATTGGGGCCAAGAGAATTTTACTGAAAATGGCATTCAAGGTAAGCATGAATTTATTCAACAGGATTGTATTAAATGGTTACAACATGCACATGAAATGTATGACCTTATTTTTATTGATCCACCTACCTTCTCAAACTCTAAACGTATGAGTGATGTGTTTGATGTTCAAGATGACCATGTTGCGTTATTAACATCAGCGAGTGAGCGTGTTAATCCAAACGGGGAGATTATTTTCTCGAATAACAAACGCGGGTTTAAACTTGACCTTGAAGCGATCAAAGCACTTGGTTTTTATGTCAAAGATATTAGTAAAGCATCCATCCCTGAAGATTTTAAAGGTAATGATAAAATCCACCAGTGTTGGTTACTGACCAAGCATAGTTAACAAATTATAAGTAATAGACAATTAAAAATGAGTTTACCTGTTTTATATCATACCGATGGCTGCCATCTTTGTGAGCAAGCAATTGCATTGTTAACGCAATGCCAAGTTGACTATGTGTTAGTCGATATCATTAGCGAGCAACACTTGGTAGATTCATTTGGTATTCGTATTCCAGTATTAGAAAATGCAAAAGGCCAACATCTTGATTGGCCTTTTACGTTATCTCAAATCGAACAATTCTTATCACCTAATAAAGAGTGAATAACCGTGGCATTATTAACATTACATAACGCAGAACTGGCTTTTGGCGGTGGTGCATTATTAAATAAATCAAATTTAGTTATTGAACCAAACGAGCGAGTTTGTTTAGTAGGAAGAAACGGTGCGGGTAAATCGACACTGTTAAAAGTCCTTGATGGTCGTATTCAATTAGACGATGGTTCGTTATTAATCAATAACGATGTAAAAATCGCACGTCTTGAGCAAGATCCACCAACGGCAAGCACCATGAGTGCCTATGACTTTGTCGCATCAGGCATGGAAAATGCGGGTGTGGTGTTGAGTCAATACCATGAACAATTGCATATCATTGCTGAAGACTGCAGTGAAAAAGCAATGAATAAATTACAACGCTTACAGGAACAAATTGACCAACTTAATGCGTGGCAATTAGATTCGAAAATCAACCAAATCTTAGACCGTTTAGCCATTGATCCTGAAATTACATTGGATCAATTATCCGGTGGTTGGTTACGTAAAGTCGCACTGGCTAAAGCGTTAGTGAATGACCCTGATTTATTATTATTGGATGAACCGACTAACCATTTAGATGTCGGGACTATTGAATGGCTTGAGCAATTTTTAATGTCATTCCAAGGCTCTATTGTTTTTATCAGTCATGACCGTGAATTTATTCGTCGTTTAGCAACCCGTATTGTTGATATTGACCGTGGTAAGTTAAGCTCATGGCCTGGTGGTTATGAAGATTACTTAATTGCTAAAGAAGAAGCATTACGTGTTGAAGATGAACAAAATGCAGAATTTGACCGTAAATTAGCCATTGAAGAAACCTGGATCCGTCAAGGTATTAAAGCGCGTCGAACTCGTAATGAAGGGCGTGTTCGTGCGCTTAAATCATTACGCCAAGAGCGGTCAGAGCGAACGAATGTACAAGGCAAAGCCAAAATTATTGTCGATGAAGCAGCACGTTCAGGTAAAATTATCTTTGAAACTGAAGGCTTAACTTACAGTTACGATGATTTACGTATTGTGCGTGACTTTTCAACCACGATCATGCGTGGTGATAAAATTGCACTAGTGGGCCGAAATGGCTGTGGTAAAAGTACATTACTTAAATTGTTACTAGGTAATCTTGAACCGGATCAAGGTACGGTAAAATGTGGTACTAAGTTAGAAGTGGCTTATTTTGACCAATACCGCGATGCATTAGATCCTGAGAAAACCGTGGTTGATAACCTTGCAGAAGGGAAACAAGAAGTAGAAATCAATGGTAATAAACGCCATGTTTTAGGTTACCTACAAGATTTCTTGTTCCACCCAGATCGCGCGCGTACGCCGGTTAAAGCATTATCAGGTGGAGAGAAAAACCGTCTTTTATTAGCCAAAATATTCTTAAAACCAAGTAATTTCTTGATCTTAGATGAACCGACCAATGATCTTGATGTCGAAACGCTGGAGTTATTAGAAGAGTTATTAGCAAATTACCAAGGCACCTTATTATTAGTGAGCCATGACCGTAGCTTTGTTGATAACACAGTAACACACACTTGGTTCTTTGATGGCAATGGTAATATTCAACAATTTGTTGGTGGTTACAGTGATGCTGTGCGTCATAAAGCGCAAAGTGAAGCGTCGGTGGCTAACGATAAAGGCATTAACGTTAAAGACAATAGCTTTAAAGACAATAACGTTAAAGAAAAAAAATCAACACAGGCTGTTGAAAAAACGGTGTCTAAAGCGCCTGCTAAAAAGAAAAAATTGTCATATAAAATTCAACTTGAATTAGACGGTTTACCAGCTTTACTAGAACAATTAGAAGAGCAAGTAGGCACATTACAAGAAACCATTAATACGCCTGAGTTTTTTACTAAAGATAAAAAAGAAGCCGACCAATTCTTAGCGCTATTGGCTGAAACGGAAGAGAAGCTAGACACCGCTTTTGCACGTTGGGAAGAATTGGACGAGTTACAAAACGGAGAGTAATGTTTACATGAAATACACAAAAAGTATCTCAATTATCGCCCTGTTATCTGCAAGCAGTGCCTGGGCCGCGACGACAACACCTTATTATAGTGTTGAAATATTATCTGTTGATACAGACGGCAGTATTATAGGCCCATTCCCGTCAGCTATTACTGAAGAAGGCAGTTTATTTGCAGCTTACGCTTTCAAAGCGCAACTAGATCAAGATATCGACTTAGGATTGCCTTTTACCTTTAATCAAACCTGTTTTTATGATGATGATATTTGTGATTTTGCATTTGAAGGTAGTGAAAGTAGTGCGGATTTAAGTTTTGAAAATGGTTATCAAGCTTGGCGTAATGCAATGTTTGATATTGATGCTGGTAATGCTGATCCAAGTAGTTATTTCTTCGGTGCAACCAGTAATATTAATATCGAAGGTTTTGGCAGCGATACCGATGTTAAAGTAACAGATGTTGTAGATTCTAGTTTATTAAGTGGCAGTTTTGCTGTCGGATATGGCTCTGCGCCTTACGCATCAGATGCAACACGTGACTTTGTGCGTCGTGGTTTTATCACTGATGCGAGTACCAGCACAGCATCGGTTTCATTAATGCCTGACTTTGATACAGATGGTGGTTTTACTAGTGCTTATAAAATGCGTGATGTGACTTATGGCACGGCCCCTAAGCAAATCACTAAAACGCTAATTATAGGTAGCAGCAGTAAGTCTTTATCTGGCGGTGATGATGATACTGATAATTTTGACCTTTGTTATAGCAGCGGTGATATCGATGAGGTTGATACTCTCAATGACCTTGTTTATTGCCCTGGTTTTGATACACAAGCTTGGGCTTGGGAATACACCGGGACTGAAACTGAAATAACAGGTTTTGCTCTGGCAACAAAATGGTTAGATGATAATACAACAAACGAAGGCAGTAACGCGACATACAGTGCAGTGGCGTTAGACATTAACAGTGCTGGGATTGCGGTCGGTGTTTCATCATATGAATACTCAGATAGTGATGTAGGTGCGCGTCAACGTGCGATTATCATGACTCCTAGTGACGACGGTGTTTATGGGGAACCAACAGCAATAACATCAGCAACAGATGAAAGTTATGATGGTAGTGGTGATTATGACGATGATGATACTTACTATAGCTCATGGGCTCAAACGATTACCGACGATAATATCGTAATGGGTAATCGACAATACTCATCATCTACAAACGTAAATAAACCTATAGAAATGTTTATTTATGATATCGACAATAAAAGTATTGACGAGCCATTGGAAAATAAAAAAGTATTATCAACTAAACAACGTTTAGCTGGCGACAGTGCTTCTAAAGTCGGAGCGAATAGCCAGGGTTATGATATGAATAACAAGGGGCTGATTGTCGGTAAAGCCGATGCCTATGACCAAACGGCTCCTGTTTCAGGTGGTAATTCTCGCACACAAAGTGCATTTTTATATGATAAAACCAGCGGTGATAGTTGGTTCTTAGAAGATTTGCTGTGCAGCGCGGATGCTGATGGTGTGGTTACACATCCGTTAATTCGTTTACAAAGTGCAACGGCGATTAATGATAACGGCGTGATTTTGGCTCAAGGTTATCAATACGACAGTATTGACGACTATACCAATAAAACTAATGCATCACAGATAATGGTGAAATTAACACCTGACTTAACTTCAGAGCCTGATAACAGCCCAAACTGTTGGGAATCTGAAGCGTTGGTTGATAGTGAGACTTCTTACGAGCGCAGCGGTGGTGCAAGTTTTTGGTTATGGATATTTGCTTTACCGTTAATATTAATACGCAGACTTAGCGTTAATAAAAAATAATTTAAGATAGTTAACGTTATGATTTAAAGGGCTTATTACTTAAATGTAATAAGCCTTTTTTGTTTCTACCCATAAAACAATGAATAAAAAATGAATAAAATAATTCACTTGTAATCAAAGTGTCACATTAAAGCTGCATATTAAGCAACATCGCTACGAAGCGTAATGAATATTTTGTTAAATAATTAATGAAATACAAATCATAAAAATTAACTTAGTAGAAAATGGAGTTTTGAATGAAACTTAAAATGTTAGCAGCAGCGGTTACTTTAGGTACTGCGTCATTAATTTCAACGCCTGTTCTTGCAGCAGATCATGTTTTGCCAACTTACACTAAAGTAAGCGGTATTTCTGGCAACCTTTCATCTGTTGGTTCTGATACATTAGCAAACATGATGACATTTTGGGCTGAAGAATTTAAACGCCAATACCCAAATATTAACATTCAAATTCAAGCTGCAGGCTCTTCAACTGCGCCACCATCTCTTACAGAAGGTACTTCTCAGTTCGGTCCAATGAGCCGTAAAATGAAGTCTAAAGAAATAGAAGCATTCGAGAAGCGTTACGGTTACAAGCCAACTCAAGTACGTGTTGCAATCGATGCACTGGCAGTATTTGTTAATAAAGATAACCCAATTAAAGGTTTGTCAATCAAACAGGTTGATGCGATTTTCTCCTCTACACAAAAATGTGGTAATGACAAAAATGCAACTCGCTGGGCTGATGTTGGCCTAGAAGGTAGCTGGTCTGGTAAAGATATTCAATTATTTGGACGTAACTCTGTATCTGGCACTTACGGTTACTTTAAGTCAAAAGCATTATGTAAGGGTGACTTTAAAAACTCTGTTAATGAGCAGCCAGGTTCAGCATCAGTTGTTCAATCTGTCGCTTCTTCTTTAAATTCTATCGGTTACTCTGGTATTGGTTATAAAGTAGCCGGCGTTAAAGCCGTAGCTTTATCTAAGAAAGGCGGCCCATTTGTTGAAGCGAGCATGGAAAATGCAATCAGTGGTAAATACCCACTCTCTCGTTTCCTATACGTTTATGTTAACAAGCACCCAAACAAACCACTTTCACCGCTACAAGCTGAGTTCATTAAGCTAATGTTATCTGAGCAGGGCCAAGGCATAGTGAAAAAAGATGGTTATATTCCACTACCTGTTGCAGTAGTAGAAAAAGAGCTAGCTAAACTAGGGCTTTAACTCCTCAGTAGAGTTCCTAGTAAGGAAAGTAATAAAAAACAGCGCTTTTTAGCGCTGTTTTTGTTTCTGCTGTAAAAGCGTTATTCAGGCGATATAATCATTAACATGAAGACGCAAAAATCAATAAGCTGCAGGGGGTAAACGGATGCTAGGAATATGATCTTGAGTCGCTCATCATAGAGGTGTCTCAAAATTTTTTAAAGCATCGCGCTCATGCTCATCAATATCTTCTTCTGAGTAAGGTAAAACAAGCTCTTAAGATAATGTTAATAACAGGTATTATCAAACTAGTTCGATTAAAGACAAGCGATCCATATTGATTAAAATTATGCACGCAACTACCTCCATTTCTATCAACTACCTCCATTTCTATTAAGAAACACAGCTCCACGAGAATGCTAAAACATTTCCCTCTAATTTAATAAAGATAACAATTAATAATATTTAAAGAATTTCATAATTTCAGTACTTATTTTAAAAATAATAACTCAGTTTAACTTCTATTTTTTTATGAATTATTGAGAAATACAAGATGAAAGAGTAAGATCCAATTTTATCGTTAGAGCCTATAAGTGAGCACATCTTGTTTTCTGCATTAAAAAAATCTATTTCGAGCAAACCGACACTTTTTGATATTCAAGCAAATGTATTAGCGGGGTTAGCCGTAGGCGTTATTGCCTTGCCTCTCTCTATGGCATTAGCTATTGCCAGTGGTGTCCCCCCCCAACATGGATTATATACCGCTATTATTTCCGGTCTTTTTATTGCTGTTTGTGGCGGCTCAAAAGTAAATATA
The DNA here is from genome assembly GCF_011378715.1 of Psychromonas sp. SA13A. Taxonomy (GTDB): domain Bacteria; phylum Pseudomonadota; class Gammaproteobacteria; order Enterobacterales; family Psychromonadaceae; genus Psychromonas. The sequence continues at coordinate 66,548 of NZ_WTKU01000010.1, read as the reverse complement.
TCAGGACCTACAGCCGCCTTTGTGGTTGTCTTGTTACCAATTGTTCATCAATTTGGAATCGGGGGATTGTTGATCAGTGGATTTATGGCGGGTATCTTTTTAATTTTGATGGGGGTCGGTAAGCTTGGAAAGCTTATTGAGATTGTTCCCTACCCGGTTATTATTGGATTTACAGCGGGTATTGGTGTTGTTATAGGCACATTACAAATAAAAGATTTTTTAGGGCTGAGCATTGCGACATTTGAAGGGGATTATCTTGAAAAACTCTCTTTAATTATCTATTCATTGCCAACGATCAATTTTCAAGAATTTTTCATCGGTGGGCTTACCATTGCCATTTTATTGTTGTGGCCTCGAGTACACTCAAAAGTACCAGGGCATCTGATTGCACTGCTTGTTGGCTCTATTACTGCTTGGGGGTTCCAATACTTTTATGCGGACTTTTCCGTTGCTACTATTGGCAGTCGATTTCACTATGATATAAACGGCATAACCGGTGATGGTATTCCTGCTATTTTACCTGCTTTTGAATGGCCATGGAATTTACCAAATGCAGATGGTCAGCCAATTGGCATCAGCTTTGACCTTATCAAAATGCTTTTACCTGCCGCGATCACTATTGCGATATTAGGTTCGCTTGAGTCTTTGTTATGTGCAGTAGTCGCTGACGGGATGTCTGGCAAGAAACATAACCCAAATGATGAACTTATCGGTCAAGGTATTGGTAACATGATTGCGCCATTATTTGGTGGTATTCCAGCAACCGCTGCAATAGCTCGTACGGCGGCAAATATCAAAGCAGGCGGTACGATCCCTCTTGCTGCTGTCGTTCATGGTTTATTTATTCTTGGCTCAATACTCGCATTGACACCTTTGTTAGCTTATATCCCCATGGCATCGATGGCGGCATTATTATTAGTGGTTGCATGGAATATGAGTGAAGCGAAACATTTCATCCGTACGGTTAAAGTTGCACCTAAAGACGATGTTATTGTACTTATTTTATGTTTTGTTCTGACGGTACTTTTTGATATGACCATTGCAGTGGCCGTTGGAATTGGTTTAGCTGCGATGTTGTTTATTCGCCGAAGTATTACTCTGACAGATACCTCGCGAGTCGAGAAAAATCATGAAGTTTATGATGATCTCTCTGACAGCATTGTTATCTATGATATTAACGGTTCATTATTTTTTGGGTCAGCGCAAAAAGCATTGCAAAGTATTTCAATTGTCACACCAAATCTTCGTGTCATCATACTCGATATGTCCGAAGTTACTATGCTGGATATGAGTGCGATTATTGCTATTGAATCGATTAAAGAAAGTCTTGATAAACAGCAGATAGGCTTAGTGATTAATAATCTGCAGCCGCGTATGGTGTTGAAATTACGACGTGCTGGTATTCGCTTTAAACCACGTAAATTACAATTCTCTCGAACACTTAAAGATGGGATTGCAATTGCACGTAATATGCATTGATACAGGTAACAACCGATTTAAATCTTATGACAAGTAAATGCTGCCTCTCGGCTGAGCCTTTGTATCAATATCCCGAAATCAAGGTATGTTGTTCGGCTTGATAGGGCGGCGTGCAGAGTTTATGCGAATAGATGCAGCAATGAAAAGTGTTCTTAATATGAAACGGATGTGCGACTAAAAGTACGATTTTGAAGTCCGTTTTTTATACATGCTTGATTATCTCTTCAATAAAATCTAAAGCTGTCTGACTGCGATATTTAGGAGACTTTGACCAAACACCAAGGTGATAGTGCCAAATCGGTTCTTTAATGCGTACTTCTGTAATATCAGACTGGTTATATTGATTAAGTTGACGGTTGGAAATACACATTAATGCATCGCTGTGTTTAACCATAGTTAAGGCCATTTGTAGAAAATCAGTTTGTAAAATGAAGTTAACAGGTCTTATTCGCTCTAGGTCTAACTGCTGATTAAGATGATCCAACATGACTTTAGAATTTTGAAAAGCTACCCAAGGGTATTGAGTTAACATTTCGAGGTCGCATATTTGGCCTTGTGCTAGGGGATGATTCTTATTCGCCATAATACACATGCGGCTTTTCATCATAGGCGTGAAGCTGAGTTCATTATTTTTAACCAAAGATGCGCCATCTTCGCCACCAAAAGCTAACTCAATTTCATCATTAAGTAGGGCAGGAATAAGCTGATAAATAGTATTAGACTGCACCTCTATTCTTACATGTGGATATTTTAAGTAAAAGTTGGGTAAAAAATTACAAATAGGGCCTTCCCAAGCACTTCCTGCACCAATTTTTAAGATTGTTTTTTGATGATCTAACGCTTTGATTTCTTGTGTTATGGCGACTAATTCATTTTCTATTCGCTGCACGCGATCAAGTAATATTCTACCAGCAGGAGTCAATGTTACACCTCTAGCTTTACGTTCAAATAATGAGGTCTGGTAACGAGCTTCTAATAGCTTAATACTTTTGCTGATAGCAGGTTGGCTAACCCCTAGCTCAATACTTGCTTGAGAAATAGAGGCCTGTAAAGCCGCTTCTTTAAAATGTAATAAGAGTTTTTCCATATTCATTCCTGTAAACGCCTGAATTATAACAAGGCTAACTTCTATTATTCCTAGACTATGAATCATAGGAGCAAAATAATTGTTCTAAACAGCAGTTCTAAATAAAGGTCAAAAAGTATTAAAAAATATTGTATAACGTAGAGATGCATGAAAGTAAGCGTACTGGCTCGCTTATGGGCTTAAACCCATAATAATAGTATATATCCCTTAGATACTTCACCTTTGTTTGCAGTGATACAGTGCCTAGGAACAGTTCACACCATGAGTTGTGGTTATGTACATCTTGAATGAATAGGGTATTAATGAGACTTATCCCATTAGTTCAGTGTAAGTATGATTTTCAAACAAAAAAGGCCACATCACAAAAGTAATGTGGCCACCCTTAACTCAGGGTTAAACTTGTTTTATTAATTCCTCTTTAGGGCCACTTTCAAAAATACTATTGGCTTTATTATCACAATATCTTTTAATAACAGTATTAATCGCCCAAGTACTGAATAGAGAAGCGAATAAAATAATCATTAAATTACCAGGGATCTCCTCAATAGGTGCAACAACGCCGATTGGAGAAGCGACGGCATAAGTTGCGACCATTAATACTGTCGTAGCCACTGATGCTAGACGAAGATGTTTCCAGTTTTGAATATTAACAGGAGCTTCTTGAACTCTTCTTTTAACAATTTCAGCAGGGTGCAAATAAGTGATAACAGCGGTGACCAGTAAACCACAACCAAAGTAGATGGCAGTTTTATGCAAGAAATGTAAATCCCAACCTGTATAACCAAAGCGGAAGAATAAATATAGAGCCATGTAGGTCAACATACCGGAAATAGTCGCCGTTGAACTAGCGCGTTTAGATACCATACCAACCAAAATCATTAACAGCATAGGGATAGTAAATAATGCATTGAATTCTTGCATGAACATATATAAACCCTGCGGTGCAAATTTTATAAACGGTGCACATATAGCTGCGAATAAAGCCAAGCCTGCACCAAACCATTTACCGGCAGTAATACATTTTGCCGGATCCATTTTTCCTTTATGGTATGGCTTATAAATATTAACCGCAAAGATAGTAGAGCAAGAGTTAATGGTTGAATTGAAAGTTGAAATAATTGCACCAAAAAGAACGGCACCAAAAAAACCGACCACGGCTTCAGGTAACAGGCGATTAATTAATAGCGGGTAGGCTTCATCTGGGCGAATATTTTCAGAGCCATAAAGGTGGTAAGCTGCAATACCAGGTACAATTAAAATGAATATACTAATAATCTTAATAATGCCGGCTATTAATACCCCTTTTTGCCCTTCAGCTAAGCTTTTAGCACCAAGTGCTCGTTGAATGATAACTTGATTTGTACAAGCAAAATAAATGTTCATTAATAGCATGCCAGTAAAAATAGCTCCAAAAGGCACATTCACCTTAGGAGAACTAACGGCATTAAGCATTTGTGGTTCTTTAGTGACAAGTTCAACTAATCCATCACCTGCGTCACCAGCGCCTAATGCTCGCAATGCTAATATGAGTACTAGAATGCTGCCTATAAAAAAGCCAATACCGTTGACCGTATCCGAAACAACAACTGCTTTTAAGCCGCCAAAAATGGCGTAGAACCCACCGATAATAGTAATAAAAATAATAGAGATGATCAGTGCACTTGAATCTGAAATGCCGAATAGAGAGGAAACATCAAAAATTTTACTAAGGCCTAATGCACCAGCATAAACCACCGAAGGTAATGCCACTGCTGCCATATTAACCAAAATACACCAAGCAATCACATTACGTGCTGTAGGCCCAAATCGGTCTTCTATATAGTCGGGAATAGTGGTGATCCCTTTGCGAATGAACATAGGCAAAAACACACAAGCCATTAATACAAAAGCAATGGCAGATGTCACTGCCCAACCCATGTTAGATAAACCAACACTAAAGCCTTGGCCATTAAGACCAATTAATTGCTCCGCAGACCAGTTGGTTAGCAAAATAGAAAAACCAATTGAAATGCCTGTCAGGCTTCGTCCACCGAGAAAATACCCATCACTGGATTTTAAATCTTCTTTTTTTGTTGCTATATACGAAATAATGGCAACGAGTGCTGTAAAACCAATAAAACTTAATAGAGTCCATGTATTCATTTTAATGCTTCCTTTTTATTTCTGATAAGCGATAGCGGGGCCATATTCGGCCATACCAACCATGATATAAGGGTTTATATTCTGATCGTCTACGCTAGCGGCAAATTGCCAAAGTTGTTGATGCAGATCTTTTTTGATCTGATCAAGTTTTGGATCGTTGATACGGTTACACAATTCATTAGGGTCATTGTTGAGGTCATACAATTCATCGGTGTCTAATGGGTTATGTACAAGTTTCCAATGGAGGTTAAAAACACTGCGTTGAGTGCAGTAAAGCTCATTACCGTTAGTTTGAGTAAATAAGAACTCTCGATACTGAGCCTGCTCATTTTCTTTAAACAGTGACGCTAAACTATTACCAACAACGGGATGTTTGAATTGCGTGCCTGCGACCTCTAAAAAGGTAGGGGCAAAGTCTGTTAATGAAACAAGTTGCTCGCAGACTCGGCCTGGATTTTCAATGCCATTTTTCCAATAAGCAACGGCGGGTATGTGGTATGCGCCTTTAAATGCCGGTAGGCCTTTGCACCAAAGCCCATGCTCCCCATTGTAATCACCGTGATCGCTAGTGGCTAAGATCAAGGTATTATCGAAGTCAGGATGTTGTTTTAACTCCGTGAGTACCAGTCCTAATAGATAATCTTCATAGGTGCAAAATGCCATGTAATGACGAATTGCATCTTTCTTTTCAAGGACACTAAGTTGATCAAAAAGACATCTTACTTTGCGATTGTAAAAGGGTTTATCAAGCATAAAATCATCATGAATTTCACTTAACTTGACCTCATAATTCGCATACATATCCAAAAATGCTTGTGGTACAAAGTAAGGGTCATGTGGGCCTAAAGTACCTATGTACATTGACCAAGGTTTTTCTGTATTTGATTCGCGAATTTGTTTGAGTTTTTCTATTGCAGAGTCAACTATTCCTCGGTCATTAAAGGGGTTTTCATCAATGCCATAATGTATGTATTCTGGATAACCAGGACGTTTAATTTCACCTTCTTTACGAATTGATGCTGGTTCATTAGCAATCGCTTTGTACATATCCCAACCTGGAGACATTGCATCATTAGTAACGTCATTCTTTTGCTCTTTATTACAAGTGACTAATAATTCTTCATAGCCGTAATCTTCAGGGCCTGTATCAAAACAGACATGCCACTTACCAGCAAAATACAGTGAGTAATCTTGCTCTTTGAGATAATCACTGAATAACTCACTACCTGCATTTAAACCACGAGAAAGTGCATTCTGCACACAAACATTATTCCAAACTCCATGTTGAGTGGGGTATAAGCCTGTAAAAAAAGATGCACGAGAAGGGCAACAATGTGGAGATGGACAATAGGTATTGTTAAAGTGAATACCACCTGCCATTAATTCACGAGTATTAGGCATGAAAATATCTTGATTATTTAACGTATCACCACGCTGCTGATCAGTCATGAAAATAAGTATATTAGGTTTTTTTAACATCTAAAGTTCCCCTTGTAGAGAGGGCAGTATGGTGAATTTTTTCAATAAAATGTTGATGAATATCTCACTAATTTGTATCTTTATTTTGGATATTAATAACCATGAAACGGCTTAAACTAGCCATAACCTAAAACACGTTTAGAGATAAAAATAAGTAATGGCAGTAATGATAGAAGTATCTTTCTTGATGTTATGAATAGGTCTAACGTCTGGATTAAGCTGTTAGATTTTCATTTAAATGCCTCAAATTGGTTTATTTCATGGCTTGCTGAATTTGTATTTAGAATGGTAACGGACATGAAATCCGATGTTAGAAAAGTTCTTTGTGGAATAGCAGTCATATTGGCTATTGAGTTGACCGATTATTAGTAGTCAACTAATTGCAACACCCGGTAAAAAATTGATACATAACCATATTTATGGGGGAAGTCGATACCTATTTAAAGCAGTAGCTTATGACCTACTTATTGTTTTAGTCTTTTCATTAATAAAGATAGGGGGGAATTGGCATTAAGCTGCTCATTGTTTTCATGTTCAGGGGTAATGATTAAAGAAGTGTTTGTAACCTTCATATAAATAGCTGGGGTTATTGTCTGACTCATTCAACAGTTCATTCGACGCAATTTATCTAGATCAGGTACGATTCAAATATACGATTATAACTAGACATAATGATTGATAATGCGAATACAAGCGCACTGAAGATGATCGCAAAACAGATCATTTTTTTAACTATCACTGAGCCGTAAGAAGTGAGTACTGTACTTCTTTCATCGAATAGGTTCCGTTTGTAGGCATAGATGCAAACACCAATATTACAGAGTAATAAAATAATACTACCAGCGACTAAAATAAGGTCATTTTTAATAAATCCTAACCTTAGAAATAACATCGAGACACCGACGATTAAAAATAACGTTCGGTACCATGATAATGAGGTTCTTTCAGGCTGTAATCCTGGGTCGTCATGACGTCTTGATATACGGCTAAATGGCATTGCTGATCATCAATATTATGGCGCAAGCAATAAGAGTCATGAAGATACTCACTAAGCGCAAAATTTTAGTATATGGCAGGTCTGTATTCTGACGCATTGCTTTTTCATTTGCGACCCAACGTAAATAAGCATAAAGCGCTATCAGGGCGGCAAATAAACACAGCGCTAAAGAAAGCATTTCTCTGATTGCTGGAGAGGCTAAATTAGGGGCTAACTGATCTAAGCCAATGGCTGCGGCTAAAAAAGCCAGTGAGGTTCTGATCCACGCCAAAAAGGTACGTTCGTTGGCTAAAGAGAACCGGTAGTCAGGTGCGTTGCCTTGCTTGATCCATTTCATAAAATTACTCGAGTAATAATAAACACATTATTAAAATATATTTTATATGCCCAAGCTTTATTTGGAAGTCACTTAGGCATAAATTAAATAGTCGTTTAGAACTTTTGTTTTTTATCTTCCACTTTGACACCTTGTGTGGGCATGCCAGTATCGTAATCTCGTACTACTTTAGAAAACCCATCGCGTGGTTTGGGTCTAAAAGCCCCCATCCAATTTGCCTCAATACCTTTTCTCCAGGGTCTTACCGCCCATTGATAGCTTCTGAAAGGGTCTCGAATAGTATCCATATAGGCTAATAAAGTATCATGTATTTGGTCACGAATCACTTCATGTTTTGGCGATGTAATAAGATTATTTAACTCATCTGGATCGTTTTTTCTGTCGTATAGTTCATCGCTTGTGAGTAGATTAAGCACCAATTTATAATCGTTATTAACCCAACAACGCACAGGAATAAAACCACCAAAACTATCGTGTTCAATTTCATAACGATTAAACTCTACCATCACGCCGCGTGTGATATTGAGTTGATCATTAATCGATAATAAGTTTTCACCAGGTAAGATTTCAGGTGGAGTGATGCCTGCTAGCATCATTAGCGTTGGCAAAATATCGATGTGACTGACAGGCGTATTAATGACTTTTGCACTCGCATCAAGTGCTCTATCAGAAGAGGGGGGACGAATAATTAAAGGGATGTTAGTGATGTCGTCATACATAGCAGCACCTTTACTCACTAACTTATGTGCTCCCATCATTTCTCCGTGATCAGAGGTATAGACAATCCATGTATTGTCTAGCTCAGATTGATCAAGATGTTTAATAACTCGCCCAATTTCATCATCAACATAGTCATTGCAAGCAAAATAAAGTGGATGACGATATTGCCCATCTTCCCCTACAGGTGAAGGCATCGCATCACTCCACAGCTTATGATGTATAGGTTTTTTTTCTAAAGTATCAAAGGCTTTTTTACCTAAGTCATAGGCAAAGTCTTCATATTTATCAACATATTCTGGTGGGCAAGTGAAAGGGTGGTGTGGTTCATCGTATGACAGTACCATCAAAAAGGGTTGGTCTTTTTCCTGTTCACGACGATTAATATAATCAACAGCACGATTGCTTATACGGTTCGCCCAAGTAAATTCAGCGGTGATATTATTAGCCCTTAATTCCGCTGCGGAATTAAGACCATTGCGCCACAGATCTATTTCTTTATCACTTAATTCAGCCAAGTAATTAGCACCTTCATACCAAAACTCTTCATCCCATTCTGGCGGGCAAACACCCGTTCCAAAGTAATCGTGGCCATCTAAATGCCATTTGCCGATATAACAGGTTTTATAATTTGCATGTTTAAAATGATGGCCCATGTTTCTAATATTTAACCCCGGTGCAATATTATTTGTCCAAGGGCCGGATTGATTGGAATATATACCAGTAAATAATCCGCCTCGAGCAGGCGTACAAACCGGTGAGCACGTATAAGCTGAGTTAAACTGAATACCTTCACTTGCAAGCTGGTCTATATTATTTGTATTCAGCGCTTTACCACTGTAACAACCGACCATGTTAGTGGCTTGTGTATCAGTCATGATTAAAATTATATTTGGTTTTTTCATGGGAAATCCTACTTCTATATTGATAAAAGGGAGCCTGATAATATGGCCCCCTTTATTGTTCTATCTATGATGCTGCATTGATGCTTTTAGTCTTAATGGGATCCGCTGTGGATTTATTGGCTAATACTTTTTTGATGCTGTTATAAACAAAATAGAGCAGCAACATACTACCTGAAATAGTGAGGGCTACTTTCAACCATGAACCTGTTTCAGAGGTTAAACCTAGTGGAGAGAAAACCGTGTAAAGTGTAATGAAAGCAAAAATCAATATCCAACTAGCAAGTTTTGCATGCTTCCATTCATTTACTTCAACTTCATTGGTTGCAACCTGAATATAAGGTTTATCCATTGGTTTCCAGTAGCGGATTGCAGTCATAACCGCTAACATTAATACTAAGTTCATGCCTACTAAATTTAACCAGTGAACTTGGAATAAACCAAAGTCACCATTAAGGATAAACTTACTGACAAAGAAGAAGACCATACCAGTTACCAAACCTACATAACCGGCAAGAGCAGGTGCTCTTTTAGAAATGACTCCCATTAATAATACGGCAAAGATAGGCACATTGATGACCGCCATAATGGTTCGCATCAGAGTATATAAACTTTCTGCTGTAGAGATAAACGGCGCAATACCAATACAAATTACAATCGTTGCAATACCGAATAATTTACCGATACGTACCGTTTCAATTTCTGTTGCGGCTGGTTTAATAAGTTGTTTGTAAATATCAAGGCTGATCAGGGTTGATAAACTATTAACGCCACTATTAAATGAGCTTAATACTGCACCAAATAAAACGGCGCCAAAGAATCCAGTTAACCAAGTAGGTAATACTGCTCTTACTAATACCGGGTAAGACATATCAGAGTTAACTACCATTCCACCGACTTCTTTCATTGGAATGGAGATCATACCGCGTTGATACATATGCCAAGCAATGATGCCCGGTAATACCAACATGACAACACCTAATATTTTTAAAGCCGCCGCTGCGAGTACACCTTTCTGACCTTCAGCTAATGTTTTTGCTGCTAGCGCACGTTGTACGATGGCTTGGTTTGTACACCAATAAAAAAGGTTAATGATGAGCACACCTGAAATAAGTCCGTGCCATGGAATGTTTGCATCCTCGGTTAAACCTAACGCCTGCATACGCTCTGGCGCTTCTACTAGTAAGATATTAAAACCATTTGAAAAGTCGCCTGAGCCTAATTGGTACAAAGCAATAATAGGCACGAATAAAGCAGCAATTAATAATCCGATGCCATTAATAGTGTCGGAAATGGCCACGGCTTTTAACCCACCAAATACCGCATAAATACCACCTACAACACCAATCGCGATTACCATCACCCAGGTTGTTGCGTAATCAGAGATACCTAATACACCACTAATATCAAATAATTTACCTAAGGTGATAGCACCTGCGTACAAAACAAAAGGTAAAAATCCAATCACGATCGCATAGATAAAAATGGCAGATGCAACGGTACGCATTTTCTTTCCATAACGGATTTCAAGAAACTGTGGGATCGTAGAAATGCCTGATTTTAAAAAGCGCGGTAAAAAGATAAACGCCAACACAATTAAGGTCAGTGCAGAGGTGGCTTCCCAGGCCATTACATTCGCGCCATTACGAAATGCATTAGCGTTAAGGCCTGCTAATTGTTCTGCAGAGATATTGGTTAAAAAAAGTGACCCTGCAATCACATACCAAGGTAGGCTCCTTCCCGCGAGAAAATAACCTTTTAAGCTGGATAAGTTTTCACCCTTTGTTTTGTAATAGGAGATGATCGCAACCAACCCAGTAAAAAATATAAACGATAAAATAGTTAGCATAATAATTCTCCATAATTTGGTGCTACTGCGGGCTGAAATTCGTCATGTAAAATAAAATATACGATTTGCATAGTTTGCTCCTTAGCTCACATTAATAACTTGTTTTGTTATCACATTTTTTATTCTGTCTTTAAGATAACGGCTATATTCCACAGGTATTACAAATTAATGAATGGATTAAATAATAAGGTGCATGTAAAAAACGAACTTATTCACGATACGCCGATTATTATTGGTGATAATGTGACATCGAGTGGTATTTCGCTACTGGCATTATGGAATACCTATGCGGATAAGGGATACATGGTGCGTTGGCCTGAAGATAAAAGGTTGCCTTTGATTGCAAGTTCAACCATTGCCGTATTTACTAAACAAGGCTATGGCGAGCTTGAGCTGCATAACGGCGAAATATTAGAGCTTAAAGGCGCATCTATTGTTTTTTTAGACCCAATGACCATTAAGCATTATTTTTGCAAAGGATTGATATGGGATCTTTTTTGGATAGAGTTCATTCCAAATGGTGTGATGGAGATCTCCTATGGAGAAATTATTCAACTCGATACATTAAAAAAATCAGAAAATGAGTTTAGTGAAATAAGCATTAATTTATTGAGTAAACGGCAAAAGTTAAAAGAACTTGCTGTTGCTTCCTTAACTAAAATTATATATGAATGGTTATGTTTAATTGAAACTAAGCCAATTGAAGATCATCAATTTTTATTAGTCCAAAAAGTGATTTCTCATATTCATTTAAAAATCGCAGACCATTGGACAGTCAAAGAAATGGCCGAATTTTCAGGGTGTAGTGAACAGCATTTACGACGCTTATTCCTAAAATTTACCAAGCAATCACCAAAAGAATATTTTTTAAACACTAAGTTGGAAACCGCTTTTTTCTTAATGGACAAGAAAAACTATAACGTTAATCAGGTTTCTATAGAGCTTAACTTTTATGATCAATTTCACTTTAGTAAAAGCTTCAAGAAAAAATTTGGTATATCACCTTCAGAAGTAATACAAGGAAGTGAAAGGTTGCAGGTTAATAGAACGGACTATCTACCGATCAATAACAACTAGTTGTACCGATTCAGCTATGTCGATAATGCTTCTGAACAAGATAAAAAATGACGGCATTCAATATTAATTTTAAAATACTGTCATTTAATCACTGTAGTTAGATTATCTACCCGATAGGATTAATGGACGCTAAATCCTACTTGATTTCGGCCATTATTTTTTGCCAAATACAAGCCTAAATCGGCCATTTTAACCCAAGCCTTGAAGTCTTCAATACTATCCGTTATTTGTGCAATACCTAAACTCACGGTGACTTTGACTTCTTTTCCATCACATTCAAAGCGCAGTGCTTCAATAGCCGCACGTATGCGTTCAGCGACAACTTTTGCACCCGCTAGGTCAGTATCAACCAATAAAAGTGAAAACTCTTCACCGCCGACACGGCCCACAATATCCGGTTCGCGTTGATTTTGGCGTAGACTTTCTGCCACGCCTTTGATTACTTGATCACCAAAAGGATGCCCGTAGGTATCATTAATTTTTTTGAAATGATCGATATCTAAAGTCACCATTGATGTTTTGTGGTGAGCACGCTGATGGCGTTTAAACTCAACTTGACACCTTTCTTGCCAATAACTTTGATTAATCAGTTGTGTTAATCCATCGGTATGGCTCAAATGTTCAAGCTTGTGGTTGGCTTCCTGTAGCGCTTGTCGATTTAATGCTACGTCGGTTACATCGTAAATAATCATGCATATTTGTGTAACTGCACCCACTATGTCGGTTAAGGGTAAAAAGGTCACATTTTGATACATAAATTCAGCATTACTGGTGATCGGTCGGTAACTTTTGAATTTAAATAAATAAGGGCGTTGTTCCCAAGTAGTAAACGCTTTATTTTTTAATAAACAAACGCTGTTCACTTTTTGTTGTAACCAGTCTTCAGGAATACTGGTAAACACATCAGTGATTTTTTTATCAACCATGTGTGCAGTTAATAAACCAGAATGGTTTTCCATGAAACCATTCCATACTTTGACATTGAAGTCTTTATCGATGATCACCAGCCCTACATCTATGTTATGCACCATATCAATAAGCCAATGGATATCTTTTAATTCTATATTTGTACTCATTGGTCTAAGAGGTATCCTATTTTATGTTGAATGACTTTAATCGACTCTTCAGTAAATAAAAGTAACAGGTCACACTTAATGTCGTGATCTTGAATACTGTAGCTGACCTCGATAGTTAATGTTTTTTGCCAATCCTTTTGGCGGCTTTTAATCAAATCTTCAACTTTTCCATGTTGCCCTAACACGCTAGGTTGACCTTGGCTAAAGTGAATATCTAACTGCTCAGCTAAGCCATTCAAAAATGCACCGACCAGAATATTAGAAATATCGTTCATTACTTCCAATTCTAAATGATCACTGATCATATTTTCATATTTGAGCAGTTTTGTCATATCATCAAAATTTGAATCATGGAAAATAACAATCGCTTCACCGCTGATACCAGAACTAATAAATCCCTGTGTTACTGCTGACACCGTATTATCTTTTGCAATATTAGTGAGCGCCATGTGCAATTCGCTACTTTCAAAGGTGTTTACATTGGGAATAGGTAATAAGATAAAAACATCTAATAGTCGGCCTAACAAGTCACCGGCTCGGCCCATTGCAATATTAGAGACTTCTTGTAATACATCTCGAATACTGACTTTTTCTAGGCTTTCAGGGCTTGTAAGTGAATGATGACTACCTGGTTTATAAATGCCATATTGTTCCAGAATGGTCATTAATTTAGTATTGTTGATGGGTTTTTCTATGAAATCAATCGCGCCCAACTCTTTTACTCGGCGATGTGCTTCTGGCTGAATATCGCCGGAGATAACAATCACTATCGCGGGTAGATCATCGCGCTGAATCTCTTCTAATACTTGGTAACCATCCATGATCGGCATATTCAAATCGAGAAATACAATATCTCCCTTTTTTTGACGAATAGTTTCTAGGCCAATTTTACCGTTCTCAGCAAAATTGACAGTAATATCCCAATCTTTGGGTAATGAACGAGCAATTTGTTTCCTGGCTAATGCAGAATCATCACAGATTAAAATGGGTAAGGGCATATTATTCCTATTATATGTCTTTGGTACAAGGCTAGCGAAGTGTAAAGCAAATGTGACTAAGCTAAAAATGCCTACAATTATTCTTACTGCAACAAGGGTAGGCTAATAATGACAAAATAGAACTGATTTTAAATGCTTTTTTTAAATTTATTGCGAGTTAGATTAAAACATCATTAATTTATGTGAAGATAGGTATCGATATAGTTATTAATACGGCTAATTTACTGGATGTAGTGATTTATTTTAATCAATCAATGGGTGCACTGTTAAACGCCTACTTAGATTGCTAATTCAATCTGTTGAGCTTGTTGTAAGGCGAGTAGCATTTCATTCGGCTGACGGAGCGCACGCACTGATTGTAAAAAAGGATCCGCTTGTGGATGCTGTAACTTCATAAACATCAACCACTGTTTAATACGGCTTGGCATAAACTTTTCTTTATCTTCAATTTCGCGTAGCCATTGAAAATATTGCTCCATTACCTGTAGATTTTGTAACCAAGAATAGGGCGCTTCAGTACCTTTTAACGCATTCGCAAGGTTGGGGACTGCTAGGGAGCCACGGCCAATCATTAAATGGTCACAACCACTGATTTCAATACAACGCTGAGCATCCTCAAAACTAAAGATATCGCCATTGGCCACCACTGGAATATCGATTGATTGTTTAATTTTTTTTATCCAATGCCAATGTGCAGGTGGTTTATAACCTTCCTCTTTGGTGCGGGCATGAACCGCTAATTCGCTAGCTCCAGCTTCTGCAATCGCTTGCGCATTTTCAATCGCCAAGCTTTTATCTGCATAACCCAAACGAATTTTAGCACTAACAACATGTTCACTAGGTACGGCATCACGCACCGCTTTAACGATTTGATGTAACGCTTCAGGGTCTTTTAATAACACTGCACCACCGCGACTTTTATTAACCGTTTTAGCCGGACAACCAAAGTTTAAATCAATTCCCTCTGAGCCTAACTTAATCGCTCGAAAAGCATTTTCAGCTAAACATGCAGGGTCTTGTCCAAGCAATTGTACGCGCACAGGTGTACCAGATTCGGTACGACTCGCATTGTGTAATTCAGGGCATAAACGATAAAATACACGAGAAGGTAAGGGCAGTTCGACAACTCGTACAAACTCAGTCACGCAACGGTCAATACCTCCAATCTGGGTTAAAAATTGGCGCATGTGAAAGTCCATCACACCTTCCATTGGGGCAAGCGTTATATGCATTATTTATCTCAGTTTATTAGGGAGGCAGGATTATACCCGCTCTGTTTATTTAAGCAAAAGCAATTAGCGATGAAGGTATGCGGGGTGAAGAGGGTTAGGTCAAAATCATTATGTAAAAGGATTTGAAACTTATATTTATTCACTTGGTTCTTTTTTATGATTTAGCTTTTCTTCGTGCTCTCTGTGAAGCGCAGCGGCTTCGTGGTTGCTTTATTTTTTAAGATTACAAGCAAAAAGCAATGAACCACGAAGGGTGAAGAAGGTTAGGTCAAAATCATTATGTAAAAGCATTTAAAATTTCTATTCATTCACTTGGGTTTGTTTAGCTTTTCTTCGTGTTCTCTGTGGAGCGCAGCGGCTTCGTGGTTGCTTTATTTTTTAAGATTACAAGCAAAAAGCAATGAACCACGAAGGCACGAAGGGTGAAGAAGGTTAGGTCAAAATCATTATGTAAAAGGATTTGAAACTTATATTTATTCACTTGGTTATTGTTTTACTTTTATTGTTTAGCTTTTCTTCGTGCTCTCGGTGCAGCGCAGCGGCTTCGTGGTTGCTTTATGTTTTTAAGATAAAAAGCGAAAAGCAATGAACCATGAAGAAGATCGGGTTAAAGCTGTTATAAATAATCCCCATATTTCACGCATTCTTCTATGTTCACAGTATGGCTCGGTGGTTAGATATTTAAATTCCCCGCATTACTTTTGCATTCAATTCATATTACCAAGCCAATCAGATTATTTTTCAGGCGATAAATGGAAATAGTTACGCACTTTTGACCAACACAACTTGCACAACCGCAAGCAACTATTTACCCTTATGGCATTAGATAATGACAGGACATAAAAGATGAGCACGGAATCACTAGCACTAATCAAAAACAGTATCAAAAGCATCAACGATTATCCGTTGCCAGGTATTACTTTCAGAGACATTACCAGCTTGATTGAAAATGGTGCTGCTTTTGCTGCTACGATTGAATTATTCAAAGTACGTTACAATCACCAAAAAATCGACAAAATAGTTGGAACGGAAGCGCGTGGTTTTATTTTTGGTGCACCATTAGCCGCAGCTTTAGGGGCAGGGTTTGTACCGGTTCGTAAACCTAACAAACTACCTCGTGAAACTATCGAAGAACACTATGAGTTAGAATATGGTAACGATACTTTGCAGATCCATAAAGATGCTATTAAACAAGGCGAAAAAGTATTATTGATAGATGATCTATTAGCCACTGGCGGAACTGCTGAAGCATCGGTTAAATTAATTCAACGTTTAGGTGGTGAAGTGATTGAAGCTGCTTTTGTTATTTCCTTACCAGATTTACATGGTGAAGATAAATTATCAGCAATGTCGATTCCTGTTTTCTCTTTGATTGAATACGCGGGTGAATAATTAGTGAGCTATCAAGTTTTAGCACGAAAGTGGCGACCACAGACTTTTAAAGAAGTTATTGGCCAACCCCATGTATTAACCGCATTGGAAAATGGGTTAGTACAAGATCGCGTCCATCATGCCTATTTATTCAGTGGCACGCGTGGTGTTGGTAAAACAACTATCGCTCGTATTTTAGCAAAAAGCTTAAACTGTGAAGTAGGGGTTACTGCAACTCCCTGTGGAAAGTGTGCGAATTGCCAAGCGATTGATCAAGGGCGATTTGTTGATTTATTAGAAATCGATGCTGCTTCTCGTACTAAAGTGGATGATACCCGTGAATTATTAGATAACGTGCAATATAAACCGGCGCAAGGGCGTTATAAGGTTTATTTAATCGATGAAGTGCACATGTTATCTAAGCACAGTTTTAATGCATTATTAAAAACCTTAGAAGAGCCACCTGAGTATGTAAAATTTTTACTCGCAACGACGGATCCGCAAAAATTACCGATCACGGTATTATCACGATGCCTACAGTTTCATTTAAAAGCGATTTTACCTGAGCAGATAGAACATCAATTAGCCGAAATATTAAAGCATGAAAAAGCAACCTTTGAGCAAGCCGCATTAGGTGTTATTGCAAAAGCTGCTGATGGCAGTATGCGTGATGCATTGAGTTTAACGGATCAAGCTTTGGCATTTGGTGCAGGACATATTGAATATGCCGCCGTACTCAAAATGTTAGGGACGATAGACCAATCTCACTTACATTATTTACTGCATTTCATTGCTTCGGGCAATAGCCAAAAAGTATTTGAAAAAATTCAAGAGTTTGTACATTTAGGGGCTGATTTCTCTGCCTTACATCAAGAGTTGGCGAGTCTGTGCCATCAAATAGCATTAATTCAATTACAGCTTAATGCTAATGTCAGCAAAAAAAGTGCAGTACAACTGCTAGCTGAACGTTTAACCCCTGAAGAAGTACAACTTTTCTATCAAATCGCAGTGCAAGGTTTTAAAGATTATGCCTATGCGCCAAATGGAAAAATCGCATTAGAGATGACCGTGATGCGTTTATTGGCGTTTAAACCCGCCAATTATGTTGATATTGATGAATCAATGTTGGAACAGGTAAATCAAAATCAGCCTGAATTACCTGCTGCCTCAAATACAACAGCGGCCGCTACTTCAGAGCCCAACCCTGTTGAACTTAATACTAGCGAACCTCAAATCGGTAAATCTAGTTCTGTTGAAATTAACAATAATGAACCTAATGTTGCCGACAACAGCACAACTACGCCAGTGCAAGAAACGCCTGTTCAAGCAATACCAGCTAAAACTGCTTCTGCAGTAAACTCAGAAATCGTTACTGAACAATCTGCTGAGCAACCTATAGAACAAGCTTCGCCTGCAGACTATCAACAATACTCGAATGCAGCCGCTGAGCAGTACAATGTAAACCCTGAACAACCTCAGCAAGCACCAAATTATCAGCCTATAGAACAAGACAATAACCCTGATAATAATGCAGTGCAACATGCAGCAGCACCAGTTACTTCGACAGTGGCTGACACAAGTCAATCACGCAATATGTTACGTAGTCATCGTTTGAAAAGAGAGGCATTAAAAAAGACTGAAGCGGCAACTGAACAACAGTCATCGAACATTCATGATCGGTCTGTCGCACCAGTAACACCAACTGTCCCTCAACAAAGTGTAGAATTGCCAAAAGCTAGAGTACCTGACAGTGCGGCGAAAATAGAAGCAGTACCGAAATCGCAGCCGCAAGTGAAAGTGAGTAATGAGCAAGAATTACCACCGCTGAGTAGTTATCAAGAACAACCTCCTCAAGGTGATTATAACGAATATGATGCTGGTGGTTATTTTGATCAACAAACACCGAATATGCCTGAAGAGTATGCGCCACAAAGCAATTATTCAGGTAACCCTGCATCAGCAGAAAATCAGGCGGCTCATGCTGCAGAAGTTCAGAATATAGCAGCTCCTGTGAATGCTAATTCTTTACAACCTGTTCAGACTAACCTTGCTCAACCTAAGCCTTTTCAACACAAGCCTGTCAAGCAATCGGTTCAAGCACCTATTCAATCAGTGCAACCCCAAAAGAGCACACCTCAAGCCATTGCCAATAATGATATTTCAGCACTCAGTATTGGGCAAAATAATGCCACTGATGTTGAACTGATTGGTAACAGTAACTTACAAACACTTGAGATTGATATCGCGAATTATGTCGAAGACAAGATGACCGATGAATGGTTCTTAACGATTAAAGCAATGCAGTTGGTGGGCTTTGAAAAGCTATTGGCTAAGAGTACGGTGATGCAAAAAACCGAACAACATATTCAGCTATCATTGCATGAATCACAACAGCACCTATTAAATAACCAAAGCTTATGTGAAGATTTAAAAGCAAAACTGCGTGATTATTACGGCCAACAATTTAGTATTACCATTGAAGCAGGTAATGTAGCGGGCAGCAATACACCGATGGAATTAGAGCAAATTGTATATCAGCAATATTTAGATAATGCCAAACTATCGATTAAAAATGATCCAATTGTACAAACCTTTGTGCGAGATTATGCCGCAAAGGTCTATGAAAATAGTGTAGTGCCGTTATAATCGGGACACATTAACCTTAACTTATAAAAGAGAGAAATTATGTTTAGTAAAGGCGGAATGGGCGACTTAATGAAAAAAGCCCAAGAAATGCAAGAAAATATGAAAAAAGCACAAGCTGAAATTGCCAATACTGAAGTTGTTGGTGAGTCAGGTGCTGGCTTAGTAAAAATTACATTATTAGGTAACCATAATGTACGTAAGGTTGAGATCGACCCAAGCTTACTAGAAGACGATAAAGATATGCTTGAAGATTTAGTTGCAGCAGCAATGAACGATGCCGTACGTCGTGTTGAAGAAGTGAACAAAAGTAAAATGAGTGGTTTAACAGGTGGTATGGATTTACCGCCAGGCTTTAAAATGCCTTTCTAGTATTTAAATAAAATCAATGTATTGGGTGGCTTATCTCTGTTGTGGTCATATGGAGGTCAAGACATTATTATTATAAATTTCTTTAAAAAACAGCCGATCAAAAATGATGGCTGTTTTAAAAAGATATATTGCGATGTATTACAATGGACTTTAATTTGATTTTTCATTTGGAATCCACTTCCCGTATATTTTTTGGATCATACCCCAATCGCCTAGCTGGCCTGCTAACCAAGTAATATCTGCTCCAACCATTAACATTTGACTCGCAAATGTGTGACGTAAATGATATGGAGGCCTATGTGTTAAATCAGCTGCTATTAACCAATTCTTCCATTGCTTGGGAACCGAAGTTAGTTCGGGTCTTATATATGGTTTGTCTGCTCGACTTAAAAATACTCTATGTCTTTCAGCTATTTTAGTTTTTTCATATTTATAATACACAGTTTCTAAAAGCGTAGGTTTATTAAAAGTGATATCTATTTGGCGCATTATTACTTCCATTGCCTTTGGCATTAATTCAATTGTTCGAATTGATGCAAATGTTTTGGGAGGTTTCAATTTACCTTTACGATCAATATTATATTTCACATGTATAAGTCCATTATCTAGATCAATATCTTCCCAGGCCTCATGCCACACCAAGCTAACAATTCGATCATGTCTCTAGTTGTTTCTACATGAACAACAGCTAATAATTGGTCTAATTCACTTTGGCTGAATGGCTCAGGATTTTTATCATCATCAAACATTTTGTCAGCTTTAATTCTTCGTGTTTTAGTAAAAGGGCTAACTATGATTGTTTCGTCATTTACAGCTTCTTGCACAATTTTACTGAAATGCATTAAATATTCATCAACAGTAGATTGTTTAAGAGTTTTATAACTAGTTTTAACAGCTTTTTCTATACCCATGATCTTTGAAAATGCTTTTCAATTGAAGAAAAAATGTTGATATTTAATTTAAAAGGATCAGACTGAATAAATGCAAATATCTCTGACCTACCAAGAAAAATTAGCTTTAGAATCACGCCATAAAAAATGCAGTGATAAACGAGAGTGCGACCGCATTAAAGCTATTTTATTATCAGATGAAGGTTGGTCTACAACGATGATCTCTCAAGCTTTGCGAAAACACCAAACAAGTATTATTCGCCATCTCAATGATTATGCTGCTCAACAAAAAACTACTTCAGAAAATGGTGGCTCAGATAGTTACCTCAATGAGATACAAACTGAATTAGTGATTGAACATTTGAGTAAGATTACTTACTTTCACATGTATGAAATTCGAGAATATATCAAAGACACTTTAGATGTAGAGTATTCTATTCCTGGTTTGCAAAAATGGCTTCATCGCAATGGATTTAGCTACAAGCAATTAAAAGGCGTTCCACATAAATATGACCAAGAAAAACAAGATGCTTTTGTTGAAGAATATAATGAGCTAAAAGCCTCGGTCGCAAAGGATGAACCAATCCTTTTTATGGATGCTACACACCCAACGCAAGCAACTAAAGTGAGTTGTGGCTGGATAAGAACTGGCGTTGATAAACCGATAGAAACAACGGGTACACGAACCCGCTTAAACATTGTAGGTGCGATTAGGTTGGGTCATTTACAAGATGTGATCACGAAACAATACACCACAGTAAACGGTGAATCTATTATCGATTTTTTCACGTTAATAAAAGAGCAGTATGTAACAGATAAACCAATTCATTTAATACTTGATGGTGCTGGATATCATCGTAGTGATGTAGTCAAAAACCAAGCGAAAGAGCTCGGTATTACTCTACATTATTTACCACCTTACAGTCCCAATTTAAACCCAATAGAGCGGTTATGGAAGGTGATTAATGAGCATGCCAGAAATAACAAATATTTCGCAACGACTAAAGAATTCCGACAGAGTATTAATAAATTTTTTGATGATACATTGCCCCGAATTGGACATACATTAACGAGTAGGATTAATGACAACTTTCAGTCCTTCAAATTTTCATCTTGAAGTATGATGGGTATATGTGAGTCGGAAGCAATTCTGCAACATTTAATTTAAAAAGTTTATGCGTAATCAGCCAAGTTTTTGCAGATTTAAGTTTATTTTTCATACTTGTTCCTAGTTCTCCCTCTCTTAGAACAATATAATGTTCATAGTAATCTGAAATAGTTTTATTTTCTTTAATATGCTGAACATCCGCTGGGAAATGCTTACGCCAAAATACTTTTGGGTTGTTATCATAAAAACCATTTTGAATATCGGTTTTGATTGCACCAAGTTTATTACTAGCAACTTGAATATTATGCATAGTAGGAGCTAATCCAATACTTTTTCTTGTTGCTGTATTGTTATTGGGAAGACGAAACTGGATGCGTAATGATCCTTTATGAACAGCAACTCCTTTCGTCTTAGTTAGTTTTTTTAATCTTTTTTCTTCATTAGTTTCAGCCATATCAAATTATCTCATTCAATGCTTTTAAATTGATCATGATTGAGCATCCTTTGGCATGTTGTTGCCAAACTACACCTTCAGGATAATCATGATTGATAATACGTTGTGCAAGTGCATCACGAGAGATACCCACAAGGAAAGCTGCTCGCTTGATTGTCATCCAACCATTATATCCATGGCTATTTTCAAGAAGGGTTATTTTTTCAGTGAGAAAAGATAAGGTTTTCATCAGGTCGTTAATGTTGATGTTTTTTGTATCTAGAGTTTGTAGTGTCCTGTTCATAATTAATTCCGTGGCATTTCATGCCGGTTTGGCACGTTGCGTGCTCTTGTTTGTATGAACAATAAACAGATAAATTTAGCTAGTCAAATAGGGTAACTGTGCTGTGTTGACATAACATGTTGATTTAAATATACTAATTTCAGTTTTTGATGGCTAGATACTTTGGGTAAGTCACTGGGTTTTATATGATTTTAAGCAGGGGCTAGAAAACTAGTTGAATAAAAAAAGCGTTAAAAATCTTAATAAAATTATTTTTATTTATTTTTTAATGGTGTTTTTTTAGACTTTATTGGCGTAGTAAAAGCTCTGTTTTAGTGTGGAATTTGCTTTGCGAACTTAAGATACTTAGGTTTGTTGGATATGGCGCGAAGGGGGGAATAATATTAGATTTTTCTAATCTATTGAAAAGCATATATTAATAGGATTAATAAAGTATCACTGCTATTTAATTCTCATTTTAATAATTCTAAAAATTGTATTTTTAGTGACGATCTTTTTTTTCTTCAATAATGAGAATCATATTAATAGGGCAATTCATGCGTAGCATGGGATAAATAGAAGTAATGCTGTTGGTCCATCTATAGTTTGATCAATAACAATTTGATGCTGTTTGCCAACCACAGTTTATAGCTTCTGTAATACTATGATTGGTTGTTCTCTCATAATGAAAGAACAAATACACGTATCGAGCATGTAATTTATTTTCTTACTCAAAACTGAATCGTCATTTGTCAGCTATTACATCTTCACGATCATTCATGAAATCTGAATCAACTTTATCGTGTTCACCGAATGATAACCAATTTGAACGGGCAGGTCTTAAGGTGATCACATCTCCCTTTTTATGAATTTCAAGCTCGTTGATTCCTTCAAACTCTAAATCTTTTGGTAGACGAATCGCTTGATTCTTCCCATTTTTGAAAATTGATACCGTTCTCATTGCATCCTCACTTATCTATCTGTATGTGCCTAGCATAGTCTAGTATGAATAACGCACTGCATACGTCAAGCATATGTATTGTTGAAATACTGTTTATACGAGAGTCATGGGAAATCTTGTATTTCCTCGAAAGGAACAAACTTTATTGTTTTTAGTTTACTTCTTTAAAAATAAAGACCTCAAAACCGATCAAACCTTAAAGATGAATTGTTCAATAAACAAACAAGAAGTGCCCATTTCTGATCAATTTTGATTATTTTCGGACAATCGCTTCAGGATGAAAGAATCAATATTAATTAAAAAAACCAAACTATCCGATGCTCGATTGGACGATGTTGTGATTAATATTTATATTAATCAGCTAGTTGATGGTTCTTTTGGTTTTCCATAGACATTATGGAGACTCTCTGTAGGGTAGATGTCTAATGATTTATTATGTTTTTTTATTTCTAGAATGTTCTTATCACCTCTCATTTTGATATCAAACATATCTAAGATAGGTATTGTCAACACAACAACCTCCGTATGAGTTATGCGATAATCACCCGACGAAAAATTATAAAATGTACGTAGGTTATTGTTATCTTGCACAAAGAATCAATCATGCAGTCTGGCTTTATTTTCGTTTTACACTTCACTTTCGAGAGTTCGAAGAATTACTTGCACCAGGCTATGGTCTTGTACTTTTTATCCTCTTCACAATACCATCAAAAGCTTTCAATTTTTATTTGAGCACTACAGGCTCTAATTTGTAAATTACGACAAGATCACACCCATAAATATTTTTTGGAAAATAAATATAAATTGCGTAAATAATTCTTTATTACGTCCCTATTGTTGACCTCGTTTTTTAATTATTGTCGATTTAATATTAATGAGTAAACATAAATAAAGGACGTAATATGAAATTTAAAACATTGTTGGTTGTCATGGGGTTAATCCCTTTAGTTGGATGTGGCAGTGCTAGTAACGATACATCGCAAGGAATAATCGATCCTGAATTGCCTAATATTGAAATAGCGGATGAACCCTCTACAGGCGTAAATAGGTCAATGTTACAGTGGCAATTCTTTCCGACTGATAACCCTTTTGCGGGTGATTTATCTATTATGTTAGCAACCATTTCTGAGAATGTGGTGAGTATGAGTATTATGTACGAATCAGAGGACTACATTGCAATTCTTGAAGGTTCTAATGTGGATGATAATCAACAAATTGTTCGCACTGTACGCTTTAAGCGATTCCTAGATGGCTTTGACAATATCGGGTTACTAGCAGATCGCAACGCACTTGATGGTACGGTCACTTTCGACCTGTCTGGAGAAATACCATCTGTTTCATTCGATCTTGTTAGTGAAAAAGATGGCGTAGAAATAAAGAAAAAATCTGCTAGTTCTTGGGCCGGTTTATTGAACGAAGGGTTGCCTGTAACGCTAGATGCGCTTGACATTCATCCAATAAGTAATGGTGGTGACTTTGTTTATAATGGCAATGGTGAATTTGTATTTGTTGATGACTCTTCAGGATGTTCAATCACAGGTGTTGCACGTGAGACTTCGTACCTTACGATGTCAAAAGAGAATTTTTACTTAAGTGGCTCTGGGCATATTTTTGATTTTGCCATTCTCCAAGAAAACTCAAACTGTGACGTAGGTGAAGAAGGAAAGGCGGGTACTATTGATATTTCATTTAGTGAACAATATACGGATATTTCTATCCTTGCTCCATTACATAATTACAATGTTACTTATCATGGTCAAGTAACGCATTATTAATATCATTTACACGTAGATAACAAAAAGGCTTACTAAGTTAAAAGTCTTTTTGTTGGCGTTTTTTGCACGATAATCTTCTAATGAAAAATTAAAATTCTATGATCAAGCTCGGAGTTTTTTGAGTTGTCATTGAGTAATGAATAATCTATTTCGACTTAGTCTCCATTTATTAAAAGTTAACCATTCTCGCACTTTCCGTGATCGTTCCTTCGTAGAATGGGATAGAGGTCGTTGTGTATAAAATTTAGATTGAAGAGTATTCGAACAGTATTTGAGCTGTATTTGAACTAATTTACTCCGTTCTAGTCGATAAATTGACAATACCTAGCCATAGTCTATCGTTGCTAAGGTTCTGTATAGTAAAGAGTATTTGTCAGCTAATGAAACCCATCCGATAATAGTGCCATATTAGAAATGTTGTTGATTTTTTCATTAATTAACTGGAACAAGGTTTACATGTTACCCGGTGAAAAGTTTTCTTTTGGAAACTTAAAGATTAAACATTCATACCAACAGTTAATAGCAGCAGCAAGAAGCGGGGATGCTGAAGCCAAAATCCAAGTTGCTTTGATGTATATGTACGGTGTCGGTATAGAGCAAAACGTTGATAAAACACTGTATTGGTTTAAAAAATCAGCGTTAGATAATCACCCTCAAGGACAAAAAATGTATGGTTACACTTTTTATGGCTCTCAGAATAGTCAAGCATTCAAGTATATTAATAAATCTGCTCAGCAAGGTGATATAGAGGCTCAATATTTAATATCAAAGTTCTACTTAGATGGGATTGGGGTCAAAAAGAATAAAGAAAAATCTACATATTGGTTCGACAAAGCATTAGCTAAGGAAATGTGGGGAGATTAAGTAGATATTTTAAGTGGAACTTTCATCCCTTAAATTTTTTAAATAATGATATTTAAGTACGAAAAAGAAAATTTCACCTGATACAAATAATTAAAACGGTTTTAAATAAGGATATATTTATGAATGAAGATACCAAGTCTGAATCCCTAAAGGAGTTACAATCTATCTATGATAAACAAGCAGAATCTTATCAAACGAGAAAAAATGAATTCGAAACATTATGGGAAAATGCGATTACAGAAGATTTACCAAGATTACGGTCAAGAGATATGAAATTAACTTTAATTAAATGGGCATCAATTGCAATATTTATTACTTTTGTTGTATTAAAATTTAGAGGGTAGAAATATGAATTATTATTCTTCTTTTATTGAAGAGGCTTATAAAAATAAGCAAATAATGGAATCCCAAGAGTGGTTCGAAAGTTATGGTCTAGCTCTGTACTTATTTAGTGAGAACGCTGTAGATACACCCTCTATAAGTAAATCTGAAAAAGTAAAAAAATATCAAAAAAAGGAATTAGATAAAAATAACAAAAGCATCGGACCGGTTGTTAAAGTTGAAGATGTTAGGCAATTAATTGCTAAGGCAAGGAGTGAGGACAGCTTTAATAGCATATATGAAAATTACATGTTCCCGCACCATAAAATCCGACCGACAGACGTTATATATTTATTTAAAGCACTTGCTCAAAAAGATATGGATGCAGCACTGGTTGCACTAGATGCATTCTCCGATGATTTTTTATTACAAAATGATTTCTGGGCAGGGATTGTAACATTTATCGTGGCAGCAAATAGTGGAGACTATAAAATAGCACAGACTCAAATCGTCCTGCTTATACAATTCCTGCAAAGTTATTCTCATAAAGAGTTTTTATTCTTTCTTGTCCCTTATTTGGTTAAATCATTTCTCCCTGAATCGTATTGGCCATGGCAGTTTAAAAACATAGAAGTAGAGAGTAATGGTATTATATATTATGGCTTGCCAATAATTATCCATAACTTAGAAGCAGAAGGTTATTCAGCAACACCTTGGTTAGAACTCGAACCTGTTAGCTCCATTTATTTGGAAGATAGCTATGGAGCCAAATATAAAAAGTCCAATGTTTTATTAGAGACTACCAATATAGCATCGAATTTAGCGGCGAATGCCGTGCTACAAAGTGCTGGTGCAATCTACAATATGATTGTAAATGGTAAATTTAAAATTGTGGCTCATTCTGGAGTTAAAACACTTGTCCTTCAAAAAAATGTGGAGATACCGCTAAATAGCTGTGGATTTGTTATCACTAATGATAAACATGAGTTTGATAACTGGGTTAACCCTAATAACTCTAGTTCTATTGAAAAGCACCAAAGTTTCTTTAACCTCACTGATGGAAAATGTTACCAACCTCGTTCTAAAGATCAGTTTAGTGACCCTTCAGCCATGTTTGATGCTTTAGCAAGTAAGATCAAAGGATAAAAAAGTAACCTTTTATGAAAATTCAATACCGTTCACTTAAGCTGAACGGTTTTTCTTTCTACGCAGCATCCCCAGTCTGTTTTGATATCTTCTCTATAGCTTTAATTTTCCTACTTCTTTAGCATAATTTTCTTTTGATTTTTCTATATTGCTTACAATTCTATAGTGCCAGAAAGCGCTTAAATTGTAGCTCTCATAGTCAAACGAGCACTAATCATTTGCCAACAATAACTCACAGATTGAGAAAGTGACAGGGTGACAATAACTGGTAGAAATTTATGACTACTTTGCTGTTACTTTATTTTATTAAACCAATAATAGTAGGTGACTGGATTGATATTATTCACTTTAAAAATTCAATATTAGTTAAGCCTCTGTTTGCTTGTTTTTCGATTATGCCTTGCCAATAATTCAGTCGTTTAGTTGTCATAATATTATCTCATTTAAAAAGGAAGGCATGACAAACCCTGCACATTATTGATATGAGAGGGGTAGTTAGGTGATTACTTTATAAAGAGTGTTCATTGATTACCTGGTTAGAATTTTTGTTTAAATAATATTCCCAAAATCATCATTTAAATATTTCATTTTAGCTTTATATTTTCAGCAAGTTACTGATGTTAGTATTTATAGTAAATCAGCCCATCCTCTTAAATCTCATTTCTTAGATAAAAAATTGCGTAAACAATTCATAGTTATGTCACTGCGCTTAAATGCCCATTTCCTACATTATTATCCCATTAGCAAGCTTGCTAAGTAATTTAAAACCTCAAATTATTAAGGGACAATGATGAAAATTTTTTTAAATAACAAGTGTAAATTAATCCTATCTACTGGCTTCGTTGCATTGATGTTAACAGGCTGTGGTTCATCAACTCAAGAGGAGCAACTTACTTGGCTAAGTGGATGGGATAGCCAATATGAAGCAAAAATAGAAATGGTGAATGTTTGTTATAAAGAAGCGGGTGTACATAAAGGCACGAAACGTATCTCTAAAAGCCAACAAGAGGTGATTAATAAGTGTGAGTTTGCCTATATCACTGAGCAAGCTGATAACGATGGAGTTTCACTGGAGTTGGAAACCTTAAAAAATAACGTGATGCAGTTCTAAATGAAATTATCAAGAACCAAGACCATCCTGTCATGGTTTTCTTGAATACAAATTTATAAGTAGGTTGCGTAAATCTAATTTGTGTACGCCACCTGAGTATATTCACATTAAATTGCAAGCTAACATTAATAAGTCATTAGGCTAGCGATTCAAAATTATATTAATGACGATGTAATATTAAAAGGAAACCCTATTATGACCATTAAAAGCAGAACGGTTGAAATGGCGAATGAAGCACAAAAACGAGCAGAGAATCTATCAACAGTTTTGAAGCAGTCACAGTCGTTGGATAAGGCAAAAGCAGCTTTCGATGAAACAGCTGAAAGGGTATTAAAAGCAGATACATCAAGTATTAAGTTAATGAACTTCTTTGCGGTGTGTAGCTTATGTAGTTTGATGTTTAGTAGTCTATTTACGTTCGGTGAATATTGGGGACATTCATTTTCATTGAGTGAATCAACACCCGCATGGCTCTATATTATTGCAATTGTGACACTTTGCAGTTACTTGCTTGGTGCAAAGCAAGCTGTCTCACGCTGTTTGATCTTCGTGTTGCTGGTGGTCATTGGCTGGCGTTTTTATGAAGTGATTTCTGAATCGGTTATTCATACTTCAAGTCGTAGCAGCGACAATTACAGTTTACCTATCGATGAGGTTGGTTTTGGCTTTTATCTATTTATGGGGAGCGTACTGATGGTTATTATTACTATGCTGAAACCTGGTTACCAAGCTAATACTCTTTTTTGGGGAAAGCTCATACAAAAATAAATTGAGATTCTGATGTGAGTTGTCATCAATGGATGGTGATTCACCTTTATTCATGGAGACTGTCATGCAATTTAAACCGCGCAAGCAACATGTTTATA
Organism: Psychromonas sp. SA13A; assembly: GCF_011378715.1. Classification (GTDB taxonomy): domain Bacteria; phylum Pseudomonadota; class Gammaproteobacteria; order Enterobacterales; family Psychromonadaceae; genus Psychromonas. The sequence continues at coordinate 37,032 of NZ_WTKU01000010.1, read as the reverse complement.
GTGCCCTTAACCGTGTCGGTAACGATTATATTGTCGGGGATATTCACGGGCAGTTGAAGCAACTTTTTAAGCAACTGGCTTCGCTTAAATTTGATTTTAAATTAGACAGGTTATTTTGCACTGGTGATTTAATTGGTAGAGGAAGCGACAGCATTGGTTGTTTAAATTTATTAACTGAGAAGTGGTTTTATTCGGTAATGGGAAATCATGAGCAACTTTTTATACTGGGATTTAAATCATCTAAATTTTGGGATCATTTAAAATCAGACCATGGGCAATGGTTAACCGACAACTTAGATCGCTTTGATCTGCTGATGCGTTGGAAAACGCTGATTGAAATAGCGATGCCATTAACGCGTACCATTGCGGTGAATGGTTTAACAGTCGGTGTGTCACATGCATCTGCACCGCGTGATTGGTCGACATTACAAAGCGGAACTTTATCGGACGATGATATTTGGCAAACCTTATGGAGTCGGCCGTTGGCAGAAAAAGGGGGTTGTTTAACCATTGATTCTGTTGATTATGTTGTACATGGGCATACACCTGTACAATCTGTTGTTAACGTGAATAACCGCTTTTGGATAGATACTTACTCATCAGTTAATGAACTTTGCATACTTAATCTTAATGAATTGAGCATTAACGAGATAAGTTAACATTAATAGTTGGAATAACTAGAAATAATCAGAGAAATAGATGATGATTCATTTTATTAACGATGAATATCAAGGAGTGTTAGGTGTCGATAAAAGAGTTAGATAATGCAACTGAATTATTGATTGGTTGGCAGAATAGGGATGAAAGCAAAAGTAAGGAGTTTCTTGAGTACGCGTATCAAGATATTCGTGCAATTGTGGCTAAATATCTGCAAAAAAAACAACCTAACGAAACTATTTTACATGATTCCTCTATTACTGAGCTTGCTAGTGAGTCGATCATCAAATTACATCGCTGGCGAAATGATGAGTTACCCTTTGAAAGTCGTCACGATTTTTTTGATTATATTCGCGTGTCTGTTTGGCACCTTCTATTTGGCAAGCCTCACCAATCATTCGTTAATAAACAACAGTCAAAACGTGAATATTTAGCCTCTGAAATAACACAGGTCCCGGAACATCAGCCTAATTGGGATGAGAGTATTGATCTTGTCAATGCATTAGATCTTCTTCGCGAAAACCACCCTAGGCAGTCGGAGGTTTTTGAACTAAAAAACTTTGCCATGATCTCACATCAACAGATTGCAGATATGCTGTCGATATCGACGCGAACGGCGGATAACGATTTAAAGTTTGCTGTTACTTGGTTAAGAGCAAAGTTAATCGAATGATAGATATCGTCACTTTGTATACAGAGCTTTCTAGTTTAAGCCCCGCTGAGCAGCAGTTACAATTATCTAAGCTTAAAAACATCGACTCAGCTAAAGCTGATGAGTTAGAAAGGATGTTACAGGTTGATGATATACCTCTTTCTAGTAGCGAATTAATATCACAGCAGTTAACAAGTTCAACGCGCACGTCATGGCAATCATTTATCGCTCAGGAGGTAATGGGATTTAGCATTAAACGTTTACTTTCGGACGCTGGTGGAATGGGATTGGTCTTCCATGCAGAACAAACTATTTCTAACCCGTCTAAGACAGAAAATGAAATTCATAAAGCGGCAGTTAAAATCCTGCGACGTGACAAGTTAAATAGTCACCAACAAACTGCGATGTTTTTTAGTGAAGCATCTAGTTTGATGGCATTAGATCATCCCAATATTTGCAGTATTTATGGTGTATCTGAAGTATTAGATCATGCTTGTATTGTTATGGATTATATCGATGGTGAATCCTTAGATTTATGGCTCTCTAATAGTGAGTGCAATCAGAAACAAAAAATAGATGTTTTTATGCAACTCCTCGAGGCTGTGTGTTATTTGCACCATCGAGATATTTATCATGGTGATTTAAAGCCACAGAATATTATTATCAACAACCAAGGTCATTTGGTGTTGATAGATCTTGGCCTGGCTAAGAAGTTTAAAACGAGTGCTAAAGCTGATAATAGGGAAACTATTAAAGCATTCTCAAAGAATTGGAGTGCACCTGAGCAAATAGCAGGAGAACACTGTGAAGCGATGTCGGATGTTTATTCATTGGGAGCGATCCTGTTTTACCTTTTAACCAGCAATCAGCTTGAGCAAAGAGATTTGAAAAAAATTAGCAATAAAGAGTTACAGGCAGTGTTAAGTAAAGCGCTTTATGTTGAGCCTGAAAATCGATATCAAGATGCTCTCCAATTCCGACGTGTATTGCAACAATATCAGACTGGCTTTCCCATCGATGAATATTCCATGGCCCCCGTTTATCAGTTCAAAAAACTTATATTTAGGAAACCATTTACTTCTCTTGCTTGTTTGCTAGCACTGTATTCAGTTATTAGTAGTGTATTGCTATTTGTTAAGCTGTAATAACGAGTAAACGATGCATGGAACTCCATTTTCTCGAATGAGCAAGTCTGATATTAAACTTCAATTGATTAATAGTTGATGTGGATGGGTGATTTTTCAGAATGAGTTATACTGATATTTGGTTCTGTTTCGTGAAACTGACATCTTGTATAGGTTGTTAATAGTGGTGTACTAAATAGTTTTTCACCTGTTTTAAAATTATAAACAGTGAGTATATCTTCTCGTAATACTGCTATTTTTTCTCCACAACCAGATAAATCTAAGTAAAGAATTTGGGTGTTTTTTTCTCTGGACAGGAGGGGATGTGCTTTATGACTTTACGCTTTTTAATATCATAAGTGCTGATCTCGCCATCAAAACAAGAACCGAGTACAAGGCGCTGTTTGTGCCTGTTATAAGCGATTAGCATCGATTCCAATTGGCTATTATGGGATGTGAAGATAGATTCAACATGGTCCTTTTCTAAGTCCCATATGTTGATAATCGGAGAAAGGTACCAGTGTTTATCGAAAGTAACATAAATAACTACGTTTTCATCTTCTGTAAAAGTACCGCATCGGTGGTAGCCACCCAAATCTTCTCTTTGGAATAACACTTGTTGTGTTTCTAGGTTGAATATCTCAATAAGATATTGATGTCTTTTACTACGTAATGCTCGCTTGTTATCTGGGTGTAGTAAATTTAAATTGAAGTTGTCCATCACTATCTCTTATTCGTTGAACATTTTTATGAATGATGATGTTATCACCGTTGCTTTGCCTATATAGAGTGACGCATTTAATTTCACGAAACCTTTTTTAATTATAAGATAATCTGTAGATGAAAACCTCGAATATTTATATTCGGGATTTATTATTTTGAGTAACGATCGAGACATTCTTTAAACTTTTTCTCCTCTTCCTTATCCCTCTTTAACTGTTCCCTCTGGCGTATCTTTTTCAGCTCACGTTCTTCTGCCATAAGTTCTTTAGTAATTTTATTATGTATGCGCAGTGTATCGCGCTTATAAAGGGGAGTTATGTAGCTCCCTGATTTTTGGGAGAAAGTAGAAGCCGTTAATATAGTACTTTCACCGTAAATAACCGTTTTTACACCATCAAAGATTAAGATTCGTAAATAATGTTCATATAAATAAGTGTATTCTTCATATGATAATATTTCTTTTTCCTCAAGTTGTAGGAAAAAATTATAAATAATACCGTGATAGATATTATTGAATAGGGCATCAAAATCTTCACTGTTAAAGTCAGGGCGAATATGAAATGCTTCTCCCCTTTCTACTACTATTTTATTGAAAGTAGGAACTAATATTGTTCTAAATGAAGTTGTATTAATTTTTGAGTTTACATCATCATTCTTAGTTATATTCTTTTGCATAAATTCTCTCAATAAATGGTTAATTTACTTATACGTTATGAAATGCAGATTCAACGATCAAGTACATTCATGTGCCAATTTTATAATTTCAGGATCATAGTAACTATAATTCAAATACTGGATATTCATTCTAAAAAAGCTAGAAATTTACTTCGAGGTGTTGACCCTTCAAAATACAACAGAACAAAAATAGCTTTGGATAAAATAAAATTTTACTGTAATTCATCAGATTACAAAAAAGCTTTGCTTCACGTAAGAACCAACCTGATTTTTGAAAATAATGATGTTGGACTGTTGTTTAATAAACGCTGCTCCAAAGGGATTTCTGACATAGTTAATTTTTCTATTTCAGAAATCACTACCCAAATCAATAATTATGACAGTGATTTAATAGCTATTACTGACTATGCCACTAACATTTTTAGTTATCTAAAGGAAAACAACTTAGATAAAGCTTTGTATTCCTGTGATCATATGGCTGAGCTTAAAGGTACTTCTGTATTTCTAATTTGAATGCTTTCATTTATTACAAGCCGGTACCAGTTACTGAATATGGATGATAAAAAAGTATTAGGTAAAATCGCTAAGAGGACAAAAATTGACTTAATGGCCTCTTGGTTTAATAAACCAAACTATGCGTCTCCAAGCACAGATATTTATTTACTGTTCAACGCTGTTATATCTGAAGTTATTGGCAATGTTAGCCATTTTGAACCTTAGGTAGATTTACGGTGTTTAGGATAGCGTAGTTTCTCTGTAAACGGTGGTACGTATTAAGTTATTTGTGATGCATTATATGTACTAATACATAATGCCGCATGTCATCGAAAGTTAAATGGAAAGATACATTTCTTTGTGTCAAAAGCAGAAGATCGCAATGCGATAAAAATCAATTTAATGACTGAATTAGAATCAGTATCAGCAGTTCGTCATGCACAATTAATCGAGACAGCGCTGAATATTGCTGATGATGACGCTCATATTGTTGAAGGGAAAGTGGTATTAAGAAGCTTGAAAATGAAGGAAGTATTAGTGATATCAGATTTACTCCTAACGAAGAAGATAAAATGCTGTGTTTCGAGTTCTATTTTGAATTAAGTAGCTGGGAGGGCGAAACCACTGTTAATAAATATCAAGCAGCCAAGCCGAGCGCAGACGAGTAAAAAAATTAAACCAAACTCAAAGCATCCATTGCTAGCCTTTCGTTTTAAATCAAAAAGAAACTGCAATGTTGAATTCAGCACAGCCATCACAAAACGATCCGGTGTCAGTTTCTTTGCCGCCTTTCTTTTCTGATAAAAGAAAGACGTGTCGCCGACAGGGCTAAACCAGAGCTAATAATGATAAAACTGACCTCACGAGCGGAGACGAGCTAAAGCGGTGAATCAAATTAAAAAAAAGCTGCATTTCCATGCAGCATATAAATTATTCGAATTTTAATAAACCTTAAATCGCTACTTAGAAAAAACCACCGTTTTACTACCATTCAAGAAAATACGATGCTCAATATGCCAACGTACCGCGCGTGACAAAGTTAAACACTCGATATCGCGGCCTTTGGCGGCCAAATCTTGTGGGTAATAACTATGGTCAACGGTTTCTACACATTGACTAATAATCGGCCCCTCATCAAGGTCATCACTGACGTAATGGGCGGTTGCTCCCACCAACTTAATACCACGGTCATAGGCTTGGTAATAAGGCTTTGCGCCTTTAAATCCGGGTAATAATGAATGATGAATATTAATCGCTTTGCCGGACAGTTTTTTAGACATTTCGCTGGAAAGCACCTGCATATAACGGGCTAATACCACTAAATCAGCGTCACTATCTTCAATGATTTTAAGTACTTTTGCTTCTTGCTGTGGTTTTGTCTCTTTAGAGATCGGTAAATGGTAATAAGGAATACCATGCCATTTAGCGAGTTCTTCTAAGTCAGGGTGGTTTGATATAATCGCCGGAATTTCAATATTAAGGTCACCAGTACGGTAACGATATAAAAGGTCATTTAAACAGTGGTCATGCTTAGAAACCATGATCACTACCTTTGATTTATAAGGTCTAGAAGCTAATTGCCATTGCATATCAAATTCATTGGCTCGTTGTTGAAACTGCTCACAAAAGTCTTCGCGGTCAAACACCTTATCTGTCTCTGCTCTAAACTCTACGCGTATAAAAAAGCGATTTTCAGTTGTATCAACAAATGAATGGATCTCATTAATATAAAAACCTTGTTTAAATAAAAAGCGAGTAACCACATCAACAGTGCCTGGTTTGCTAATGCAGTCTGCAGTGATGATGTGAGTTTGTGGTATTGATTTGATATCAGACATTGTTGATCCTTGATTAAAATATAAAACGCCACCTAGCCTGATTAAACCAGATACGCTTCTGTTCGTTTCTCGGGTAGGCGCTGCTTAAAAACGGAGTTAACATTCTGTTACATAAAGTAATATTTAAATAATTAAGGTGTTAAATAAAGTACAGTTTAAAAGAGAGCATTGATTACTAAATGTTGCTGCTAGTTTGTTGAATTAATAGCTAAATATTAACAAAACGTTAACCTATACAACTCATTGCAACTTGTCGTTAATGAATAATAAAATCTGTGCGCTAGTCTTCTAAAAGTGTGTCAGTAATATGATCAGTAAGCGCTTTTTGAAGAAGAAATTTAATCAACGTGCGATCTATAGTTAGCGTATTTTAAAATCGTGTAGATAGGTTTATAGTGGCTTGGTAACTTTTAATCGATGTTGGGAGTAAAGCAAATGAAACATATAGTTATCTGTTTAATATGCTTGTTCAGTAGCATGCTAAATGCGGCAATCAATGAAATTAATATCATTCCCAATGCAACAACTTCAATTAGCAAAACGATTAATCTAGCCGAACCTTTTAAAGATCGTATTACCATTCCCTTAGACATGCAGGATCAAATTTCTAACGCGAACCTAATTCTTGTAGCTAATAAAAACGATAAAATAAGAGCGAGTTTACAGCTCGAAACAAGCATGTCGATTCAAGATGAAGGCCCACACTTAGACTTATTGGATTGGAAACATTGCACTAGCGATTGGCTAACGATCGACAATTCCGCTACACACCAATTTAAATTGCCTGACTTTGAGAACATCCCGTTAGATTGCTTTCCTGAAGTAACCCTTGCTGAAATTAAGCAAGCTGTTTTACAACACGATGGGCAGGAGTGGATACCACTATTTGATAGAGATTCATTTAATAAAGAGATGAATCTCTTAATCGGAATCAGTGCCGCTAGGATTAAAATAGAACAAATGATTGAAGGTAAATGGGTGGTGGTGACAATAGTAAACCTTAACATTCCCATTGGATGTTAGGGCATATTTCTGAATATGAGCACCTATTTACTTTATTCGATATTAAATAACTTTAAGCATTAACATCCCATTCTGCTTGAATAACAATAAACTATAAGGAACAACTGCAATGACTAATACGACCAAAACTGCCTTAGTAACCGGTGCATCGCGAGGCATTGGCCGCGCAATAGCAGAACGTTTAGCTAATGACGGTTATAGCGTGATTGTAAACTATGCTGGTAACAAAGAAAGTGCACAGGAAACGGTCAGCATTATTCAAGCGAAGGGCGGTCAAGCTGTTGCTATCCAAGCTGATATCGCCAGTGACGAAGATGTTAAACGCTTATTTAACGAGAGCATGGCGATTAACGGGCAATTGGATGTTGTGATCCATAATGCAGGCATGATGACCATGACAAAAATAACGCCAGAGGGCTTGGCTGATTTTGATAAAACCATTCAAACCAATTTACGTGGTGCCTTCTTAGTACTTGCTTATGCCGCGCAGCATTTAACAGATGGTGGACGAATTATTGCAATTTCTACCAGTGTGATTGCCAAATCATTTCCAGCTTATGGCCCTTATATCGCGTCAAAATCCGGAGTAGAAGGGTTGGTACACGTACTCGCAAACGAGCTAACTGGCCGCAATATTACTGTAAACGCGATAGCACCGGGTCCAATCGGTACAGAGCTATTCTTCACGGGTAAATCAGAAGAACAAATCAATGGCATGGCAAAAATGTCTCCTTTAGGTCGCATCGGTACACCAGAAGAAGTCGCCAACGTAGTTGCAAGCATCGTTGGTCCAGATGGTAATTGGATAAACTCACAAGTCATTCGTGTCAACGGTGGTTTAGCATAATAAGTGCATTTCATTCAAACGATCTAAAAACCTGCTGTCTTATTGGTAACTGATGCATTCACATGCGCTAATTAAGTGGCAGGTTATTCATCATCATTCTTGTTGAGGGAGTATTTTACTGCGCTCGACAATTTAAACACTAAAATTCCGGTGCAAATTCAATATAAAAAAAATAATAGCAGAGCGACGGTTAATGCGTTTGTAAATATTGCATTAGCTGCAAAGCATGAAATACAGCAAAGTATGGCAAGTTAAATAGGACGAAAAGCTTTTGTATTGAGCTAGATTCAGATAAATTAACTTTAGTACCTAATTTTAAGTAATCAGCTTGATAAAAATATTTTAGATTCAAAATATTCAAGACAGATAAAACTGGACTACACTCAACACTTATTTGTATTTTACCTTCAGGAGCTGATGTTGAAACATTCTTTATTCTTTCGCTTTTTCGTTATTCGTTTTTCACTTTTACGTTTTGGTTTACCTATTTTTTCAGCGCTTATCTTCACGTTTGCATCGACCTCAGTACAAGCTTGCACAAAAGAAGATCCAACGTGTGTTCAAGTCCAAGTAAATAATGTAAAGAATCAACCTTTGGCTAATATGGTGGTATATCTTGAACCGTTAGCAAATCAGGTTGTTCCACAGCAGAATAAGACGGTTGAAATTAGCCAACATAGCAAATCTTTTATTCCCTATATCAGTGTTAGCCAAAAATCCGATAAGGTTAACTTTGTGAATAAAGATGATATTACCCATCATATTTATTCAGCCGATAGTGAAAACAAATTTTCTTTTAAAATTCGCTCCGGTGAGACTGATTCATCAACACATTTTGATCACGCTGCTGAAATTGCTATGGGATGTAATATTCATGATTGGATGAGCGGTTACCTTTTAGTTGTTGATACACCATATTTTGCTAAAACTGATGAGCAAGGAGTGGCGAGTTTTACATTAACTGAGTTAGGAAAGTACAGAGTGGTGGTTTGGCACCCACAAATGCGCGCTGAAAATAATCGCATGATAGTAGAAAAAGAACTATTAAGTGCAGAGATCACAACATTTACGCTACAGAAAGCGATGGATGATATCCCCGTGCAAACAAGTGATGATTTTGATTTTATTTCCGATTACTAGCCGCAGAAAATAGAAGAAGTTAATGCATGAAAAGTTTACAGAATAAAATATTTTTATTTTTTGTCATCCTGCTATTAATGGTTCAATCGATCGCTTTTTGGACCCTTTACAGCGGTAAAAAAAATCAAGAAGCAGCAGAAATCAATAATCGTTTAACCACTGCAAAAACAATTTTTACTGAGTTATTTGATCGCAGATTGACTTACCTATCAACGTTTGCCGAAACTGTCGCTAAAGATTATGGCTTAAAGGAAGTGTTTAACGAGGATACGCGCAGTTTATTGTTTGCTTTAAATAATCATAGAAAGCGTATTGATGCTGATTTAGCGATGACAATCACAGCAGAAGGCGTTATCAATGGCCAACTACAACGATACTTCATCAATGGAAAAGATAAAATTCGACAAGGCGCGGAGCGAGACACTATTTTTCGTTTTAATGAGTGGCTTGGTGCTGGTCAAGCCGCCCATCTTTATATGATTGACAATGCACTTTATCAACTGAGTTTATCACCCGTAACTGTTGGTGCTAAAACACTAGGATGGATTGCTTTTGGCTTTGAAATTGATCACCGGTTAGCGAATGAATTTAAAAAAATAACCGACTTAACTACTGACTTTATTATAAAAGATGAAGGTAAGTGGCGATTAATTTCAATTAAAGAAAATAACAAAAATTATAATCACGCGCTTGAATTAGCAGTGCAGGTTATTGACAATAAAACACCCGATAAATACATAGCAACGCACTCACTGATTAACGAATTTGATGATAAAGAATTAGGTGTAGCAATGCATGGCTTACGCGCTAACTTTGTCGCGTTATTACAAGAACAATGGTGGAAGTTCTTATTTCTAGCTGCATTAACACTATTGTTATCGCTTACTAGTGCTTATTTTATCGCAGCGTCTATCAGCAAACCTATTAAACGCTTAGTTACTCAAGCAAAAGTGATTGCCAGTGGTGATTATCAGCAAAAAGTGTCGTTAAAAGATAAAAATGAAATAGGCCAACTTGCTGAAGAATTCAATCAAATGCAAGCGGCAGTATTATTACGAGAAGAAACGATCACCCATAGTGCAAATCATGATCCTCTCACCGATTTACCGAACCGTAACTTGCTTAATAAGACAATTAACCAACTGATTGCACAACAACAAAGCTTTCAAGTTTTTCATTTAAACCTGAGCCGTTTAAATGACGTAAACGATACATTAGGCCGTGATGTTGGTGATAAAGTGATCAAAGAACTTGCTGGTCGTTTACAGCGCTTATACCAAAAAACTAATTTAAAAGCGTTAGCTCATATAGGGGCGGACGAATTTGTTTTGTTGGCAGAAAACATGAATGTAGATGAAATTATTACGCAACTCAATGTTGAGCTGGAGCCTACATTTAACTATCAGGGTATTAGTTTACACTTTCAAGTTCGAGTTGGTATTGCAGTTTATCCAGCGCATGCGACTGACGCGAAGTCATTATTACAAATGGCTGTTATGGCACTTCACAGTGCAAAAAAACAAAGTAAATTAGTACAAATATATCACCCAGATCTTGATATAAATACTGTTGAACGTTTAAATTTAATTAATGATTTAAAGCAAGCGATTCCAGCAGGGGAGTTAGCGTTACATTTTCAACCTAAAATGTGTTTAAAAACCAGAAAGGTAACCCATGCCGAAGCCTTAGTTCGCTGGGAACACCCTACTTTAGGCATGATCCCACCCGATAATTTCATCTATATTGCAGAGCAAACAGGTCAAATTAAAGCCCTAACCCGTTGGGTGTTTGTTACTGCATTAGCGCAATACAATGCTTGGAAAATACAAGGCATAGATTTAAATATAGCCATCAATATTTCAGCTGAAAATTTAAAAGAAAGTGACTTCCATAAGTTTATTTATCAAAGCATGATAGCGGCCAATGTCCCAGCTAAAAAAATTACGCTTGAGGTGACGGAAAGCTCAGTGGTAGAAGATCCTGAAGCAGCGATTAAAGTCTTAGCTGAGTTTAAAGACTACGGAATGAAAATATCTATTGATGATTACGGAACTGGCTATTCCTCATTAGCACAATTAAAGCAATTACCCGTACATGAATTAAAAATAGATAAATCATTTATCCAAAATATTGAAAATGATGAAGACGATCAAATCATAGTACGCTCGACTATCGAACTTGCCCACAATATGGGGTTGCATGTAGTAGCTGAAGGCATAGAAGATGAGTTTGCATTAAATTGGTTATCAGATAATGGCTGTGAATTAGCACAGGGTTATTACATCAGCAGGCCTAAACCAGCAATCGACTTAACACCCTGGTTATTAACTCACTTAAACATTAAAGAAATTAAGGGAAGTACGTGATTAATACGGGTATTAAGTCTTTACATCTATTATTGCTTGTTGCTTGCCTTCCTATGCAGGTAGTTATTGCTGCGGAATATAATGCTCATGGCATCTTAGACTTTAGAGTTAACCACATTAACTCCTCCGGTCAAGGCTATCTAACGGGTGGGCAAGGTAAATTAGGGCTAGGTGATGGAGTACATTTTTCAGCTGCACAAATAGGAGCAGATTTATCTGTATCATGGGATAATGGCCTAAGTGCTCATGGCGTCTTTAATGCTTATCCAGAAGCAACAGGTGATGGAGAAAAGTCAGCCTTAGGGTTGACTGAGATCTACTTAAAATACCGCTCTATACCCAATAGTGCCGGTTATCGCCTACAAACTAAAGTTGGTCTTTTCTACCCTGAAATCTCACTTGAAAATAATGCCTATGCGTGGGCAAGTAAAGATACCTTAGACTCCTCAACATTAAATACCTGGATTGGTGAAGAAATTCGAGTAGTCGGCACTGAAATAAAAGTAACGCGGTTAGGTAGAATAAATAACGATAAATATGATCTGTCCTTTTCAGCAACAGCCTTTATCAATAACGATCCAGCAGGGGCTTTATTAGCTTGGCATGGTTGGGCAATAAGTAACAGGCAAACTCTTTGGAATGAACAACGTACTTTTCCGTGGTTTCCTGCTCGTGAAGATGGAAAAAATTTAGCAGGGCAAGCGCATAAATCAGATCCTTTTTTAGAGCTTGATAACCGTGTTGGATACCATACGCGAGGCGAGTGGAAACTAAGAGGAAAAGGATCAATATCAGCAGGTTATTATGATAATAGGGCCATCCCCTATAAAGTAGTCGATGGTCAGTATGGGTGGCGAACACGTTTTTATCACTTAGAAGCACGCTGGCGTTTGAGTGATAATTTATCCTTAACCGCGCAGTACTTGTCTGGCGATACCTTGATGCAAAGTAAAGAAAAAGAAGATGTGGTTAATAATGACTATGCCAGTGGTTTTGTTGCTTTACATTATAATTGGCAGGCTTTAGTCGCCAATAAAAAGCATAAAAGTACACTCAGAGTTGAGGACTTCTCTGTGACTGATAATGATAAAACAGAGGGTGACGATAACAACGAAGATGGCCAAGCATTAACATTTAATCATAGTTACCGATTGAGTAAGCAGTGGTTTTTATCTGCAGAATTCACTGTGATTGACAGCCACCGGCCAGCGCGCTCTTATAGTGTACAACCTGTCGATTTAGTAGAAACACAATGGCAGTTTGCAACCCGTTATTTTTTATAAGCTTGATTTGCAGAAACATAGCGGCGAGTTAATTCATTTCAACTTACAAACTACATCGATCAACGTGGCTGCAATATCACCACCGTAAAGTTTTCCCAGGCTAACATGATGACAAAGCGACCTTAAGACAAAGTGTTTTATCCGTATGAGCAATCAGTTGAATGATCAATTTCAAGCGGCAAACCACATTGAACACCGTGGCTGCAAAATCACCACCGTAAAGTTTTCCTAAGCTAAATCGACATTTTAGCAATCGCAAACAGGACGTTTGCGATAATGTCAGAATGGCCACGGACGGCCATCCTGACATGGTGCGTTTAAAATGACGCTTTAGATTGGATCAGAAAACGCCTCGGTGTCAGTTTCTTTGCCGCCTTTCTTTTCTGATAAAAGAAAGACGTGTCGCCGACAGGGCGAAACCACTGCTATTAACAATCAAGTTGCCCCGACGAGCGTAGACGAGCTATAACTCAAGCATTCATTGATAGCCTTTCATTTTAAATCAGAAATGATCACCAATATTTAGTTTAATATAGCTACAACAAAGCCATCACCCATTGTGGACGAACAACCCCAGCGTAAAGTTTTCCCAAGCTAAACTGACATTTTAGCAATCGCAAACAGGACGTTTGCGATAATGTCAGAATGACCACGGACGGCCATCCTGATATGATGCGTTTAAAATGCTGGTTTAGATTGGATCAGAAAACGCCTCGGTGTCAGTTTCTTTGCATACTTTCTTTTCTGATAAAAGAAAGTAATGTCGCCGACAGGGCGAAACCACTGCTATTAACAATCAAGTTGCCCCGACGAGCATAGACGAGCCACATAACTCAAAGCATTTATTGCTCGCCTTTGATTTTTAATAAAAAAGGATCACCAACCTTTAGTCCAATACAGCAACAACAAAACCATCACCCATTGTGGACGAACAATCTCAGCGTAAAGTTTTCCCAAGCTAAACTGACATTTTAGCAATCGCAAACAGGACGTTTGCGATAATGTCAGAATGGCCATGGACGGCCATCCTGACATGGTGCGTTTAAAATGACAGTTTAGATTGGATCAGAAAACGCCTCGCTGTCAGTTTCTTTGCCGCCTTTCTTTTCTGATAAAAGAAAGACGTGTCGCCGATAGGGCGAAACCAATGCTAATAATGATAAAACTGATCTGACGAGCGTAGACGAGCTATAACTCAAGCATTCATTGATAGTCTTTCATTTTAAATCAGAAATGGTCATCAATATTTAGTTTAATATAGCTACAACAAAGCCATCACCCATTGTGGACGAACAACCCCAGCGTAAAGTTTTCCCAAGCTAAACTGACATTTTAGCAATCGCAAACAGGACGTTTGCGATAATGTCAGAATGGCCATGGACGGCCATCCTGACATGGTGCGTTTAAAATGACAGTTTAGATTGGATAAGAAAACGCCTCGGTGTCAGTTTCTTTGCCGCCTTTCTTTTCTGATAAAAGAAAGGCGTGTCGCCGATAGGGCGAAACCACAGTTAATAAATATCAAACTGACCCGACGAGCGCAGACGAGCCAAACCTAAACCAAACTCAACCTAAATACCAATCCGTCATGTCGAGGGCAGACGAGCCAAACCTAAACCAAACTCAAGCTAAATATCCAACAGCCACGCCAGCTAAAATACTAAATTGACTAAACCAAAAAAGTCAGCACAATTAAATATTAAATTTTCCCATCTATGTATGTTAAGTCTCAATTCGATGACCGCTAAGGATAATCAGAATGAAAACTAAACCAGACACACTAACTGAAAAATTAAAACTGAACATTGTGCGCAACAAAGTAAAAACCATGTGTAAACAAAAATATCACAAAGAACAAAACGACCTCAATGGATACGATGTTCAAGCCTCCTGTATTGCCATTGCTGACTACCAAAGTATCGCGTTAAACATTAAAGCAAACAGTGCTGAAAAATTTCTAGAGAGCCTAAATGAAAAAGCACAATACGCCCAACAACATTGCGCTTTTCCTGGAGAATTTAACGGAGGTAAAGCCACCTATGGTAGCTTACAAAGAGATCTTCAATACTGGTATGAGCATAAGCTGATCCATTACTCATTGTTAGAATTATTGATGATTGTCGCTTACCAACGCTTGGTCAATAGCAATAAAAAATAACAGGTACTCATGACTTCTATCAATATACAAGACTGCAATTAAAATCTAATAACACCCATAAACTACTATTAACACGCAATAACTACCACTAACACTTAATAACAGTTAAGACTGAACGCCCATGAACCTTTAACGTAAAGACAGGTTCATAGGCTAAATGGTTAGCATTTTAATAGCGATAAATGACGGCAAATACACAATAGCTAACCAGTCAATAACGAGAGCTAACCACCTCATTTAACAATAGAAAATAGCGCGAACAATCATCTATGATGCCTTATAAAAAGGGTAGTCAGTATAGCCTTTATCTGTTCCACCATACAACGACGCGGCATCAACAGGGTTATAAGACCAGTTGTTTTTAATACGCTCAGGAAGGTCTGGATTCGCTATAAATGGGCGACCAAAACCAAATATATCCCCTTTATTTTCACTCAGCATGTTTAACGCTTTCTCAATTGTGTATTTACCAGCGTACATAATAGCGCCCGTAAAATGCTTTCTCGCATCTTGATAAAATGTTTCAGGTAAATCTGGCGCATTATCCCAATCTGCTTCTGCGAGCGATAAATAAGCAATGCCGATGTCATTGAGTATCTTAATCGCTTCAATATAAGTGGTATGCGGATCGCTCTCTACTAAGCCAAGATAAACACGTTCTTCTGCAGTACTTTCAAATAGCGGAGCAAAGCGAACGCCTACTTTATCTGCGCCCATGACCTCTGTGACGGCATTTGTGATCTCTTTTAAAAAACGCAAACGATTCTCTAAACTGCCACCGTATTTATCGGTTCTATTATTGGTATGCTCAGAGATGAATTGATTTACTAAATAACCATTGGCGCAATGTAGCTCAACCCCATCAAATCCTGCTTCTTTTGCATTAATGGCAGCTTGCTTGTACATACCCACTAAGGCTTCAACTTCAGTGGTGGATAAAGCACGAGGTTGGCTTGGATCTGCCAAAGCGCCAACACCTGGTGCCGTTTCAATGAAGACTTTAACGGTATCCGATTTCATATCTGAAGGAGCAACGGGTGCCGATTGATTAGGTTGTAAAGTGGAATGCGACACTCTACCTACATGCCAAAGCTGACAAAAGATAATACCGTTGTTTTGATGTACCGCTTGAGTGACTTTTTTCCACCCTGCTATTTGTTGTTCGCTGTGAATGCCCGGTGTCCACGCATACCCTTGGCCTCTTGGCTCAATTTGCGTTCCTTCGGTCACCATAAAACCAGCACCACTGCGTTGTGAATAATACTCAACCATTAAATCATTTGGAATATTACCTGGTTGTGAGCTTCTTGAGCGTGTTAAAGGAGGCAAAGCAATACGGTTTTTTAAGGTGTAGGCACCTAAAGATACTTCGCTAAAAAGAGGTGAAACTGTCATAAAGAACTCCGAAAAGAGAGAGATAAAAACGAATAAAAGTGAAAAATAATCGCGTCGGTTAAGCTAATTTCTGACGGCCATTACTGATTTTTATTCAAAAAAATAAAGCAAAAAGAAGCGGGCTATTCAAATAGCACAATACTTCTTACTTCGATACTGATCCGCTTAGGCGCGGTTTGGTCATAATTTGACAGGGTAAAAGCAGAGTGAGGAACACCCTTAACGATTACCTGTTGATCGCTATCGAACACCTTAAAATTAAGTTGCTCTTGCGCGGTCATATTGGGATAAAAATACCATTGGTGGTGATTATTGAAGCTAAATGCTTCTATTTCGCCGACTCTATCGGGATAAGTGACCTTCATGGTATGGACATCTTTTGTTGAAAAAGTACGCACATCGGCAAAAGCTAATGGGCTATCAACTACTTGTTCAACTAAAGGTATCCAAGTGTTTATAAATTGATAACGGCTAAAGTCATGCTCTGCAAGTCCTTGCTTTTCAAGTTCAAGGTGTAGCCGTTGTTGGGCGGATTGCGCAGTGTAATCATTATGAACGGTTTTAACTGGAGAGCGTTTTTCTGTTTGCTGGACATTATCTTCAACTGAACGAATAGTATGGTCAAAAACAATGCCTTTTACAGCTCCAGTGATGCTCAGCAAATGGTCAGTTACCTGCGGGTATAATTGAGTAACGAGACACGCTTGGTCAAAATAGTCATCAATCGTATAAGCATTGCTATGTAGTGTAAAACCGTGCTCTTGTATGCTTGGTGCAGGTACTAAGCGACGCGCATCTACAATTGCTAAACTATGTGTATCAATCTTGTTCGCTAATGTTTCAGGGCTTTTATCCGATGCAGTGACATTAAAAGTATGGTCGCTATCGGCATACACGTAATTAATCTTTCCCTGCACAGAAACGGCGTTGTTAGATGGTGTATGTACTGACATTGTGCACTCCTGTTTAATACTCATATTGCTTTAACCACAGCGCATTTGGCGCTTCAAAACTTCAATGAGGGTATGCTAAGCTGTAACAATTACAATTTAAAACAAGTAGTGCTTGTTAGGGATACAAATTTGAGTGGTATCAATCGACTGGACATTAAACAATTACGCATTTTGCAGCTGTTATTACAACACCGAAATGTTTCAAAAGTGGCTCAATTAATGGGGTTAACGCAACAGGCTATTAGTGAACAATTAAAAAAACTCAGAAACACTTTTAATGATGAAATGTTTATTAGAACCAGTAACGGCGTTATCCCGACACAAGTCGCTGAAAATATGGAACACAAATTAAATCAAATATTATCTGATATCGACAACCTGATTGCGCCTGAAAATTTTAACCCATCGAGCTTAACGGGGACGTTAAAAATCAGTACCTCAGATTATGCATTAGTGACAGTGTTCCCAAGGATAATAAAAATAATAACCAACCAAGCGCCACAATTAAAAGTCGTGATCAGAGACTTCGAGTCAGATAACTTGCATCAATTAATGGTCACTGGTGAACTTGATCTCGTCATTACCTTCCCTGAATTTATTCCAGCTGATTATCCCAATATGTTGCTATTTAAAGAGCACCATGTGTGCGTAGCAGGGGCCAATTCTGCCCACAAAAATAAACAATACACATTGAAAGAGATCGCCTCCATGCCACAAGTGATTGTTTCACCGTCGAGAGCTAACCTAAAAGGTTCTCATGATGCGTGGTTTGAAAGTAAAGGGCTTAAGCGTAATGTGATCATGTCTGTCCCCAGTTTTTCGTCCGCACCGGATATTATTGAAGCCGCAAATGCCATTGGTTTTTTACCTTCTCGGTTATTACCACACCCTAAAGTCGTCGCACTGAATATTACGGAGCAGCCACCTAGTTTTAATGTTATTGCCGCTTGGCATGCTCGCTCGGAGAATAACCCACTGCATAAATGGTTATTAAGTCTATTAAAAGAGAATTTTTGCCAATGAGTGACTAGCATTAAAACCACTTTATCAGCTCGTTTAATGAGTATGCCGAAGCGTACTTTCACTTTTTAAGGGGCATAAACAAAGTGCAGTCTCAGTATTATGTAACGCAAGACGATAACAAACGTGTGTTGTGAGTTAATTTAAACTATCATTAAAGAGGTAGTTTAATCAGTGAGGAAATAACTGACAATGCATAATAAAATCGCCAAAATATTAGAACAATTAAATGCCGTTTTATTAGGTAAAGAGCAGCAAACTAAATTAGCTTTAGTCTGTTTACTTGCCGATGGCCACTTGCTCATTGAAGATTTACCCGGCATGGGCAAAACAACACTGGCTGGCGCGTTAGCTAAAACATTAGGGTTAGACTATCAACGCGTACAATTTACCAGTGACATGCTGCCCGCTGATATTTTAGGTGTGTCGATTTTTGACAAACAACGTCAACAGTTTAGTTTTCATCAAGGACCTGTTTTTACACAAGTATTATTAGCCGATGAAATAAACCGAGCCAGCCCTAAAACGCAAAGTGCATTGTTAGAGGCGATGGAAGAGCGCAAAGTATCCATTGATAAACACAGCTATTCATTAGGTCAGCCATTTTTTGTAATCGCCACACAAAACCCACAAGATCAAGCTGGAACGTTTCCGCTACCAGAGTCACAATTAGACCGCTTTATGATGCGCATCGAGCTAGGTTTCCCAAATAAAGATGCCGAATTAGCGATGCTTAAAGAGCAAACTGCAGCAACATCAATTAACGCGATCATCGATAGTCAGCAATTACAAACCATGCAAGCGGCGGTAAAAAAAGTACAAGCGAGTGATGCTTTACTCAACTATCTCATTCGCTTAGTAAATGAAAGCCGATATGCCGCCGAGTATGCTAATGCACTGTCACCGCGTTGTTCAAAATCCTTATTAAATGCCGCGAAAGCCATGGCCTTTATCGAGCAACGAGATTACGTAGTGCCTGAAGATATACAAGCCGTTTTTGCATCGGTGACCGATCATCGATTAAACGGAGTACACGGCGTCAAGCAAGGTAGCCAAGCCTTAAGTCAAACCCTACTCAATAGTGTTGATCCGCTACAATCATGATCGTTCATAAGTTGAAGGCATTAAAAGCAAAATACTTTGAGCGATGGCTTAGCAAACGTATGCCGGCGGTGGAGCAAATTACCCTCAATCGTAGCAATACATTTATTTTTCCATCACGTTTTGGCGGCATGTTATTAGCGACTTGCTTAGTCATGTTTCTGATTGGCACCAACTATCAAAATAACTTAATTTTATTGCTCGTCTTCTTCCTATTGAGTTTTATGGTTACTTGCTTGTTATTTAGCTATCAAAACTTATCTGGCTTAAACCTAACTGCTGTTGCTAGCGATGATCAATTTACCGACCAAGCATCCATCTTTCGTTTACGCGTCAATGCTAAAAAAGGTGACGCACAACAAATACAATATTTCTTTAAAAACAGCACCTCAAATATTAACAGCGTGGTCGACCAACAAAGTGTTCAACTCTTTGCTAAAAGTACGCAACGCGGCTGGTTTAAACCGGGACGAGTAACGGTTCAATCTTATTATCCCTTTGGCCTATTTAAAGTGTGGACTTATTTAGACTTTGGATTTTCTTGCTTGCTCTATCCTGCACCCCTGGAGAATAAATTACAGAGCATCACCTTAAGCGGAAAAGAGACCGCAATAGGTGGACATCAAAAGAAAGTTGGCTTTGATACGTTTAATCACTTAAAACCATTTCAACAGGGCGAATCTTTAAAGTCGATAGCTTGGAAACAAGTTGCACAAGGTAAAGGCTTTTTTACTAAACAGTTTGAGCAAGAAATAGGTGGCGATGTTTACCTATCGTTATCCGCTTTAAAAGGCGTCAGTCTAGAAGATAAACTAGCAATGCTCACTTACCAAGTGATCAACTACCAACAACAGGGCGTTCGTTATGGGCTAGACCTTGGGCAAGTAGTGATAAAAGTTGATACTGGTGCTAGCCATCAAACCACTTGCTTACGCGCCATTGCCCTATACGGACTAAACAATGCTTGAGTTCTTAACCCGCCAAAGCTTATCGCTTATCCTATTAAGTTATGCCTTGATCATGGTGTTATTAACGGACCAATTACACAGTGTGATGATCATTTTTGGTCTCTTGTGTGCGTTATGGCGAGTGGCTGTTTTTACTGGGCGTGTCGCGTTATTAAACAAACTAATAACCAATATTTTCACTCTTATTTGCAGTGCATTGGTAATTGCTTTGGTCTACCAACAGGGCATGCTAAGCATCCTAGTACACCTTGTTGTCTTAGGCTTTAGCTTAAAATTTCTTGAGCTTAAATCAGTGCGAGATGTGCACTTTTTTGTCAATACTGGGTTTGTTTTAGTCGCGCTGTTTCTAGTGTTTAATCAAAGTATACTGATGGCCGGAATCGCCATGGTTAGTACACTTTTGTTATTAACTATTCTGTTATCACTTCACGCCAAAGCCTTAGCAAATTATCAACAATTTAAGTTATTGAGCAAAGCGGTGTTACTCAGTGTCCCCTTGGCCGTTGTATTATTCGTCGTATTACCCAGACTCCCTTCAATGTGGAAAATGCCACTTCAAAACAAAGCAACTACAGGGTTAAGCGATAGCGTCAGCCCTGGTAGTATTGCTGAGTTAAGTCAATCTTCTGAACTTGCCTTTAGAGCCAGTTTTGATGGCAAAATACCCGCTGCTGCAACACGTTATTGGCGCGTCCTCACCTTAGATCAGTTTGATGGCAAAACTTGGACCCAAAGCTCACAGCTTAAGTACCAAGAACAACAGGTGAAAATAGGGAAAGGGCCGATATTTAATCGCGGCAGTTTACAATATCAGAGTAAAAATACTCGCTCGAGTACGCAGTCAGTAGCGACTAAAGAAAATAGCTATCAGATAATCATCGAGCCACATTACAAACATTATTTGCCAAGCTTAGATTTTGCAAAGGCAACAGCTGGGCGTGTTTTATTAAGTGACTATAGCTTGCGTACGCTAAAGCCAGTGTTCAAACGTCAAGCCTTTACCATCGATCAATTTAATCAAGTTGATCAAATATCACAGTCACCACAATCCCTTAAACAGTCTCTGCAATTACCCACAGGCGGCAACCCAAAAACAAAAGCTTGGATAGCCACACAACAAGCATCAGGGTTAGATAGCTACAGCATCTTAGAGCAATTATTAGCAAAATTTAACCAAGAAAACTTTCGTTATACGCTAAAGCCAGCACTATTAGGCGAACAGCAAATTGATGACTTTCTGTTTACTTCACAGGCAGGGTTCTGCGTGCATTATGCCAGTACCTATTTGTATGTTGCCAGAGCATTAAATGTGCCTGCACGTATGGTTACCGGATATTTAGGCGGGGAATTGGACAGCGATAGCGAATTCTTAAGTGTCCGTCAGTACGACGCCCATGCATGGGTTGAGATATGGAAAAATCAACAATGGCAGCGTGTTGATCCCACAGCTTATGTCGCACCTGAGCGAGTAGAGCAGGGCATCATGCAAGGGTTGGACGACCAAAGTGAGTTTTTATCGGGACAATATTTATCAATACACCGCTGGCAAGCGAATCCGTTCCTTAATCAACTAAGAAGCGCCTTTGCCAAAGCCGATTACCTGTGGGCAGTGTGGGTGATAAATTATGATAATGAAAAGCAATTTAAATTATTACAAAACTTACTCAAAGGATTGCCTTGGTTAAACCTATCGATATTGATTTTATTATTACTATTATCAGCGGCCAGTATATTAATACTCTGGGTATTTAAACCATGGCAAACTGAAAAAGTACCCAGTGAAGATCGCCTATTTAACAAACTCTATCAAAAAAGCGCACAACAGCACCTAATAAGAGAAAAGGGCCAAACTATTGCCGACTATTGCCACGCACTCAGTCAATTAACAACAGCAGAACCACAGCTGTTAATTGACTTTGCCAAGCTGTATAACCAAATCAAATTCAAACCGAACTTATCCGCAACACAACGTAAAAGGTTGTTAGTAGAATTGAATGAATTGCAGAAAAAAATAAGTAAGCAGTTTTAAAACCTACCTTATTTTCATAAAAACTGAGTTCAAAAGAAGAAAAGCCAAAAGCACGCGAGTTTAAGTAGTTTGTTTATTTTTAGCGCATAAATTCAAAGTAAAAGAGATGTGAATTACTTTTTTGAATTATTGTTAATTTATTCAGCTTGTTAGCGTTTTCAATGTTACTTTTTTGTGATAAAACTAATAAAATGTATGTGACTTATCTATTTGAATTAAAGTGCGTTTCATCAATCTATTTCCTTTTTGGATATTAAAGCTTTTAAACAAGATAGGTCACTCTATTAACGTATTCTATTTTGCTTCTTAGGTATAAGTTGTACCTAAATGCCAAACATAAAATCAATTTAAATTAGGTAAATCGATGTCTGAAAGCTTTTACGATAAAAATGCAGAGCAATTAGCTGAGTTGTATTTATCTAAAACGTTCGAACAAGTACACCAGTCGTGGCTCCATTATTTAACACCGGTATTAAATAAAAAAGATGCACGTATTTTAGACTTAGGTGCGGGTGCAGGCCGCGATAGCAAATACATGGCAGAGCAGGGGGCAAGCAATAATGTCTCAATCACCGCGATTGAACCTGCATTAACCCTCGCCCATTTAGGCAAACAACAAACGCAAGGCTTGAACGTTCGTTGGTTGCAAGATTCACTCCCCGATTTAAATGCCGTTACCAAACAAGAAGTCTGCTTTGACTTAATTCTACTTAGTGCAGTATGGATGCATATTCCTGACTCACAGCGATCACGCTCATTACGCAAACTCGCTAACCTACTAAAACCCGGCGGTAAACTCGTTATCTCATTGCGCCATGGCCCAAGCGGTGATGAGCGTAAGATGTTTGAGGTGCGTAGCGACCGATTATTACAGCGCAGTAAAAAGGTGGGTTTATTTCCGTTATTAGTCACTGAAAATCATAAAGATGTTCTCGAAAGAGAAGCGGTTAGTTGGCAAACGGTGGTATTGCAATTACCCGATGATGGTAGTGGTGCATTCCCTTTTATTCGTCATGTCGCGTTAAATGACGGTAAATCAGCAACACATAAATTAGCGTTGATGCGGGTGTTATTGCGTATTGCAGATGGACACCCTGGTGCAGTGATACGCCGTGAAGACAGTCGCGTTATCCTACCTGTTGGGCTGGTGGCTTTATATTGGGCGCATCAATACAAAGACTTAATAGACAAACATCAGTTGTTTCAAAGCCCTAATAAAAACATCAATATGGGCTTTATGAAAGCGGACGGTTGGCATCAATTAACAAACCTTCAAGCGTCTGATTATCGAATTGGTAACTTGTTCACAGGTGATAATGCAAAAGCGATGTTTAAGATGCTATCAGCCAGTGTGACTAATATTAAAAATATGCCCTGCAAATACATCACTTACGCAAATAGTAAAAAAAGTGTATTTGAAGTAGGAAGTAAAACGGTACGAGCAAAAGATAATCTCTTTTTAGATCTCACTACATTGAACGAATGGGGCGAGTTTTCACTACCTGAGCATTTATGGATAGCGTTCAGTCGTTATGCTTGCTGGATTGAACCTGTACTTATTTCTGAGTGGGTGAAAACCATGGCAAGTTATCAAGGCAACCAACAATACCAAGCACCTGAACAACAACACACATTATTTAATGCCTTAAATTGGTTAGAAGCCAAGCGAAATACGACAGAAGTGCGCAATCGTTTTGAAAGCCTCAAGCAACAACAAGGCACTCAACATAACTGTGTATGGACAGGTAAAAGTCTACATAAACAATATGCGATCGATCACTGTATGCCATTTTCTCGTTGGCCTAATAATGACCTATGGAATTTATTACCATCAGATGTCAAAGCCAATGGACAAAAAAGTGATCGCTTGCCAACTGAAACTAAAATGAAAAACGCTAAACAACGCATTACTGATTGGTGGCAAGATGCTTGGCTAACTGATCAACAATCCATAAACAATAACGCTCCCTCAAACAGTCAGCACCGCTTTTTTGCAGAAGCCAATATCGCCTTACCTGGATTAACTGCCACTAATAATTCTGTAGATGAATTATTTGAAGCGCTATTGCATCAACGAGGCCGCCTCAAAGAAATGCAACAGTTAAGAGAATGGAGCTAAAAATGAATGATACCCTCAATGAAAGTACTTTTGAAAATGCTACTCCTAACCCTGAGTTTTTAATTAAATCTATTTCAGAGCAAGGCTATAAATTATCTACAGCTCTGGCCGATTTGATTGATAATTCTATTTCGTCAGGAGCATCACATGTTGATGTCATCATTGATACAGATAAAGAACCGTTTTCTGTATATATTGCTGATAATGGTGATGGAATGAATGAGACAACTCTTTCAAATGCTATGAAGTTTCCAAGTCAATCGATTGATGTTGAAAGAAATAAATCTGACATGGGCAGATTTGGACTTGGGATGAAGACAGCTTCCTTCTCTCAAACTCGTAACTTCACAGTAATATCTACCGATGACTATAATCTTCCATTTAAGGCTAGAACTTGGGATTTGGAAGTTTTAAAACAAGGAAAGTGGCAGATAAAAATTAATGATAATGAGGAAATAAACTCTTATATATCTCAATATAATAAATTAGCACAAGATTTTAATGAACCAGTACTAGGTTTTCAGGCAAAGACTTTAATAATCTGGAAAGGTTTATATAAATTTGAAGATTACTTATCAGAAAAAAATAGAAAAAATCTATTAGTTAAAGAAATTTCAGAAGATGTAATTCAGCACCTTTCTATTATTTTTCATCGTTTTATGCAGAGGAAAATCGACCCTCTAAGGATAAGGGTGAATAACAGCCGATTAATTCCATTCGACCCATTCCCAAACCAAGAGACTGACTTTAGAAGTATTAAGTTTAAACAAAAACCTTTTGGTAATGACGATATTATAAAGTTAGAAGGATTTGTGTTACCCGTCAGAGCTATTGATGAATCAAAAAGTCACTCTTTGTGGACTCCAAGAAACAAGGGACTAATTGAAATGGAAGGGATTTATGTATATAGAGCCAATAGGCTAATTTATTTTGGGGACTGGAATAATATTATTAGAAGAACAACAAAACTTCAGCTTGCTAGGTTAAAAGTTGATATAGGAAATAATGCTGATCACTTACTACATTTGAATGTTGCTAAATCACAAGTAATTATCCCTCATGAACTTAAAGTCGCATTTTCGAAATATATTGTTGAATTAAAAAGAGAAGCCGAAAGAGAGTTCCATAATAGAGGACTTCGAATTTTCTCTTCTTCGAAGCAAAAGAATAATACCGATTTATTTTCAAAGTTAGCAACAAATAAAGGCGCAAAAATAGAGTTCAATACAACGTTTCCATTATTGAAGAGCATTATTGAAGAATTACCAAAGGGTTTAAATTCACAATTTAAAATATTGTTAGCTATGGTGCAAAGATATTTAAATGTAAATAAATTTACTATAGATAAAAACTTTAATGCTACGGCACATGAATATGATGATGAATTTTGGGAAAACCTCAGAGATTCTATTTATCAGTTAAAAGACTTGGGTTTAGATAATGCGTATATAGAAGCTCATATAATTAAAAAGCTTGGAATATCATTAACTAATTTACCAGAATCTATACAGAAGGAATTGAAATGAATCAAAGAGAGTATGTTGAACTAATATGTAACCTGTTTAATAAGCCTTATAAAGAATACAAGAACAAAAAAGGCTCTGTAGATCGCGCTTTTTTTGATTCATCTGATCTAAAGATGAATATTGAACAAAGGACAGAACTATCTATTGAGTTACACGATTACCCGCCTTTATCTCAGGGATCTTTCGATGAAATATATCCACACGCACTAAATCAATTCAAACATAGAAATTATAGAGATATAAATAAAAGCTACATGATCGAAGATGATAAGAACGATTCATGGGTGACAAATGAAGTACAAGAAAAGTTTGGGTGGTTTAAAGAGGATAATACGACTTATAGAACAAGATATTTAACCTATTTGAAAGATAAAGGAAGAACCGAAGGAGAAGTTAATAGTACAGCTAGTTCTAGCTTAAAGATAATAAAAAAATTCGGTAATCCGAAAGAAGAGAGTTTTTTTAGAAAAGGACTTGTTGTAGGTAATGTGCAATCAGGTAAAACGGAAAACTTTAATGGAGTTCTTAATAGCGCCATTGATATGGGATATCGTTTAATAATTGTTTTATCTGGGATTATGGAAGATTTACGTGTGCAAACGCAACGTAGACTTCATGAGGATGTAGTAGGGTTCTACGAAAATGGAAAGAGGCTTGGTGTAGCTAAAGTGAAAACCTTTGGTGATGAAGAAGATCATCCCGAAGTCAAACAAATAAACGTACCTACTTCTGTCGATAGCGATTTTGATGTAAATATGAGAGATGCTAGGTTCAATTTAAATCAACAAACTAATGTTTTAGTATGTAAAAAAAATACTGCTGTGTTGGCCAATTTATTAATATTCCTTGATAAAAATATAGCCGAAGGAGGTAGTGGGAAACTGGATATTCCCTTATTAATTATTGACGATGAAGCAGATAATGCCTCTTTAAATAATTATGGTTCCAAAGGCGCTAAGTTTGCAACTGAAGTGAATGCCCGTATTAGAGCTATTCTGTGCATGTTTAATAAAAAGGTATATTTAGGCTATACAGCAACGCCATTTGCTAATGTACTTCAAGACAGAAATGAAGAACCAGAAGATAACTTTAAATTTACTAATCGAAAAGTTGAATATGAATTTCCTGTTGTCGGAAATTTATTCCCAGATGATTTTATTGAGTTATTGACTCCATCCAATCAGTACCTTGGAGCAAAGAACTTTTTTGCAACTCAGCATAGTGAGGAGAATAAGGTCATATCTCTTTTACCTAAGCCAGTAAATGATCACCTTGATGACTTTCCTACTAGATTTGATAAAGAAACTGAACTACCTACCTCTTCAAAAGGTAAAGGCACTAGATCTGCCCAGAAAACTGATGATTACCCCCAAAAACTACCCCAGAGTTTAGAAGATGCAGTTATGTGTTTTATTATCTCTTGTGCTATTAGAGCTTCCAGAAGGAAAGAGCTAGTTTATTCACCATTCTATCAACCACATAATACTATGCTAATCCATGTGTCGTTGTTTACTAGTTGGCAAGGGAGAACTAAGGAGTTACTTGATAAATACATTAAAAATATAAAAGCAAGATTAGAAATTGAAAATAAGCACTCAGCAGAAACTATATATTCAACTTTTGAGAATAAATGGGACCAATACTACGCATATATTATAGAAAATATTAAATCCGAACTGCCTTCCGAATATATAGATAACTACTTATCAGTTAGGACTTTTGAAGAGATTAAAGGTTTATTGTTTAAAGCCGTTAGTGATATAGAAGTGAAAGCTATCAATAGCGAAACAGGTGATAAATTAGTTTACCCTAGTAAGAAGTCAGGCATTGAAAAAAAATACATTGCAGTTGGTGGAAATCGTCTTTCTAGGGGGTTTACTTTAGAAGGATTAACGATCAATTACTTTTTAAGAGAAACTAATTACGCTGATACATTACTACAAATGGGCCGATGGTTTGGTTATAGGCCGGGCTACATTGATTGTTGTAAGCTTTTTACTACGGCAAAATGCTTGGATAAATTTAATCAAACATCACTTATTGTGGAAGATTTAGAGCAACGTTTCATTGATATGAATAGAGATCCACATGTAAAACCATATGATTATGGCTTGAGAGTGCTGAATAACCCTAAAGTTATAAAAATAACACGACCTAGTATGTTGAAAAACTCTAAAGATGTGAAATGGTCATATTCCGATCACTTAATTCAAACTACTCAATTTAAAATTGAAAATAAACGACTTAATTCAGCTTGGGGGGATTTGACGCAATTTATTAACAAGTATCAAGATTCATTTGAATATAAAAGAAACCCTAAGTCTAATAAACTTGAATATGTAACACTCAATGCTTCGCCAACGATAGTCTTTGACGTTTTAAGAATGAAAAACTCTTTTAATATTGATGAAACCTCAGAAGAGGAATATTTCAAAAGTGAAATAGACTTTATTAAAAAATGTAATGGACAAAAAAACGCACAGTTAAATAAGTGGACAGTGGCAATAAAGACTGGTGGAGAGGGGCATGATGTTTTAACAAAAGCTTTCGGTTTAGATGAAAACCTTAGTACTAACGTTAGGTCCGGTCCTTCATCTCAAGCCACACAGTATAGAGATTCATTTGAAAATGAGCATGTATTTGTCGCTGGTGGTGCAACTAGAAATATAATTAGTAAAAATGACATGAAGTTACGGCTTTCTATAACTCAAATAGATGAAGCAGAAACAAAATTTATTAATGACAAATTAGATCATTGGAAAAGTGAAAACCCTAGCTGGACTCAAGAACTTCTAGAACAAAAAAAGGCAAGCATTAAGCGCAAGGGCTTTTCTGAAAAGGTTTATCGCAATGCAATGAGTGAAAATGAAGGATTACTTGTTATTTACCTCATAGATAGTCAAAAAATATTTACCGCGAATAAAGCAAAAGATAAAGGTAAAGAAAATATTTCAAAGTTGAGTGATTTGAAAAGTACTCTAACTGAAGGAGTTCCTTTAATTGGTTATGCCATAGGAATACCAAAAATATCAAAAGATATTGGTAATACATTCGCTCAATTTAAAGATATTGAAAATGTAGATATTGGCGGTGGTGAAGATGAAAATGATATCGATTTCTTAATGGAGTAGGCAAAGGATGGATTATTTACTAAGCTGGGAGAATATTGACAATGATGGGCATTCATTCGTGTCAGGAAAGAGAATTTCCACTTCATGCTTACCTGAGTTAGATTATGGAATTACTAACAAAAAACAAAGATGTCTAATTTTATATTTATCGAAAAGATTTAGTGCTGACATAAAAGAAATTGATAAATTACATCTGTCTCTAAAGTTTGTTAAATCACAAAATGCGATCGTATTAACTTTAAAAGACTTAATGTTTTCAAATTTATTTGATGATTTAATTCATTCTATTTATAAGGAAATTCACGATAAAAATGAAGATAAAATAATTGTTCAGTTATTTATAACTACCTTCTTAAAATGGAGTGAATTCTTTGAAGATAATAATCACTCAAAAATGACGAAAAATGAAGTACAAGGGCTATTTGGTGAATTGCATGTACTACATCAACTTATTAAAAATAATGTCGATAACATTGACACTCTTTTATCATCATGGAGGGGGCCATATAAAGAACCTCATGATTTTGCATTTAGTACAGTAGATATTGAAGTTAAAGCAATACAATCTTCTAAGAATACGATATCTATTACAAGCGAACAGCAGCTTGAAAATCACCCTGATAAAGGATTGATAATTTCAGTAATATCACTAAATGATGATTATTTAACAGGACAAACATTAAAGAATAAAGTTGAAAAAATACGGCAGAGTATTGTAGATTTCCATGGTGATTATTCTTTGTTTTATAAAGCTCTTTCTGAGCTTGAGTTAACCTCACAAAAT
The DNA here is from genome assembly GCF_011378715.1 of Psychromonas sp. SA13A. Taxonomy (GTDB): domain Bacteria; phylum Pseudomonadota; class Gammaproteobacteria; order Enterobacterales; family Psychromonadaceae; genus Psychromonas. The sequence goes on along the minus strand of NZ_WTKU01000010.1, from coordinate 7,025 downwards.
GTTTCTATTTATAATAACTTTAAATTTACAGTCATTTCAGATAGACAATTTAATACCCAAATAGATAACTTTCCGAAGCTAACTTCTAAAGAGCTTCCAAAAGCAATATCCAAATTAAAATATAATTTAAATTTAGAACAAATATCTGAGTTTGAAATAGAAAGGAGTTACTGTGTTAGTTGATGAATTATTTCAAGTTAGAGATAACTTGCTAAATGATTGCAAAGATGAGGATGATTTTCATAGTGATTCGAAATTGTTGTCTGAAATAGCTGGATACACTTTTCAAGAAAAAATGACTGATTCAGATGACATTACTGAGTGTTATTTCGTTGATGAAAAAGAAAACATTAAACTTAGTGGTTATACAGTTAATGAATCAGGGGAGCGATTACAATTATACATAATTGATGATAGAACTATCTATGAAAAGGATACTAATGAGTTATTGAACTCTAATCGATCTATTTATGAAAGTCAGTTTAAACGCGGCCTTCGGTTTTTTCAGCGCAGTATTACTAAAAAATTAAATGATAATATGCAAGATTCTGATCCAGCTAAAGGACTCTCGAATAAAATAGCGAGTACTGATGGAATTAAAGATTTTGATGTTATTGAAATATTTCTCATATCCCTAACAGCTACTGTATCTTGGAAAGGAAATAAAGTTGAAACCAAAAGAATGTATTTTCCCGAAAATAAATATACTGTAAAAGTTAATAATGGTGAGGACAAAATTGAGAAAGAATTTTTAATTTTATTTAACCTGATAGATTTAAACTTCATCAAAGAAACTGAGGACTCTAGAGGCGGAGTAAGGCCTCTACATATTGAGTTTAAGAAAACATTTAATAGGACTATTGAGGTAATACCAGCTTCAAAACAAGATCACTTTTCTTCATATCTTTGTGTTTTTGATGCAGAAATATTGGCTGATCTCTATATGCATTACAGTACTCGTATGTTAGAAAAGAATGTTCGTTCTTTTCTTCAGTTTAAAGGAGCAAATAAAGGGATAAGAGATACTATTCGAGAAGAGCCTGAAAAGTTTATTGCTTACAATAATGGTTTAACTATTACTGCATCTGATATTAAACTTACTACCGATAAAAAAGATAAAGGAAGGATAGTGATTGAATCACTTACTGATTTGCAAATAGTTAATGGTGGCCAGACGACTGCTTCAATTTATTTCTCGCGCAAAGAAGGTATTGATATTAGTAAAGTTATGGTTATGGCAAAAATAAATGTCATAAATCAAAATAAGCCTAATGACTTAGACGATCTTGTTTCAAAAATTAGTCGGTTTTCTAATACTCAATCTAGGGTGTCGAATGTAGATATTCGTTCGAGAAGCCCACAGTTGGTAGCAATAAAGCAATTAAGTGAAAGTGTTACTACACCGACAAGAAGAAAATGGTTCTTTGATCGAGTTAAGGGCGATTTTAATACTAAGGTCAAATTAGCTGGCTCAAAGGCTACTCAAATTAAAAAAGACTTTCCTCCTGCTATGAGGTTCTCTAAAGAGCAACTTGCTAAATGTTATTGTTCTTGGGGGGCATCTCCGTACTTAGTTAAGAAAGGCGGTGAAAAGATATTCAGACAACTAATGGAATCGTTGAATGGAAATGAGTCAACCTCTTCTCTCACAATTGATCGTGAATTTTATGAGGAGCTGATAGCGAAAATAATTATGTTTAGGAGGCTTGAGAAAATTTATGGTCAAGGCCCTTATGCTATAGGACAAATAAGAGCTGCAACTGTTCCTTACGCAATAGCGACTTTGTACAGTCAATTTTCTGAAAATAATTTTGACTTTAGTTCTATTTGGAATCTTCAAGCATTACCCGATGATTTAGATAGCTTTTTTGGGACCTTGCTCAATTTGATTAATGACTTGATAAAGAAGTACTCAAAAAGTGATGACCTTGGGGAGTACTCAAAAAAATTAGAGTTATGGGAGAGTGTCGTTAATTCGAAAGAGATAGGTGAGTTTTACTCTAAAGTAAATAATCAAGAAATCATATTTAAATACACTAAAAAATAAACTCTTCAAATTTAAAATAACCAGAGTAAAACAACAATTACTTAGAATGGTATTTACAAAAGTAATTTTCAGTTAATAATTGTTGTTTACACTAATATATTTAGAGCTTTATTAGCTGTAATAAGTATCTTGGATTCAGATTATAAGTGCATAACTTGAATTAGTAGAAAAAGAGGACAGTATTTTCAAATTTTTATATATTGAATTGTTAACGCTTTTTGAAAAAAATTTCCTGGAAAAGTGTATATTCGTATTTGAATTAGATTAGATTGAATGCAGTAATGCCAATCTTTTCATATATGACTAGTTATGTTATTTCGGGGCTATTCTATATTTCCCCCAAAAACTATTGATGAAAAATCCTCTAATTTAACCCCAATTGAATTAAATAACTTAAAGCAGTTATAAACTTGTTGCCCATAACAATAAGCCTGGTATGATTGCCAGTCATTTTTATTGATAGTAGATTAATAGTGGAAACTGGTGAAGTTCTTGTAATCGATTTGTTTGCTGGACCCGGTGGGTTGGGTGAAGGCATATCCTCATGTGTAGATGATAATGGTAATAAACCTTTTCAAATTGGCGTCTCTGTCGAAAAAGAGCCGTCTGCTCATAAAACGCTAACGACAAGAGCACTCTATCGTAAAATAAAAGAATGCAAAGGTGGCTTAGCTAACTATTACCAATATGTTAGAGGTGATATTTCTAGAGCGGAACTTTTTGATAAACATCCTAAAGAAGCTAAAGAAGCTATTGAAGAAACTCTTCAAGAGCCAAGAGCTTTAGGAGATGATAACGAACTTATACACAAACGTATTCATCAGCTTATAAAAAAACACCAAGGACCTAAGGTGCTTATTGGTGGTCCTCCTTGCCAAGCATACTCTTTAGCAGGTAGATCTCGAAATGCAGGTATTCAAGACTATAAAGCAGAAAAAGATCACCGAAACTTTTTATACATGGAGTATTTAAAAGTTCTCTCTATTGCTCAACCAAACGTTTTTATAATGGAAAATGTTAGGGGCATCCTTTCTGCTAAATTGAATGGCAAAATCATGTTTCCTCAGATTCTTAAGGACTTAAGAAAACCAGGGCGAGTTACAAACATCAAGAATGTACCCAATTATAAAATATATTCTCTTGTCGTTGATGCTGAAAATAAAAACAATCCACAGTATAAAGATTCTGCTGATTTTCTTATTCGTGCTGAACGTTATGGTATTCCTCAAGCTCGTCATCGAGTTATTTTGATAGGGGTTAGAGAGGATATAAATATTGTTCCTGATACCATCAAACCAACCGATGGCTCAGTTACTGTAAAGAGTATTCTTAGTGATTTACCACCTCTTAGAAGTGGATTCTCTAAACAACTTGACGATACAGCTGCTTGGACTAAAGTCATTGCTAAGCAAGCTAAGCAATTGAAAACTATATTAGTTAAAAATTATTCTAGTGAACAGGTCTCTAATTTAGATTTAGCACCTTTAAGCGAGCTTAGTAGAAAAAGCTCACAACACTCAAACATAGAGAAGACTGAAATCCCTGAACCATTAAAAAGCTGGTTGATAGATAAGAAGTTAGGTTGTGTTTTAAACCATGAAACTCGAGGTCACATGGAAGGCGATTTGTTGCGTTATGCATTTTGTTCTGCATATGCAAAATTAAATAATGGGGTATCCCCAAAGTCGAAAGATTTCCCAAATGCTTTGGCGCCCGCACATAAAAACTGGAAAACGGGTACCCATGCTGACCGTTTTCGTGTTCAATCTGCTAATAAATATGCTACAACTATCACGAGCCATATATCAAAAGATGGTCATTATTTCGTTCATTATGATCCTAAACAATGCCGGAGCTTAACTGTTCGAGAGGCTGCTAGATTGCAAACATTTCCTGATAACTATATTTTTGAAGGAAATAGAACACAACAATATGTACAAGTAGGCAATGCAGTACCGCCTTTTTTGGCTCAGCAAATTGGAAGTGTTGTACTTAAGTTACTTTGTAAGTTATAGATAGGTTTTACTGACATTTTCTATTTTTAAAAATTTAGGAGCGGTCATTTGAAAGACACAAAAAAGCCGAACATAAGTTCGGCTTTTTTCATGTAACTATAAAGAAACTTACGCTTCTTCGTCCGCTACAACTGGACGGTCTACAAACTGGATGTAAGCCATTGGAGCTTTATCGCCAGTACGGAAACCACATTTAATGATACTAGTGTAACCACCAGGACGAGTCGCGTAGCGAGGACCTAGTTCATTAAATAATTTTGCCACTACTGCATCATCACGAAGACGAGCAAAAGCTAGACGACGGTTAGCAACACTATCCGTTTTAGCTAGTGTAATTAATGGCTCAATTACACGACGCAATTCTTTTGCTTTAGGCACGGTAGTTTTAATAACTTCGTGCGTAGCAATAGAAATTGCCATATTACGAAACATAGCCTGACGGTGGCTGCTGTTTCGGTTAAGTTGACGTCCACTTTGACGATGGCGCATAACCTAATCCTTATTATTCGTAAATCGGTTTTAGACTAATCTTCAATTAAACTTGCTGGTGGCCAGTTTTCTAGGCGCATACCTAGTGACAGTCCACGTGAAGCAAGTACATCTTTGATTTCAGTTAGAGACTTCTTACCTAAGTTAGGTGTTTTAAGTAGCTCAACTTCAGTACGTTGTACTAGATCACCGATATAGTGAATCGACTCTGCTTTCAAACAATTAGCAGAACGAACAGTTAGTTCTAAATCATCTACTGGGCGTAAAAGAATTGGATCAAACTCAGGTTTTGCATCAACTACTGGTACTTCGTAAGTAGTGCGTAAATCAACAAATGCGTCTAATTGCTCAGCTAAAATTGTAGCTGCACGACGAATTGCTTCTTCAGGCTCTAAAGTACCATCAGTTTCCATATCGATAACAAGTTTGTCTAGATCGGTACGTTGTTCAACACGAGCTGATTCAACACTGTAAGCAATACGCTCAACAGGACTGAAAGTCGCATCTACTAATAGACGACCAATTGGACGCTCATCTTCTTCGCTATGAATACGTGATGAAGCTGGAACATAACCGCGACCTGATTCAATTTTAATACGCATGCTGATTTCAGCATTGCCCGTTAAATTACAGATCACATGTTCTGGGTTGACTATCTCTACATCACCATCATGAATGATGTCGCCTGCAGTAACAGGACCAGCGCCAGATTTAGTTAAACTAACTAAAACTTCATTTTTACCTTCAAGTTTAACAGCTAGACCTTTAAGGTTAAGAAGGATCTCTAGGATATCTTCTTGTACGCCTTCTTTGGTGCTGTACTCATGTTGTACACCATCAATCTCGACTTCTGTTACCGCTGTGCCAGGCATAGACGATAACAAAATACGACGAAGCGCATTACCTAAAGTGTGGCCAAAACCACGTTCAAGCGGCTCAAGAACCACTTTTGCTCTAGTTGTTGAAATTTGTTCGATATCAACTAATCTTGGTTTTAGAAAATCAATTACAGAACCCTGCATTTGTGCCCTCTCTTAACAGTTAACTTTACTTAGAGTAAAGTTCGATGATTAACTGTTCGTTAATCTCAGCAGATAAATCTGAACGTTCAGGTTGACGTTTAAACTCGCCTTCCATCTTCGTTGTATCAACTTCAACCCAAGCAAGGGCTTCACGTTGACCAGCGATTTCTAATGCAGCGCCAATACGTGATTGCTTTTTAGCTTTTTCACGAATTGCGATAACATCGCTAGGTTTAACGTTAAATGAAGGGATATTTACAACTTTACCGTTCACTAGAATAGCTTTATGGCTAACTAGTTGACGTGATTCAGCACGTGTTGCGCCAAAGCCCATACGGTATACAACATTGTCTAAACGACCTTCAAGAAGTTGAAGTAAGTTTTCGCCAGTGTTGCCCTGTAAACGAGCAGCTTCTTTATAGTAGTTACGGAATTGCTTTTCTAATACACCGTACATACGACGTACTTTTTGCTTTTCACGTAATTGTAAACCGTAGTCTGATAGACGTGGTTTACGCGCACCGTGTACACCTGGTGCGTTTTCGATTTTACACTTAGAATCGATCGCGCGGACACCTGATTTTAAGAATAAATCAGTTCCTTCACGACGGCTAAGCTTAAGCTTAGGACCTAAATATCTTGCCATTGTTCTTTCTCCAATTACCTTAGAAAGTTGCGATTAAACGCGACGTTTCTTTGGTGGACGACAACCATTATGTGGGATCGGTGTAACGTCAGTAATATTAGTTACACGGAAACCCGCCGCGTTTAGTGCGCGAATCGAAGATTCACGACCAGGTCCTGGTCCATTTACAAAAACTTCTACGTTTTTAAGGCCATACTCTTTTGCTGCTTCAGCAGCACGTTCAGCAGCAACCTGCGCAGCGAACGGAGTAGATTTACGAGAACCACGGAAACCAGAACCACCTGCAGTAGCCCAAGAAAGAGCATTACCTTGACGGTCTGTAATAGTTACGATTGTGTTGTTGAAAGAAGCATGGATATGTGCCATACCATCAGCAACTTGCTTTTTAACGCGCTTGCGAGCACGAGTTGGTGTTTTAGCCATGATCTCTTACCCTATTTCTTAATTGCTTTACGCGGACCTTTACGGGTACGAGCATTCGTTTTAGAACGCTGACCACGTACTGGCAAGCTGCGACGATGACGAAGTCCACGGTAACAACCAAGGTCCATTAGACGCTTGATGCTCATAGATACTTCACGACGTAAATCACCTTCAACGGCGAATTTAGCTACTTCTGTACGAAGAGCTTCGATTTGTGTTTCATCCAGATCTTTAAGCTTAGTAGATTCTGCAATGCCTGACTCTGCACAGATAATCTGTGAACGAGTCTTGCCAATGCCGAAAATAGCAGTTAATGCGATAACTGCATGCTTATGATCAGGAACGTTAATGCCAGCGATACGGGCCACTATGCACTCCTTAAA
>NZ_WTKU01000001.1 GCF_011378715.1 Psychromonas sp. SA13A | reverse complement strand
TTTAAGGAGTGCATAGTGGCCCGTATCGCTGGCATTAACGTTCCTGATCATAAGCATGCAGTTATCGCATTAACTGCTATTTTCGGCATTGGCAAGACTCGTTCACAGATTATCTGTGCAGAGTCAGGCATTGCAGAATCTACTAAGCTTAAAGATCTGGATGAAACACAAATCGAAGCTCTTCGTACAGAAGTAGCTAAATTCGCCGTTGAAGGTGATTTACGTCGTGAAGTATCTATGAGCATCAAGCGTCTAATGGACCTTGGTTGTTACCGTGGACTTCGTCATCGTCGCAGCTTGCCAGTACGTGGTCAGCGTTCTAAAACGAATGCTCGTACCCGTAAAGGTCCGCGTAAAGCAATTAAGAAATAGGGTAAGAGATCATGGCTAAAACACCAACTCGTGCTCGCAAGCGCGTTAAAAAGCAAGTTGCTGATGGTATGGCACATATCCATGCTTCTTTCAACAACACAATCGTAACTATTACAGACCGTCAAGGTAATGCTCTTTCTTGGGCTACTGCAGGTGGTTCTGGTTTCCGTGGTTCTCGTAAATCTACTCCGTTCGCTGCGCAGGTTGCTGCTGAACGTGCTGCTGAAGCAGCAAAAGAGTATGGCCTTAAAAACGTAGAAGTTTTTGTAAATGGACCAGGACCTGGTCGTGAATCTTCGATTCGCGCACTAAACGCGGCGGGTTTCCGTGTAACTAATATTACTGACGTTACACCGATCCCACATAATGGTTGTCGTCCACCAAAGAAACGTCGCGTTTAATCGCAACTTTCTAAGGTAATTGGAGAAAGAACAATGGCAAGATATTTAGGTCCTAAGCTTAAGCTTAGCCGTCGTGAAGGAACTGATTTATTCTTAAAATCAGGTGTCCGCGCGATCGATTCTAAGTGTAAAATCGAAAACGCACCAGGTGTACACGGTGCGCGTAAACCACGTCTATCAGACTACGGTTTACAATTACGTGAAAAGCAAAAAGTACGTCGTATGTACGGTGTATTAGAAAAGCAATTCCGTAACTACTATAAAGAAGCTGCTCGTTTACAGGGCAACACTGGCGAAAACTTACTTCAACTTCTTGAAGGTCGTTTAGACAATGTTGTATACCGTATGGGCTTTGGCGCAACACGTGCTGAATCACGTCAACTAGTTAGCCATAAAGCTATTCTAGTGAACGGTAAAGTTGTAAATATCCCTTCATTTAACGTTAAACCTAGCGATGTTATCGCAATTCGTGAAAAAGCTAAAAAGCAATCACGTATTGGCGCTGCATTAGAAATCGCTGGTCAACGTGAAGCCCTTGCTTGGGTTGAAGTTGATACAACGAAGATGGAAGGCGAGTTTAAACGTCAACCTGAACGTTCAGATTTATCTGCTGAGATTAACGAACAGTTAATCATCGAACTTTACTCTAAGTAAAGTTAACTGTTAAGAGAGGGCACAAATGCAGGGTTCTGTAATTGATTTTCTAAAACCAAGATTAGTTGATATCGAACAAATTTCAACAACTAGAGCAAAAGTGGTTCTTGAGCCGCTTGAACGTGGTTTTGGCCACACTTTAGGTAATGCGCTTCGTCGTATTTTGTTATCGTCTATGCCTGGCACAGCGGTAACAGAAGTCGAGATTGATGGTGTACAACATGAGTACAGCACCAAAGAAGGCGTACAAGAAGATATCCTAGAGATCCTTCTTAACCTTAAAGGTCTAGCTGTTAAACTTGAAGGTAAAAATGAAGTTTTAGTTAGTTTAACTAAATCTGGCGCTGGTCCTGTTACTGCAGGCGACATCATTCATGATGGTGATGTAGAGATAGTCAACCCAGAACATGTGATCTGTAATTTAACGGGCAATGCTGAAATCAGCATGCGTATTAAAATTGAATCAGGTCGCGGTTATGTTCCAGCTTCATCACGTATTCATAGCGAAGAAGATGAGCGTCCAATTGGTCGTCTATTAGTAGATGCGACTTTCAGTCCTGTTGAGCGTATTGCTTACAGTGTTGAATCAGCTCGTGTTGAACAACGTACCGATCTAGACAAACTTGTTATCGATATGGAAACTGATGGTACTTTAGAGCCTGAAGAAGCAATTCGTCGTGCAGCTACAATTTTAGCTGAGCAATTAGACGCATTTGTTGATTTACGCACTACTTACGAAGTACCAGTAGTTGATGCAAAACCTGAGTTTGATCCAATTCTTTTACGCCCAGTAGATGATTTAGAACTAACTGTTCGTTCTGCTAATTGTTTGAAAGCAGAGTCGATTCACTATATCGGTGATCTAGTACAACGTACTGAAGTTGAGCTACTTAAAACACCTAACTTAGGTAAGAAGTCTCTAACTGAAATCAAAGATGTACTTGCTTCACGTGGACTGTCACTAGGTATGCGCCTAGAAAACTGGCCACCAGCAAGTTTAATTGAAGATTAGTCTAAAACCGATTTACGAATAATAAGGATTAGGTTATGCGCCATCGTCAAAGTGGACGTCAACTTAACCGAAACAGCAGCCACCGTCAGGCTATGTTTCGTAATATGGCAATTTCTATTGCTACGCACGAAGTTATTAAAACTACCGTGCCTAAAGCAAAAGAATTGCGTCGTGTAATTGAGCCATTAATTACACTAGCTAAAACGGATAGTGTTGCTAACCGTCGTCTAGCTTTTGCTCGTCTTCGTGATGATGCAGTAGTGGCAAAATTATTTAATGAACTAGGTCCTCGCTACGCGACTCGTCCTGGTGGTTACACTAGTATCATTAAATGTGGTTTCCGTACTGGCGATAAAGCTCCAATGGCTTACATCCAGTTTGTAGACCGTCCAGTTGTAGCGGACGAAGAAGCGTAAGTTTCTTTATAGTTGCATGAAAAAAGCCGAACGCAAGTTCGGCTTTTTTGTATCTTAATTTTAGCTAAATCCATCACAGATAATGCTAAGAGCCATCTAGTTGAGGTTAATTCTCACTAACCCCATCTGTTCTTATAATCTCATAAAATTTAATGCAGATTGCTGCTAACATCTACTTTTAACATAATCAAAGGCTATTAATACTCATCTAACTTAGTTTGTACCGCTTTGTTGATTAATACCGCTAACTGATCAAAACATGTCTGACGTGCACTATTTTTACGACTTAACAGCGTAATGGTTCGTGTTGGTATTGGCGCTTCAAAAGGAATGTATTTTACACCTGATTGGTAACGGTTTAACGGTATGGCTAATTGTGGCAACAGAGTTAAGCCATTTTCAGCGCTGATCATATGGCGTAGTGTTTCTAAGCTGGTTGCTTTAAAGCTATTATCTTCAATAGCGCCCGCTGCAAAGCAGAACCCCATTGCTTGATCTCTCAAACAGTGCCCATCAGCAAGCATTAATACATGCTCGCCACTTAACTCTTGTAAATTGATTAAACGATTATTTGACCAAGCATGCTTATCTGATAATGCCAATTCCAGTGGTTCATCATATAAATTTAATTGATTGAAATGCTCCATACCTGGTAACAATGCTAGCATTAAGCAATCTAGTTCACCTTCTTCTAGTTGTTTGAGTAGAACTTCCGTTTGATTCTCATGTAAATACAACTCTAAGTCAGGAAAAGTTTCTTTCATAACAGGGACGATCAGCGGTAATAAATACGGTGCCACAGTTGGAATAAGTCCAATATGTAATGTACCACGCATTGGTTCATTGTGGCTTTTTGCTATTTCTTTCAGTGATTTAGCTTCTAATAGTATGGTTTTTGCTTTTGCGACAATGTCGTTGCCTGCGGGAGTAAAAATAACCTTACGTGAAGATCGTTCCATTAGCTGCACATTCAATTCTTCTTCTAACTTCTTTATTTGACCACTCAGCGTTGGCTGGCTAACAAAACATTTATCAGCTGCTTTACGAAAATGTTTTAATTCCTCTAAAGCAATTAAGTACTCAAGATCTCTAAAATTCATTATATAGCCTATAGGGTTTTGTTATTGTCTGGTGAGTAATATCAATAATGGTGTCACTCCCTAACAGATTCAACTGTTATTATGTCAGATCTACATTGAGATTATCATTCCCTATACTCGTTTTCATTTAGATAAAAAATTATAAGTCTTGTAGGGAAACGATTGTGATACATAAAGGCGTCTCTTCAAGGGATATTGTTAGAATCTAATTTCCTGTTAAATATAATACTGGCATAGTTCCTGCTTTTATAGCTTCGTACGACAAATTATTGGCAGGAGCTAACCATGAAAAGATTATTTCAACGTTTGACAGAACAGCAAGGTATTACCACGACTATGATGTGGATGTGTTTTAGTTGTGCCGTATTACTGGTTATGCCTAGTTCTTTATTTTCTCTGAATAATTCAGATCTTTTACCCAATACTTATGCCCCATATTTATGGATACTGGCATTGTTAACAGGTTCTTATTTATTGACGCGTGTGCTGACGTCTTCATTCAGTCGTTTAACTGAATATTATGAAAGCCAGCATTTGTTAGCACGACGTAATAAGATGATCCGCCAATTAGACTTTGAAGAGAAAGCATTATTGCGTGAATTTATTATTCAACGTAAAACTGTGTTGGCATTACCACTGACTGAGCCGGCTGTAAGTAATTTATTGGCCTCTGGTGTGCTTGCTCCTGCATTTGAAACTCAAGAAATCAAAGGCAGTAGCCGAATTATTAAGCTTTCCATTGCGATTGACGCACGAGAACAGCTGACCCATAAAGTGATTGGATTACCTACCGGAAAATTAACGGAAGCAGAAGCTGAAGTATTAAAAGCTGCACGCCCACAATATGCCCGTAATAATTATATCTCTTTATAATTTTTCTTATTGAACCTTGTGTCAGAAAACAGTCTGGTTTTTTGACACACCTTTAGCCTCCGTTAATAATTCTGTATAATACTCTCTTTTGTCATGTCCCTGTGTGAGAGCTTATGACCCCCGAACGTTTTACCCGAATAACGACCATGTTAAACCGTCGCCAGCCTGATTTAACCGTTTTTATGGAGCAGGTTCATATGCAACATAACTTAGCAGCTATAGTGCGTACAGCTGATGCGATGGGGATTAATAATGTGCATGCAACTTGGGACATTGATAGTACTCGAATTTCCCGTAACGTTGCTTCAGGAAGCCAAAAGTGGGTTAATGTTCATTCGCACGAAACAACACAGGATGCGATTGCTGTGATGCGTGAGCAGGGGATGCAAATTATTGCTACTAACTTATCTGCTACCGCGATAGATTTTCGTGAAGTTGACTATACCAAACCAACTGCCATTATAATGGGGCAGGAGAAGTATGGTATTAGTGAAGAAGCTTTAGCCTTAGCGGATCAAGATGTGATTATTCCAATGGTTGGTATGTGTCAGTCTTTGAATGTATCAGTGGCTTCTGCATTAATCATGTATGAAGCACAACGACAAAGAGAAATAGCGGGTTTATATGAACAAACCTCTCGTTTACCTAAGGAAGAACAACATCGCATCTTATTTGAAGGTGGTCATCCTATTTACCGACAGTTATGCCGTGAGAAAAGTCTGCCTTATCCACCACTTGATGAGCAAGGACAGATTGACGCATCAGAAGATTGGTGGAATGCTATCCGTGGTCGTAAATAATTAAAGGGAGTACTTAATGGACTTATACCAAAACCGTTTGTTAACGGAGGGCATTCGTATCATTGAAAAACCATCTCCATCTAATCGTTTTAATGCAGATTATAGTACTTTAAACCTTACTGATGCTTTATCTAAGCGTACCCAACTTGCAGATTTACGCTACCAAGTTAGTCCCGTATTGCTACATCTACAACAACTACTTAAGTTTTCTATTGGTCTAATCTGTGTGATTTTTTTGATCGTAGGTGCAAGTAGTGTTTCGCAGTTTTTAGTCAATGAGTCGGGTACTCAAATTAACTTTTTTTGGGCTATTGTGCTGTTTATCGCGCCGAATATTTTGTCTTTAATTATTTGGAGTATTGTGTATTTTAAGCGCCATGTATTGAGTCTGCCGTGGTTAGCAAATTTGCTGTTATCGATGCTGACTTTGGTGGATAAATTACAGCATAAAGTGACAACTAAACACATCCATTATATCGACCTATTCCAATACTATTTTGAACATAAATTTGGTGCTTACATGGGGCGAGTACAGTTATCAATGATTAGCCATTTATGGTGGAGCTGTTATTTACTTGGTGCAACCTTGTCATTATTTTTAGTGTTAGCAACGCATCAAGTAGACTTTATTTGGCAAACGACTATTTTAAGTGAAGATACTTTCTTAAAGCTAACCCAATGGTTAACTTACCTACCTAACCTTTTAGCCATTAATGTGCCTACGCCTAGTGATGTGAGCCATGCTAGTATTGGTATTGTTAACCCTTTACAAGTAGCACAAGAAATTCGTATTAGCTGGTCTAACCTATTAATATTTAGTCTAATAGTTTACGCTTTGTTGCCTAGAATCATTTTAATGCTAGTGTTTTATCAAGGCATTAAACAGAAGAAAAAGAACTTTCAATTAGATCTTTCAGATGCCTACTACATCCAATTAAAAAATATTTTGCATCCCATTGGAAAAGCCAGTTTTATTAGCGATGCCGACCAGCACAAAGCCAATCCTAATAACCACCAAGGCAAGGAAACTAGTCAATATAATCAATCATTAGTGATGCCAGAAAACGCTTATCCGATTGCTATTGAGCTTAACCAACGCATTCTTCAACAAGCCGATAAACATGTTTTAAAACATTACTCAGTCGACTTAATTAATGTATTAGATAATGCAAGCCAACAAGCGGCACTTTCTGCGTTAAAATCATCGGCAGCTGAGCATGTTATTTTGTATGTAGATGTTAATCGTGTGCCAGATCGGGGTTGGTTGAGCTTTGCTAAAAAATGTCAGTACAAAAGCAATGTGCAGTTGTATTTACTTTTATTCGGCGAGCAATCTGCTAACAAAGCAAAAATAGCCAGTCGCTTAGAGGATTGGGTTGAGATCGCTGCTAAAGTCAATATCTCCTCGCAATACATCAGCTACTTGAATCAAAGCGTCACTCCTAGCAACATACATCAGGAGGTGAAAAATGGATAAAGATCTATTGTCCGTAGCCGTTGTTGGTCATGCCAATACAGGTAAAACCTCCTTAATTCGTACTCTACTACGAGATGCTAGTTTTGGTGAGATTGCCGATAAAGCTGGTACTACTCGTCATGTTGAAGGGGCTGAAATTCGCGTTGATGATAACCATAATTTAGTTATTTACGATACCCCTGGTTTAGAAGACTCTATTCATCTATTAAGTGTCATTGATGAGCAATCGATTTCAGAGCACGATGATGGTATTGATCGGCTGTTATCTTTTATTAAAAATGAAAATAACTATCCTGAATTAAGCCAAGAATTGAAGGTCCTTAAAGCGTTATTAAGCAATGATATTATCTTCTATGTTATTGATATCAGAGAGCCTATTTTAGGTAAGTATCGAGATGAATTAAAAATTCTTAGTTATGCGGCTAAACCCATTATTCCAGTGCTTAATTTTATTGAAGCTGGTAGTGATAATATGCGTAATTGGCAAACGCAACTAGCGCGTTTGAATCTGCATGCTCATGTTAGCTTTGATAGCGTTGTGTTTAGGTTTTCAGATGAACTGAAAATTTATCAGAAGATGCAAACGCTTTTAGCACATAGAGACCAGCAACTTGAAGCATTGATTGAGCAAAGAAAAGTACAGTGGCAGCAGCGTGAAAAAGCTGCGCAACAATTAATTGCTACATTACTGGTAGAAGCTGCAGCATGTCGTTTTAGAGCTGATAACAATGAACAAAGTATCGCTAAAACCAGCAATCAACTGCAGGCGTCAATCCGTGATTTAGAAACAAGTACTTTAAATCAATTGCTCGCGTTATATCAATTCAAGCAACAGGATATCGACCAATATGACTTACCTATTCAACAAGGCCAATGGGAGTTAGATCTTTTTTCTACTGATAACTTACAAGAGTTTGGTATCAAGGCAACCAGTAACTTTGTAAAAGGGGCAGGTATTGGTGTTGCTGTTGACTTAGTTGCAGCAGGGCTAACTTTAGGTGCCGCTGCGGTTGCCGGCGGAGTGATGGGAGTATTATGGGGGGTTAAGCAGCGTTATTATGATGAAATACATGCCAAAGTTAAAGGGCATCGTTATCTGTGTGCTGATGATTTGACGTTGAATATTTTATGGGCTCGTCAATTGAGCTTACTTATTGCCTTGCAGCAACGCGGGCATGCGAGTGTGACTAAACTGTCTCTGGCACAGATAAACTCAGAAAAAACAGCGTTGCCTAAAGCATGGAACCAATGGCTTAAGAATGCTCGACAACATCCACAATGGTTAGCCTCCAATAATAGTGAGCAGCCACCATTAAAAGCTAAAAAACAACTATTAATAAAGCAAATTTCTGAGAGCCTAGCTGCTATTAGTAACAGTAACAACAGTAATACCAATAAAAATTAAGGTTAAAGAAAGTCAGAAATAGAAATGCCTAGGCCTATTGTATTAGTGTATTCGTTATACTCGACAAGGCTGTTGCCATACCCAGAAAAAACTTGTACATAGCCTTTTATTTTACCGTATATAGGGAAACTCCAAGAGGCTGTCACTGATCCCTTACTGAAACCACTTTCAATATTATTACGACTGGTTAATGAATAAACATGCTCATTGTATTTATAAGCGGTAATAATTTGCCCATGCCCATAAAAGTCTAATAAATCAGGGTTATCATCGTCGCTATCTTCAAACCGGTACCAAGGATTAATGGAGACAACTAAGTTTCCTTTATCAAAGAGTAAGCTACCATCGAGACGATTCCAACTACGAGAGGTAGGCTCTGTGCGGCCATTAGACTGGTGTGTAAATCCAAATTGTGCCGCTTTAAAGCGCCAACCCAAACCTAATTCTTGATCCGTCTCCCACAATATAAAAGCTTCTGGCTCATAATTTGTCTCACGAAATGGTGATGAGTACTCTGTGTTGTAGGCTTGCCAATAAGAAAGCTGCGTATAAGCAACATAACCAGAGATAGGCAAGTTACCGATTTTTTGAAATAGTGGTACTTTAAGGCTAATTTGAAATTTTATTTCAGTACGTTGTGAGCTACTTTTTCCATCGCTGCCTTGATAGATTGCATAGTCTGCAATTTTTTCATTAAAATAAATCGGCATTATATAGTTTGGTTTATGCGGTATAATTGAAAAATTAAATTGTTCGCTTTTAGCTTCATCCTTGATACGTTCATCGATAGCCCTGGTTTCCGAAAAAACCATCGAACTAAAAAAAACCAATACCAAATAGATGTAACGCATAACAATTAACCTTAACAATATAATATTAAGCGCTAGTTTACGCATAAACTACTTTTGGTATAGCAATATGTATGAATTTTTGGAAGCTTGTACATAAAACATAACATCAATCAGTGGCTGGGATAAAAAATGAATTTAAACAAAATACCCCTATCTGCGTTAAAGGGCGTGGGAGCGAAAGTTGCTGAGAGGTTAAGCAAATTAGGCTTAAATTCAGTTGAAGATATGCTTTTCCATTTACCATTGCACTATCAAGATCGCACCCGAATCTATCCCATTAAAGAGATCAAAGATGGTATGCAGGTAAGTGTGCAAGGTGAGGTCGTTAGCTGCCAAGTGCAATTCGGTAAACGACGTATCTTAAAGTGTAAAATTAGCGATGGTGATGGGGTTGCTACATTAAACTTTTTTCACTTCAATGCTGCACAAAAAAATAGTTTTAGAGAAGGCCAGTGGATTAAGTGTTTTGGAGAGTTTAAACGCGGCTTTCAAGGTTTAGAGGTGACTCATCCTGATTATTCTTTAGTTGCTGAAAACCAATCAATATTAGTAGAAGAGGCGTTAACACCTATTTATCCGACAACGGAAGGTTTGAAACAAAATAGCTTACGTCAATTAACTGATCAAGCCTTACAACACCTGCAACAAAATCAAGTACAAGAATTAATTCCCACAGCATTATTATCGCATCCTATTAGCTTATTTGATGCATTGATGACAGTTCATCGACCTCCGCCAACTGCCAGCATTGAACAGTTAGAAAATCGTACTCACCCAGCCCAACAGAGATTAATTATAGAAGAGTTGTTAGCACAACAAATCAGTATGTTAGTGTTGCGTGAACAGTCGCAGAAACACCTGTCTCCAGAGCTTAAAGGTAATGGTGAGCTGAGTAAAAAATTATTAAATAATCTACCTTTTTCCCCTACTGGTGCACAGCAAAGAGTTAACCATGAAATACAACAGGATTTGATTCAAAACCTGCCAATGATGCGTTTAGTGCAGGGGGACGTAGGTTCAGGTAAAACATTAGTCGCCGCATTAGCAGCATTGACAGCGATTGAAGCTGGGTATCAAGTTGCACTAATGGCGCCTACTGAACTACTCGCTGAACAACATTTATTAAATTTTAAGGGGTGGTTTGAACCTCTCGGTATTCGAGTTGGTATGTTGTCCGGAAAAATGAAAGTGAAGGAAAAGCGAGACCAGACGGAAAATATTACCTTAGGATTATCTAAAATGGTGGTAGGGACGCATGCGCTATTCTCTGAAAATGTTGTTTTTCATAACTTAGCATTAGTGATTGTTGATGAGCAACATCGTTTTGGTGTACATCAACGTCTATCATTACGAGAAAAAGGCGTGAATAATGGTTTAGTACCGCATCAGCTGACGATGACTGCAACGCCGATCCCGCGGACGCTTGCGATGACGGCTTATGCAGATTTAAGTGTTTCAGTTATTGATGAGTTACCACCGGGAAGAACTGCGATTAAAACGGTAGCATTAGCGGATTCTCGCCGTGATCAAGTTATTCAACGTGTTTACCAAGCTTGTAAAACGGAGGGGCGTCAAGCCTATTGGGTCTGTACATTAATTGAAGAGTCAGAAGTTTTAGAGTGTCAGGCCGCTGAAGATACGGCTAATGATTTACAGTTAGCATTAACTGATTTACGTATTGGCTTGGTGCACGGGCGAATGAAAGCGCTTGAAAAACAATATGTGATGGATGCTTTTAAAGCCGGAGAGTTAGATCTGCTCGTTGCAACGACTGTGATCGAAGTGGGCGTTGATGTGCCTAATGCTAGCTTAATGATTATCGAAAATCCTGAGCGTTTAGGATTGGCACAGCTGCACCAGTTACGTGGTCGTGTTGGCCGTGGCGAAGTCGCAAGCCACTGTGTTTTATTGTATAAATATCCTTTATCAAAAACTGCTTTAAAACGTTTAAATGTACTGCGAGAAAGTAATGATGGATTTTATATTGCAGAGCAAGATTTGGCTATTCGGGGACCAGGCGAGGTGTTAGGCACAAAACAAACTGGGATCGCCGATATGAAAATTGCTGATTTATTAAGGGATCAAGGGCTTATACCACAGGTCCAGCAATTGGCTTTATTATTAATACGCTCCCATCCAGAATATATTAGGCCATTAATTGAACGTTGGTTAGGTGATAGAGCGGATTATGCACAAGTTTAAAGTGGCATAGCTAAATAGTTTACCAACCTATTGCACTATATTGGTGCAACAGGTTGGTTAGATCACAAATTTGTTAATTTTTAACACTGTGGTAATCATTTGACCTTAGTTATGTCGTTAATCTGCTAAATTTAACTCTTTTAATTTACGCGTTAAGGTATTACGCCCCCATCCGAGTAGTTTAGCTGCCTCATGTTTTTTACCCTGCGTATGCTTTAGTGCACTTTGTAGCATTATCTTTTCAAATTCAGGTAATAATTGCCCTAATATATTGGTTTCACCATTCCTTAATTGTGTATCTGCCCATTTTTTCAGGCTTTCTTGCCATATCACCGGCTCACCATCTTGATCAGGAATATCTTGATTGCCTAATTCAGGAGGCAAATCACTAATATGGACCTCTTGTCCACTAGCCATTACCGTTAACCAGCGACAAATATTCTCTAATTGACGGACATTGCCGGGCCAAGGTAGTTCACTTAGGTAAGTCAGTGTTGCCTTAGTAAGCTGCTTACTTTCAACAGTCAACTCATTAGCTATATTATGTAGAAAATGATTTGCAAGTAATGGAATATCTTCGCGACGCTCCCTTAGTGCGGGAAGTTGCAAGCGTATTACATTCAAACGGTGAAATAAATCTTCTCGGAAATCTCCGCTTTGCACTTTTTTCTCTAAATTTTGATGCGTAGCTGCAATAATTCGAACATCTACCTTGATTGCTTGGTGGCCACCGACGCGGTAGAACTGACCATCAGCGAGTACACGTAGCAAACGAGTTTGAACATCTAAAGGCATATCGCCAATTTCATCTAAAAAGAGGGTCCCGCCATCGGCCTGTTCAAATCGCCCTTGGCGATTAGCTGCTGCACCTGTAAAAGCGCCTTTTTCATGGCCAAATAACTCTGCTTCAATCAACTCTTTAGGGATCGCCGCCATATTGAGCGCAATAAATGTCTCGTTTTTACGCGGGCTATGCTTATGTAGGGCTTGAGCTACTAATTCTTTACCTGTACCCGATTGACCATTGATTAATACACTCATGCTGGAGCGAGATAAACGCCCTATAACACGGAAAACCTCTTGCATAGCAGGTGCTTCACCAATAATTTCAGGAGTCGAAATAGGTTGAGTATTAGGCTTTTTCTGTTGTTTTAACTCTTTACTGTGGTTGATTGCGCGTTTAATTAATGCGGTTGCTTCATGGATATCAAAGGGTTTAGGTAGGTATTCAAAGGCACCACTTTGGTAAGCATTTACTGCGCTATCTAAATCTGAATGTGCAGTCATAATAATGATCGGAATTAATGGGTAGCGTTGATGAATCTTTTGCATCAGCTCTAATCCATCAATCCCTGGCATACGCACGTCAGAAATAATTATTTCAGGTTGCTCAATGAGCAGTTGTTGCCATAGGCACTCAGCGTCAGGAAAACTCGCATGCTCGATGTTTTCAGCTTTTAATGTGCGTTCTAATACCCAGCGAATGGCATGGTCATCATCTACAATCCAAGCGGCCATTTTAGTTCCTTATTTATATTTTTATGCATAGATGGAAGTTAAATTGGTAAATAAACAGAAAACTCTGTTTTACCCTTGCAACTACTAAATTCAATACGTCCATGATGTTGTTTGATCAATTCCTGTGCGATAGATAAACCTAGACCTGTGCCATCTTTGCGGCCCGTCACCATCGGATAAAATAATGTGCTCTTGAGGTGTTCAGGTATGCCTGGACCGGTATCAATAATTTTTATTTCAGTAGCTAAACGCTGCGGTAAACCATTAATTGTAATTTGATTCGCTGCACGAGTGCGCACTGTAATGCGGTGTTCTTCGGGCTGATTTTGTAAGGCTTGTACGGCATTTTGAATGATATTTAAAAAGGCTTGCTGTAATTGGTCTGGTTGCATCTCAAAATCGGGAATACTGGGATCATAATCAATATGAATAGTGATATTTTTAGGTAAATCTAAACACACCAACTTTCTAACTGTTTCTAAAACAGAATGAATATTATGGATACCCTTTGTACCTAATTTTTGTGGGCCTAATAAACGGTTTACTAGGCCGCTTAAGCGATCAGCTTGTTCAATAATTATTTGGGTAAACTCTTTTAATTCTGGATCTGGTAATTCAGCTTCCAACAGTTGTGCCGCACCGCGTAAACCGCCTAAAGGGTTTTTTATCTCGTGGGCTAAACCTCTGACTAATTCCTGTGCTGCTTTTTGTTGGTGCTCTTGATAATGCACCTGACTGATGCGTTTTTGCTGCTCAATACAACGCATCTCCAAAATAATATAACAATCTGATTTAACGCTCACGTAACTAGCACTTAAATCAATTAATAAAGACTGCCCATCAATGAATAAGGTGACTTCATTTTCAGTAAAAGAGGCTTGTTCATGTAATAGGTTGGCAATAGAAACTGGGCTAAAATGGAACTGCTCAGCCAGTGAATACAGGCTTTGTGCGTATAAGCGTTGTTTGCTTTGCGACAATAATTGCTCACTCGCAGGGTTAGCGTAAATCAATTTTAATGAAGCATCTAATCCTACAAACGCGGTTTTAGCTTCTTCAAGAAAGGTAAAAATAAGTTTGTTACTGGGTTCATTCTGCATATTTTTAAGTTCTATTTAAGTGCTGCACGTTTTAAGTGAATAGTCACAATTTGCGTTTTAGCTAAGGTTTTACCTGTTTCATCCAACAAATGAACTTGTACTTGATGCGTACCACGGTCCACATTAAATGCTCGCATCGTTGGCGACAATTGAGGTGTGCCTAAGGGCTCTGCATCTAAAAATAACTGTAAACGTTGGGAGCTTTCTTTTTCAGGTGTTGTTTTAACGTGAATATCTAATGCGCCATCGTTACTGCGTATCGCCATATCATCTTGAGGTGAAATAATTTCTGCTTGATAGTTTATTGCTTTTTTCCTATCTAGACTTAAGTCATCAACTTCCGATAATTTTTTTATTGTTGGTTGGTTAGTATTAACCGGCATTAAATTTTTATTTTCGACAATAATCTGTTCTGTGCCCGGCTCTGCAGTGTCTGAGAAATGACTTTTTCCATGTTTATCAACCCAATGATAAATGGTTGTTTCTGCCTGTAATGATGATACTGACATGACAAACAACGGGATCAACAAAAGCATGGGAACTTTAATCATCAAAAACCTCATATCGTGGACAACTTATTTGTTGCTTATATAAAGGATATAGACAAAAAAACCCGCGCAAAGACGGGTTTTCTGATTTAAAGCATGAACTGAATCATGCTTTATAAAAGCTCTCTTATACGCTGTAGTATAATTCAAACTCTTTTGGATGCGTAGCGCGAGAAACGGCTTCACATTGAGCTGTTTTCAAACCAATGTATGCATCAATTGCTTCATTTGAGAATACGCCACCTTCAACAAGGAAGTCACGGTCAGCATCTAGTGCAGCAAGTGCTTCTTCAAAAGATACTGCAACCTGTGGGATTGCATCAGCTTCTTCTTTAGGTAGATCGTATAGATCTTTATCTAGAGAATCACCAGGGTGTATCTTATTTTTAATACCGTCAAGGCCAGCCATTAACATTGCAGAGAAACCTAAGTAAGGATTCATTGTTGGATCTGGGAAACGTACTTCGATACGCGCTGCACGTGCAGTCGGTACAATTGGAATACGAATAGACGCAGAACGGTTACCTGCAGAGTATGCAAGCATTACTGGCGCTTCAAAGTGTGGCACTAAGCGTTTGTAAGAGTTAGTTGATGCATTAGTGAATGCATTAAGTGCTTTAGCATGCTTGATAATACCGCCGATGTAATAAAGCGCCATTTCAGAAAGGCCGCCGTATTGATCACCAGAGAACAAGTTAACACCATCTTTACCTAAAGATTGGTGACAGTGATTACCAGAACCGTTATCGCCAATAATTGGTTTAGGCATAAATGTAGCTGTTTGGCCGTATGCGTGAGCAACGTTATGTACAACGTACTTGTAAATTTGGATTTCATCTGCTTTTTCAACCATTGTGTTGAAACGACATGCGATTTCGTTTTGACCCGCTGTTGCTACTTCGTGGTGATGAGCTTCAACAACTAAACCCATTTCTTCCATGATTAAACACATAGCAGAACGGATGTTTTGAGATGAATCAACTGGTGCTACTGGGAAGTAACCACCTTTAACACCTGGACGGTGACCGGTGTTGCCTTCTTCATATGAAGTACCTGAGTTCCAAGCCGCTTCTTTAGCATCAATCGAGAAAAAAGCACCTTGCATTGTATTACCGTATTTAACGTCGTCAAATAGGAAGAATTCTGGTTCTGGACCAAATAAAACAGTATCAGCAATACCTGTTGAACGCATGTAAGCTTCAGCACGCTTAGCAACAGAACGTGGGTCACGGTCGTAACCTAACATTGTTTTTGGCTCTAGTACGTCACAACGTAAGTTTAATGTTGCATCGTCAGTAAATGGGTCAAGTACAGCCGTTGAAGGTACAGGCATTAATACCATGTCTGAATCTTGAATCCCTTTCCAGCCAGCGATTGAAGAACCATCGAACATTTTACCTTCTTCGAAAAAGTCTTCGTTTACTTGGTGATGCGGAATAGAGACGTGTTGCTCTTTACCATGTGTATCAGTAAAGCGTAAATCAACGAATTTTACGTCTTGCTCTTTAATAAGAGCTAGAACGTCTTGAATTGTTTGTGCAGACATGTTGTAGAACCTCATTTGACATCGAAATGTTTAAAAAACAAATCGTTATTCATAAATGTATGAAAAGCCATAAATGTATGAAAATCGATTTATCGTAATTCTGAACTAGTATTTATACTTCTAAACTTATGCTGATACAAGTAGCTAAAACTATGCCAACTTGGCAAAGCCCATTATACCTCGCTTTTTCTTCTGCTACAGCCCATACAATGTGATCTTGTGCACCAATGTAGTGCTGCGTAGCTCTTTTTTGGTGCGTTTTGTGTTTCAGTGCTCAGTTGCTTGCATTTTTTAAACTTTTCAGCATTTAAGCTAACTGTGACCGACTTAAAACTTTCTATTTTTGAAATTATGTTTACAATGTGCGCACATTTGGCTATCTCACTTTAAGTGTTTTCATAGCCTAAATTTTTTCATACCAATTAAATAAAAGTGGATAATCTATTTTTATTTAATTGGTATTTTTATAGTAGTTATTTTTGAGGCACATCATGTCGTTAGATAAATTAAGAAATATAGCCATCATTGCTCACGTTGACCATGGTAAAACAACATTGGTTGATAAACTGTTAGAGCAATCTGGTACTTTGGATTCACGTGGTGATAATGAAGAACGTGTAATGGATTCTAACGATCTTGAAAAAGAACGTGGTATTACCATTCTTGCAAAAAATACAGCGATTGTATGGAACGATTACCATATCAATATCGTAGATACTCCTGGGCATGCCGATTTCGGTGGTGAAGTAGAACGTATTCTATCTATGGTAGACAGTGTTTGTTTGATCGTTGATGCGGTTGATGGTCCTATGCCACAAACTCGCTTCGTAACACAAAAAGCATTTGCTCATGGTTTAAAACCAATTGTTGTTATTAACAAAATCGATAAGCCTGGTGCACGTCCTGAATGGGTAATGGATCAAGTATTTGATTTGTTTGATAACCTAGGTGCTACTGATGAGCAATTAGACTTCCAAGTGGTTTATGCTTCTGCATTAAACGGTTGGGCAAGTACTGATATGGACACTAAAAAAGATAACATGGAAGATTTATTCCAAACTATCGTTGATACTGTTGCTCCACCAGATGCGGATCGCGATGGTGACTTCCAAATGCAAATATCTCAACTTGATTACAACTCTTACGTAGGTGTTATCGGTGTTGGTCGTATTACACGTGGTCACGTTAAAGTAAACCAAGCGGTAACTATCATTGGTGCTGACGGCAAAGAACGTAAAGGCAAAGTAGGTCAAGTATTAGGTTACCTAGGTCTAGAACGTCATGATATTGAATATGGTGAAGCTGGCGACATTATTGCAATCAGTGGTCTAGGCGAGCTTAAAATCTCTGACACTATCTGTGCACAAAATAATGTTGAAGCGATGACGCCATTAACTGTTGATGAACCAACGGTAACAATGACTTTCCAAGTAAACAACTCTCCATTCTGTGGTAAAGAAGGTAAATTCGTTACATCACGTAACATCCTTGACCGTTTGAATAAAGAGCTTGTACATAACGTTGCGTTAAAAGTAGAAGAAACTGCCGATCCTGATAAATTCAAAGTATCTGGTCGTGGTGAGCTACATTTAGGTATCTTAATTGAAAACATGCGTCGTGAAGGTTTTGAGCTAGCAGTATCTCGTCCAGAAGTTATTGAAAAAATGATCGATGGTCAGTTACATGAGCCAATGGAAACATTGACAGTTGACTGTGAAGAGCAACATCAAGGTTCAATCATGGAACAATTAGGTATCCGTAAAGCGGAACTAACTAATATGATCCCTGATGGTAAAGGCCGTGTACGTTTAGACTTTATGATCCCAAGTCGTGGTTTAATCGGTTTCCAAACTGAATTCATGACAATTACATCTGGTTCTGGTCTTTTATACCATAGCTTCGACCATTACGGTCCGCACAAAGGCGGTACAATTGGTCAACGCCAAAATGGTGTAATGGTTTGTAATCAAACTGGTAAAGCGGTTACTTACTCATTATTCTTCTTACAAGATCGTGGTCGTTTATTCCTAGGTCACGCTACTGAAGTTTATGAAGGTCAAATCATCGGTATTCATAACCGTTCAAATGATTTAACAGTTAACTGTATTCGTGGTAAACAGCTTACTAACGTTCGTTCTTCAGGTACTGATGAAGCACAAACACTTTCACCTGCAATCATCTTGACACTTGAGCAAGCGCTTGAGTTTATCGATGTTGATGAGTTAGTAGAAGTAACGCCATTAAGCATTCGTATCCGTAAGAAATTACTGGGTGAGAATGAGCGTAAACGTGCTGCACGTCCAACTAAAGGTTAATTCGTTTACTTAAACGACTAAAAAACCTAATATTAAGGTCTTACTATCGTAAGGCCTTTTTTTTGTTTACAATTTGTAGTTAAGCGATATCGACTCTTTAATATTAAATAACCTCAATTCTGGTTAATGAAAGAAAAATCAAATTTAAAATCATAAGCTTATATTTTTGGCTGTCCAGAACTGAGGTTAAATACATTATGCAGTCCATAGAATCTAAAGCTGTTTTTCCCATTGCTTAAAACTCATCTAGGAAAACTATGTTGCCATTACAAAAGCAAGTATTAGTACAGAAAGTCAAATTGGTTTACAGCTACAGTATTTTTTTATGGAAGCGCAGCCAAGAAGATAATATTAAAGTCCCTGCCGGCCATCTTGCTTACGTTACTCTTTTATCTATTGTGCCTTTTCTGGCGGTTATATTTTATATGCTGTCGGCCTTCCCGATGTTTTCGGAGTTGAATAAAATTATTGAAGATCTTATCTATAATAATTTTGTGCCAACAGCAGGTAATGCAGTCAAAGAGCATATGACCGGATTTATTGAAAATACTAAAAAAATGAGCATGATGGGGATCGCGTCATTAATTGTGATTGCCTTGTTATTGATCTCAACGATAGATCAAACTATCAATCGTATTTGGCGTTGTACTAACAAACGATCAGTAGTGCAGGCCTTTACTATTTATTGGACTATTTTAAGTTTAGGTCCAATTATTATTGGTGGCAGCATTGCCCTCAGT
This sequence comes from Psychromonas sp. SA13A, assembly GCF_011378715.1. Classification (GTDB taxonomy): domain Bacteria; phylum Pseudomonadota; class Gammaproteobacteria; order Enterobacterales; family Psychromonadaceae; genus Psychromonas. The sequence continues at coordinate 615,642 of NZ_WTKU01000001.1, read as the reverse complement.
TCTTACCTCTTTTCTATTGTTCAAACCGGTGGTTTTTTATCGCTTGGACAACAAATTTTAAGCATTATCCCTTTTGTTTTTTCTTGGTTAGCATTTGCCGGTGTATATACATTAGTGCCGCATCAACGTGTCAGCTTTCGTTATGCACTAACGGGTGGCCTGATCGCTGCCTTATTATTTAATTTTGCAACGGATCTATTTACTTTATACATCACTAATTTTCCTTCACAGCAAATTATTTATGGTGCATTAGCGGTTATCCCGATCATGTTTGTTTGGATCTATTTTAGTTGGTTGATTGTATTGATTGGTGCAGAAGTGACCTCTACCCTAGAAGAATTTTTATCTGTATCTGAAAAAGAGATGCAAGAAACAGACAAAACATTAGCGGAGAATGAACAATGATTGCAATGATTCAACGTGTTACTAACGCGTCGGTGACCGTTGAAGGACAAACGGTAGGTGCAATTAAAAGCGGTTTATTAGTACTTTTAGGAGTAGAAAAGGGTGACACCGATAAACAATGTCTGCGCTTAGCTCAAAAGGTTTTAGCGTATCGTATTTTTGCTGATGCTAATGGAAAAATGAATCTTAACGTGCAACAAGCGAAGGGGGATTTATTAGTTATTTCACAGTTTACGTTAGCGGCAGAAACAAAAAAAGGTAATCGACCTGGATTCACCAACGGTGCAGAACCTGAAGAAGCGGATCGTTTATATCAGCTGTTTAGTCAACAATGCACCGAATTGGGCTGCCATGTTGAAAATGGTATTTTTGCCGCTGATATGCAAGTGACCTCCACTAATGATGGTCCCACCACGTTTTGGCTACAAATTTAGTCGATATTTAAACATAATTTAGGCATGACTTTTGTGCTGGAGTAATGGTGCGAATTGTATCTACTTGAAACTATATACGCTTTGTTATGTCTATAGGGTTCCAGCTAGAGTTGTCGCTATAAAGAGAGTTGTTAATGTTAAGCAAAATATTTATCCGATTTACATCTTTATTGATCTGTACTTTTTTAACTTCCTTACAAGCGCAAGCCGCTGAGAATAATATGAATTCATTTGAGGTGCTCGAACAGTCCATTACTAAAAGTCCAAATGATACGCGCCAATATCAAGTGATTCGTCTGGCCAATCAATTACAAGTATTACTGATTTCTGATCCTGATTTGGAAAACAGTGCTGCATCTTTATCAGTGCCAATTGGCAGTATGCATAACCCAGAGAATCAGCTTGGTTTAGCACATTATTTAGAGCATATGCTGTTCCTCGGCTCTGAAAAATATCCGGTGATTAATGAGTACAGCAAGTTTATGAGCCAAAATGGAGGCTATACCAACGCTTATACCGCACAGGATGCAACTGTGTATGGTTTTGAGGTTAATGATAGTGCATTGCCAGAGGCATTAGACAGGCTAGGTGATGTTATGCGTGCTCCACTGCTTGATGAAAAATATGCTGAAAAAGAGCGTCATACGGTTAATGCAGAGCATAAAACCTATTTTGATAACGACATGAGAAAGTTGTATGCGTTACAGCGTTATTCATTAAACCCTGAACATCCCATGGCGCGTTTTAGTACTGGTGATTTGAGTACCCTTAGCGATAAACCAGGTAGTAATTTACAACAAGAACTAGAGTTGTTTTTTAAGCAAAATTATTCTGCTAATACCATGAAAGTGGCAATGACTAGCCCGCGTTCATTAGCTAATATGCAGAAAATTGCGGTTAAATATTTAACTCAAATTCCTAATAACAATGTAACTAAACCTGTACTGATCACGCCTTTATTAACAGATAAGCAATTAGCGTTAGAAGTGCAAATGAAACCAACTGCGGATCTGAAATTGTTACAAGTTAACTTTTTAGTACCGAGTGTGAAAGATGAATATATGTATCAACCTGGTGGTTACATTAGCCGATTATTGGGTTCTGATCATAAGGGTGGTTTATCGGACTATTTAAAAAATATTGGTTTAGTAGAGTCGGTGAGCGCAGGTTTCTATGCTGGCCATAGTGAGCAGTATTCTCAGTTTACTATGAGCTTTAAACTTACCGAAAAAGGTCTTAAGGATCAAGATATTGTGCTGGCGAGTTTATTTGCTTATATCAACCTGATCAAAGAACAGGGGATCAATGAATTACAATATTCAGAGCAGAAAAAGAGCCTAGATAATTACTTTAAATTTTTACCAAAAAGGGCTGGTTTTAATTACGTAATGTCTCTGTCTGCCAATATGCAGCACTATCCATTGCAAGATTTACTTTCTTATTCGTTTCGTTTAGATGGATTCAACCCTAAATTCATTAAGCAATTAGTAGATTACTTAACGCCAGAAAATAGTCGTATTTTTGTCATGTCACCGAATGCAATTGTTAACACACCGATCCCTTTCTACCAAGGTCAGTATGCACAGGCGAAGATAAAAAAATCGCGTTTGCAGCAATGGTTAACCTCAGCGAAAAAAATTCAATCAAAAATGATATTACCAATTAGCAATGATTGGTTACCTGAAAATTTAAGTTTAGTTAAAGAACAAAGTAATAATCAAGCGATAGCACTAGTGAAGGAGTCGGGTTTATCGGTGTGGTTTAAGCAAAGCCAATTAAAAGAGCCAAAAGGCATTTTAAACCTACAACTCAATAACAACCTGAATGATCAAAGTCCTCAAGCCAGAGTACAAATGAGTTTATTGTTAAATATTTTGCAGAAACAGCTCTCTGAATTGAGTTTTGTTACGCAAGAAGCTGGCCTAAGCTTTTCCATTAGTAGTAATGAAGGTTTATTGATTACTACCAGTGGTTATAGCGACAAACAAATTAAATTATTACAGATGTTATTAGATCATATTAAAGAGATGTCAGTTGATCAGCAATCTCTGCGTCTTGCAAAACAAGAGCTGACACGTCGTTTCAATAATAAATCTAAAACAAAGGCAATGGACTTAGGCTTAGATGGATTTAGAAAAATTATTCGTCAACCATCTTGGTCTGACCAGACTCTATTATCTCAAATCGATACAGTAACCAGCGAGCAACTAGTTACTTTAGCTAAACAAATGTTTTCTCAATCTAGTGTGCGTTTATTAGCCCTAGGTAATTTTTCAACATTAGATGTATTGCAATTGACAGCAAAATTGAAGCTGAAAATAAAAATTCAGCCTAATGCTTTTTATCAAATCAAACGTGTTAATGCAGATCCTGAAAAAGGAGCATTAAACTTTATACGAAATTCTGCATTAGAGGATGATGCCTTGGTTAGTGTGTATTTAGCAAAAAACCAAGATCCTACTTCATTAGCAAAAGCAGAGTTATTGAATAAACTACTTAAACCTGCTTTTTATGACCAAATTCGAACTCAAGAGCAGTTGACGTACTCACCCTTTACTGCCAGTTTTGAAGTGAATGATAGTGTTGCTTTTGGGTTGTTCACACAAAGTCCAGCTATTGGAAGTGCCGCTTTATATGAACGTTTTAAGGCCTTTTTAGAAAGCTTTAAAACAACGTTAGCTGCAACGGACGAAAGTGACTTTGAGGACATTAAAAAAGCGCATATAGCTAACTACTTAGCTAAACCAAGTAATTTAAGTGGAGAGTTTTCTTATCTTATTAATGAATGGATGAGCAATAAAGAAGCTATTGATACAAAACGCTTACATGTTGCTATGTTGGAGTCAGTGACATTACAACAAGTACAACAATATTATGCTGATTTATTCTTTGATGAGGCACAAACACAACAAGTTGTGGTACAGATAAAAGGTAAAAAATTCAGTCAAGATAAAGCTTTAGACTTAACACCGCAAGTACTGATCACTAATGTAGATCAACTCCCTAAGCAATAAAAACTTATAAAAATTCATAAAAAGCATCGATCGTTAGTTATTGATGCTTTTTATTTTTTTACAGATCTTCTTCCCCACATACAACGTATTTGATACGGGCTCTGTTGCCTTTAATTCTCTGCTAAACCTATTCACATGTTGGATTTATAAATAGTGCAGATCAATTGTTAAAGTCCGCCTCTCAATATGACTTAACCTCGACTAGGGATGATTAAAGTTATTTATATCAACAAGTTGAACTTGATACTTTACAGTGCGAATTGATATTGTGATACCGAGTCGAGAGTAATTAAATTAAACGAAAAATAAATAAATGACAAAGAAGGATAGAAAAATGAAAAAATTGCTACTTACTGCAGCCATCACTATAACGATACCATTTGCCGCACAAGCTCGAAGTGAGTTTGTTGAAGGTGATGCAACGCTTGCTGGGGAAGCTGAATTAGGTGCAACTTTGACTACGGGTAATACGGATACTGCTTCGTTTAAAGGTCGTCTAGCGTTGAAGCAAGAATTAGGAAACTGGGAAAATGATTATCTATTTGAAGGGTTATACAAAGAAGACGAAGACGAAGTAACGGCAAAACGTTATTTATTGGGTGCGCAAGGTGGTTATCAACTTGATGACGTGAGTTATTTATTTGCTAGTAGCAATTATGAAGTTGACCCTTTTACTGGCTATGATTTTACTTCAACTACTGCAGTTGGTTACGGATATCGCTTTATTGATAACAATACCATGACTTTGAAAGCAGAATTAGGTCCTGGTTATATTTACCAAAAACTTGATCGCGAGTCAGCATTGGAGGAAGGGCATGATAGTGAAGCAAATGCTGTTGCACATGGTGTAGTTGATTTTCAAATGAAAATTAGTAATTCTTCTAAATTCCAACAAAAATTTGTTGCTGACTGGGGAAGTAAAATAAAAGGGCGTTCAGATACTTCATTAACCGCTAATATTATTGGTGCATTAGCAATGAAGTTTGCCATTATTGTTCGTTATAACAGCAAACCGTTGGATGATAAAAAGAGTACTGATACTGAAACGAATATGACATTATTGTACGCATTCTAACAGCCACATCACCATTTTAATGAATTTTAATTGAGAGGTTAGCATTGCTAGCTTTCTCTTTTTATAGGCTTTTTTTCTGCAATTATTAGCACCTCTATTATTATTTTTCCTTTTATTTTTCTTATAGCTGACGTTTTTTCCTTGTTATAGAACGGGTATACTCTGCGTTCATTTCATCCATAAGGTTTTTATCTATGCGCCCAAGTAATCGAGCACCCGAGCAACATCGTGACATCAAAATTACGCGTCACTATACCAATTATGCGGAAGGCTCAGTGCTAATTGAAGTAGGTAATACTAAGGTGTTATGTAATGCGACTGTTTCAAGTTCTGTACCGCGCTTTTTAAAAGGTAAAGGTAAGGGCTGGGTGACCGCTGAATATGCTATGTTGCCACGTGCGACACATAACCGTAATAATCGTGAAGCTGCGCAGGGAAAGCAAGCTGGTCGTACATTAGAGATACAACGTTTAATTGCACGTTCTCTACGAGCAGCAGTAAACTTAAAAGCTTTGGGAGAAAACATGATCACCGTTGATTGTGATGTTATTCAGGCCGATGGTGGAACTCGTACCGCTTCAATTACAGGGGCTTGTATTGCTTTAGCTGACGCACTTAATTGGATGGTTGCTCAAGGTAAGCTGAAAAAAAGCCCGTTAAAACAGATGATAGCAGCAATCTCTGTTGGTATTTATAAGGGCTTACCTGTATGTGATTTAGATTATGCGGAAGATACTAATGCAGAAACTGATATGAATGTTGTGATGACAGAAACCGGTGGCATGATAGAAATTCAAGGTACTGCTGAAGATGGTGCATTTAGTCATGAACAGTTATTAGCTATGTTAAGCTTAGCTAAAGGCGGTATTGAACAATTAGTGATGGAACAAAAACAAGCATTAAACATGGAGTAGAAAATGAAAGATTATCAAAAAGAATTTATTGAATTTGCAATTGAGAAACAAGTACTAAAATTTGGTGAATTTACCCTAAAATCTGGGCGTATTAGTCCGTATTTCTTTAATGCAGGTTTATTCAATACAGGCCGAGATCTTGCGCGTTTAGGGCGTTTTTATGCCGCTGCATTACAAGACTCTGGCATTGCTTATGATCTATTATTTGGACCTGCTTACAAAGGGATCCCAATCGCGACAACAACTGCGGTTGCCTTATCTAATGATTATGATTTAGATATTCCTTATTGTTTTAATCGTAAAGAAGCAAAAACACATGGAGAAGGCGGTAGTTTAGTTGGTTCTGAGTTATCCGGTAAGATTATGTTGGTGGATGATGTGATCACTGCCGGGACTGCTATTCGCGAGTCAATGGACATTATTAATGCCAATCACGCGCAACTAGCAGGGGTGTTAATTGCATTGGATCGCCAAGAAAAAGGCAAAGCTGAGTTATCAGCAATTCAAGAGGTTGAGCGTGATTATGATGCAAAAGTGATTTCAATTGTACAACTTGCGGATGTGGTGAACTACCTTGAAACCTTGCCTGAAATGCAACAACACTTACAATCTGTACAAGCTTACCGTGTTAAATATGGTATTTAATTCTTAGCTTAGTTATTAGCTTAGTTATTGATTCATATCTAGAAAAAACACTAAAAATAAAGGCAAGGTAATCAATTACCCTGCCTTTATTTTTGTTTAGCCCCTTTTCTATCTTATCTGTCGTAAATGTTAAATGTTAAATGCTAAATCTTAAATTGATTCACTATTTTCTCTAGCTCAGTGGCTAATGAGTCGACCATCTCACTGCATTTATCAATGTTGCCATAGCTTAACTGCATTTCAGTATAACCATCTTGTATATGTAACATATTGCGGTTTATCTCTTCTGTAACACTACTTTGTTCCTCAGCTGCAGTTGCTATTTGCTCATTCATTTGGCTAATTTCTTGAATGCTATGAGTGATCAGTAAGATATCCTGTCCTGCTTGCTTAGCATCATCAACACTTTTATTAACCATGTCGATACCGTTACTCATTGCCTTTTGTGCATCCTTAGAGCTTGATTGCAGCTCAGTGATCATTATCTCTATTTCGTTGGTGGATTCTTTTGTTTGTAAGGCCAAACTACGTACTTCATCGGCAACCACTGAGAAGCCTCTTCCATAATCACCTGCTCGTGCAGCTTCAATTGCAGCGTTGAGAGCTAATAGGTTTGTTTTCTCTGAAACCTCATTAATTACACTTAAGAATTTTCCAATGTTGATAACAGAGCCATTTAACTTGTCGATCACCGCTGATGCATTACGTAACTCGATGGATAAGTTACTGATATTTTCAATCGTTTCTTCAACTTCATGATTACCATGTTGGCTCTGTGTATTGGCTTTTTCTGTTTCAGTTGAAGCATGTATTGCATTACGCGCAATATCATTAACGGTACTGTTCATTTCAGTGGTGGCAGTAACAACTTGTGTTACTTGCTCGGTACCACTATTTATTTTTCCTTCAATAATATGATTGTTTTTAATGTTTTCAGCTAAATTATTCTTGAGTGCATTAGAGGTATGTTGAATCTTATTGACCAGCCCTTGCAGATGTTCAACCAACTTGTTGATTGTTGAGCTGATATCTCCTAATTCATCTTTACTATTAACGTCGATACGCAGGGTGAGGTCATTATCTGTTGTAATACTGATTAGTTTACTAGTGATTTCATGGATGCCTTTATGTAATTGGTTAGCAATATAAAAAGACAATAACAGTATCAGTGCAAATGAAATTAAAATAATGATCGTAAGTGAAATTAAGTAAGTTTCTTTCTCTGATATAAGTTGTTGATTATTTTCACGTAAATTATCAAGTAGTGCTACTTCGACAGCTTTTAATAAGTTTATTTTTTGAGTGATCGTATCAAACCAAACCTTTGGGTCAGTCTTAAAGGTGCCTTTATCAAGGTTATCTAGTGCAAGGTTTTCATAGTCTTTTACATTGTTTAAAGCTTGCTCTGTGAGATTTTTTTGGTAAATAGCGAACTGTTCTTTTGTTGCATGTGCTTTGAATTTATCGAGATAAACTGCCTGCTCAGCTAATAAACTAATAAATTTTTGTAATAATGTAGGGGTAAAGCGATCGATAGAGAAAACGTTACTGAGTACTGCCCGTTCGATACCCGCACGTTCTTTATGTTGTAAAAAACTACCAACCGTAACCGCTGATATAGCCAGTTTCGAACTTTGATTTTCATTGGCTGTGTTATTGATAATGGATAGCAGTAGCGCATTCAGGTTTGAATAGAAAGCGACTTCATCGCTAACGCTGATAGATAAGTTATCAACCTGTTGGCGTAAACTAGGTAGTTTATCTAATTGTTGGTTCACTTTGGTAAAGAGAGTCGTTAATTGTGGTGTAAGTGATGCTGAAGTTATAAAAGCTTGTAAGTCTTTATTTTTTTGATCCGTGGTTTGACGATGCTGTTCGATTGCTTTTTGAAATTTTTCACCTTTTGAAGATAGGTAACCAGCCGAGGCACCACGTTCTTTTTGTAGTTCATGAACCAAGAGCGAGCTTACTGCTGCAGAATTTGTAAGTATTAACATTTTCTCTAGCATTACTTTTTCTTGGTAGGCTTGTATATAGTTACTACCTGCAAAGCTGATAAAGCCCATTAGGGGTAATAATGTGAGGGCTAAAAGCTTACCGCGAATTGAAATATTATTGATAAAAGTGAGCATGTTTTATCCTGGCTTAAAAAGTATGTAGTAACAGTAGGGTAAAAAGTAAATTTTTCCACATATCAGTCAAAAAATATAACAATATAATAACAATATAACAACAAGAAAGAGGTAGGTGGGGTTTGCTAACTAGTAGTAATAATTTCATAAAATAGTTGATTGATGTTGTTAGTTAAAATACATCACTTATGTGTATGAAACGTTTAAGGAACTTTATAAAACGAACAACCATTTGACTCAATAATTGCCTTAAACTCAATTCTTTTTCTACTAATTCAAGTTATGCACTTATGATCTGAATCCAAGTAATAAAAAACGCCACTGAGAAAAAATTATCAGTGGCGTTGAAGAATAAATAAACGTAATCGTTTGATTTATTAATTAGCGATTAAGCTTTGGTCGCATTTACCTTTAATGCTTTTTCTTCGTCAAATTCAGGAACCTTTTCATGTTCGCTGGCAATGAAGGAATAAATTACCGGTAAAATAAACAGCGTAAATAAGGTGCCGATCGACAAACCGGCCACAATTACAACACCAATACCAAAGCGGCTAACTGCACCTGCACCGGTTGCAAATAAAAGTGGAACCAATCCAGCTACCATTGCGGCGGTGGTCATTAAAATAGGACGTAAACGAACAGCCGCGGCCGTTTTTACAGCCTCTATCTTATTTAAACCATGGTGTAATTGCTCTTCTTTTGCGACTTCAGCAATTAAAATACCATGTTTAGTTATCAAGCCAACTAAGGTTATCAAACCTACCTGAGTATAGATGTTCATTGTGGCGGCGCCCCAAGCAAGCACAACAAGCGCACCACTAATTGCTAACGGAACCGTCATTAGAATCACTAATGGGTCTCGAATACTTTCAAATTGACTTGCAAGTACTAAGAAAATGATGAACAAAGCAAGTAAGAAAGTGACATATAAAGCGCCGCCTTCAGTTACAAACTGACGTGCTTCACCGAGGTAATCGTGGCGATAACCCTGCGGCAGTTTAGTGGTCGATAACTCTTCAAAGAAGTCTATCGCTTCACCCATAGTGCTACCAGGGGCTAATACAGCACCGATTGTTGCACTATTAAGTTGATTAAAGTGCGGTAAAGAACGCGGTTCTGCCGTGATATCAATACTAATCAACTCACTTAACGGTACCATGTCATTATTTTGTGCTCGAACAAAAAAGTCACCTAGTTTATCTGGTGATAAACGATATTTACGCTCAACTTGTGCAATCACTTCATAGCTTCGTCCATCTAAATCGATACGATTTAAATAACCATCACTTAATAAGGTGCCCAAGGTGATACCAATATCCTGCATCGTAATCCCGTAGGCTCCAGCTTTATCACGGTCCATACTAATATTCATCGTCGCTGAGTCAAAGGCAAGGTCGAGCTCTGAGTAAACAAAAGTAGAGTTAGCTTGTGTTGCTGCTAATACATCGCTGGCAATACTCACTAAACTTTGGAATGGATTAGACGTTGTTATTACAAATTGTACTGGTAAACCACCTGATGAACCTGGTAATTCAGGCATTTGAAACGCCGTTGTCGCCATTGATGGAATAGCGTTGAATGCAGGTGTCATGGTCGCTGAAAGTTGTTTTGGATCCTTGTCGCGTTGACTCCATGTTTTCATGATAGCGATACCAAATGCTTGGTTAGCATTAGGAATACCAGACATGGCTAAGCTACTCTCTACCTCTGGTTGATCTGAAATTATATCAGTGACTAAACGCATACTATTTTCAATAAAGTCTAAATTCGCATTCGCGGGTGCTTTAGACATCATCATCAATGCACCTTTATCTTCAGTTGGTGCTAGTTCAGAAGGAATATATTTAAATAGCATTGGTAGCGAAGCAAAAACCAGTAATGCAAAAATAATTACAGCAGGGCGACGCAACATCAGGATGTTTAATGCGCGGCTATATTTATTAGTTAACCCCGTTAATACAGAATCAACAGTACGCTCAAAACGATTTGGTTGATGATTAATTTTCAACATTTTACTACACATCATGGGTGATAATGTGAGTGCCACGATGCCCGAAACAAATACAGCGCCAGCCAAAGTCAAAGCAAATTCAGTAAATAACGAACCTGTTATCCCACCCATTAAAGCGATAGGTGCATATACTGCGGCTAATGTAATAGTCATAGAAATAACCGGAACCGCAATTTCACGCGTACCAATAATTGCTGCACGGAAAGGTTCTTCACCTGCTTTGATATGACGGTCAATATTTTCTACTACCACAATCGCATCGTCGACCACCAAACCAATGGCTAATACCATAGCTAATAGCGTCATGAGATTTATGGTAAAGCCAAATATTTGCATTACAACAGCAACACCAATTAGCGATAGCGGAATGGTAATGATTGGAATGATAACGGCACGCCAAGAACCTAAGAATAAGATCATTACGATCAATACAATTAAGCCTGCTTCAGCGATAGTTTTTATTACTTCATTAATTGATTCTTCGATGGCAATTGTAGAGTCATATAAAACTTTCATTTTAATTGAGCTTGGGTTGCTGGCATCTAAAGCCGGTAACATGAGCCTTACATCTGCTGTGATATCAAGTGGGTTTGCTGTGGGTGCAGCATCAATCGCAACGACTACCGCATCATCGCCATTGGCCATTGCACGGTAAGTATCGTGACTTTTTTCAAGTGATACGCGCGCTATATCTTGTAAATGAATGGTTTTTCCATTTTCACGTGTTGCAATGATTAGGTTTTCTAGCTCGGCTGCGTTTTTAACTTGAGTTTCAGAGCTACCGTTAAATAGAGTGAAATAACCCATCGCCTGCCCAGAGGCCGACTGAATATTATTAGCCTGTAAGATAGTCACAACTTCAGCTGTACTTAATCCAAAACCAGCCATGCGTTCAGGATCTAACCAAATTCGTAAAGCAAACTTAGTACCACCATATAAGTTAACCTTAGCAACACCATTAATACTAAATAATTGCGGCTTAACAACGCGTTCTAGGTAATCTGTGATTTGACTAGAGTTTAAATCGTCGCTTGAGAAAGCAATGTAGATAACTGAAGTCGTAGAGCCAGTACTGACATCAATAGTCGGATCTTCAGCTTCACTAGGTAGTTGTGAACTTACACTGTTTACCTTTGCTAGAATATCCGCCACAGCGCCACTAGGTTCAGTATTAAGTTTCATATTCACTGTAATAGTGGAGCTACCCATAAAACTTTGTGAGCTGATAAAATCGATATTATCGGCCTGTGCAATAGCTTGTTCAATAGGTTGAGTAATAAAGCCCTGTATTAAGTCTGCATTTGCGCCATAGTAGCTGGTGGTTACTTTAACCACAGTATTGGTCATATTTGGGTATTCGCGTACCTGCATTTTAGTCAGTGCTTGAATACCTAATAACACAAGAAGCAAACTCAGCGAGATGGCTAAAACGGGACGCTTTATAAAAATATCTGTAAATTTCATGCCATCACCTACAATGCTGGAAGAACAGAGGGAGTATTAAGGGCTTGTGATTCAACGATTTTAACTCGTGAGCCATTACTTAAACGAACTTGACCGCTAGTTGCAATCACATCGTTTTCTTTTAAACCCGTTAAAACATGTACTTTGTCTTCTTTACTTTTACCTAGTGTCACGATTTGTTGTTTCGCTTGTAAGAACGTTTTTCCATCGTCTGTTGTTTGTTCTGTTATGACATAAACAGTTTCACCGTAAAGTGTGTAATTAATGGCAGTTGAAGGGATGATTATTTGCTTTTCAACGGTGGGTAAAATGATATTCGCTTTAGCAAACATACCCGAACGCAGTATTTGTTCATCATTTGGAATTGATGCTTGTATTTGAATGACACCACTTTGGTAGTTTACGGCAGGTTCAATAGCAGAAATCACACCGGTAAAAGAAGTATCAGGACGTGCATCAACAAATACATTCATTGCTTGACCAATATGCACTTTATTGAGGTCATTTTGAGCAATAGTAAAACGCATTTGCATGCGACTAATATTTTCTAAACGCACAATATCTGTACCACTCGCAAGATATTGGCCTAAAAATACATTACGTAACCCTGCAATGCCGGAAAAAGGTGCTCGAACGGTACGAAGGCTGATAGTTGCTTGATAACTTTCTATTTCACCCTGTAAAGCAAGGAATTCAGCTTCAGCGTCATCCACTTGCCCCTGTGAAACAGAACCTCTTGTTGATAATGATTTCATTCGTTTGTAGTTACGTTCAACTGCGGGCATACGACCTTTTGCAGCTTTTAAGTTAGCTTGTTCTACTTCGCTATTTAGGTAGATGATAGGATCATCTTTTTGTAGGTTTTGACCTGATGTAAAGCTAATTTTAGTCACTTTACCGGCCACTTCATTGGCAACCGTTACACCTTGGATAGGCTCAATAAATCCAATCGCACGTAAATGAGGAGTCCAATCTTCCAATTTAACCGTTGTGGATGTGACTGGAAACTCAGGAATAGGGCGAGAGGCAAGAAACTCTTTAATTTTTTGTGCCTTAAACATGTTAAAGCCGATAACACTGCCAAATACGAGTATCGCCAAAACGATGGCTGAAGCTATCCATTTTTTCATTATGTTAGTCCTGTTGGTTAAAATTTGGGTTTTGAATAATTGCCCATGAAGCTTCTCTCACTTGATCTAACTCATGTTGATCAAAAGTAAGCTCATTGCGTATGATTCTTTTTGCTAGGTTAATTGAAGTATCAAAGCTGACTGCCATTAAGGCTAAGAGCTGCCAATCTAAAAATCGTGCTGTTGTTACGCCTTGTTGGTAAAAATCAATAAGACGCTTAAACGCAATATCGTCTAATAATGTTATTTTTGCTTGGTTGATATTAGGCACGCAATGTAGCATTTCGATGACAATCAGACGCTTCGGGTTTGCTAGTACCGCATTAAATACATTATTCCACATTAAATCGTACTTTTGTTTTACAGTGAAGCTATCTTCCCAACCAGTAAAAACATCATTAGCGGCTTCTTTACGAATAAACGCTTGAAGGGCATCCATTAATGCCTCTTTATTTTCAAAGTAACGATAAATAGTGCCTGCTGCAACACCTGCAGTTTCTGCTAAATGGTGCATCGAAAAGGCATAAAAACCATGTTGTGCAAGAATGCTCTCTGCTGCATTTAGAATTTGAGTGCGTTTATCCATAGGTCTACAACTGAAAATGAATGAACGTTCATTATCGTTTACTGAGACATTATTGCAATGAAAAATCTAAATATTTCTAAAATAAACCTCTAATGCTATAATTTTTATCGCTTTTTTATTTTAAATACGGCCATTATTAGGCGTTTAATTTTGCTTAGCTTCTTGGTTAATTATTTCTGCTTTGACCTTTTTCTTCGAAATAATCTATAAAAGAAATGATGCTCAGTTATTGGCTTGCACTAGCTTTCAGTTAAAAGATAAGTAGAATCAAACTGTTTTTTTATTTTTTAGGACATGTCATGAAATTAAATCCTGGACAAGATGCCGCAGTGAAAATGATCTCGGGACCTTGCTTGGTACTCGCCGGTGCAGGTAGTGGTAAAACCCGTGTTATAACCAATAAAATAGCTTATTTAGTACAGCACTGTGATTACCATGCAAAAAATATTGTGGCTGTTACTTTCACTAATAAAGCGGCTCGAGAAATGAAAGAGCGCGTTAGTCAAACCTTAGGACGAAAAGAGTCGCGTGGATTGATGGTGTCTACTTTCCATTCATTGGGCCTAGAAATTATTAAACGTGAAGTGAAAACACTGGGTATGAAAGCCGGTTTCACCTTGTTTGATGATCAAGATACGTTAGCTTTATTAAAAGAACTGACTGAAAAACAACTCAAAGAAGATACTGACCTTTTAAAAGCGTTAGTGACACAAATCTCAAATTGGAAGAATGCATTAATATTGCCACCTCAAGCGATTAAACAAGCAAAAGGTGAGCGTGATGTTATTTTTGCTCATTGCTACGATTTATATCAACGTCAGCTAAAAGCTTACAATGCCTTAGACTTTGATGATCTTATTGTTTTACCGACTTTATTGTTGAAACATAAAGATGAGGTGCGCTTACGTTGGCAGAAAAAAATTCGCTATTTATTAGTGGATGAATACCAAGATACCAACACGAGCCAGTATGAATTAATTAAATCCTTGGTGGGTGAGCGAGCTCGCTTCACCGTGGTAGGGGATGATGATCAATCTATCTATTCTTGGCGTGGTGCTCGACCAGAGAACTTGGTATTGCTGCAACGAGATTTTCCACAGTTAAAAGTGATTAAACTAGAACAAAACTATCGCTCTAGCCAACGGGTGTTAAAAGCGGCTAATGTATTAATTGCTAATAATCCGCATGAATTTGATAAACGCTTATTTAGCGAATTAGCCTACGGCGAGTCAATCAAAGTTTTATTTGCTAAAAATGAACAACATGAGGCTGAACGTGTGGTGATGGAACTGTCGGGCCATAAATTTATGAACGGAGCTAACTTTAAAGACTATGCCGTATTGTACCGTGGTAATCACCAAAGTCGTTTATTAGAAAAAGTGATGATGGAAAACCGTATTCCTTACAAAATAAGCGGTGGAACCTCCTTTTTTGCGCGCAGTGAAGTGAAAGACATCATGGCGTATTTAAAGCTGCTAGTTAATCATGATGATGAAAATGCCTTTATTCGTGTGGTCAATAAACCACCCAGAGGCATTGGTGCCGTGAGTCGTGAAAAGTTAGGTAATTATGCTAATTTACGTCATATCAGTATGTTTGCTGCCAGCTTTGAAATTGGTTTAGAGCAAACCTTAAATGGCAAGGGGCTTCAGTCTGTACAAGCTTTTACAAGATGGTTAGTTGAATTAAATCATCGCTTGAAGACAGAGGATGATATTGATGTCGTTCGCGACTTAATTCGCGATATAGGTTATGAAGACTGGTTGTACGAAAGTAGCCCAAGCCCGAAGGCTGCTGAGATGCAAATGAAAAACGTATCGACATTATTCAAATGGGTCACTGAAATGCTCAAGGGTGATGATCTTGATGAAGAGATGACATTAGAGCAAGTGGTTGCACGTCTCACTCTACGTGATATGTTATCTCGTAATGAAAGTGAAGAAGAATTAGATCAAGTGCAGTTGATGACCTTGCATGCATCTAAAGGGTTAGAGTTTCCTTACGTATATATGATTGGTATGGAAGAAGGGTTATTACCTCATCAGGTCAGTATCGATGAAGACAATGTAGAAGAGGAGCGGCGTTTAGCGTATGTCGGTATCACGCGAGCACAAAAAGAATTAACTTTTACGCTAGCTAAGGAACGAAGTCAGTATGGTGAGGTCATTAAACCAACACCGAGTCGTTTTTTAAATGAATTACCACAGGAAGATGTGGAATGGGAAAGTGGCCCTAAAAAACGTACAGATGAGCAAAAAAAGCAATTGTCCGATAAAGGCATTGCGAGTTTGAAAGCATTATTTGATTAATAGTCTATATAATAAAAAAAACGAAACTTGATAGTTAAAAACTATTTTAAATAGGTTTTAACTATCACTTTGCAAATAATAAACGATTTTAACTATTGTCGTTTATTTTGCATAATAACTCCATCGCAGCAAGCAGCAGCTTGTTAGCAAACTTAAAACTACAATTGATAATTATTAGGAGCTACAAATGTTAGATAATATCGAAGGTCAAAGCGTACCAAATGTTACTTTCCCAACTCGTCAAGGTGATGAATGGGTAAATGTTTCAACTGATCAATTATTCAAAGGTAAAACAGTTGTTGTATTTGCATTGCCAGGTGCCTTCACTCCAACATGTTCTTCTACACATTTACCACGTTACAACGAGTTAGCGGGTGTATTTAAAAAGAATGGCGTAGACGATATTGTTTGTCTAAGTGTGAATGATACTTTTGTAATGAACGCATGGCTTGCAGACCAAGAAGCTGAAAATATTACAGTTGTACCAGATGGTACTGGTGCATTCGCTGAAGGCATGGGCATGCTAGTTGACAAAAGTGATATTGGTTTTGGTAAGCGTAGCTGGCGTTACAGTATGTTGGTTAAAGATGGCGTGATTGAAAAAATGTTCATCGAACCAAACCAACCGGGTGACCCGTTTGAAGTATCTGACGCTGATACAATGCTTAACTACATTAATCCAAATGCTAAAGCACCAGCTGCGGTAACTATCTTTACTAAGCCAGGTTGTCCTTTCTGTGCAAAAGCGAAGGCTGCACTGAAAGATAATAATATCGGCTTTGAAGAAATCGTATTGGGTACAGATGCAACGACTGTAAGCTTAAGAGCGGTATCAGGGCAAACTACAGTGCCACAAATTTTTGCCGATGGTAAACATATTGGTGACAGTGAAGCAGCTATCGCTTACGCAAATAGCTAATTAGAACAGTTTTAACTGCTCGATTATCATCAAAAGCGTATGTTCTTTGATAAGACATACGCTTTTTTTAAATCCAAAATTCAAGAAATCAACAAAATTGGGAAACAATATGAAGCAAATTAATGTACAAGTTGCCGTGATCGGTGGTGGAACAGCTGGTTTAGCCGCTTACCGAGCAGCTAAAGAAAAAACAGACTCAGTGGTATTAATTGAAGGTGGAAAATTTGGTACTACCTGCGCTCGTGTTGGTTGTATGCCAAGCAAACTATTAATTGCTGCAGCTGAAGCGGCGCATAGTGCTGCACATACTGAACCCTTTGGTGTTTTTGTTGATGGTGATGTGCGAGTTGATGGCAAAAAAGTGATGCAACGAGTACGTGATGAACGTGACCGTTTTGTGGGTTTTGTTGTTGAAGCGGTAGATGAAATTGACGCGAATGATAAATTAATTGGTAAAGCGACATTTGTATCTGAAACACAATTAAAGATAGATGAGCATACGCTTGTTAATGCGCAGCGCATTGTTATTGCGACAGGGTCTCGTCCAAGTTATCCAGGAGTATGGAATGATCTCGGTGATCGACTTGTTGTTAATGATGATGTGTTTGATTGGATGGATTTACCCAAGTCTGTAGCCGTATTTGGTCCTGGAGTGATTGGATTAGAGCTAGGGCAATCGTTGCACCGTTTAGGTGTTGAAGTTTTAATGTTTGGTATGGGTGGACAAGTCGGCCCATTTACTGACCCTGAAGTGATGGCTTACGCAGAAAAAGCATTTAGTGATGAGTTTTATTTGGATGCAGATGCCAACGTAAAAAATATGCAACGCAAAGGTGATTTAGTTGAAATTACTTATATTGATAAACAGGGCGTTGAACAAATTAAAGAAGTTGAATATGTATTAGCGGCAACGGGGCGTCGTCCAAATATTGATAATTTAAATATAGAGAGTGTTAAATTAGAAAGTGATGATCGCGGTGTACCAATTGCCGACCCATATACAATGCAAACTTCAGTATCGACTATTTTTATTGCTGGTGATGCGAGTAATCAAATTCCATTATTACACGAAGCAGCTGACCAAGGTAAAATAGCAGGCAGTAATGCGGGAGTTTACCCAAATATTCGCGTTGGATTACGCCGTTCATCGATTGCTGCTGTATTTACCGATCCACAATTAGCGATGGTTGGTCTTAGTCATAAACAGATAACAGAGAAGTTTTCTGGCTGTGGATGTTTTGAAACTGGTAGCGTTTCCTTTGAAAACCAAGGCCGCAGCCGTGTGATGTTAAAAAATAAAGGGTTATTAAACCTTTACGGTGAGCAAGGCACAGGGCGTTTTTTAGGGGCTGAAATTATTGGACCACAAGCTGAACATCTTGCACATCTTTTAGCTTGGGCACACCAGAACCGTATGACTATTTCGCAAATGTTAGATATGCCTTTCTACCATCCGGTTATTGAAGAAGGTATTAGAACCGCATTACGTGATTTGAATGCTAAATTAAAATTAGGCTCTGCAATGATCAACGAGTGTATGGAATGTGGTCCAGGTTGTTAATTAACAATAACCAGTAATCTTAATTTTTAGCGATAAGACGGTTAGTGAAAACTAACCGTTTTTTTGTGGGGAGTAGCTGAGATAATCTTTAACCATTTAGCTTTGCTGATTTACGGGTATAAGTAAGTTAGGATAAAACCGATAAATATCACTAAACCCACATAGTTATTATCTAGAAAAGCTTTAAAACAGGCTTTTTCGTCGCGACTTTTAATACTTTTTTGTTGCTGTAAAAAGAGTAAACCTGCCACTGCTAAAGCACCATAATAAAGCCAATTTAAATTCTCAATGAGACCGACAATCACTAACAAAACTAAGGTTATAAATTGTAATAGAGCAATAATTAACTTGTCATATTTCCCAAATAAGATAGCGGTAGATTTTATCCCAATTTTAAGATCATCTTCTTTATCAACCATGCCGTACATAGTGTCATAAGCGATAGTCCATGTAATATTAGCAATAAATAATAACCAGACACTACTCGATAGTATATTAGCTTGTGCTGCGTAGGCCATTGGAATTGACCAACTAAAAGCAATACCTAAAACAAACTGTGGTAAATGGGTAAATCGTTTCATAAAGGGATAAACAAACGCTAGGAACAGCCCTATAACAGACAATTGAATGGTCAGGTTATTTTGCGTTAATACCAATAAAAAAGAGCATAAAGATAAAAATAAAAATAAATACACGGCTTCTTTGCTGGTGGCTCTTCCTGAGGGTAATGGCCGATTTTTAGTTCGATTAACAAATCCATCCACTTTTCTATCGGCGAAGTCATTAATCACACAACCTGCACTACGCATAAAAAACACACCCAGACAAAAGACAATCAAGACATCGATATCAGGGAAACCTTGTGCCGCTATCCATAATGCCCATAAAGTAGGCCACAACAGAAGTAAGGTGCCGATCGGTTTATCAACACGCATTAACTCCAAAAAAGCTTGCCGTTTAGTGGCGTCTAAATAAATGATCATTGGTAAATTCCTGAAGCAGGTAAAAACACTTCGCTGACTAATAAAGGTTTATTTTCTATATAAAAAATAGATCGTCTTGCCCATAATGAATGTTCGCATGGCTGTTGTAGTGAAGCACTATACAGATGTAATGGAGAACCGACTGTAAACTCAGCAATTTCAATATTACTACGCTGCAGAGTTTTGTCTTGAAATAGAATTCTTCCTAAGGATTCAGAGCCAATATTCGCTAAGTTTTGTTGTTTGTTAGAGAGTGTACTGTAAGGGATTTCAGTTTGAGCGAACACATTAGGAATACCATCACAATATAAAAGTACCTCACGTACTAAGACTTGTTCTGGCGCGGGGAAATGTGGGGAAAGTGTTGCTTGCTCTGCATTCGTATTAAGCTGTTGCTTAACTTCTACCGAAAAATTTTGGCATTTTTGTTCAAGTTTTTTAGTCAAAGATGCTTCATCTAATAACCATGACAGAATGTAGTTAGTGCAATTTTTCGATTTACTATTTTCTTGCCATTGAGTTGATGACGCAATGTTAAGCATTTGATTAAACATACAAACCTTTAATTTAAAAAACCAGTTATTTTATCTGCCCACATCAAGCAAACACTTTAGTATTGAGCTATTATACCACTCAAAAATATTAACATCTTTCCTTGAAGGAATTAACTATGCTTAAAAAAGTGTTTTTTTGTGTGCTTTATTTTGCACTACTTTCACCGCTTACCTCTGTAGTTGCTGAAGAGGAAGAAGGGCAGCAAGCTCCTGATTACCAATATTTTGCATTAAGCCCAGATATTATTACTAATTATATTAAACCCGGAAAACGTTTAGGTTACGTACGCTTACGTGTTGATTTGATGGTTAAATCGAGCAGCGCTTATGAGCAGGTAGAAATGAATGCACCATTAATTCGGGATCGCATTATTACTATTTTTGGCGAACAAAATGAAAGCCAAATAAAATCTAATACCGAACGTGACGCGATCAGACAACGTTGTTTAACAGAGGTAAACGATGTGTTGTTTGAATTTATTGGTACAAGACCCGTTGAAAACCTACTCTTTACTAAATATTTAGATCAATAAATTCACTGTCTAATCTAACATTTCCTTTAGCCGTGTGTTTATAGTTTTAGTTTATGACAAACAGCGGCCAATATAAGTCCTGCGAATAGACCTATTAAGTGTGCATAATTTGCAACATTAGCGGGTAATAAGTCCACAAAGCCTAAGATTAACCAGCCTATTAAAAAAACAAACATACTGTTTGGTAAATGTACCTGACTTTGTTTGTTTAATTGTCCAGTTAACCAACAGTAACCTACTAGCCCATAAACCACACCACTTAAGCCTCCAAAGTAAGGTCCAACTAAAAAGAATTGAGCCAAATTTGATGCAATGGCTGAAAACAAAAATAATAAAATTAAACGTTGTTTACCCTGTTGTTTTTCTATTAAGCCAGCGAGTTGCCACCACCATAATAAATTGAACACTATGTGCAATAGACTGAAGTGTAAAAAAGCTGGGGTAATAAATCGCCAGCTTTCAATATAGTCAAAAGGCTGTTGTCTGAAGAAGGCAAAAAGAGAGTTCATTGGATTAAAAACATTAAACGCAGTAAGCGCATAGATAATTATACAGGTTATAAAAATACCATGAGTGAATAGTCCACCATGACTTTTGAAGTTGGATAACAAGCTAGCATTGGCATAAGCTAACTGTGATGATGCGGGTTCGGTTTTACCGGTTTTCCAACTTGCTGATAAGTATTTGCTTTGATTTGGGTTATCCAAAAATAATGCAAGTTCAAGTTTTGCTTGTGCTAATTGATTTTCATTTTTAATCATTATTGGATATTGGAATTCACTTTGTTCAATAATATTCGTAATATTTTGGCTGCTTAAAAAATCAGAAAATGCCTGCGCAATGCGTAAATGCTCAAAACGGTGTAACTCAATCATAATAAGTCCTCTAAAATCCAAGCTTTTAGCATAACGGATATAACAGACTGGATCGAATGAATTAAGTAAGGATTTTTTGTTAGTTTATTTTGTGATTTTTTATTGATTTAATGACAGAACAAGCTAAATTGAATGATACCCCTAATAAAAAAAGGATAATATGATGAAGAAAAAATATACGCGTGGTTTACTTCTTGCTGCATCATTGTTTTTATTACCGGCCAGTTTTCAATCTGTGTTAGCTGCCGATCTTAATAGTAAGGTGTCATCTAGTCTTGATAAGAGTAGTGCAGTAACTCAAAAAGCAAAAACAACGGTTGCTAGTGAAAAGAAAAAAGTAACTTCAACCACTGCTGCTGTTGGTAAGATATCAAAAATAGATCTTAATAGTGCCAGTGTTGAACAATTAACAACGCTTAATGGAGTAGGTGATAAAACAGCACAAGCCATTGTTGATTACCGTAAAAAAAATGGAGATTTCACTAATTTAAAAGATTTAGTCAATGTTAAAGGTATTGGTGTAGCAACATTAAAAAAAGTTATTCCTTATCTAAGTCTATAGATCCTCAATTAATAACTCCTCTATTTATCACTCATCGATAAGGTATAAATTGTAACAAGGGTGTTACGATTTATACCTTTTATCATTCAAGATGGTAAAGTTAACAGGTAGCTTTATGCTGATAAAGCACCTTGAAATCAGATTAACCCCTTTCGTTTTATTTTTAATGACTTTAGTAGTAGGTAGTTTATGACAATTTTAGTGACCGGCGGTGCAGGTTATATTGGCTCACATACCGTGGTTGAGCTGTTAGAGAAAGATCAACAAGTTATTATTGTAGATAACTTATGTAATTCTTCGCAAGAATCATTGAATCGAGTTGAAAAAATTACAGGTAAGGTACCTGTATTTTATCAAGGGGATATCTTAGATAAAGATTTTTTGGATGATGTATTCCGTCAACATACAATTGATTCTGTTATTCATTTCGCAGGCTTGAAAGCAGTAGGGGAGTCAGTCGCAAAACCTATTTCTTATTATCAAACTAATGTACAGGGTACTTTGACTTTATTAGACGCAATGAAGGATGCAGGTGTATTTAAATTAGTGTTTAGCTCTTCAGCAACCGTTTATGGTGATCCTGCTTCTTTACCGATCAGAGAAGACTTTCGAGTGGGTGGAACAACTAATCCATACGGTACGTCAAAGTTAATGGTTGAAATGGTATTAGCAGACGTTGCCAAATCAGATCCTCGCTGGGCGTTTGTTATTTTACGTTACTTTAATCCTGTTGGTGCTCACCTATCTGGTTTAATAGGTGAAGATCCGAATGGAATCCCAAACAATCTATTACCTTATATTTCACAGGTTGGGGTAGGGAAACTGAAAGCCTTGGCTGTATTTGGTGATGATTATGACACGCTGGATGGGACAGGTGTTCGTGATTATATTCATGTTGTAGACTTAGCGTTGGGGCACTTAAAAGCATTGCATCGGATACAAAGTGACACAGGTGCATTCATTTATAATCTAGGTACTGGCAATGGCTATTCTGTATTTGATATGATCAACGCGTTTGAAGCAGCTAGCGGTAAGACTATTCCATACAATGTTTCACCACGTCGTGAAGGCGATATTGCAGCCTGTTATGCTGCGCCTGAAAAAGCATTAGCAGAGTTAAACTGGCAAGCTGAACGTGGCTTAGATGAGATGATGCAAGATACTTGGCGTTGGCAGTCAAATAACCCTAATGGATACAAAACATAATTATCTATAATTATTTATAACTTATTTATAGCTATGTTTAGCGTTTATATTTTATAGCTGTGATGTTTTAAAATGTAAACGCATTAACAAAATAAGCTACTTAATGCTAATTTGAAGATGCATATTTAATTGAGTCATGGCTATTAAAAACTATGCACTTTGTATCTTATTACAGCTCACTAATACTTTGTTTTTCCCGCTTTTTTTCGCTTCTGATAAACATTGCTCTACTCGGTTAATTAATGCACTGCTTTTCACTTCATTTTGGTAAGTTGCTACACCAATACTGACAGTGATATTAATAATGTCTTTGTTATATTCAACACATAATAACTCACTTTTAGCACGGATCATCTCAGCGACTTGCTTAGCAATGACGTCATTACTGTTGTTTAATAATATAATAAACTCCTCTCCGCCCCAGCGCGCAACGGTATCGGTTTTACGGATACAGTCGGTCAGCTTATTAGCAAGCTTTTTGAGGACTACATCACCCCCTGTCTGGGTATGTTGTTCATTAATAAGTTTAAAATTGTCGATATTAATTAATAAAATAGAGAAGGATTCTTTTTCTACACGTTGGGTAACAAGTACATTAGAGAGTAGCTCATTAAAATGGCGTCGCGTGTATAAGTTGGTTAATTCGTCAGTCTCTGATAACTGTTTTAATTTAGAGCTTTGATCGCTATTTTGTATTATCCAAGTGTTAATACCTATAGACACTAATATAAAGCCGATCATTTGTGCTATATCTTTGAATAAGACTTTTAACAACCAAGGTTGAGTAAATATTTCATCGAGGGTTGTTGTTAGTAGAGTCACAAAAAGAAAGAAAAATCCGCTCATTAAGTATTTGTGTACGTCACGATTATGCTTAACTTTATTTAATTGAATCAATAATAAGAATAGCGTAATAGCAATAACAGATTTAAAGAATATGTCATAAAAGTCTATTTTATAAACAGTAGGAAACATCCACGCTTGTAAGGCTATATATGCGATAACAAAAAAATACAGTGGATTGAGGGCTTTATTTTTTATCAATTAATTTTTATCTCTTATGATTATATAATGATCTAGTTTAGTTAATATTGATGATAAATAAATATTTTTGTATAACCTACTATAATTGTGTTTTTTAGTAAATAAATGAAGGTGTTAATCGCAGGAATTATGTAATTTCATTATTAGTCCTTTATTTCTGCCCACTATCTCTTTATCATTAACGATCCGTTTTTTAGATGGTTTTTTCCGATGCCTAAAGTGACTCAGCAAGATATATCAACAAGTTTTGGTCGTAATATTATTGACCGAGGTACCCTCTATTTTAAAGAAAGTCGTGTATTAGCGTGCAATTACGATGAATCGAGTAATTCACTTGTTGGATTGGTCAAAGGGACCAATGACACGCCTTATAAGACTAAAGCATCCATTAAACCGTCTAATAAAGGCGGTTATATTATTCACAGCACTTGTTCTTGCCCAGTTGGGTGGAATTGTAAGCATGCTGTTGCTTTACTGTTAGCTTACCAAGCAGATACGCCGAATTATAATATCGAAAACAGCTATCAAACTTGGTATGAAATGTTAAACGGTAAAGTAGGGCAACCAGAAAAAGTACGTGCCTCTGCTTATCAAGGATACTTCCGCTTTTCGTTTGATAAAAAAGTCCTCAATCATGAACACCGTTATATCAAAGTTGAATATGGCAGCGTGCGTTTTTTGAAAAGTGAAAATTCTCATGTTTTTAGTGAAAAAGACTTAGTGTCTGTTGCTGACAACGAAAGCTGGATGGAAAGCTTTAAATGGGTAGAGGATGAAGATGTTGAAATCTTACGTTTATTACTCACTAAAGAAGGACGAGCGACTAAGTTAGGTAAAACCTATATCAAAACTGAGCTCGACTTATTGGCTTTACAAAAAATATTAGAAACTGGTCGATGCTTCTGGGAGCACCTTGACCAAAAAATAACATTATCAGCTTCTCGTCAGGTAACGCTGGAATGGTTATCGGTAGAAGATGGCTTGAAACAGTTAATGGTCAACCTTGAAGGTAGTGAAAACTGGCTGTTGATCCCAACACCTAAACCTTATTTTTATGACCTTGATAGTCACCAATTTGGCCTGCTTGATACCCACTTTAATCGTGATTGGTTACTTTCCCTGTTACAAACTCCACCATTAGGTGAAGAACAGTGTGCGCACTTTACTCAAGAAGTATCACTGGGTTTTGCACAAGATGTATTGCCTAACCCGCAGCATTACGACATTCAGCATATTGATGAGACCTTACAGGTTATCTTTAAATTAGATGTACAACAGATTAAAGGACAAAGTCTATTTTTAGGGCGTTTGTATTTTAAATATGGCGTATTGTTATTAACACCAAGCATCTTAGAAGATAAACAACGTAATCAATATATGCACAAAGGGCAAATTGTCAGTGTTACAAGAGATATTGACGCAGAGTTAGCTGCTTTAAATGAATTTAATGAATTATGTTTGCTTGATGTGTATATGTATGACCCTAAATATGCGGTTAGTAAGGATACCCAAGGTATTTTGCCACCTGAATTAGGAGGCTCTCAAGAGTTTCAGTGGTTATCACTATTAACAGCACATAAAGCTCGCTTAGAAGTCTTAGGCTGGCAGTTTGATATTGCTAAGGACTTAGCATTACAAAGTCAGCAAGTTGATAGCATCGATATTGATATTGATGAAAAAGGTAACTGGTTTGACTTAGGTGTTTCCATTGAAGTGGAAGGCAAGCGTATTGAACTATTACCGTTGTTATTAGAGTGGTTGCGCAGTAACGAAGACTGGCAGCAGAATGATTACGATATATTATTAGCGCAAGGTAATGGTCGTCCACTGCGTGTTAAACGCGAATCTATTCAACCTATTTTATCTATTTTGCAAGAGCTAGGTGAAGTTAACGATAGTAAAATAAATTTACCTCAGAATCAGGCTGCGTTATTAGCGCAACTTCCTGAAATTAATCGTTGGGTTGGTGGTGAACATGTGCAAGCGTTGGCTAAAAAATTAGCTAACTTTAGCGGCATTCAAGACGTACCTGCTCCGCAGGGACTAGTTGCCGACTTACGAGACTACCAGAAGGAAGGTTTAAACTGGCTTATGTTCTTGAATGAATATGGGTTTTCTGGTGTGTTAGCCGATGATATGGGCTTAGGTAAAACGGTACAAACGTTAGCTTACTTATTATACAAAAAACAACAACAGTTGTTGTCGTTACCTGCGATGGTGATTTGTCCTACTTCCTTAGTCGGTAACTGGTTAAATGAAGCGACTAAATTCACTCCAGATTTGAAAGTATTAGTCTTGCATGGTGTTAGTCGTCATCAATTCTTTAAAGATATAAATAACTATGATTTAGTGATCACTACTTATCCTCTGATTGCTCGTGATTTTAAAGAGTTTGCTGAATTTTCATTCTCTGATCTTATCTTGGATGAAGCGCAAACCATTAAAAATCCACTTGCTAAAATGACTAAGAGTATTAAACAAATTGATGCTAAACAGCGCCTGTGTTTAACGGGTACGCCAATGGAAAATCATCTTGGCGAATTATGGTCTTTGTTTGATTTCTTGATGCCTGGTTTCTTAGGTTCATACAGCACCTTTAATCGAGTATACCGTAAAGGTATTGAAGGTGAGGGTAATCATCAAATTCAGCAATGGTTAATTCAAAAAACTAGACCTTTCTTATTGCGACGCACCAAGGATGAGGTGGCTAAAGAGTTACCTGCTAAAACAGAAATCATTCATACAATTGCACTACAAAACGATCAACGTACTCTGTATGAAAGCATTCGTATCACGATGGAAGCAAAAGTACGTGATTTACTGCGTGAAAAAGGTATGGCAAGAAGCCGTATTGAATTTTTAGATGCACTATTGAAATTACGTCAGGCTTGTTGTGATCCTCGTTTAGTAAAATTAGAGCATGCTCAGCAAATAAAAAGTTCAGCTAAGTTAGATTTCTTAATGGAAATTGTGCCAGAAATGGTAGAAGAGGGCAGACGTATTCTTATCTTCTCACAATTTGCACAAATGTTAGGCTTGATTGAAGAAGCCTTGCAGGAAACCGGTATTGATTTTGTTAAATTAACAGGGCAAACCCGTAACCGTAGTGAAATTATCGAGAAGTTCCAAGGTGGTGATGTGCCAGTCTTCCTGATCTCCTTGAAAGCTGGTGGTGTTGGCCTTAACTTAACCGCTGCTGATACGGTTATTCATTATGACCCATGGTGGAACCCTGCGGTAGAAAACCAAGCCACTGACCGAGCATATCGTATTGGCCAAGATAAGCCTGTGTTTGTGTATAAACTGATTTGTGAGCAAACAGTTGAGGAGCGTGTGTTAGCGTTGCAATCTCGTAAGCAGAAGCTTGCTGATAGTGTGTACGGTAAGGAGCAAGAAGAAAACTTTGCGCCGGATAATAGCGATGCGTTATTAAAACTATTTGAGCGTTATTAGATGCACGTAGATGAACAATTATTAGCGCCGATAAAAGAATTCCTTCATACGCAGACACCACAAGCTTGGATAGATAAAGCAAAACTGGTGGAGAATCAATCTGCGCTATTAATTGATCATATGATTTGCGAGTTAAAAGCTGCGCAGACGGCGATGTTATTGATTCGCCGTTATGCGGTAGACAAACAAAGCGGTGATGCTCTGATGGCTTGGCTGACCCCTTATAATGATTTTGTATATCGTAAACAAGGTGATTGGAAAGCATTAGCCAACAATAGTTTATCTAAAAAAATTGTCGCAAAAGGTAATACGCCTTATGGACAGGATTTAATTGATAAAATGATCTTGTTGATCAAAGAAGAGTTACATCATTTCTATCAAGTAGTGGAGATAATGCACGCACGCGATATTACTTTTGGTTTTATTGGCTCAAGTCGTTATGCCAAAGAGTTATTAAGCCATGTCACAACACATGAACCTAATATGCTGATTGATAAACTTATCTGCAGTGCATATATTGAAGCCAGATCCTGCGAGCGGTTTGCTAAAATAGCACCTCACTTAGACCCTATCTTAAATAAATTCTATGTTTCTTTACTTCGTTCGGAAGCACGTCATTATCAAGATTATTTAGTATTAGCAGAGCAAATAGCGGGGAAAGATATTAGTGATCGAATTGAATATTTTGGCCAGCTAGAAGGGCAGTTAATTACCTCGCCAGATGAAGACTTTAGATTTCATAGTGGCTGCCCGGTTGATGCAACTATTTAGTTCTATTAAAAAATGATTCATGTTGTTAGTTTCCATGAATCATTTAATGTTCATTGATAAGCATTTCAGTGAGTATTTAAGTATTTATCCTTAGTGATCAATACTAATATTTGATAAGGGTATACAGCTACAGGCTAATATATAACCTGCTTCTATTTCTTCTTTAAATAAACCTTGGTCATTTAATACATCAACTTCCCCGGATAATAATTTTGTTTTGCAACGTCCACATTTGCCACCTCTGCACGAATAGGGAATATTAATTCCAGCCTGTTCTGCTTGATTTAATAGCAACTGCTGATTATCACCTGTGACTTCTAAGCCGGTATTTGCAAAGTTTATCTGTAGTGCTTTTTTATTACTTTCTTCAGTTGCTAACATCGACTCATAAATTGGCGCTTGCTGTGAAGCTATAACTTGAACTTGATCTCCACTGCGAATAATTCCTTGGTTTAAAGGAATTAAGTTTTGGCCAAAGTCGATGTTACCTTGGTGGAACCTGTATTGTGATAATGTTTTAAGAGGTTGTTCAAGGTCTGCTTTGCCAGTTTTAGGATCTACATTAGTAAAAATACAGCGGGAGCAGGGTTTACTTACCTCAAACTCTACTTCTCCAATTTTAATACGAGACCAGCTATCTTCAACGAAGGCACTATCTCCCTTGATTAATATATTAGGGCGAAAATGCAATGCACTGACTGGGTTATCAAGCAGTGTATTAAGTTGCTCGACGGAGGCTTGATTAATGAGTAATAGCGGGTAACCGTCAGCAAAACCAACCTGTGTTTGCTTGTTTTTAACACAGCGTACACTGCTATCAGCAAAGTAAACAAGCTGACACGGTTGTTTCAAAAAATTTGAAAACCATTGATCATAATCGCTATGACAGTGTTGCGCTTGTACTGTATCTGCCCAAATCTCAACCGCTAATGATTGCTCCGAAAACTGCTCCTGTTGAATATAGAAACTAGGTTGATCGGGTGCGCTAACAAATAAGCCTTTTTTAGAAAATTCAATACTGATTTGCGTTAATTGAGGATGTGTTCGACCTGTAATAAACTGTCCTTGCATGTCAACTAACATGTAGCGCCGATCATTTTCTAAACCTTTTTCTTCCACTAATGCTTGCGGTAATTGAATGCCCTTAGTGGACTTGATCGGGTAGATATAAATGTCAGTTAAGCTTTGCAAGATGAACTCCAAACTTTATTGTGTGCGTCGAATTAAATATTTTTGATAGTCAGGGATACGTGTTGTATAAATTTTATCCATATAATATGAGTCAATGATAAAATCTGCGGTTGATATATTAGTTGCCATTGGAATGTTCCATACCGCCGCCAAACGTAATAATGCTTTTACATCTGGTTCGTGGGGGACTGAACTCATTGGATCCCAAAAGAAAATAAGTAAGTCAATTTTACCTTCCGCAAGCTTAGCACCTAACTGCTGATCCCCACCCATTGGTCCTGATAAAAGACATTCAATAGGTAAGCCTGTTTGTTTTGCCAACAAAGTGCCCGTCGTGCCAGTAGAGAATATATGATGTTGTTTTAATTGTTCTGCGCGTTTAGCAACCCATTTAATTAGCTGATATTTCATATCATCATGTGCAACTAAAGCTATTTGCTTTGAAGCGGGAATATTGCGGGTAGTATAATCCATTATTTGCCCTTTTAAAGAGTAACACTAATCACCCTAAAGGGTGATTTAATATCATCTAGAAAATGAGGGAATTGCGCAACACCAAATACAAGGTGTTGATCAAATCCACCATATTATTGATTTATAACCAGTTAGGTTAATTTAAAATTTACTATCAGTATTGTCCTTATGCAGGGTAATGCTTATCACCAAACATCATTTTATACATTAACCAGATAGCTAGAATTAAAGTAATAGTGATGGAGATGAAATTTGATCCTAGTTCTGGGTGTAATGCTCCAATAAAAGCTGCGTAGGAGAATAAACCAATAAAAAAGGCTGCCCATGCCGGACGAACACTGGCTTCATTATCTGCTTCACTAATATACAGCTGGTAAAAGCGGCTCGTTGCAAAGTACAGCGTAAAAAATGGAAACAGTGAAAATGTTATTTGTGAGATTGTTAAAATAGAAAAACATGCGTTAATGGACAACCCTATTAAAAAAGCATGAATTAACCATTTTACTGAGATATTACTATCTTGCATTACACTAACTCCTATCTATTAATTTAAATTTAAAACCTAAAAATAACATGAACTAACCTCTATTTCTCCTTTTTTGTAACGATGTGAGAAGTTAAAGATATTTTCATATTTATAATGTATGTTTAATACCCTTAGAGAGCACGCTTTGTTACAGGAATGTGTGACAAATACTGTTAGATTGTTAATATTACTATTATTTATCACTGAAGGTTGAGTCATGTCTACACCAAAAAATCCAAAAAAAGCACCTGTAAGTTATGATTATGATGCAATTGTTATTGGCACCGGACCAGGCGGAGAAGGCTCAGCGATGAAGCTTGCTAAAGCTGGTAAACGTGTCGCTGTGATTGAAAAATATCGTGATATAGGTGGGGGGTGTACACACTGGGGAACCATACCATCAAAAGCACTTCGCCATAGTGTTACACAGCTGATTGAGCTTAAAAATAACGCCTTATTTACAAATAATTATCCTCAAAAACAGTCATTTACTTTTGCTGATGTATTACGCCATACGGAACAAGTGATCAGTAAACAAGTTAAAATGCGCAGTAGTTTCTATAATCGTAATAATTGCACTTTACATTTTGGTGAAGCATCTTTTATTGATAATCATTCGATTCGAATTAAAAGTGCAGATGGCTCCGTAGAAACGATCACAGCACAAGATATTATTATCGCGACTGGATCTCGACCATATCATCCTGTTGATATCGACTTTAATTCTCCGAATGTTTATGACAGTGACACAATTCTTTCTCTAGATTATCAACCACAACATATTGTCATTTATGGCGCAGGTGTTATTGGCTGTGAATATGCTTCTATTTTTAGAGGGTTGGGTGTTAAAACTGACTTGGTTAACACTCGGGATAGGTTGTTATCATTTTTAGATGCTGAAATGTCAGATGCATTGTCTTATCACTTCAGAAACTCTGGCATGATTTTACGTCATGATGAGGAATACCAAAAAGTTGAACATTCTTCAGAAGGGGTAGTTATTCATTTTAAATCAGGTAAAAAAATGAAGGCAGACTGCTTACTCTATGCAAATGGGCGTACAGGTAATACTGACCTATTAAACTTAGAAGCAATTGGTTTAAAACCAGATGGTCGTGGGCAACTAGCTATTAATGAAAACTATCAAACATCTGTGGATAATATTTATGCTGTAGGTGATGTTATTGGTTACCCTAGTTTAGCCAGTGCAGCTTATGATCAAGGTCGAATAGCGGCTAATTTAATTATTACCCGTGAAGGAAAAAGAAAACTGATCAAAGATATTCCTACTGGTATTTATACTATTCCTGAAATCAGTTCAGTGGGTAAAACAGAACAAATTTTGACGCAACAAAAAGTGCCTTATGAAGTAGGGCGCGCACAATTCAAAGATTTAGCCCGCTCTCAGATTCTTGGTTCAGATGTGGGTAGTTTGAAGATCCTATTTCATCGCGATACTAAAGAAATATTAGGTATTCATTGTTTTGGTGAGCGAGCTGCAGAGATTATTCATATCGGTCAAGCTATTATGGAGCAAGAAGGCCCTGGTAATACGATTGAATATTTTGCTAATACGACGTTCAATTATCCAACCATGGCTGAAGCGTATCGAGTTGCAGCATTAAACGGTTTGAATCGATTGTTTTAAAAGGGAATGAAAAGCGTGAGTAGTTATATTTTACTACTCACGAATTAGTACTTTTTTGAAACTATATATGGTGATTAAGTCAACGATGGTTTTTCATCACTAGCAATAATGCACTAATGCTACGCGCTTCTTGAAAATCATCCCGTGCTAATAATTCATCTGCTTTGGCGATTGGCCATTTTATCACTTCTAAAGGCTCAGGCTCATCACCAGGTAAACTTTCAGGATATAAATTTTCAGCCATAAATAAAGTCATCGTACTACTAAAGTAGCTAGGAGCCATCACTACTTTTTTCAATGCAGTGAAATTTTTAGCCCCAAAGCCGACCTCTTCTTTTAATTCTCTATTCGCAGCTTCTAGATCGCTTTCGCCTGGGTCAATCAAGCCTTTTGGGAAACCTAGCTCGTAGCTATGTGTTCCAGCCGCATATTCTCGTATTAACAGCAAGGTATCTTTATCATAAAAAGGCACCACTAATACGGCTCCTTGATTACCTCCCTTCATACGTTCGAACTCACGCTGTTCACCATTACTAAATTTGAGCTGTAATGTTTCTATCTTGAAAAATCGACTACAAGCGACAACACTTTTATGTAATATTTCAGGTAAGGTTGGTAAAGAATTGCTCATAGAGACCCCATGACTATCATTAGTTAATATAAATGTTATCTTACAATGCTTATCTTATTTACGATACTGTATTCATTTAATCTATTTTACTTTGAGTACACTGCATTAGGAATAATATGTTTTTAGAGAAAGATGTAGATTTAGTCTTACTAGACATGGATGGTACATTATTAGATTTACATTATGACTCTCACTTTTGGCTAGAGTTTGTACCCAGCCAATATGCATTATTGCATCGTTTATCTATTGAACAAGCCACTACTTATGTTTTTGACCAATACAAAGCCGTGTGGGGAACGTTATCTTGGTACAGCTATGATTATTGGACTGAAACCTTAGGCTTGGATATCCATCATTTACAACATGCTAATAAGCATAAGATTCAATGGCGAGAAGATACGCTTTGGTTTTTGAAAAAGTTAAAAAAATTAGGTAAGAAAATTGTTATCTTAACCAATGCTCATCCAAGTGGTATTGCGCTGAAAGATCAACAAACGCAACTGTTATCTCATGTTGACCTCGCTATTTCTAGCCATGAAATCGGCCATGAAAAAGAAAGTGCATTTTTTTGGGAAGCAGTAAAGAAGCAACTCAATACAGACTTTTCTCGCTCCATTTTTATTGATGATAGCGAGAAAATTTTAGTTGCTGCTCAGTCTGCTGGTGTTGAATATCTAGTCGGTATTAACAAACCGGATAGTGAAAAGCCCGCACAAGCGATGCAAAGCTTTTCAACTATTACTGAATTTCAGGAGTTTTTTCAACCTCACTATCAGCTATTAAAATAGCTCTTCATCATATCCTTCTGTTGAAGAGTCACTACTTTGATTGTAATTACTTTGCTCAGGTGCATAGTAAATAGGCACTGTGCCTGATTTAAAGTATTCAATCAGTGTTGTGTGATCAGTGACCGTCGATAGGAACCCTGTTGCTCTATCTATTCGCGCGTTAACAATATTATCTGGTCGTGGAGGTGAAAAAGTTGGCTCTCCTGCCATGGTTTCAACCATAAATGCATTCCAGGCTGGCAAGGCAGTGCTTGATCCATACTCACCGCCTGAAGATTGACTTTTACCTAAGTTGCTATTGTAAGCTGCACGACCTAATTCACGATTAAAGTCATCGAAACCAACCCATGAAGTGGCAACACTATTACCAACAAAACCAGAGAACCAAGCATCTTTGGAGTCATTGGTGGTACCTGTTTTGCCGCCCATATCTTGGCGCTTAACTGCTTTTCCTGCTCGTGCCCCGGTGCCATTCCAACGAGTCTTATGCGCCCAGTCGCCACCACCCCAAACTGCGGTACGCAATAGTTCACGGGTTAAAAATGCAGTAGCAGGAGAGATCGCTGAAGGTGCTATTTGTGTTTCATCGACTGCCGCAATAACACACACCTTAGCATCACCGTCTATCATTGTTTCAATCGCTAAGGGATCTGTTTTTTCTGCTTTACCTTGGTATGTTTTAATGCATTCTGGACAAACAATTTTAGGTTCTGCTTGGTATAAAACAGTGCCGTATGCATCTTCAATACGTTCAATCACATAAGGTTCAATTTTGTATCCGCCATTGGCAATGATTGCATAACCTGTAGCTAGGTCTAGCGGAGTTATCGATGCTGACCCCAGTGCAATAGAGTTACTTCTTGGCATGTCTTCTGGTTTAAAGCCAAATTTAGTGAGTTGATCAATAACTTTATCAATACCTAAGTCTTGTACTAATCGAACTGATACAACGTTTTTTGATTGTCCTAATGCTCGACGCAATCTAATGGGGCCTAAATAAATATTTGGTGAGTTTTTTGGGCGCCAAGCTTCATTTCCACTCCATTCATTAATTGGTGTATCATTTACTAACGTCGCTAAGGTGTATCCATTATCAAGGGCGGCAGAGTAAATAAATGGTTTGATATTAGAACCAACCTGACGTTTAGCCTGAAGCGCACGATTAAATTTACTTTGTGCAAAACTAAAACCGCCGACTAGTGATGTAATTGCTCCATCTTGAGGGTTTAGCGAAACAAAGGCTGCACTCACTGCAGGGTATTGTGATAGTTGTAATTGTTTCACGGAAGTCGTTTGTTTTTTGTCTTTGAGTTCAATATCGACTTCTCGAGTCAAAATTTGCTCACCTACGCTGACAATGTCTTTTGCTTTTTTGGGAGGATTACCCTGTCTTGAATCGGATCTAAATGAGCGTGCCCAACTTAAACCGTCCCAATCAATGGTTGATACTTTTTCCTTATCACCTTTGATGATGACATCAATACTTTTGTCATTAACAGCAACGACTACCGCTGGTTTTAAATCAACATCGCTGGCTTCTTGTGCTAGTGCTTCCTCTATCTTTTCTGTTGTCCACGGAGTTTCATCTTCAGTCCATAACACCTTAGTTGCACCACGGTAACCATGGCGCATGTCGTAATTATGCAGATTTTCTATGACTGCTTTATTTGCGGCTTGCTGTGTTTTTTTAGTGATCGTGGTGTATACATTGAAGCCTTCGTTATAGCTTCGCTCTTCTCCGTATAACTCAATTAATTTATTACGTGCAATTTCAGCAACGTAGTGTGCTGATAGCGTAATTTCTGCACCATGGTAGCGGCTTAAAACAACTTCATCACGTGCACTTTGATACTCTTCTTGAGTAATATAGTTTTCATCTAACATACGCAGTAAAACAATGTTGCGACGTTCCGTTGCGTTTTCAACTGAATAGATAGGGTTTAAACGTGAAGGCGCCTTGGGAAGGCCTGCTAATACAGCCATCTCAGAAAGCGTTAATTCTGAAACTGTTTTACCAAAATAAACTTGGGCAGCTGCGCCCACACCAAATGAACGATGTCCTAATGCTATCTTATTGAGATATAGCATTAAAATTTCATCTTTGGTTAATATTTGTTCTATCTGTATGGCAAGGAATATTTCACGGACTTTACGCAAAATAGTTTTTTCATTGGTTAAGAAAAAGTTTCGTGCCACTTGCTGGGTGATTGTACTCGCCCCCTGCTTTGCGCTGCCAGATAATATATAAACACTAGCTGCACGCATGATACCAATCGGATCCATACCAATATGTTGATAAAAACGACTATCTTCGGTGGCAATAAAGGCATTAACAAGTTGATCTGGTATCTCTTTACGTATTAACGGGATACGTCTTTTCTCACCAAATTGAGAGATCAGTTCACCGTCTTTGCTGAGTACTTTCATTGGTACTTGCAAAGGGATTTCTTGAATACTTGTTACATCTGGTAAATCTGCTTTTAGTTGGAAGTAGATAAATGTTATCGCAGCAACACCTATAACACCCAAGAAAATAGCTACTATGAAAAGTCGCTTTATCCATTTCATCATATTCGAATCATTCCATCTATGTTGTGAGCATGTCACTTTTTTTATTTAATATTAGATATATTGGATATGTAGTATATAGTTATAAATCATGAGTTAAAGAGGGAACTGTGACTTATTCAATTTGAACGTTATCTAATTGAGACTCAAGCTCATATTTTATTTCAATTAACTATTTTATTAGCACTTACTGCAGCAAGGAAGTTATGTTCTCTGGATTTAAAAGACTAGGTCCTAGCGGTGTCATTGGCATTGATTTTGGCTCACATTCAATCAAAGCTATCGCACTCTCTAAGGGGCAAGGAACCTATCAAATTGATGGTGCCGCAGAAGCTTCTGTCCCAAAAGGATTGATTGTTGATAACCGCTTAGAAGATATTGATAAAGTAACCTTAATCATTAAACGTTTAAGAAAATCCTTTCCTAGTAATTATAAAAATGCAGCCATTGCAGTAATGGGCGCAGATGTTATGACAAAAGTTATAACCATGAGTTCCGATTTAAATGAATTAGATTTAGAAGCGCGTATTGAATTAGAAGCAGAAACCATTATTCCTTTCCCATTAGATGAAATATTTATAGATTTTGAAATAATGGGACCTAATGAAGCGGATAGTGCTTTAAATGATATTCTGGTCAGTGCAGCTCGAAAAGAGCGTGTTTTATCACAGGCACAGTGTGTTGATGAAAGCGGCTTAACTACTACTATTGTTGATGTGGCAAGCCATGCTCTTGCTCGAGCCTCTGAATTAGTATTTACTCCTGAAGATTATAATCATGGTATTGCTGTCGTAGATATTGGTACCTCACAAATGATGTTGAGTGTTTTATACCAAGGTAATGTTATTTTTACTCGTAACAAAAATCATGGTGGTGCAGTGTGTACCCAAATGATTGCGGATC
This sequence comes from Psychromonas sp. SA13A, assembly GCF_011378715.1. Lineage (GTDB taxonomy): Bacteria > Pseudomonadota > Gammaproteobacteria > Enterobacterales > Psychromonadaceae > Psychromonas. The sequence goes on along the minus strand of NZ_WTKU01000001.1, from coordinate 578,333 downwards.
GTTATACACTTTCATTTCAGGATGCAGAAAAAGCAAAATTAGAAAATGATTTACCCGTCGATTGCCAATCTGATGTCATCGCTCCGTTTGTGAGTATGACGGTCAATCACCTTCGCTTTGATTTGCGTATGTTTACTAACTCTCCTAATAACGTTGCTATTACTAAGTTAATATTAACTGGAGGAGGTGTGTTAATGCCTGAGTTAGTGGAGCAGTTAAGAGCTGAATTAGATATTGAAGTTGAAGTTGCAGATCCTTATCTAGGTTTTGAATTCAAAAACAAGGCTGATAAAGGAGTATTAACGCAATCAGGTAGTAAGTATATGATGGCGCTAGGTTTGGCATTAAGAGGAGTTATATAGTGTCAAATATAAACTTATTACCCTGGCGTGAAGAGTACAAAAGGAAGAAAAAAATAGCCTTCTTTGTATTGCTAGGCATGTGTTGTCTAGTTACATTAAGTATATGTTATTTAGGTAAAATATATGTTGATGAGTTAATTGGTGCACAGAATTCACGTAACCAATTTTTACAAACTCAGACAATTATTTTAGATCGCCGTATTGCAGAAATACGTAACATTAAAAAAGAAAAAGCAGAATTAGTGAGACGTATTAATTTGATTCAAGAATTGGAGGAGCGTCGTAATTTGATCACACGTTTTTTTAATACCTTGCCCGTAGTGACTCCCGCGGGTGTTTATGTTGATTCAGTGACCTTTAAAGATGGACGTATCGATGTGAAAGGTCTTACTGAGTCTAATGGTCGAGTTAGCAATATGGTCCGAAATGTTGATAATTCTGGTTGGTTAGGCGATGCATCATTGCCTTCTATTGTTAGTGGTCCTGATAAACCGATTAAGCTTTATAAGTTTGCCATGAATTTTATTGTTCTTCCTGAAAAAGGATTAAAATGATGAATATTAATGAGTTGGATTTAGAAACTATCGGCAGTTGGCCTAACCTACATAAAGCAATTACCATTTTAATCGTTTGTATTTTGTTTGTAGGTGGTTTTTATTACTATGTTATTGATGACCAATTGAAACAATTGGAGCGAGTCGAAGCAAAAGAAATTGCCCTTAAAAAAGAATTTACTGTTAAAGCGGCTATTTCTTCAAATCTTGAAGCCTATCGTGAACAAATGAAAGAGATCGAAGTGATATTAGATGGCTTAGTTAATAAACTACCAAGTAAAAAAGAACTAGCAAGCCTGTTAGACGATATTAGCTTTATTGGTTCCAATAATGGTCTTCAATTTAATAGTTTAAATTGGGGGGTTAAAAAACAATTAGAGCTTGCTGAAGAAGTGCCGATTAGTATTAAAGTGGTGGGTACTTATGAGCAACTAGGTAAATTTTCAGCGGATATTGCAGCACTTCCTCGTATTGTGATATTGGATAACTTGCGTTTAAAACATAATGATAAAAATACTCTACTGTTAGAGATAGTTGCTAAAAGCTATCGTTATAAAGAGGAGCCTTAGTGAAAAAATTATTACCTTTATTAATGAGCTTTTCTTTGTTTGCTTGTGTTGATGTACAGGTCGATGATCTAGAGGTGTTTGTTGCTGATAGCAAATCTAAAGTCTATCCGCTAAATGATGACATTCCAGTGTTGAAAAAAATTGATACGCTGACTTACACTCAGGAAGAAGCCAGAAGCCCTTTTTCTCAGCCTCAAGCTGAAGTTGCTACAGAAGTCAGAAATACACCTAAAAGTTGTCCTCAACCTAACTTTGAGCGCAAGAAAGAGGCATTAGAAATGTTCTCTCTTAGCAATATGAGAATGCGAGGGACCTTAGAGATTAATGATCAACTGTGGGCATTGGTACAAGTTTCAGGCAATGAAATACATAGAGTTAAACCTGGATATTATTTAGGATTAAATCATGGGAAAGTATTAAAAGTGACCTCCTCACAAATTGATTTATTAGAGCTAGCATCAGATAGCAGCGGTTGTTGGCAAGAACGTATTACTCAGCTTACTTTACAGTCAGAATGAATTTAATCAGGGATGAAATTTAAATCATGAAATTTAGAAATATTAAACAAACAATGCTGTCATGTATTGGACTTACATTGTTTTTGTTGTCTTCCATTGCGGCTGCCGAGCCACAACTTAATAAGCTTGATGTCAACCCGATGACTGATGGCAGGTTAGAACTAAAATTTGGGTTTAATGCGTTGATTAATAACTACGTAGATAAGCTTCATTATCGCCCAAATAAATTGGTTATTGATATTAAAAATGCGAGTTCAGTGCTTGAGAAGAATCCTGTCGCTATCAATAAAAACGGTATCAATGATGTTGAAACTAGTCGAACCTCAGGCGGCCTACGTTTAGTGATTAACCTTGAAGGATTATTACCATATCGTATTTTTCAACAGGGGAATTATTTGACGGTTCGTTTTGGTGATGCGGTACAAAAATCGATCACAACGCAATCAGAAGCAAGTATTGCTGCTGCGATTTTACAAAATACAGGTGTTCAAACCTCGCAAAATACTGTCACTAAATCTGCTAAAGAAAAGTCAGCCACAGTAGCAGTTGAGAAACCTAAGGGTTATGTTAACACTATTTCAGATATCGATTTTAAACGTGGTTCAGAAGGTCAAGGTAAACTGTTTGTTTATTTAGATAACTCAAGTGTTGCTGTGGATATTAGACGCCGTGATCAACAGTTAATTGCAGAGTTTCAAAGTACTTATATTCCTAACGAATTATTATACATAATGGATGTGGTTGATTTCTCTACAATCGTAGAGAAGGTCGAAACCTTCAGAGAAGACGGTAAAACACGGTTTGTTTTTAATATCAAAGACGAGTACAACTACCGCTACGATCAGTTAGATACATTATTTATGATTGAAGTATCTGAAAAACCAAAAGATAAAAAAGAAACCGTTTACGAAGGAAAAGCTATTTCGCTTAACTTCCAAGATATTCCTGTACGTACAGTATTACAGTTGATTGCTGACTTTAATGGTCTTAACTTAGTGATCACGGACTCTGTAAGCGGCAATATCACATTACGTCTTGATGACGTTCCTTGGGAGCAAGCTTTAGACATCATCTTAAAAGTAAGAGGTTTAGGTAAACGCATGGACGGTAACGTGCTGATGATCGCACCTGCCACTGAATTAGCCGCTAAAGAGCGTGAACAACTAGAAACTAATAAACAAGTAGAAGATTTAGCTCCTTTATATTCAGAATTTATTCAAATTAATTATGCAAAAGCAGCAGATATCGCAGCTATGTTATCAGGTAATAGTGCAAGCCTGCTTTCTGAACGTGGTAATGTCAGTATTGATGCACGTACCAATACGTTATTAATTAAAGATACTGCATCCGTGATTGATTCAGTCAAAGAAATGGTTGAAGTATTGGATATTGCTGTGCGCCAAGTTGTTATCGAAGCGCGCATGGTCACCGTGAGTGATTCCGTAGGTGAAGATTTAGGTATTCAATGGGGAGTTTCAGGCAATGCAACGGATCCTTCATCTAGTACTACGCTATCTACTTCAGGAACTATTGCTGGTATTGAAGGAGGCACAACGGGTGATGTTAATGATCGTTTAAACGTTAATCTGCCTTCAGCATCGGTTGCCGGTTCTATTGCGTTTCAAGTCGCTAGGTTTGCAAATGGCGATATTTTGGATTTAGAGCTATCAGCATTAGAGCAAGAAAATAAAGCGGAAATCATTGCTAGTCCACGTATTACCACGTTAAATCAACAAACGGCTTATATTGAACAGGGTACCGAAGTGCCTTATGTGGAATCATCGTCGTCAGGCGCTACCTCGGTGAGCTTCAAAAAAGCGGTACTCAGCTTAGAAGTGACGCCACAAATTACACCCGATAATAAACTCATCTTGGATTTGGTGATCACTCAAGACTCTGTTGGGGACACTATCTCTACGGGTACAGGTGAAGTCGTTTCAATCAACACACAAGAAATTGCAACTCAGGTATTAGTTGATAATGGGGAAACCTTAGTATTGGGCGGTATTTACCAGCAAGAAGTTACATCTTCGACTAAGAAAGTACCTTTTTTAGGAGATATTCCTTACTTAGGTTATTTCTTTAGAAGCACTAGCCAGGATAATAAGAAAGCTGAGTTATTAATTTTTGTTACACCGCGTATTGTCATGCAAACAAAATATTAATTAGATACCGATATTTACTATCAGCCTAAGGTTTATCTTCAGGCTTATTTTTTTATGGCTTGCAATACCTTATTAACAATTGCGATAATAAGGCACTTCTCTTTAATTTTTAAGGGGCTTCCCAGTAATCAACCACTTGAGTAAACATTCAACATGGCAGAACAGCGTAATATATTTCTAATTGGCCCAATGGGGGCTGGTAAAAGCACAATTGGCCGTCAACTAGCACAAATGCTGCACTTAGACTTTCTTGATTCAGATAGTGAAATTGAACGTAAAACCGGCGCAGATATTGCCTGGGTATTTGACGTGGAAGGTGAAGAAGGTTTTAGAAACCGCGAGCAAGAAATGTTAGATGAACTAACTAAAAAGCATGGCATTGTTTTAGCGACAGGCGGTGGAGCGGTTATTCGTCAAGAAAACAGAACTCACCTATCTGCTCGTGGCATTGTCGTTTATTTAAAAACAAGCGTGCAAAAACAGTTAGCAAGAACGTTAAAAGATAAACGTAGACCTCTTTTACAAACAGATGATCCTCAATCAGTACTGGAAACATTGGCAGAAAATCGCAACACACTGTATGAAGAAGCTGCAGATTATGTTATCGAAACTGACGAGCAAAGTGCAAAAGTTGTTGCAAGTCAAATCATCGCTTTATTGGATTTTTAATGGAAAAATTACTCGTTGATCTAGGTGATCGTAGTTACCCTATCTCTATTGGACCAGACTTATTAGCTGATACTTCATTGTTTAGTAGTGCTATTAGCGGTAAAAAGGTCATGATTGTGACTAATGATGTGGTTGCTCCGCTTTATTTAGAAGCGTGTAAAAACACATTAAAAGATTATCAAATAGATGAAGTCATTTTACCTGATGGCGAGCAATATAAAAATCTGAGCACATTTGAGACGATATTAAGTGAGCTGTTAGCAAAAAAACATGCTCGAGATACTACTATTGTTGCATTAGGTGGCGGTGTTATTGGAGATATGGCAGGTTTTGCTGCTGCATGTTATCAGCGTGGTATTGCTTTTATACAAATTCCAACCACTTTGTTATCACAAGTTGATTCATCTGTGGGCGGTAAAACAGCTGTTAATCATCCTCTAGGTAAAAACATGATTGGGGCTTTCTATCAACCACAAGCTGTTGTCATTGATATTGAATGTTTAAAAACACTACCTGCACGTGAGTTTGCGGCGGGCATGGCCGAAGTGATTAAATATGGCATTATTTACGATCAAGACTTCTTTATTTGGTTAGAAAACAATATTGAAGCGATTAAGTCACTTGATGCAACAGCCATCACTTATATGATTAAACGTTGTTGTGCGATTAAAGCAGAAGTAGTGGCCTTAGATGAAAAAGAACACGGTATACGAGCGCTATTAAATCTTGGCCATACTTTTGGTCATGCCATTGAAGCTGAGCAAGGTTATGGCAACTGGTTACATGGTGAAGCTGTTGCTGTGGGAATGGTGTTAGCTGCGGAAACTTCTTATGTTTTAGGCTTAATCGAACATACAGAAGTAGAGCAAATCATTGATCTTATTGAAGCCTTTGATTTACCATTAGCCGCACCACCTGAAATGCAATACCAACATTTTGCAGAGCATATGCAACTGGATAAAAAAGTCCTTAACGGGCAATTACGTTTAGTGCTGCCGACATCAATCGGTACTAGTGCATTATTTGATAATGTGAGTGATGTTGTTCTTCGTGACGTTATAGAATCATAATCAATCATGGTCGAAAGGACATTAATTTCGCTCCCTTCTCAGTTGCAGCTGATAGAAAGGCTGCAACATCTGATTTACTTATCTTCTTCTCTTATCTTTGTGTCTGGCGAAGCTGGCGCCGGGAAAAGCACACTGACAGAAAACTTATCCAATACATTACCTACTGATTTAAAACAGGTTTATGTTTCATTGGTTAATGAGCCAACAGCTGCTAAATTGCGTCAGCAAATAATTTCTCAATTATTTGATAAAGCATTATTCAATGCAGAAGATAAGTTGTTGGATAGTATTTTACGTTTACAACAGGCTGAAAACCGGTCCCTTAATAGACTCATTATTATTGATAATGCAGATCATTTACCTACTGACTTTATCGCCGAATTATGCGAGCTATTTTCAGATAACAGCCTTGCCCAAGACAATACACTTAATGTCCTGTTACTTACTGAACAAGCAGCTACAGAGCAGTATTTAGACTATATAGATACACATCTAGCCAGTCGAACCAAAGACTTTTTAAACCACGTTGAATTAACGCTGCCAGTGCTTAACACACAGGAGGCGAATGCATTATTACAACATAACTTTCAACAAGTCGACTACCATGCAAAACTTCAACATCAAGACGCACTAAATCAACAACTTAGGTTATGTAATGGCAATCCACAAAAAATAATTAAACTAGCTGATGATTTAAGCCAAGGGTTGTTAAAGCCTATTACTACTTCATGGGTTCAAACACGATTACCTGCTATTGCCTTGATGCTTTTTTTAGTCGCTATTGTGAGTGCTATTGCAGTTTACTTATACCCAAAATTTATTCCCAACAAATCACTCTCGGAAGCTGAAAATGCACAGGCGCCAATTGATAGCACTTATATTGCCTTAGAAGAAATTAAGGAAGTAGAAGGAATGCCCGAAGAGCACAATAGCTCTGAAGTAAATGCTGTAGAAGATAGCGAGGAAGACAATGAAGACTCAAAAACTGCTGCTGCAGATACTCAAGCACCGCTAAATGAAGGACCAGAAAAACTAGCGGCTTCATGGGCAGATCTCGATCTTGATGTTATCGACAACCAAAGCCAGGTGGGTTTATCTGATGCAACAGAGAAGCGAGTGGTGATTTCTGGACAACAACTATTAGAATTGTCCGTTGCGATTGAAGCAAAAGATGCCGATGTAAATGAACAAGTATTGCTTGAGGATGATTCATCTACTCCTTTAACTGCTCCCTCAATTACCACTGAAACTAGCGTTGAAGCATCTACCGGTAAAGTTAATCAAACAGAGAATGAACAACAAGTTCCCTTATTGTTAAGGCTTCCGGTTGATAACGAAAATAATCTAGTTGAAAATGAAACAATTACAGATAATCTAAATGACTCCAAGGCTCTGTTAAACAGTGAGCAAACTGCAACTACGGCACAAGAAACAGTATTAGATAAACAAGATACTATTGAAACAGTTACAGACGCTAGCAGCGAAGGTTTAGTCAACGACAATGAGCTTGAGAATAAAGCACTTCCGTTAAGTATCGCAGAGCAATTACCAGTGAATATAAATACCGCTGCAGCAGAAACCGAGGTACAACCAGTCAATAATATCAGCACAGGTTTTAAGCAAGAGAGCTCGTTTACCGACTTAGAGACTCTGTTTGCAAAGGATGCTAGTCATTACACGTTACAACTATCAGGTATGGCTTCTCGTGAATATTTAATTGAATTTCAAAACCAATATCGTTCATCGTTGGAAAATATATATATCTATCAGACAGTTCGTCAGGCGAAACCTTGGTATGTCATTATTTATGGTGATTATGACTCAGTAAAGTCTGCCCAATTAGCGGCTAAAAACTTACCCAATGCATTTAGAAACATGCCTTCTTGGGTTAAAAAATGGCAAGTAGTACACAATGATTTGCGGTTAAATAATGAATAAAAAAAATAGAGCTTTTTTAAAGTGGGCTGGTGGCAAATACACATTAACGGAGCAAATTAATGCTCGCTTACCTGCAGCAAAGCGCCTAATTGAGCCTTTTGTTGGTGCAGGTTCTGTGTTTTTAAACAGTGATTATGATGAGTATATACTCAATGATATAAATCCTGATCTCATTGAAATGTATAAGATTATTAAGCGTAAACCTAAGCAGTTTATTCGTGATGCAAAAGTCTATTTTCAGCCTGAATATAATCAAGAGGCTGTGTATTATGAATTACGAAATAAATTTAATTGCAGTCAGGATGTATATCTACGTTCATTATTATTCTTATACATGAATCGTCATGGTTACAATGGCTTATGTCGTTATAATAAAAGTGGTGGTTTTAATGTACCTTTTGGACGTTATAAACAACCTTATTTTCCAGAGGCTGAGTTATTATTTTTTTCTGAAAAAGCAAAAAAAGCTACGTTTACCTGTAAACCCTACCAAAAACTCTTTTTGTATTTACGTGATAGCGACGTGCTGTACTGTGATCCTCCCTATGTACCTTTAAGTAAAAGTGCCTCTTTTACTAGTTATGCAACGCAAGGTTTTAGCTTAGATGATCAAGCTCAACTAGCAAAATTGGCGCGGGAAAGTAAAGCGGCAGTATTATTGAGTAATCATGATACGACGTTAACGCAAGAGTTATACAGAGAGGCTGATTGTGACAAAATTTTTGTATCGCGAACGATCAGTAGTAAGTCTACAGATCGTAAACCTGTTGCAGAGTTATTTGCCTTTTTCCCCGCTAAAAATGGATCCTAGAGACAAACTTCAAAAATAACTTATTTAGTCGCCACATAGCAAATAAAAATTAGTGTGTTAGAGCCGCCTTAGGTAGAATAATGCACTCATTATTTAGCTCATTTCTATTTAGGGAAGCACTACCATGACTGATTATTTAATTGCACCTTCAATTTTATCTGCAGACTTTGCGCGTTTAGGTGATGACGTTCAAAAAGTACTTGATGATGGTGCAGATGTTGTGCATTTTGACGTAATGGACAACCATTACGTACCCAACTTAACGATCGGTCCAATGGTATGTAAAGCATTACGTGATTTTGGGATCACAGCACCTATCGATGTTCATCTAATGGTTGAACCAGTAGACAGTATGATTGTTCAGTTTGCTGAAGCGGGTGCCTCTATTATCACTTTCCATCCTGAAGCATCAAAACATGTGGATCGCTCATTACAACTTATCAAATCTTACGGTTGTAAAGCTGGGTTAGTATTAAACCCTGCAACCTCTTTAGAAGAATTAACACATGTTATGGATAAATTAGACGTAGTGTTATTAATGTCTGTAAACCCTGGTTTTGGCGGACAATCATTTATTCCCCATACACTTGAAAAATTACGTCAAGTACGAAAATTGATCGATCAAAGTGGACGCAATATTCGCTTACAAGTGGATGGTGGTGTTAAAACTGACAATATTAAAGAGATCGCAGAAGCGGGTGCTGATATGTTTGTTGCCGGTTCAGCTATTTTTAACCAACCTGATTATAAAGCTGTGATTGACGAAATGCGTGAGCAATTAGCACAAGCAAAATAGTGAAATTTTATTATGTCTCAATTAACTGATATTAAAATAATTTGCTTTGATCTTGATGGCACTCTCGTGAACAGTGTGCCAGATTTACGTTTAGCATTAAATGCAATGTTAGATGACTTAGCTTTACCTCACGTTAATGATCTATTGGTTAAAACGTGGGTTGGTGATGGCATTCCTAAAATGGTTGAGCGTAGCTTGCTGCATGTACAAGGTAAAGCAAGCTCTGAAGCTGAATTAACCCAAGCAGTGTCTATTTTTGAAGAGTATTACCAGCAATTTTTAAATACCGAATCTGGGTTATATCCTGCGGTTCGAAGCACTTTATTTTCACTCCAAGATAAAGGCTACAAAATTGCGTTAATCACTAACAAAGCGGAGCAATTTTTACCTAAATTACTGGCTTACTTTGGGATTAATCGTTGCTTTGATTTACTACTGGGTGGTGATACCTTAAGTAAAAACAAACCTGACCCAATGCAAATATTCCATGCCTGTGAATATTTTAATGTACCATTATCTCAAGCGGTGATGGTGGGTGATTCACGTAATGATATTTTAGCTGGGCAAAATGCAAAGATAAAAACAATCGCACTAACATACGGTTATAACTATGGTGAACCCATCGCAGATATTAACCCTGATTATATTATTAATCATTTCGATGAATTATTAACATTACTATAAACGTAATGAAGGAAATTAAAGATGACTAAACCAGTTGTATTAAGTGGCTGTCAGCCTTCAGGTGGCTTAACTATTGGCAACTATATGGGCGCTCTACGTCAATGGGTTGCTATGCAAGAAACTCATGATTGCTTATTTTGCCTTGTTGATTTGCATGCTATCACTGTACGTCAAGACCCTAAAGCATTGCGTAGTGCTATCTATGATGGATTAGCAATGTACCAAGCAGTGGGCATTGATCCACAAAGAAGCACTATGTTTATTCAGTCACAAGTCCCTGAGCATGCAGAGCTTGCATGGATTTTGAATTGCTATACGCAAATGGGTGAATTGAATCGCATGACGCAATTCAAAGAAAAATCACAGCGAAATGTTAGTAATATTACTGCCGGATTATTCTCTTATCCTGTATTAATGGCTGCGGATATTCTTTTATATGGTCCACAAAGTGTACCTGTAGGCAGTGATCAAAAACAACACCTTGAGCTAGCGCGAGATATTGCTTCCCGCTTTAATAATGCCTATGGCGATACGTTTGTTGTGCCTGAACCTGCGATTCCAGAGCATGGAGCGCGCATTATGAGTTTACAAGAACCGACTAAAAAAATGTCTAAGTCCGATGATAATGAAAAGAACTTTATTGCATTATTAGAAGATCCTAAAAAGATCATGAAAAAAATAAAAAGTGCAGCAACAGACTCAGATGAAAAAGCACGTATCTATTTCGATACAGTTGAAAAACCTGGCGTGTCTAACCTACTGACCTTACTGTCATGTTCTACGGGTAAAAGTATAGAAAGCTTGATCCCGGAGTATGAAGATAAAATGTATGGGCATTTAAAATCTGATACCGCGGATGCTGTTGTGACATTACTTGAGCCAATTCAATCTCGTTTTAAAGCATTACGTGCAGATGAACAGGCATTACAAGCAATGGCAAGAGTAGGCGCTGAAAAAGCACGTCAACGTGCCGCAGAAACACTTGCAAAAGTTTATGACAAAGTGGGTTTCTTACCAAAATAAGTGACTAATGCTTATATCTTGAATGCTAATAGTTATAAAAGGCTGATTTAAAAATCAGCCTTTTTGCTTTCAATTAGTCAAAAATGGCAATTTAAAGTGAGGATTCACCCAAACCTTTACCTGCATCTTTTTTATTGATCAATTCAATCATATAACCGTCCGGGTCTTTCACGAATGCAATCACTGTTGTACCACCTTTCACTGGGCCAGGCTCACGAGTTATCACACCACCTAAACTTTTTATTTTTTCACAAGTTTGGTAAATATCATCCGTTTCGATAGCAATATGACCGTAAGCATTGCCTAAGTCATAGCTCTCTGTTCCCCAGTTATAAGTTAGTTCGATAACCGTTGTATTAAGCTCATCACCGTAACCTAAGAAAGCAAGAGTGTATTTATACTCAGCATTTTCGGATTGGCGTAATAATTTCATATCCAATACTTGTTGATAGAAATCCAATGACTTTTGTAAATCACCTACACGCAACATAGTGTGCAATAAACGCATAATCTATTTCCTTTTCATAAAATAAAAACAAAAAAAGCGAATATCAATTCGCTTTTTTATTGAAGGAGCAGTTTAATTAGTTGATTAATATAAATCTTTAATTAAAAACTTAACTGTTGAAGCGATTTCATCATCGCTACAGTCGCTACAAGTGCCTCGAGCAGGCATCGCATTAAACCCTTGTATTGCATGGGTAATTAAAGTTTCTTCACCCTGTGCAACACGAGGCTGCCATGCATCAGCGTTACCTTTGATAGGTGCGCCAGCGGCACCAGTAGCATGACATGCTACACAGTATGTATTGTAAATTTTCTCACCTGATCGAGGGCCTGCTGGTTCACTTGAATCGTTCCCTGCACTTGCAGTTTCAATTTCACCATCAATATAAACGTCACCAATCGGGGCGACACGATTTGCAATCGCTTCTTCAGATAGATCTTGTGTAAAGCTTGGTGCACTAAATAGGCTCAATGAAAGAGCAATAAATAGGCTAAGACGTTTAATAAGGATCACGTGAACTCCTGTAAATGTTAATAAAAACTAATATTCAAGTTAGCTTGTTGTTAAAGTATTAATTATAACGAGATTGCCATTAACTACCAATCTCTTTATGGATATTATTGTTTCCAGTTCACTATTTTCTTTTCATTACCGGTCAGTAGCCGTCGAATATTACTGATATGACTAACAATAATTAAACACGACAACATTAGAACAGGTAATGTGAACTCCGGTTTAATATAATTGACAAAGACAGGAGCAGCAATAGCAGTGATGATTGCCGCTAATGATGCGTAGCCACTGAGAGCAACGACTATTAGCCAAGTAATTAGTGTTAATCCGGTCATGTCCATGCCTAAGGGTAATAATATGCCTAATCCTGTTGCTACACCTTTTCCCCCTTTAAAATCAAAACAAGGTGGAAAAATATGTCCTAAACAAGTCGCAATACCAATAAAACCGATAGCAAAAGGTGGGATACCCAGATAATAAGCAAAATAAACAGGAAAAGCACCTTTCAAAAGATCGAAAATGAACACTAAACTGGCAGCTTGCGCACTGTGAAGGCGAAGGATATTAGTTGCTCCAGGGTTTTTCGAGCCCTGTGAGCGAGGATCTGGCCAACCTTTTATTTTACATAATAAAATTGCGCCATTTAACCCGCCAATAAAATAAGAAGATATGCTAAAAATAAGTGTAGCCAGTATAATCATGGTACTTATTTAATCCCAATCAGGTAAAATGTGGCGCATTATAATAGACACCAAGATAAAAATTTGAGTATCTTATTATAATATTTAATTTAACGTGTCGAGTTTACGCGTTAAGGGATATAAAAAAAAGCATCAGCGATTAAAAAACAGACACATCACGGGGTTTAAAATGGATATTGTTTTTATTAAACAGCTACAAGTAATTAGTACGATTGGGGTATATGGCTGGGAAAAGTCAGTACAACAAAAGCTGTATTTTGATTTAGAAATGGCTTTTGACAACCGTCCTGCTGCAGATAGTGACGATATCAACCTTGCTCTGAACTATTTCAGTGTCTCTGAATGTGTGTCCCAGTTTGCTCAGCAAAATCAGTTTGAATTAATTGAAACAATGGCTGAACGTGTTGCGGCATTAATTATGCAATCATTTCCAGTGCCATGGATTAAGTTAACGTTGCATAAACCTGGTGCGTTAGCTAATGCTCAAAGCTTAGGTGTGCAAATAGAACGCGGCAGTAAGTAGTGGCACATATTTTTATTGGCATTGGTTCAAGCATCAACCGTGGTGAAAATATTCGTGAAGGTGTTTTAATATTAAAAACCTATTTTTCAGACCTGCAATTATCTACTGTTTATGAAAGTGAAGCTGTGGGCTTTGACGGTGGCAATTTTTATAATTTAGTGGCTGAATTTAATAGCGATTTATCCGTCAAAGAAGTGATAACAATTCTTAAACGGATAGAAGTGCAATTAGGACGCCCAGAAAAAGCCATTAAATATGCACCGAGAACTTTAGATCTGGATTTATTATTATATGATCAAAAAGTTGACTCAAATAATGATCTCCCACGTGCTGAAATCACTAAAAATGCCTTTGTATTACAGCCATTAGCTGAACTAGCACCTACTTTAAAGCATCCTATATTGACTATCAGCTATCAGCAGCTGTGGTCACAGTACCCTAAAAACAAACAAAAATTATGGGAAGTAACCACGCCTATTTTCGATTAATAGCACCATCACTATTTTAATAAATGAGAACATAATGAGTATTTTAGAAGTTGTAGTCTTAGCCTTAATACAAGGTTTAACTGAGTTTTTACCTATTTCTAGCTCAGCACATTTAATTTTACCTTCGGTATTATTTGGCTGGCAAGATCAAGGCTTAGCCTTTGATTTAGTATTAAACATCGGCACATTAGCGGCAGTTCTTATCTATTTTTATCGTGAAGTGACTAATATGTCCGTGGCTTGGGTTGATTCAGTTAAAAATAAAAATCATAGCCAAGACAGTAAGTTAGCATGGTGGATTATTCTTGCCACCATTCCTGCTGCTGTAATAGGTTTTTTAGGCAAAGATTATGTGGAAATGTATTTGCGTAGCGGTTACGTGATAGCGGTCACCACTATTTTATTCGGTTTATTACTGTGGTGGGCAGATAGTAAAGCGAAACAAGTTAAAACTGAATATCAAACGGGATTAAAAGGGGCTATTTTTCTAGGTTTTGCGCAAGCATTAGCACTTATCCCTGGTACATCTCGTTCAGGCATTACTATTACGGCTGGCTTGATGTTAGGTTTAACACGTAATGCAGCGGCTCGTTTTTCATTTTTAATGTCAATTCCAATCATTTCTATGGCATCGGGTTATGATTTATTAAAATTTATTTTATCCGATGAATACGTAGATTGGCCATCACTACTATTAGGTGCAGGTGTCTCATTTATTAGTGCTATTTTATGCATTCATGTTTTCTTAATACTACTGAACAAGGTCGGTATGCTACCTTTTGTTATCTATCGTTTATTATTAGGCGCTGCTTTATTTTATGTATTAGCGTGATTTTTAATAAAGGCCGACTTTTGGTAACTTTTTACTTTTACTAAACCCCGACTAAAGACTGCGTTATCTGTTCTTTAGTCGGGTTTAATTAACGTGAGTGCTGCTCTTTGAACGCTTGTACTTGCTGAATACGCTGTTCATTTAGTTTGTGTCTGATTTCAACGCCTTGAAACCCTTCTTTGATAATCTCTTGGATATCAACCTTTAGAGCTTGTTGAAATGCTTGCCACATATAATCGGCTGTCGGATAAGGTAATAGCTCAAAACCGGTGCGTCCTTTTGAGTCTGCAACACAACATTGTAACATTTGTTGGAATCGTTCTGGTTTACGCCATGCATCACATTTATCCATGATCCCAACCATAGTGCTTGCTCTTAATTCAAAAGCACTGTGGATATTGGTGTGGTGTTCGCTAACTAACAGTGCCAAATCTCGACAATCATTAGGTACCTTTAAGCGCTTACAGAATTTTTTGATCACTGATAAGCCTTTCATACCATGACCTTTATGACTTGGCCATTCACTCTCAGGAGTTAACGCTTTACCTAAATCATGCACTAAACAAGCAAACCGAAATGCGACAGAATCAGAAAGTAAAGCCGCTTGCTCGACCACCATTAAGGTATGAATTCCGGTATCTATCTCTGGGTGCCAGCGTTTAGGAGCGGGGACGCCATATAAGTTATCAACTTCAGGAAATAGTGCCGCTAAACCACCACAGTCTCGTAACACTTGAAAATATGTTTGTGGGCTATCGGTTTGTAAGGCTTTTTCTGTTTCGGTCCAAATTCGCTCTGGGCTTAAGCTCTGTAGCTCATCACCTTCAGCAATATTCGCCATTAATTGTTGTGTTTCTTCTGCGATACTAAAACCGAGTTTAGCGAAACGTGCTGCGAAGCGAGCCACCCGTAATACTCTTAAGGGATCTTCACTAAATGCAGGACTGATATGGCGTAATATTTTTTTCTCTAAATCTTGTTGTCCACCATAGGGATCAATTAATTGTTGATCCGCAGATTGAGCTATTGCATTGATGGTGAGATCGCGTCGTGCGAGATCATCTTCTAAACTGACATCTTGACCTGCGTAGCAACTAAAACCTGTATAACCAATCCCTTGCTTGCGCTCTGTTCTTGCCAGTGCATATTCTTCTCCTGTTTTAGGGTGTAAAAATACAGGGAAGTCTTTACCTACTTGATTGAAACCCTGTGCTAGCATGTGCTCTGGGGTACTATTAATTACCACGAAGTCACGGTCTTTAACTTCGAGCCCTAATAGTTGATCTCTAACTGCGCCGCCAACTAAAAATACACGCATAGTTTCCCCCTTAATGAATTATTTGGTTATTATACTGAAACTATCTGAAGATGCAGAAGCTTGTCATCATCTTTCTAAAATAATAGCAGGTATCTCGCTGAATAAAGCATCTCGAGTGGTAACGGGTATATAACTCTTGTTAAGCTTGAGTAATGTCGAAGCAGTAATGGCTTTATAAAACGTTTATGATATTCATTAAGACAAGCTAGCTCTCTGATCTTGCGTCAATAGGGCTCAACACATTGTTTAAGGTTTAAAATGTATCAAGAATTTTTTTCGTTAAAAGAACAACCATTTTCAATTTCTCCGGATCCCGACTTTTTATTTTTAAGTGATCGCCATAAAGAAGCGCTTGCACACTTAATGTATGGCTTACAGGGCAATGGTGGTTTTGTTTTATTAACAGGAGAAGTCGGTACAGGTAAAACCACGGTATGCCGAGCACTATTAGAGGATATGCCTGCACAAACGGATATCGCTTTCATACTGAACCCTGCACAAACAGAAGTTGAGTTATTAGCTACTATTTGTGATCAACTTAATATTGAATATGAGCAGAATAGAGCGAGCTTAAAAACGTTATTTGATGCGATCAGTGGTTGGATGTTGCACAATTTAGAGAAAGGACGCAGTGCAATTGTGTTGATTGATGAAGCACAACATTTGAGCTTCTCAGTGCTAGAGCAATTAAGGTTGTTAACTAATATTGAGTCAAACAATAAAAAACCATTACAAGTTATTTTGATTGGACAGACGGAGTTACAACAAAAACTGAAAGAAAATCAATTACGCCAATTAGCACAACGCATTACTGCACGTTATCATTTGTTGCCACTGACTTTGCAAGAAAGTGAATATTATATACAGCATCGCCTCAATGTAGCGGGGGCAAGCTATCCTATTTTTGAAACACCATTACTAAAGCGTATATTTAAATATAGCCGAGGTATTCCACGATTAATTAATCTTATTTGTGATCGCAGTATGCTCTGTGCATATAGCCAAAGTTCGCCTAAAGTAACGGCTAAAATGATC
Organism: Psychromonas sp. SA13A; assembly: GCF_011378715.1. Classification (GTDB taxonomy): domain Bacteria; phylum Pseudomonadota; class Gammaproteobacteria; order Enterobacterales; family Psychromonadaceae; genus Psychromonas. Next base: position 561,256 of record NZ_WTKU01000001.1, on the reverse strand, counting down.
GATTTAGCGGTAAAAGAAATTGATTTAAGTCTAGATGATGGTCATGCAACTGAATCCGTGAAGCTGTTCTGGCGCTTTGTTTTATTATTAGTATTAACGGGGTTCACGATCTGGCAAGCACCTAAAATATATCATCATTTTAATCAACCTCAACAAGCTATCGAAACCCTTAGTGAGCTCGGTTTTTCTGACTCATCTACACCTACATCGCCATCAACATCAATGCAAGTAGCAGAAGTTAAAGTAGAGTCGTTGCAAACAGACTCAGAAGTTAGTCCCTTGCAATCTTCAACCACAGATAACCTCAACTCAGAAACTGATACTTTCACTTGGTTCGATAGTTATCCTGAATTAGACTTAAGCCAAGGTTATTTTGCAAATGCGCTGCAAACCCTATATGCGGTTTGGGGTTATCAAGTTGATTTAGCCGATGCAAGCTGTGAACAGGGAGAAGTTGCTTCATTGTTATGCTTTTCTGATAATACTTCGTTACAAAAACTACAGCAGTTAAATTATCCTGCTGTGATTAAGTTAGCTAGCGATCAAGATATTGTATATGCGGTGCTTTATAAAACCCAGCAACAAGATCAATCGCAATATGAAGTATTAATTGGTAAGCAAAAAATATCCGTATCCGAAGCATGGTTAGAAGAGTATTGGAATGGAGGCCTGACTTTATTATGGAGAACGCCCTTTGATATTAGTAAGCCATTAAAGTTTGGTGAAAAAAGTCAACGAGTTGTTTGGTTAAGCACGCAATTAAATAATTTATCTGGTCTGACAGTGGCTAATAAACAGCGCTTTGATTGGAAGCTTAAGGAGCAAGTAATTGAATTTCAAAAAGATAATGGGTTAGTTGCTGACGGCATTGTAGGGCGACGCACCTTGATGTTCTTAGTGCAACAATCAGAACCTAATATTCCATCGTTGTTATAGGATCATTATGTCTACGATATTAAAAGCTTTAGAAAAAAATAAGCACCATCCCCAGACGCTACTGATAGATAAATCAACGGATAAGAATTGGAAATTAGTCGTGGCTGCTGCTTTATTAGTGATCGCCTTGTTATTAGGGCTGGTTTTATACTTATTATTTAAACCGCTAGAGCGTGTGATAGAAAATGCTAATAATGTAACCATGACCGCAACTTCTACACAAGCAGCTAGCGTTCAAGTTGCACCTGTAATATTACAACAGCCACAGACAAAGCAGGTAAAAGAGCCTATTAATACGGTTAGTGAAATCGATTTCAAAACTAAACCTTTACCAAAGTTACAGAAAAAAGTACCAGTGACGAGTACGGAAACTTTTATATCTGCAGAAAAAAACACACAGAATGAGAAATTAGAGCTTGCTGCAACAAGTGATGAGGTTACAAATAGCCTTGCACTAGCCGATGTACCAAGTGATTTACAGCAACGTTTTGCGTTAGCTGTTGAACTTGAGCAAGGACAGCAATCAATACCGAACCAAGTTGCCAATGACCAACCTGTTGTTGAGTCAGATATTTCACAAATGTCCGCACAGTTCCAATATCAAGTCCCTGTGATGAGTTATGACTCCCATGTTTATTCCACTAAAGCCAATGATCGTTGGATCCGTATAAATGGTGTGGATATGCGAGTGGGTGATTATGTTGGAGCGGTTGAACTGGTAGAAATAATGCCTCAACAGAGTGTCTTTCGTTTAGGAAAACAGCGTTTTACTCTAGAGTCATTAAAGGATTGGAAAGGTTAAATAGGTTGGTTTCTCATGCGTACTATTGGCCACATAATAAATAAACTAGGTATAAAAAAATAAAAAGAGTTTAATAAGCAATTTAGTGACTTTTAAACACCTTTTAGTTTTTATGATATGACTTGTTAGTTGCAAAACGCTTACTCTTTATGCCTTTAAGAGTAAGCGTGATGATTAGCTGCTATCGATTCTAGTTATGAATTACCAATTATCAGTACGTTTTTTACGGCGTGGTAAAAACGGAATAATTAAGCCAATTAATAAACCAAAGAATAAAACACTACCGCCGTACATTAACCATTCCATCTTAATGCGCTCATCTTTAGTCGATTGTAATAAATCTAATTCCATATTACGTTCTTCTAAATCAGCAATGGTATCGCGTAATGCTCTTTTTTCGCTATCAAGCTGAGCGATTAAACTATCTTTATCGATAATAGCTTGCTCACTTTCTGTTAATGCTTGTTTATTATCATCATTAATGGTTTTTAACTTGTCTTGGCTTTCTTGATATTTCTTTTGTAGCTCAGGTAATAAGGATTTTGCTGGAGGTTGCTCTTGAATCTCACTTGATTTTACCCACCCCACTCTGCCAGTCGGAGATCTGACTTGCATGAATTTTGTTTTGCTATTGTATTTTAAAGTGCTGACAGCTGTGCCTACTTCGATCGTACCAATAATACGGTACTCAAGACTAGGACCTGAATGCATATAAATTGAAAGATTATCGCTGACATATTGTGTGGCTGCAAAACTGCTTGAAGAGAACAGCAAACATAAGAAAAACTTAATTGATTTCAAAAGAAATACCTTTTTAGCAAATAAATTGAATGGTCATTCTAAAAGTTATTAAAGCTCAGTAAAAGTAAAAAGAGAGCCTAAGCTCTCTTTTTTCGATCAATACATGACTTAATGAGCGGCGATTAAGAAAAAATACTCTTTAATATGTAGAAAAATATAATTGATAAACCAGCGCCGATCGGCAATGTCACTATCCAAGAGATTACAATATTACGAACAACGCCTAAGTTTAATGCCGCGATACCACGTGCCATACCTACACCCAATACTGCACCAACTAAAGTTTGCGTAGTAGAAATAGGTAAACCGGTACCCGATGCAATTACAACCGTTGAGGCAGCAGCTAATTCTGCGGCAAAACCTCGGCTAGGTGTTAAATGTGTAATACCATTGCCGATGGTCGCCATCACGCGCTTACCAAAGATAGCAAGGCCCAATACAATACCAACACCACCAAGTGGTAAAATCCACCATGCAAGCTCTGCTTTTGCTGCAATTTGACCATTATGTTCAACGATACTTACTACCGCTGCAAGAGGTCCAATAGCATTTGCAACATCATTTGAACCATGTGCAAATGCCATTGCACATGCCGTTACGATCATCAATACCGCAAATATTTTTTCAACATTAGCAAAGTGCATACGTTTATCAGCTTGTGGATCAATTTTAACGCGATTAACAAAGAATTTACCTGTTATTGCCACAAGCAAACCAATGACCACTGCAGAAACTATTGCTTCGATAATACTAACATGTAACCCAACATGTTTAAGGCCTTTGGTAATCGTCACTAATGAAAGGATAAAACCAGCCAAAAACATATAAAAAGGAACAAAACGTTTTGCATTAGCAATAGGATCTTTGGTATTAAATATTAGCTTTTGCGAACTCATAAAAATGAAATAAGCAATAATCCCTGAAATCAGCGGAGTGATTATCCAACTACCGATAATACCAACCACTTTACTCCAAGTTACACTATCAACACCGACACCAACAGCAGAAAAGCCAACAATAGCACCAACGATAGAGTGCGTTGTTGATACTGGCCAGCCGAAGTAAGAAGCTATAATTAGCCATAAACCTGCGGCTAATAGCGCAGCTGTCATGCCAAATACGAGCAACTCGGGTTGGTCAATAAAGTAAGCGACATCAATGATCCCTTTACGGATTGTCGAGGTTACTTCTCCGCCTGCTAGGTAAGCACCAGCAAATTCAAAAATCATTGCAATGATTATTGCTTGTTTAATGGTTAGCGCTTTTGAACCAACAGAGGTACCCATTGCATTAGCAACATCATTTGCGCCGATGCCCCAAGCCATTAAAAAGCCTACCGCACCAGCAAATATAACTAACATGCTGCCGTATGTGTTTAAAATTTCCATAAAAAGTCCTTAGAGCTACGATCTAGCTAGAATAAGTTCTAACTGGGTGCCGATTAATTCTGAGTGATCGGCAAGACTACCTACCCATTCGAGAATTTTATATAAAAACATGACATCTACAGGTTTGTAATTATCTTCAATGGCTAATAAGTTACGACGAAGTTTAATTTGCAATGAATCTGTATCATCTTCAATCGTTTCAAGTACTTCTATCATTTTAGTGACGATATCCACTTCACGACCTTTAAAGCCCGCTTCAAGTAATTCATCTAGCCCATTAATCGCATTTTTTGCTTGCTGTATCGCATCTAGGCTGCGTTGTACATAGGCCATAAAATCAACGAAGATTTCACTAGGGATCTGTAATTGGCGCCCAAAAGTACGCCCAGCAATGTCTTTTGCTGTATTGGCAATTTTATCTTGGCGATTAACTAGCTCTAATAAATCAGCGCGGTCAATAGGCATAAACAAACCCTTTGGCAGCGTCAAACGTAATTCACGTTTCAGCTCATCGGCTTGTTTCTCATATTGAGATATTTGCTTTCTCACAACTCCTGCTTCTACCCAATCATTTTTTGAACATGCTTCAAAAAATGGAAGTAGCAATTCGCTACAAGTCGCAACTTTGTCCATGTGTAATTGGATCGGTTTGATTGGAGATTTTGCAAACACTCCAAATATCGAATTAACTGGCATGATTCACCTTAATTTTTGATGGTTTGGTAACCACATAATGATCAAATAGAACATCTAATATGCGGCGCATGTTAACTTTCTTTTGCACACAATAGAACATCAATTTAGTATAATTGAGAAAATTTTACGATTAAAAATGATCTTGGTTATTAAATGAAGGGCTATTTTAGGTATAAATTATGGAAACAGAGATAGAAATTAAGTTCTTTTTTAATGCGCATTTTGCCGATGAACTATTGGCTAAAATAAGTCAATACACGGTTATTTCTCATAAAAACCAAATGCTATACAACGTTTATTTTGAGACGCCTCTGCGTGCACTAAGAACCATGGATATGGGATTAAGAGTACGTCGAATTGATGATCAATGTACGCAAACGATTAAAACCTCTGGTCGAGTGATAGGGGGGTTGCATCAACGACCTGAGTACAATGAACCAATAGAGGGGTTGCAACCAGAACTGTCCCGATTTAATAGTAAAATTTGGCCAGAAGATTGTAATATAAATCAATTGCAAGCACAGTTATCTCCTTTATTTAGTACTGATTTCAACCGTTTACATTGGTTGTTGGAAATGCCAGATGGGACGTTAATTGAAGTCGCTTATGATTGTGGAAAAATTATTGCGACGCAAGGCGAAGCTGATATTTGTGAAATTGAATTAGAATTAGTGAAAGGTGATGAATCTAAATTATTTGTTTTAGCACAAGATATTGCTTCATTACCGCAAGTACGTCTAGGTAATGTAAGTAAAGCTCAGCGTGGATATATGCTCACAGAAGGGGTTGATTTTGTCGTTAAACCAATCGACTTTTCTACTTTAAATCATGATATGAATTTACAAGAAGCGATGTCAGTAAATTTTCAACATGGTTTAAAACATTTGCAGTATCATGAAAATTGCTACCTTGAAGGAGGTGATTTTAGCGCCTTAGTTGAGTTGCAAAAAAGTATTATGTTTTTACATCAAAATATTCATCTTTTTAAAGAAGCAGGCGTTTCTTTTGTCGGTTGTGCTTGGATTGAAGACCTACAATGGCTTGCTAGAAGCTTTTCATGGGTAGATGAACGTTTAGTTTTTAGAAATTTATTAGAGAATAAAGCTTACTATATTCGAAAATTACCGAGATTAAAGCAATTACAGAAAAAACTACACTTAGCTGATCAGGCGCTTCCGAGTGAAGAAGATATTTTTAATATGTTGCACAGTTCTCGCTATTGCCACTTTGTTTTAGGGCTAACGGAATGGTTAATTCAGCTTGAAAAAACACCACAAACTGATGCTCCGCCAGTATCATTACTTTCATTTTCTGATACCGCATTAACCGATGGATGGTCTAAATTAAAAATAGCATTATCTTCTGAACCCTTGCTAAGTATTGACAAACTACTCGCACATCAAGGGTTGCTAGCGGCAAACTTAATGACAGGGTTTAGCTTTGGTAATTTATTTAGCACGGAACGAATTGCTGAGTATTGTTACCCATGGTTAGATATTTATCAGGGGATTCATGAGTTATCGATGCTTGATACTATATATGAGTTAGCTCTTGATGAAGAAAAAAGCGAAGCGAAAAATGAATATCTTAAATGGGTTAAGCGTAAACAATATTCTTTATTAAGTGCGATTGAACAATCTAAACATCGCGCACTATTAAATGAGATGTATTGGATTGATCCTGATAATTAACCCAAATTCAAGGCAACTTGAACGACTCCCATTATTACCTTCTTTAATTTTTTAGGTTAGTTGATTGAAGCTATAAATAGTTATTGCTTCAATCAGTGCTTTTCAAAACCATGTCTTTTTGTATGAAATAGATACAAACTTTCTGTTTATATTTCAATTATGCGCAATAAGAAGTCAAGAGTAGGTAAATAATCACAAATGTGTTGGTTTTAACTATAATTGAGTAGATTTTAAGAATATTTCAACTAATATTTCTCGATGACAATCGATAGATTACTATTCCTCTTTATTTCCCTTTTATTGAATCGAGTTAATATATGCCACAAGTACAGTTAAATAGCTTAGAAAAACAATTAGTTAATACATCTCCTCTGACCAAAGGTATTATTCTATTTTTCCTTGGTGCACTGTTTATATTAGTGATTAATCAGTTTTTTGTGGTTAATTTAGTGGCTACCTTTATTGTTGTATTTTTATTAGTTTTAGTCGTGGTATGGCAACATCACTGTAATCATAAACAACTCGCCGTTTTGCAACAATACCTTCAAGACCCTACCACCTCAAAACCAGAGCAATTAGAAGGTGCATTCTCTCAGCTTTATCTCGTTGCTAATGATCAGATCGCCGAAGCTACAAAGTATAGTGAAAGTACAGCTAGTACTTTGACTCAATTACATGAAGTGACTGAGCAATTTGGTGCCTGCATGGAAGTTATTAATGAATCTGTAGCCGAAGAGTTTGAGCAAATAGAGTTACTAGCGACGGCGATGAATCAAATGACGACTGCCGTAAAAGAAGTAGAAGATAATGCAGAAAGTGCCTCAACTTCTACTTTGGAAGCGACAAATGTCGCTGAAGAAGGCCGCAGTGCTGTTGATGCGACGATCACTTCCATCAATTCATTGTCTAAAAATATTGATGATTCAGCGATTGCCGTTAATAACGTAGAAAGTAAGGTTGAGAGCATTGGCAGTGTAGTTGATACTATTCGCAGTATTTCTGACCAAACCAACTTATTAGCCTTAAATGCAGCTATTGAAGCTGCACGCGCCGGTGAATATGGACGCGGTTTTGCAGTGGTGGCTGATGAAGTGCGTAGCCTTGCTAAACGCACACAAGATGCGACAGTTGAAATCCAAGCAATGATTGAACAGTTACAAAAGAGTGCGCAACAAGCCGTTGGTTTAATGGATAGTAGTGTTAAAGAAGCAGAAATTGGCGTGAAAGAAGTGACCAAAGCGGGTATTAAACTTTCAGACATCGTTGGTAAAGTAAGTCATATTTCTGAGTTAAATTATCAAATAGCCTCTGCTGCTAAGGAGCAGGCAACAGTTGCTGAAGAAATCAATAATAGTTTGGTACAAGTGAAAGAAACAGTAGAAGGTTCTGTGGTTGTATTGAAAGAAGTAACTGATATGACTGATGAAATTTATGGTTATACGGTATTTTTAACCAAAGTTTAATATTGCTAGATACTTTATAGGCCTGTTTGTAGGCGGATCTATTTTTAGCGTAAAGTCACTCGTTATAAATCTATAATCGGTGGCGTTGCCAACAAGTATTGTTGCTCTGTAGTGATGTACCCTTTACCATTCAAGTAGCTAAAGCCTTTTGATTGGTAAAGAGTATTGTATTTATTTTTCTTTAAAATATTCACTATTAGAAGCAAATTTAGTTAACTCCTCGATTACACACTTTTTAATATCTAATTGGTTTTCAGATGAAATATTATAGCGTTGGCCTAGTTGCATATAATCTTCTGCACTTAAACTCACTGTTAAACGCGGGCGTTTAGGCTTTTTGTGTGTGGTTAATTCTAATAAGTCTCTGATCTTTTCTGAAGGGCTGATCCCTTCATCTAATGCGCTACGGCGAATGCTATATTGCAGCTTGCTATCCATATCGAAAGCGATTTGCACTGCTTTGACAACTTTTGCTGATTGCTGCCATTTTTTAGGTAATTCACCAATTGGCATGTTTATTCTCCTTTGATCCATAATTCTGCAATATCACTTGCAGGGCGCAAGCTTGATAAATATACATCGGTATCACCATTCTCAAAAATAAAGATTTCTATCTTACGTAAACCTTCATTTCCTTCAAGTGAATAATATTCAAATTCTTGACCATGTTCCTGATCAGAATATTGTGGTGGTTTACTGTCCCGATAATCGGCTTGATGAATGTAGCCAGATGTTGAAAAGTCTTGCTGGATATATTCCGTGGCTAACATATCTGCATAAGTGTGTTGTTTTGCTGTCGGTGTTAAACGTGCGTTGCCAGGAGCATTAAAAATATCAGAAAAGGCATCCATATCAAATAAAGCTTCTACTTCAGCACGAGTTAATAATAGGCTGCACTGTATAAGATTTTTAGGGTTTTTAGGAAAACTCAGATAAACCAATTTTTGATTACTACCTTGCGCAACCAATTGTACATAATGCTGATGTTTAAATTCAATGGTAATGACATCGTTAACTTGTAGCTGTTGCTTACGCATTACTTCAGGTAATGCAAAACTATCATCGAAACAAAAAATATCACCGATTAATAGCTGATCTGGTTGATTCAAAGCACGTGTTGGTGTTGTTGCTTGTTTACTAAATAACGATTTTAAAAAACGCATAAATATCCTTTAGCAAATATGTGATGGTAAGCGTTAGCTAGATGCAAAAAAACACGACTGCCTAAGCAAGTCGTGCTTTATTGTTATAATAACCGTATTAGTGATGTTTCAAAATAAAATTTATTTATTTTTTAAACGATCTAATACCGATTGTGCACTATTTTGTTGAGCCCCAATGCCTGCATCTTGCAGTTTATTTTTTAATGATTGGTCTGAGTTCTCAGAGGCTAATTGCTCTGCTGCCTGCAGTTTATCATCAAACATTGCTTGTTTTTGTTTGATTCGTTCTAGTGAATCTTTGGCATTTAATAATTTAGAGTTGCTTGCAGTAAAGTTATCTGAGATTGCAGAAGTTGCTTTTTGTACACTCTCAGTGGTTTTTACCATGGTTAACTGGCGTTTGTATTCAGTTAACTTACGTTCACTCTTTTTAATCAATTCTTTTAAGCGATCAATGCTATTTAAGAAGCTTTCATTTGCTTGTTGTTGATCTGCTGCATTACTTTCAAGTTCTGCTATTTTTTCAGCAACTTCAATAGCTAATGCTTCATTGCCTTGGTTTAGCGCTTGCATTGCATAACCTTCATGCTCTTTGATGCTGGCTTGTAATTGCGCTAATTCACGAGCTGTTTGCATTTGTTTAGCCATCACTGAAGTCAAATCACGCTTGGCAATTGTGATATGTTTTTCTGAGTCACGAATTTCTTGAGCAAAAATTCTAGTTGAGTTAGCATCTACAATTGCTTCACCAGCTTCTGTTGCACCACCGCGTACTGCAGTGATTATTTTTCTAAATATGTTCATTTTTAAACTCCGAATTAATTTAAGTAGCTATCCATTTCACTGATCACTTCAAGGCTGTTATCGCTGAGAGTGACTAATTCAAGCTCTATATCTTCTAAGCTTGAGTTGATTGATAGCGCGCCAAAGACAACATATTTGTCTTCGACTTTAGCAAAAGAGGAAAGCGGCATAGGAATGTTCATCTCTAACATTGCTTCCATCATATTTGCTTTAAGTTCTGATTTAATTTCATCTTCACCCCATAAGTAGGCAATACATAAAATTTGGTTATCACTGATAGAAACAAAAATTGGGATCTCTTCGCGGTCAATAATTTCTACTTGTAGTACATCTATTTCACCATTGATTGGCGTACAGTCAAAATTGAAGCCCGTTTCGGTATCGTCTGCTAATTTATTTAAATGGGTAGCAATAGTATGAATATTCATCGTGTTCCTTAACCGTGTTTGACATTAAATGTCATGTGAGTATTAATTTAGTAGCCAAGCCATTATATGTCAATGGATTTCTGCGTTTATTTTCGTCGTTTTACTTAACTCGGTGTGAATGCTGTTATTAAAGTCTACTCGTTGTCATTATGTTAGTCAGCTACTTATCGGTTTTAAATTGTTGCTAGTCTCATAATAATGGTGCTTCAAAATTACTTTTCAATGACTATCATTGTAAAAATGTAGAGCAGGTTTGTTATTCTTGTCTGTCATGACTGACTTTAGTGGTGCTTAGTACGTCATTAGTAATATTTTATTCTGTGCGTAGGATCATGCATTTCATACTAGGGATCAGCTTATGATGCTTTTTTTACCTCACTTTTTATTTTAAGGAAGGTAAACTCTATAAGAGTAGCGCCTTCCTCAACTATCGAATCTTATTGTGAGCAATGTATGTCTTTATTAAATGAAGTAGCACAAAAATATATGCAACAACTTGGTGAACGTTTTGATTTATCCAGCTTAAGTGATGATCACTCTCAGCAATTATATGACGTTTTTGCATTGAGTGATTTTGTTGCAGAGTCTTTAATAAAGCAGCCAGCTCTTATTCCCTGCTTATTCGAAAGTAACTTATTAACCACAGCCGATCGCACTGAGCAATTGATAATAGAGCTAAAAACCGCTCTGTCAGAGACTGAGAATGAAGCACAATTACACCAAACATTACGTTTTTTTAGACGTAAGCATATGGTGGTGATTGCTTGGCGAGAGCTCTTAAACCTAAGTACTTTACAGGAAAGCTTTGTCCACATTTCGTTATTAGCAGATCAGTTAATTTTGCAAAGCTTAAATTGGTTATATCAGTTGCAATGCCAAGAGCAAGGTACGCCAATCGGAGAGTCCGGTGAGCAACAAACAATGTATGTCTTTGCCATGGGTAAGTTAGGTGGTAAAGAACTCAACTTCTCTTCTGATATTGATCTTATCTTTTCTTATCCTGAACGCGGCCAAACCGAAGGCGGGCGACGCGTTATTGAAAACTCTGCATTTTTCACTAAATTAGGGCAGCGTTTAATTGCTGCACTACACCAAATAACCGTTGATGGTTTTGTATACCGTGTAGATATGCGTTTACGTCCTTTTGGTGAGTCTGGGCCATTAGTGACAACCTTTAACTCTATTGAAGATTATTACCAAACTCATGGTCGAGAATGGGAGCGTTATGCGATGGTTAAGGCGCGTGTTTTAGGTAAGGAAGGGATTTACAAGCAAGAGCTCGAAGGAATGCTTAGGCCCTTTGTGTTTAGACGTTATATTGATTTTAGTGCCATTGAGTCATTACGGAAAATGAAAGCAATGATCAGTGCTGAAGTTCGCCGTAAAGGTTTAAAAGATAATATTAAATTGGGTATGGGCGGGATCCGTGAAATTGAATTTGTTGCACAAGCTTTTCAACTTATTCATGGTGGAAGGGATTTGCAACTGCAATGCAAAGGGTTACAAGAAACCTTAAAAGTAATTGCAAAAACTGAGGTCTTGCCGGCGGATAGAGTTACTTGTTTATTGGATTCATATCATTTTTTACGGGCAGTAGAAAATGTATTGCAGCAAATTGGCGACCAGCAAACGCAGACATTACCGAATAACGAATTAGATAAGCTACGCTTAATTAAAGTAATGAAATTTGAAGACTGGGAAAGTTTTTATACGCGCTTAAATCAAGTAATGGAAAACGTACACAAGGAATTCAACTGGGTTATTGGGGAATCTGAGGAGCAACAAAATGAACCGCAGGAAGAGTTTGTTGAATTGTGGGAGTTGCAGCTTTCTAGTGAAGAAATTGAACCTATTTTAAGTAAACATATTAAACCAAGCAGCAAAGCCGATAAGCAGGTTGTTGCATTTTCAAAAATGATTGTTTCTTTAAAAGAAGATATTAGTCGCCGTCCGATTGGCCCACGAGGACAAGCAACAATTGATAAATTATTACCAAGAATTATTGCTTTAACTTGTGCCTTTTCTCATCCGGACAGTCTTTTTGAGCGTATTCATCATCTGATTTTAAATATTATGCGCCGTACCGCTTATTTGGAGTTATTGAATGAAAATGAGGGGGCACTAAATCAGCTATTAAAATTATGTTCAGCTAGTCCTCGAGTCTCCGCGCAGTTAGCTCGTCACCCTATTTTACTCGATGAGCTGTTAGACCCTCAAAAACTCTACCATCCAACGGAGTTAAGTAATTATAGAAGCGAGTTACAGCAGTTTATGCTACGTATTCCTGAAGAGGATATGGAGCAGCAAATGGAAGCGTTGCGTCAATTTAAACAGATGCAATTTTTACATATTGCCACCGCCGATATTGCAAAGGGTATTAAATTACCTCAGGTAAGTGATCATTTAACTTGTTTAAGCGAGGCTATTCTTGAGTATGTGGTACAAATAGCTTGGGCTCAAATTACTGAAAAATTTGGTATACCGAGTAATGTTGCGGGCACTGACCGTAAAGGTTTTGCAGTGATCGGCTATGGTAAAATGGGCGGTTTAGAGCTTGGTTATGAGTCTGATCTCGATGTGGTATTTCTACATGATACTAATATATCAGGTGTAACCAATGGTACTCGTAGCATCGATAATCAGTTATTTTATTTCCGTTTAGCACAACGTATTATTCACCTATTTAGCTCGCGTACTAACTCTGGAATTCTGTATGAAATAGATATGCGTTTACGCCCATCGGGTGATTCTGGACCACTTGTCGCAGGTATGGCTGGGTTTCATCGCTACTTAAAAGAAAACGCATGGACATGGGAACATCAAGCTTTAGTTCGCTCCCGTCCAGTATTTATTGATAGCATTATGCAACAAGAGTTTACGCAAATACGGGCAGAAATATTAAGTCAAATGCGAGATCAACAGCTATTAAAAAAAGACGTATCGGAGATGCGCACTAAAATGCGGGATCATTTGAATCGTGCTGAAAGTCAGGAGTTTGATCTTAAGCAGTCTCCAGGGGGAATGGTCGATATTGAGTTTATTGCACAGTACCTGGTGCTAGCTCATGCCAACGAATTCCCTGAGCGCTTAACAGAGTGGTCGGATAATTTGCGTATTTTTGCTGCTTGCGAGCAGCTTGGGTTATTAACTGAGCTGCAAGCAAAACAATTGATTGATGCCTACTGTCATATTCGAGATGCGGCCCATCGTTTAAGCCTGGGTAAAAAGAAACGCATTACACAGGCAGATCAGTTAGTTGAAGACCGTAATGCTGTAATTGCAGTATGGGAGCAGCTTTTTTAGACTGAGTCAGTTCCTAGCTTAGGCTCCACTAATGTTTTTAAATAAATCAAGATGCAGCGGAGTCGGCAAACTAAGAGGGAGAAAAATAAAGGCGAGACTGCTTTGTAACGCAACTCGCCTTTATTCGTGTTTTTAATGCACATTAAATCAAACTTTATTAGTGCTATTGGTACACCGAAGGTTCTCCCTCTGGGCGGGTCTTAAAGCGACGGTGTAGCCACATATATTGATCATCACACTCGCTAACCATGCGCTCTATCTGTTGGTTAGTATAAGTGGTGTCAGCCTTTAAATTCTGGCTTGGAAAATCACTTAACGCTTCATAAAAAATTAATTCATAGCCCTCAGAACCAGGCAGGCGCTTTAAAAACACAGGAATAACAACACTATCTTTAACACGCGCTAAAGTACTTGTGCCAGATACTGTGTTAGCGCTCTCTACATCGAAAAATGGTGCAAATATGCTGCTTTTGTGTCGCCCATAATCATGGTCGGGTGCGTACCATAATGCTTGTCCGGTTTTTAATACACGTAACATCGCTTTAAAATCTTTGCGATCTAGCATGGCTTTATGCTCGCGCATACGTCCCCAGTAGAACCAATAATCTAAGACTTCGTTACTATTTTTTCTATACACCGCATAACTTGGGTGAATCAAGCCTAATGCACGCGCGCCCATCTCTAAAGTTAAAAAGTGTGCACCTAAAAAGATAATACCGTTGCCTTGTCGGGTGGCTTGTTGTAGATGTTGAATGCCTCGCACACTTAGTAAACCACGTACACGCCAACTTGGCCAAAACCAAGCCATGCCCATTTCTAATAAAGCAATCCCCGTATTTTCGAAGTTCGCTTTTACTTTCTGATCAACTTGTTCCGGTGTCAGTTCAGGAAAGCATAATTCAATATTACGACGTGCAGTATGAAAACGTTTTTTAGCAAAAGGGATCGCTAGTCGCCCTAAGTATTTACCAATATTTAATATTGTTGAATAAGGTAATAATGACGATAAAAAGAGAATTAAGATCCCTAGCCAAGCTAACCAATATCTTGGGTGAATAAAGCTAGATTTTAATTTGTATATATCCATAAACTGCTCTCTGCTATCGGGGAGGTATGATTCTAACGAATAATATTAGAAATACCTATTATGTCTTTGAATCTTATTGTGTTGATTGCTCTTTTATTATTACTTTTGTTTAAGGCTAAACTTAATAGGCTGTTAGCTAAAAATGTTGAAATACTTTTAGGCATTTCTACTTTTTTGTAATGATGCCGTTATCGCTTATCGATAAAGAGTGATTACCTCACAGTGGCTTAATCGCTTCAAAAACAACCTTAAAATATCAACAGTGTCTAGTCTAATTGATATATACTCATTAATATTTTTTGTATATTTATTTGGGTTTAAAATGTTGAGAGCAAAGCGTTTTCACTCTTCCGACTTTATTTTTGTTGTACTCACTGTCATCTTGATCACTTTTATTTTTATGTTCATGTCCAATGATCAAAGCCAAAAACAACAACGTCAATTAGTTGAGCGCGCAGTATACAATAGTTTTGTCTCTGCACTAGCTCAAGTGAAGTCTAATGCTGGCTTATTGTATGCTTTACAATATCATAATGAAGCTATTTTACCTTTACTAGAAAAGGCAAATAACAATATAAATGCTCCGCAAGTTTTAGCCTCGATTAAACAAAGTTTGTATGAAAAATTGCAGCCTTCATTTCGTAGTAGTAGCCAAAATTTTGAACATCAACAGGTGTATCTAAGTAATGGTGAATCATTGTTAACATTGCAACAAATTACAGAACCAACCAATAAAAATAACGTCGACAATACTGCCTTGAGAAAGGTACTACAAAATAAAGAAACCTCGTTTGGTTTGTCATTGAAAAATGGTCGTTACCTGTATAGTTATTTTTTTCCTGTTTTTAATCACAATAATAATTTTATCGCCGTGGTAGAAGTCGCTATGCCATTAACTGCAATGAAAAAAATATTAACGTCAACTAGCGCAGTAAAATCGCAATATTTATTAGCAAAAAGACCACTCTTATCGACCCAACAAAAAGCCAAGTTATATCAAGAAACGGCTTTTTCCGATGCTTTTTATATTGGCATCAACGAAAACAAATTAAACCCTCGATTAGGAGAGCTAAGTGCGGCTAATTTGGCGCAATTAAAACAAAGCCTAGGCCTAGCTGAAGAAACAAAATTAATGCAATTGAAACGCTTTTCAGTCAATACTCGTATTGCAGGAGAAGATGGCATCGCTGTTTTCATGCCCGTTCATGATACGCGTGGTTATGCGGTAGGTGGTGTACTCACTTTTTCTCCAATGATGAAGTTGTATCTTTCACAATCTGACAAATATGCGATCACACTTATTCTATTATTGATGGTGCTATTAACATTACTGTATACCTTTAGAAAGTACATGGCGTTGAGTCGTTTACAATTGCGTTATCAGTGTTTTTTAGATGGTTTACCTTTCCCTATTTTTGTTAAAGGTTTTAATAATGAATATATTGTTGCTAATAAGGCGTTTTACCGTTTCTTTAATGTTACTAGAGCGCAGTTATTAGATAAAAAACACAGTGCAGCCATTGAACCTGAAGCATTAACTATATCTATTGCGGATATTAATCAAGCTGGTGGATGCATTGAAGTAGAGCCCGAGAAATTAAAAGAAAATGATCCTTCAAGCTATAAAATTTTCTATTATGCAAATTCGCAATTGAGTAGAGAAATGATTGGCTATATTGGTTACATTAAGGATATTAGTGACCGTAAATCACTCAATCAATCTTTAAAATCATCAATATTCGATCAAACTCAATTTATGGATTTATTACCATTAGGTGTGCGTATTTTTAATCTCCAAGGACGCACTACTTTTGTCAATAAAATACTGGCACAACTAAGCGGCCATAAGGTAGATGATTTACTAGATACAGACTGTGATGCTCTGTTTACGTGCCTACAATGTAATAAAAGTGTGTGTCCTTTACTAAAAACCAAGAATACAGAGCAAGTGCATCGTATAGAAACTATTAAATATAGTGCCAAAGGCGAGGCTCGAACCTATGAGATTGTTCAGCATCCCTATTATTCAACAGAAAAACAAATTCAGGGGATTATTGAAATCACCCGCGATATTACCGTTGATAAATCATTATTAGATAAAAATAATGAATTGATGCTAAGCGACGAGCTTACTGGGTTATTAAACCATCGCGGTATTGTCAGTGCCGGAGATAATTATTTCCGTTTAAGCCAACGTGCTAACAAACCTTTCTTTGCCTTATATATTGATGTTGTTGGTATAACCAAGATTAATTTAGATCATGGTGAAGCAGAGGGAGATCAATTATTAATGTCTTTTGCAAATATATTGACTGACACCTTTAGAGAAACCGATTTAGTGGCGCGTATTGGTGGGGATGAGTTTGTTATTTTAATGACAGATAGTGAATATCATATTACCGATACAGGGCTGTTTCCTCGCTTAGACAATAATGTTCGAAAGTTTAATTCAAGCTCCATTAGAAAAAGTCGTTTAGTGATTGATACCGGAATCGTTGAGTATAAAAAAGAAAGTCATCCCGATTTACTGTCTTTGATTAATAATGCAGAACAATTGGTATATGAGCATAGTATCAAACGCACCTTAGGTTAGTCCTTGCTTACTTAAACTGTCTATGAAAACTTGTTTGGGCACTTTTAATACTTGGTTATTTGCTAATTTCAAAGGCCAAGCAAGATAATGATCGGGTTGTTTAAAGCCGATCAGTTGTTGGCCAAGGTAATGTTTAAGTTGCTGACAATCTAGATCAAATTGAGTTGAGTCTGAAAATAAAACAAAGAGCGCAATGCGCTGACCATATTGTTGATCCTTGGTGGGACAAATATAAGCTTGTTTAACACGACCATATTGTAAACATACTCGCTCTATTTCCTCCGGCTGAATATTTTCGCCACCACTAATAAATTGTCTGTCTTTACGTCCTATAATAGATAATTGATGTTGTTTCAGTGTGCCCAAGTCACCACTTGCAACCCATTCTTCTGCTGCAATTTTATGTATTGCATTATCTCGGAAATACCCAATAAATCGTGTTTCGCCAGTTATATAAATTTCACCTCGGTGTATTTTTATTTCTCTATACGGTAAAACCTGTAGCTGACTACTGTTATCTGAGGTGGCAATTTGCGAGGCCATTTCAGTACTGCCGTAACTTAAGTGATAGTGAAATCCACGTGCAGCTAACGCTGTTAGGTGCTCTTCTGAAAAAGCGCTTCCACCCAATAAAACATGTTTAATGGCAGATTGTTTCGCATTAAATAAAGGATCTGCTAATAAGCGGATCAATTGCGTTGAAACTAAGGATAAGTGCGTGATCCTGTGTTGTTGTAATAAGGCAACAGTCAATGGATAAGTGGTTAAGTGTATGCATGCTCCTGCAATAATGGTTCGTAATACCGTTGCATATCCACCAATATGAAATAGTGGTAGGGACAATAAGTTATGATCCTGTGAAGCAAGAGGGATCAGTCTTTGTGAGCCCAGCGCACTAAAAAAGTGATTACGATAATTATGTACAATCGCTTTAGGAAAACCGCTGCTACCAGAAGTGAAAATAATATTGCAAGCTTGTTCTGGTTCAATCAATAAAGGCGTGAGCGTTATTGCGGAAGTGGAGATATTTGCAGTTGCTGCAATAGAAGATGAAGCCTGCTCATGAAGGTTTGATAACAGCAATTCAAAATCTATTTGTAATTGAGGTGACGAGGTCGGTAGGGAGTCTGCATCTTGCTCATTCTCAATCCAACAGTACGGCGTATTTAATACTGCCAATCTTTGCGACAACTCAGTAGCGGTAAAGCGTGGGTTTAGCGGACAAAATAGCCAGCCTGCTCGTACGCATAATAATTGCATTAATAGCAATTCAATACCATTACTGGCGATACAAGCCAGCCTGACCATTGACGGTGGAGTTGAAGTTGAAATTGGAGTAGTTAGGTTAATTTGTGTCAGTAATTGTCTTTGCAGTGCGCTTAATAGTTGATCTAACTGCTGATAGGAGATCGATTGCTGATCATATTGCAACGCAGTCCAGTGACTATGATAAATAGCATGCCAGCGAACGGGGCAGTGGTTAATTAAGAGTGCCATATACAAGTTGCCTGAGATGTAATGAATCTTTGTAAGTCTGAATTATCCTTAATAGCATGACTTATTTCAGGTTGGAAAGCGTGTAAGGTATCTAAGCCTAAGCTTACCTTTAATTGAGTTTTTTGTTGCCATTGCTTTGCTAGATAAGCCAGTTGCTGTAGAGCGATTGGGGATTCAAAACTCGCGCTCATGCTAAGACTTAATTGTTGCTGTTGTGCATGCGTTAATAAAGCCTGAATACGAGCAGAATAGCCAATCAATGTAGGTTTGATGATTAACGCTTTAATACATTTGCTGATAGGCAATAGATTGGATATTAATAAGCTCTCATCTAATGCGATGGAGACCTTAAATTGTGTTGAAATGGATATATTATCCATAGTAGAAAGCGTTGGCTCTTCAATATAATCAATACATTTTCTGTCAATCGCATCTAGGAAGTCGATATATTGAATTGCAGTCCACTGCTGATTGGCGTCTAAGCGTAGCTGAACAGCGGGATTAAGTTCAATAAGGCTTTGTATGACTTTAATATCCTCTGCCACCGATAAACGCGCTACTTTCAATTTTACTGTTGCTGGATAATTTAACTCTCTATAGCGCTTAATAATTTCGTTCAGGCTACCTTGCAATAAAGGTATGGTCATTAAAGCAATATCTTGCGCTACATTACTTGTTTGTAATGCCCAGGGAATACGTTGCTGTAGGCAAAATAAAGCAAAGCTTACACTCGGTAAAAAAGGCGCTGTAAAATCTACTTGTTGATGGTTTGCTTGTTGCTTGCTTATGCATTGATTGGTCAACGTTCCGGCTTGTAAGGCATCGATTAGTTGCGTTTGACATGCAGCAAGTGTTTCTTGGCTAAAACCGGGCAGAGGCGATACTTCACCAATATAATCTTGCCCATGCGGGCTGTGCTCAATTAACCATAGTCCTTCGCGGGTGCTTAAATGATGGCCTTTAAAATTGATGGTTTTTTTTAAAGGTAATGAGAAGCGGTACAAGCTTAACTTTTTATTTGAACAGTCAAATAGTTGATCAAACTTGTCCATCATTGTCCTTTTCTAAATTATTTAAGTTAGCCGTTAATTGTAGCGTAAGTCATATCCCACTTGAGTATCCGTAGCTTCTCAAGTGAGTAGTCATGGGCGCTATCAACTTTTATTATTCATCACCATGATAAGCAGTACCGGTGTAATCATCAAAACGAGAGTAACGCCCTTGGAACGTTAAACGTACCTTACCAATTGGTCCGTTACGTTGCTTACCAATGATGATTTCTGCAATGCCTTTGTGCTCACTATCTTCGTGATAAACTTCATCTCGATAAATAAACATAATTAAATCAGCATCTTGCTCAATCGCACCCGATTCACGTAAGTCTGAGTTAATAGGGCGCTTATCAGCACGTTGCTCAAGACCACGGTTTAACTGAGATAAGGCAATAACAGGACAACGTAACTCTTTGGCTAATGCTTTTAAAGAACGTGAGATTTCTGAAATCTCTAAGGTACGGTTTTCACTCAAAGAAGGGACACGCATTAATTGTAAATAATCGACCATGATCATGCTAACACCGCCGTGGTCACGTGCAATACGACGAGCGCGCGAACGTAATTCCGTTGGTGTTAAACCAGAGCTATCATCAATAAACATTTTACCGCGGTCTAATAAAATAGACATAGTAGAAGATAATGAAGCCCAATCGTTTTCATCTAATTGGCCGGTACGAATTTTACCTTGGTCTATACGCCCTAAAGAAGCCAACATACGATTCATGATCTGATCTGAAGGCATCTCTAATGAGAAAATAATGGTTGGCTTGTCTGCATTAAGGGCTGCATGTTCCGCTAAGTTCATGGCAAAGGTAGTTTTCCCCATTGATGGACGCGCCGCTACAATAATTAAATCACCGGGTTGGAAGCCCGTAGTCATTTGGTCTAAATCATTGTAACCAGAGGACAATCCGGTAATACCATCGCGAGGGTTTTTGCATAAATCATCAATTTTTGCGACTGTTTCTTTGAGGATATCTTTAATCGCTTGCGGGCCTTCATTTTGATTATTTCGAGCCTCTGCAATTTGGAACACTTTAGTTTCTGCAAAATCTAGCAGCTCTGCACTATCACGACCTTCGGTATCATAGCCTGCCTCTGCAATATCATTGGCTACACCAATTAACTCCCTAACAATGGCGCGTTCACGAACAATATCTGCATAGTTATTGATGTTAGCTGCACTTGGCGTGTTTTGTAATAGCTCCGCTAAATAAGCAATGCCACCAATGCCTTCTAATTCCTGTGTATCTTCAAGCTTTTCTGACAGTGTAACGATATCTACGGGAATATCATTGCTGCTTAGTTTTTCAATAGTTGAAAAAATAAGGCGATGTGCACGTGTATAAAAGTCACGGTCAACCACTCGCTCAGAAACATCTGACCAAGTATCATTGTCTAATAATAAACCGCCAATGACCGCTTGTTCGGCTTCAAAAGAGTGGGGAACCGTTTTTATTGGTGAATGCGTTTTATTTTTTTGTTTAGTAAAAGCAGGTCTATCCGCCATATTAGAATCCTAATGAGTGAAGTAAGTTAAATAAACAGGATTTCAATCCAAATATACGCGGTTAATAACAAACCAATTAAGACAGCTGATGAGCCCATATCTTTAGCGCGCCCAGAAAGTTCATGGAATTCACTGCCAATTCTATCTACAACGGCTTCAATGGCTGAATTAATTATTTCAAATATTAATACCAAGATCACTGGCGAAATTAAAAGGATACGCTCTACTTTAGTGACATCTACTAATAAGGCAATAGGGATTAAAATAATTGCTAGTAACACCTCTTGACGAAAAGCAGCTTCATGTTTAAAAGCACTTTTGATGCCTTTTAGTGAATAACCAAAAGCAAGAAATATTCGCTTTATTCCAGTATTTTTTTGCATTAATAAGCAATCTCATGTGTATTAATTGAAGCGCACACTTTAACAAATAGACATCACTTGGTCATCATTTAGCTGTTGATTGAGAGTAATCATTTGCTAGCGGTCTCAGAATGCTT
This sequence comes from Psychromonas sp. SA13A, assembly GCF_011378715.1. GTDB lineage: Bacteria > Pseudomonadota > Gammaproteobacteria > Enterobacterales > Psychromonadaceae > Psychromonas. Next base: position 539,540 of record NZ_WTKU01000001.1, on the reverse strand, counting down.
GTCAACGCCTATACGCACTAGCTTTGTATGTTAAACTAAAGCCAATATAATGGACAATAACAAGGAAAGTATGTGCTAGTTAAAGGCTCTTTTTGGTCTAAGCTGATCAGTCGTTTTTGGGTGAAGAGTGTGGTGGTGCCACAAAATCCTGTTACTGAGTTAAAGTTAGACCTCTCTCGTCCTATTATTTATGTGTTGGAACAAAATAGTGCTAGCGATTTATTAGCACTACAAAAAGCCTGTATTAAGCAAGCTTTACCTGACCCTTATCAGCCTTTGCAATTGCATGGTATTACCCTGCCCGCTGTTATTTACCTGCATGATTGGTATTTCTTTAAAAAGAAACCGCTAAAGCAACAGCAGTCTGCTTATTTAGCGCAATACCAACACTTATTATCGTTGCATCAACAGGATACAGAGCTTGATGTGCAATTAGTACCAGTGACATTTTTCTGGGGTAGAAATCCAGGTAAAAGCAATCCACGAAAAGCTTTTCTGGGGCATCATAATGTAAGTAGCTTACAAAAAGCATGGTCTATTCTCACTGCGGGTAGTGATCATTTAATACGTTTTAATGTACCCATCTCTGTTCAATCATTAGTAGAAAAAAACAAACACTCAAAACATTTAGCGCATAAACTTGCGCGAGTAGCCTTGCATTATTTTAGTACCCAAAATCGTTCTAGTCGTGGGCCTCAAATTCCTAATCGCAAAGCGATGATCAAACGTGTTATCGCCAGCCCTATGATGCAACAAACTATTCAACAAGAAAGCCTGCAAAGTGGTCGAAGTGAGTTGCAGGTTACTCAGCAATGCCATGCTTATTTAGAAGAGATTAGTAGTAATTTTTCATATCGATTTTTACGTTTTTTCCGATCTATTTTGTCTAAAGTCTGGAATGGTATTTACCAAGGGATCGAAGTTAATCATGCACAAGCGGTGCGTGATGCAACACAAAGTGGGGCTGAAATTATTTATATGCCTTGTCACCGCAGTCATATGGATTATCTTTTATTATCTTATTTATTATTTGGAGAAGGTTTAGTACCGCCACATGTAGCAGCCGGAGTGAATCTTAACTTTTTTCCTGCTGGTGGTATTTTTAGACGCTCAGGTGCGTTCTTTTTACGTCGTAGTTTTAAAGATGATCCTCTCTATGGCAAAGCATTCAAAGCTTATTTTGCGATGCTATTTAAACAAGGTTATCCAATTGAGTTCTTTACCGAAGGAGGACGCAGTCGAACCGGACGTTTACTACCCGCTAAAACGGGTTTACTCGCAATGAGTGTACAAACCTTTTTAGACCAACCTGAACGTAATGTAATGATTGTGCCTGTGTATATTGGTTATGACCATATCATGGAAGTAAGCACTTACATGAAAGAGTTGTCCGGGCAGAAAAAACAACAAGAAAGTGCGTGGCAAGTCCTAGGTGTTGTTAAAAAATTACGTAATTTTGGGCGTGCTTTTGTTAACTTTGGGAAGCCTATTAATCTCAAGCAATATCTCGATCAACAGCAACCTAATTGGCGACATCAAGCCCTTACTGAGCAGCAATTTGCTACACAAGTTAACCACTTGGCCAATAATGTTATGCAGGGAATAAATCAAGCAACGGCAGTGAATGCTTTACCTTTGTGCGCAGCTATATTATTGGCAAGCACTAATCATCAGCTAGGTAAACATCGTATGTTGGCTTTATTGCAATTACATCAACAGTTATTAGCGAATACCAGCCAAGACTCTAGAATTACTTATCCAACACAATCTGTTGAACTCATTTATCAACAAGCGTTAGCCATGAATAAGTTTTCAGAGTCTAATTATGTGGTGAGTTGTGATCAAAAACAAAGCGCACATTTAACTTATTACCGTAATACCATTGTGCACGTATTTGCGCTGCCTTCATTGGTGAGTTATGGCTTAATTAAATTAAACAATCAAAACAATAAAATTAGTTGTGCCACATTAACCGAGTTGGTAGGTAGTTTATTAGGCTTTATCGATGCAGAATATTTCCTAGCGCCTTCAACAGAAACACTTAAACAGCGAGTCACTCGTGTTTTACTACAATTACAACAGAATAGCTTTGTTCGTGTTGACGATGACGTGATCACGCTTAGCGATCTGTCATTTATCCAGACATTAAGTAGGCATTTAAGCGAAACTCGATTGCGCTACCATTGTGTATTGAGTTTGTTATTTGCAGATTTTGATCAAAGCGATGAGACATTATTAGCGGCCAGTAAAAAACGATTATTGGGCAGTAGCATTGAACCGTTTGATGCCAAGGTGATTAATGTTTTTATTCAACAACTTGATAGAAAGACATTACAACCTAAGCAAGTTGAAGAGTTGTTAGCTTGTTTATCAATGAAGTAGAAGTGAATATGCTATAGAGTTGGCTGATTTCGCTCACAAGTGAACAGCACTGCTTAGTTATTATCTGGCGCACTAGTATATTAGTTGCAATATTATGACAACAAATACTTTATCAAAATGTCTATTCCGTTGTTGATGGTTCTATGACATGCAAACACAAGGTCTTTTAGTTAACAGTGAATAAACCCTATTTAATTTTACAGAAAACGGTCTTTTTTCAAGAAGAAATTAAAAAAAGTCGATTTTTAACTTTCATCAGTCCAGCTCAAGGTAAGACTGCTGCGATGCAATACCTTGCTGACATAAAAGCCTTGCATAAAGATGCACGTCATCATTGCTGGGCTTATATTGGTGGCAGCCCTAAAGATAGCGTTAATATGGGGTGTAGTGATGATGGTGAACCCAAAGGGACAGCTGGAAAGCCTATGCTTGCTGTTTTACAAGGCACTAATGTTGGGGAAATAGTTGCTGTCGTAGTGAGGTATTCAGGCGGTATTAAATTAGGAACGGGCGGTTTAGTACGTGCTTACAGTAATGGTTTGCAGCAATTATGCCCAACCATGCCTACAATGGAGAAGCGTTTTTTCCAACAATTTAAGTTACAATGTAACTATGCCCAAATGGCAACGGTAGAGCATATATTAGCTTCGCATTCAGGAAGAATCATTAATGTCGATTATCAACAAGAAGTAGTGGCATTAATTGAAGTCGATAGTGAACAAATAATACAGTTTAAGCAAAAATTACAATCATCGATGCAGGGACAGATCATTGCGAAACAAATTAATACTTCAACTAATGCTAACTAGTTGGTCTAGCTAGTGGCCATTCGTTCAATTATCAGGATTGTAGCGATGTTGATCGGCCTATTTAGCCTGACCATGTTGCCACCTGTTTTTGTTGCTTTCATCTATCAAGATGGTGGCGGTAATGACTTTTTAGCTGCATTTTTTGTCACTTTATTTATCGGCTTTGTTTTTTGGCTTCCAAATCGACGTCACAAAGGTGAATTAAAGGCGCGTGAAGGTTTTTTAATTGTGGTGTTGTTTTGGGCAACACTGGGCAGCGTCGGTGCAATTCCATTTCTAATGAGCTCCAGCGTAGACATGAATCTTGCGACTGCCTTTTTTGAATCTTTTTCTGGGTTAACCACCACCGGCGCAACCACTATTGCTCAGTTAGATGATTTGCCAAAATCAATTTTATTCTATCGACAAATGCTGCAATGGTTTGGTGGCATGGGGATCATTGTATTAGCCGTTGCGGTACTGCCTATGTTAGGTATCGGTGGCATGCAGTTGTACCGAGCAGAAACACCGGGGCCAGTGAAAGATTCAAAAATGACCCCCCGTATAGCAGAAACAGCAAAAGCGCTATGGTATGTTTATTTATGCTTAACGGTTGCTTGTATGTTGGCATTTTGGATTGCCGGTATGAGCTTGTTTGATGCGCTTGGCCATAGTTTCTCAACCGTATCTATTGGTGGGTTTTCTACTTACGATGCCAGTATGGGACACTTCGATAGTGAAGTGATCAATATCATCACCGTGGTTTTCTTAATTATCTCAGGCATTAACTACGCACTACATTTCACGGTATTCTCTGCAAAAAAACTCAGTTTTGACGTCTATCGACGCGACCCTGAAGTGCGCGCGTTTATCTTTATTCAGGTGATTCTAACTATTATCTGCTTTTGGATGTTAATGGGGCACGATGTTTATAACAGTATAGAAACCACCTTTTCCCATGCGTTATTTCAATCCGTTTCAATTTCAACCACGGCAGGTTTTACTACTACTTCTTTCTCTGATTGGCCTTTGTTGTTGCCTGTTTTACTTATTTTCTCAAGTTTTATTGGAGGATGTGCAGGTTCCACTGGCGGCGGTTTGAAAGTGATTCGTGTATTATTACTTAACTTGCAAGGGCAACGTGAATTAAAGCGTTTAGTGCATCCTAAAGCCGTGTATAAAATTAAGTTAGGTGATAAAGCTTTACCGGACCGTGTTGTTGAAGCTGTGTGGGGATTCTTCTCTACCTATGCATTGGTCTTTATTGTTTGTATGCTGGCATTATTAATGACAGGTATGGACGAATTGAGTGCGTTCTCTTCTGTGGTCGCCATGCTTAATAATCTAGGGCCTGGTTTAGGTGAAGTCGCGACTCATTTTAATGATGTTAGTGATGCTTCAAAATGGGTGATGATTATTGCCATGCTATTTGGTCGATTAGAAGTCTTTACATTGTTGGTGTTATTTACACCTGTATTCTGGAAAAATTAACTTATGTCTAATGAAACTCAAGCTAAGCAAGCTGAAACCAAGCAAACTGAAAGTAGTGTAGTAAGCAAAACTTTAGTACTTTATTCCTCTGTCGATGGACAAACATTAAAAATAATTAATCGTATTAAGCAAACGCTTACTGGCGAAGTGATTGTATTGAATGTTGATGATAATCCGACCATTGATTTTTCTTTGTACCAAAAAGTCTTAATCGGTGCATCTATTCGTTATGGTAACTTTCGTCCCAATATAATTAAGTTTGTTAATCAGCATAAAACGCAATTAGATGCAGTATGTAATGCTTTTTTTGTGGTTTGTTTAACTGCACGTAAGCCAGAAAAAGCAGTGCCAGAAAATAATGCCTATATGAAAAAATTTGATCAGCTTTCACAATGGCAACCACAGTTCAAAGGGGTGTTTGCCGGAGCTCTATTGTATTCACGTTATAATTGGTGGCAAACCCTGTTAATTCAGTTGATTATGAAAATGACGGGCGGCAGTACCGATAAAACACAGGACATAGAATTAACCGATTGGGAAAAAGTTGATTCTTTTGCTCAGGACTTTGCAGCACGTTAGTTTGTCTCATAAGAAAATTTAGGCTGAAATAATGTCGGCGCTGATTTACAATACGAGCCCGTTTCACCGCTTAGATTATCAATAGGTTGCTATATTTTGAGCCAGAGTATCACTAGTACTGCACATGACGTCTTATTTGATGTGTTTGGTTACAAGCAATTTCGAGATGGCCAAGAAACCGTTATTAACGAGTTGATCGCAGGGCGTGATGCGTTGGTAGTGATGCCTACGGGTGGCGGTAAAAGTTTATGTTTTCAAATTCCTGCGTTAGTAAGAGAGGGGATATGCATCGTTATATCACCTTTGATCTCACTCATGAAAGATCAAGTGGATACCCTACAAGCTTGTGGTGTTGCAGCGGCCTATTTAAATTCCAGCCTTTCCTATCAACAACAAAATGATATTATTAATTCCCTACATCGTGGTCAGTTAAAACTATTATACGTTGCACCTGAGCGCCTTTTACGCCCTGATTTTATTGCTCGACTACAACACTTGCCTATTAATTTATTTGCCATTGATGAAGCCCATTGTATCTCTTCTTGGGGGCATGACTTCCGTCCTGAATATGCACAATTAGGCAATCTTAAAGAACATTTTCCTAATATTCCTTTAGTGGCTTTAACTGCAACGGCTGATCATGCAACACAGCAAGATATTTTACAGCGCCTACAGCTCAATCAACCTTTAATAGAAATTCGCAGTTTTGACCGCCCTAATATTGAATATTTATTGATTGAAAAGTATCGCCCATTAGCACAATTATTTAATTATTTAGATCAGCATAAAGACGAAAGTGGAATTATTTATTGCACTAGTCGTAAGCGTACTGAAGAGATTGCACAAAAATTAGCTGCAAAGGGATTAAATTCACGTTGTTATCATGCTGGATTACCCTTAGAAGAACGCCAAACGGTACAAGATTTATTTATTAAAGATGAAGTGGAAATCGTAGTTGCGACGGTTGCTTTTGGTATGGGTATTGATAAACCCAATGTGCGTTTTGTTGTGCATTATGAAATACCTAAGAATATTGAGTCATACTATCAAGAAACAGGGCGAGCAGGCCGAGATGGTTTGCCTGCTCAAGCGATGTTATTTTATGACCCAGCAGATCCTGCGCGTATTCGTAGCCTATTAGAAAAGAATCCAAATCAAGAGCAACTGCGTATTGAGTTACATAAACTGAATACAATGGTTGCATTTGCGGAAGCACAAACCTGTCGTCGTCGAGTTGTATTAAATTATTTTGGCGAGTACAGCCCTAAAGCTTGTGGTAACTGTGATATTTGTTTAGATCCTCCGCAAAGTTACGATGCAACGGTGGATGCACAAAAAATACTATCCTGTGTTTATCGCACTGGGCAATATTTTGGGATCACGCATGTGGTTGAAGTCTTACGTGGTGCGCAAACTGCACGTGTTAAAAGCCTTGGGCACGATCAATTATCGACTTTTGGTATTGGTAAGGATAAGTCAACCGAACATTGGTTTAGTATTGCTAGGCAATTGATCCATTGTGGATTATTGATGCAAAACTTAACTCGTGGCTCTGCTTTACAATTAACAGAAGCTGCTCGTTCAGTGCTTAAATCAGAGAATAGTTTGATGCTTGCTGTTCCAAGATTACAGCTAGTGAAAACCACTGCCAAACAAAAGCGACGTAGCGTGTCTGTTAATGCAGATAATAAGTTATTTGCTAAATTACGTCATTTACGCAAGCAGATCGCTGATCAAGCAAATTTACCACCCTATGTTATTTTTAGTGACGTTTCTTTGTCTGAAATGAGTGAGTTAATGCCCACTAATGACTCGCAATTTTTATCAATCACAGGCGTTGGCCATATCAAGTTGGATAAGTATGGAGAAGATTTTTTAGCTGAAATTAAACAATATGTTGATCAGCTATAATCTGCAGTAACATCATGACTTTATAGTCATGAAATAGATCTTTAATTGTGTCACCTGAATAAGCTTTTTATTGCAGTGTTTCCATTAATACTTCCCAACTCACCTCAGGTTCCGGCATTTTTTGCGATGGAATCACTAACCAGTTCTGATCCTGTTCTCGCTTTGCAATGCTAAAGGAAAATGGGTAATAAAGTGATAAACCAATGCGTAAGTCCGTCACAATCAGCCGACCTTGGCGCTCACTAAAGCTCAATAATCCATCACTAAACCATTCTAAGCGTTGTAACTCTGTTGATTTAAACTGCTTGGTCAGTGAACGGCCCGTTGCAAAGGCTTGCCATTCAGTGTTTTGAATATTTAAAACACTGCTGAAGGTTTCATAATATGTATCATCTTGATAGCTAATAATCCGCCATACAAAGATATTAAAGGGGGTTGGTGAGATAAATACCTGACTATTTTTAACTATTGGATCAATAGTTAGCTTTTGTTTTAAATACCAAAATTGTGCCTGGCCTAGTATTAAGTAAGCGCAACTAATACACAAAACAATGCTATTTATTTTGTACCACTTTAATGTGTTTTTTTGCAACCAAAGCCCTAAAACTGCGATTAATAATGGCAAAGTATAAAGAGGATCAATAATAAAAATACTTGACCAAGAGGTGGGTTGTACCGGGATAGGCCACCACAATTGAGTGCCATAACTGGTAAATGCATCTAATAACGGGTGTGTGATTAAAGGTAATAATATGGTCAGAAATAATGATTTTTTATAGGCTTTCCATTGTGGTCTAAAGTATAAAGCAAGCCTATATAAAAACACGCTGAGAGCACTTAATACGATCAAGGAGTGACTGAAACCACGGTGAAAAGTAAAGTTATCAATAGCCGTTTGATAGCTGATTAACACATCTAAATCTGGCAGTGTACCTAAGATAGCGCCAGCAAGCAGCACCTTACGTCCAAAAGGTTTGAAACCAACTGCAGCTGCAACACTTGCCCCTAGGGCTATTTGAGTTAAGGAATCCATAATTACTCTACATGTTCATCGTAGAGTCAGTGTAATGCAACTGAGGCTAATAACAAATCAAATTGGGTAGTGTTTAATTTTTGAAAAAATGAGATGGGTTTATTATTTGAATCCAAGTTTAGTTTTTAAGCCAGTAACTTTTATTAAGTAAACTCTGTAAGTATTAACTTTAAACCTGACCACTAAATCAGAATAGCGCCGCTATTATCGTGTATTTCTACTTAACCATCTGCCAATCACTAACGATGGCTTCGATTCTTTTTTGATCAACATAATAGTAACGGCGCTGTTTATTATAAATTAATTTACCTTTGAACCTTTGAACCTTTGAACCTTTAATTACACTATTCTTTTTCAGTTTTTTTACTCTTCTTTGAAGTTTGAATTCAAGTGAAAAGTGTTATTTAAAATCATTTAAACGCTTTAAAATAGCTTCAAATATATTGGGTTCTATGTTTTTTTCAATGTCATCTAACTGATTATTTTTAAATATTTCACTTAAAAATGCACATAAATAAGTTAAAGGGGCATGCGAAAATAGCTTTGGATTCGCTAAGTAATCATTACCTCTATGGTTCATCCAAGCTGCATTGTCTTGCTGATCCATAAAATGGCTGCGTGACATAGTGCTATGTAGTTTCTCCAAAAGTTGGTGATAATCAAAATTATCACGTTCAAAGTCGTTGCTGTAAGAAGCAATTAAATTGATAGTCCTTTGCTCAGGTAAAATATTAAGTTGATGTAGATTGCTCATAGTAGACTCCTCTATTCATTGGACATTCAATTATTTTTATTACTGAAATCACCTATTACAGAGCCACTACACTTGCCGTTCGCTTAATATGTAAAAAATAAAACGCTATATAATAGAAACTAATAAGCAATACGAGGCTAATAACGGTAACTTATATCCACTATTTTTTAGTGGTTATGAAGTAAGTATAAAGGATATTTTTTATAGATTCATGACGATATACTAATAATTTGATTATTATTTTGTGTTTTTTGTGTGATCTATTACTAATTGTTTTATAGTAAGTTTCTGATACTTTGAATCATAAAATTTTTGATTTATACCGATTGTCTTAAGTAGGTGCTCAAAATTTAACAAACAAAATAAAGCACTTAATTACTCTGGTTGGTATTAGGAGTCGATATGCTATTGAAACACATTGAAGTAGTGGGGTTTCGTGGAATTAATCGCTTATCCATTAATATGCATGAGTTGAGTGCGTTATTAGGTGAAAATAGCTGGGGTAAATCGAGTTTATTCGAAGCACTCTCTCTATTTTTATCGGGTGCCAAAAAAAGTTATCACTTCACCTTAGACGATTTTCATCGACCCCCTATTTCCGACCTACCGATCATTAACCATATTTATCTTATCTTTACTTTTAAAGAGCAATACCCTGAAGAGTCTTTACAACGTCACTTTGCTAGTATCAGCGATGCCTGGGTAACATTACCCGATCGAAATAAATACATTATTTATCAAGTAGACGGCAGTGTGGACAGTAGCGGGGAAGTCTTTACGGACAGACACTTTTTAGACCAAGAGGGGCATCGTAAACACTTCTCACAAAGTGATTTGAATAATTTGGTGAATGAATTTATATCTTTTGTGCCTGTATTAAGATTAGGCAGTGAGCAAAATGATAGTGGTCAAGCTTACCGTCCAGTTAAACATTTATTAAATAGCCATAGAGCACGTTCTGAAGCGCGTATTAAACGAATTTTTCAGCGTATTACAAGTTCGTCACAGCAATTATCCGAAGTAGAATTAAAGAAAGGGTGTGATTCAATTGTGTATCTTTTTGATCATTATCTATGCAAGCGCTATGGTGATTTACCCAATTACCCTAATGATGAAAAACTAAGATATGTGGATCACAGCTTTTCCTTTAACGCATTAACGCGTTTTAATGATCTATTAAAGGATGGGCATAAAACAGATCGCGCCATGCTGCTGCTGGTATTAGGACAATTCTTAGAGGAGCGAGGAGAGCATTTATTTCGTCGTGGGGCGACGCCTATTTTGTTATTAGAAGAGCCTGAAAATAACTTACACCCAGTTAATTTAGCTATCACATGGCGTTTCTTTTCCTTGTTACCAATGCAGAAGTTAGTCAGTACTAATTCTGCACAGTTATTATCATTTTTCCCATTAAGTCGCATTCAACGTTTAGTGCGCAAAACGGATAAGATAAAAAGCTATACGGTTAATCGTAAACATTACTCTAATAATGACCTAAGGCGTATTGCCTTCCATTTGCGAATGAATCGCCCACAAAGTCTATTCGCACGTGCTTGGTTATTAGTTGAAGGGGAAACTGAAACTTGGTTGTTAACTGACTTAGCGAGGTTATGCGGACATCATTTATTAGTTGAAGGGATACAAGTTATTGAATTCGCACAATGTGGTTTAAAACCATTGATTAAATTAGCACAGGATTTAAATATTGAATGGCATGTGCTAACCGATGGCGATAGTGCAGGACAAAAATATGCAAGTCGAGTCAAGGACATGTTAGGCGAATCGGATTCTATCCATACTCGTTTAACCCTATTGCCAGCACATGATATTGAACATCTATTTTTTGAAAATGGTTTTGAAGAGGTTTACCTAAAAGCCGCAAATTACAGTAAACAGGACTTAGAGAGACTAAATGCCAATAAGGTGATTGAAAAAGCGGTGCACAAATACTCTAAGCCGGGTTTAGGGATTGCTATTGCTGAAGCGGTAGAGTTGCAAGGAGTTGAATCGGTCCCTCTGTTACTAAAACGCCTTTTTTCCCGATTGGTAGGTATGGCGCGCAGTCAATCGGGTTAAAAAATAGCACTTTAAAACAGACGACAATTGCACTGTTGTGATTATTCTCAGACTACGCAATTGAAGTTACTTAATGTTTCATTATTCTGTGATGGGATCCGCTAGCTGATAAGTTAATGAATGCTTTTTATTGCTAATAATTAATGTTTCATCATCAATCATAACATTTGCCCAGTGAGTTAATACTTCACTAACATCCATCTCTACATCATTTTTTAATGGTTCACACATTTTTCGTGTATTACCCATATCATCAATACGTAATTGATTATTGCTAAATTCAGCCATTCCAAAAAACTGATTACAACCTAAATTACCAGAACTTTTGTTAGCACTGTCTATATGTAATGAACTGTTAATAATGGTGGCTAATTGAATGTTATCAACGTGAGTCAACTTCCAATTATGCTGTAGTTGTTCAACGTTTACTTTTTGTGGTTCAATTTGAGTCTCAGAAGAGCAAGCTCCAAGCGCCATGATACTTGCAGTTAGTATCATCATTTTAACGGTTGTCATAATTATGTAATCCAGTGGGTATAAATTTTTACGATATAACATCAATTAACCTACTGGAATGAACGCAGCCTATAACTCGCAGTAGGTGATAATTGAAAATTAACTATTTTTATTACTTTTTATTGCTTCGTTTGACACTTTTAACACCAGTTAGTTTCTTAATTTGTCGCATAATACGTGACAAATGTACTCGGTTAATAACTGTTAATGTCACATTAATCGAATAAATTTGATTAGTGACTGCAGTTGTCTGTAAGTCCACTACATTGGCATTACTCTTGGCAATTACATTAAACATTCTTGCTAAACCTGCTTTATGATTTACCATTTGAATGCTCAAATCACTTGAGTATTCATATTGATTCATAAAGTTCATGTCCCATTCGACAGCGATATACTTATCTAGTTCATTTTCAAACCCAATTACATTATGACAACTTTTAATATGTACAACTAAACCTTTACCCGAGCTCGTATGAGCAACAATTTGATCGCCTGGCAATGGCTTACAACAGTTGGCATAGGACAGCATAATATCTTCAGCGCCCTTAATGGCACTTTGTCTAATTTGCTGTTTATGATGAGACTCAGTTAACTCGTCGGCATTACCACGTAAACGCCTTGCGATGATAATACTTAACAGTTTTCCACTGCCGATAGCATGTAATAGATCGTTGAAACCATCTAAATGATGATCGGCAATGACTTTATCAATATTCTCCTGTGGAATATCCGTCAAGTTGGTCGCATTCAGCGCTTGTTTTAATAAGCGTCTGCCCATTGGAATAGTGGTTGATTGTGGTAATTGCTTAAGATAATTACGCACACTGTTTCGCGCTCTGTGGGTAGCTGCGAAATTTAACCATTCAGGGCTTGGATTAGGCTTTTTAGCGGTAATAATTTCAATTGTTTGTCCGCTTTCTAATTTTTGGCTTAATGATGAGTACTCATTGTCCACTTTTGCACCAATACAGTGATGACCTATGTTTGTATGCAAGGCATAGGCGAAATCAACCGCGGTGGCTAATGCCGGTAAAACAATGATTTTACCCTGTGGCGTTAATACATGAATATCATTTTTACCTAACTCTTGTTTAATATTTTCTAATAAAACAACGGAGTTAGTATTCTGGTCTTCTTGCTCTGTTAAACCTTGGAACCAATTACGCGTTTGTAATTGAGCGGCTATATTAGAACTTTGTGCGCTTTCTTTATAACTCCAATGAGCTGCAATACCATGCTTAGCAACGGCATCCATATCTTCAGTACGAATTTGGATTTCTATATTCACACCTTCATGGGTAATAAGCGTAGTATGCAATGATTGATAACTATTGGTTTTAGGCAGCGCAATATAATCTTCAAAATATTCTAATTTAGGTTGGTACAAATGGTGTATTTGCCCTAAAACACGATAACAAGTATCTAAATCTTTAACTATGATACGAAATGCATAAACATCCATTACATCATGGAATTGACAGCCTTTCTTACGCATTTTCTTATACAAACTATAAAGATGTTTTTCTCGCCCAATCACTTGTGCATCAATTGACATCGACTCAAGTTGCTCAGAAATTTCATCACAAATACTGGCGATAAAATCTTTACGATTACCACGTGCTTTGGTGATTGCTTGTTTTAATACATGATAACGTGCTGAATTTTGTGCTTTGAAGGCTAACTCTTCTAATTCATTTTTTAAGTGATGTAAACCAAGGCGGTTAGCAATAGGTGTAAATATTTCAAAGGTTTCTTGGGCAATACGTTGACGCTTATCTAATCGAAGTGAATCCAGTGTACGCATATTGTGTACGCGATCCGCTAGTTTTATCAACATTACTCGGAAATCTTTAGACATCGCAATTAACATTTTTCTGATGTTTTCAGCTTGTGCTTGTTCGCGATTCTCAAAATTAAATTTATCTAGCTTAGTAACACCTTCAACCAGTTGCGCGACATTTGGATTAAATGCGTCGGAAAGTTCTTGATGGGTGGTATCAGTATCTTCTAATACATCGTGCATTAATGCTGCTGAAATAGCCTCATAGTCTAATTTCATAGCTGCAAGTATTTCAGCCACTGCAACGGGGTGAGTAATATAAGGTTCGCCACTTGCTCTTTTCACACCATCATGTGCTGCATATGCATAATGATATGCACGTTCGACAAAGGCACATTGCTCTTCTGTCATATAGGTTTGAATAGACGCTTTTAGTGTTTGAAACATAAATATCACTTTCCTTAATTTTAGTGCTACTTTAGTAGCATAATCGCTGTTTAATGAGTTTCAAAGTGTTTAATGCTATAAAGTAACAAATAGCTTTTAAATACAACCAGCCCAAAGTTTTAACTGCTTTATCTCTTGCGGCCATAAACTTTCATCAGTTGTTTCTAAAACTAATGGTATGTGGTTAAAACGACGATCTTTCATAATAAATTCAAAGCATTCCCAACCAATTTCTCCAGCACCTAAAGGCGCGTGGCGGTCAACTCTGCTAGCAAAAGGGACTTTACTGTCATTAATATGCATCGCGCGTAAATATTCAAATCCGACAATATCAGAGTAAGCTTGAAATGTAGCTTCAGTTGCTTGGTGGCCACGTAAATCATAGCCCGAAGCAAAAGTATGGCAAGTATCTATACATACTCCAACACGTTGCTTATCTTCTACTTGCTCAATAATCGTTGCAAGTTGCTCGAAACGGTAGCCTAAGTTTGTGCCTTGCCCTGCAGTGTTTTCAATCACGGCTGAAACAGAGGTTGTTTGTTGTAGAGCAATATTGATTGACTCTGCAATACGTTTTAAACAGTCTTCCGGCGTCGCTTTTTTAAGATGGCTGCCTGGATGGAAGTTTAATAATGTTAATCCTAATTGTTCACAGCGTTGCATTTCGTCTAAGAAAGCAGCTCTAGATTTTTGCAAAGCTTCCGCTTCCGGGTGACCTAGATTAATAAGGTATGAGTCATGGGGTAATATATTATTGCTATTAATGTTATAACGCTTGCAAGCCGCTTTAAATTTGCGAATGGTATTTTCATCGAGAGGTTTTGCTTCCCAGCGACGTTGGTTCTTGGTGAATAGTGCAAAAGCTGTTGCGCCGATATCATGGGCATTTTTTGGGGCGTTAAAAACCCCTCCTGCAGCGCTTACATGCGCACCAATGTACTTCATTAATAATAGCCTAAAATTTGAATGGATAACGAGTATATACTTAAACTACACCAAGATACAGATTCACCGTTAGGCGTACGTGTTAGAATAAAAACTATAACAGGGGGCTTATTTTAGTTCGCTATCATTGATGGATGTTAATGGGTATCGACTAATAACGTCACTGAAAGAGAGGTAAAAAATGTCTTGTGAATTTTGTGCCACAACACTGATTAAGCAAAAACTAGGTCGTTGTAAGCAATGTATGTGGATTAATTTTATATTGTTGGCGCTGACAGCAAGCATTTATTATTGGATTGATATTAGTGCATTACAAGCGGTGCAACGTGTTGCTTTAATCATGTTTCTAGGTAGCTTAGTGTTATTGATGTTAGCGCATTTAAGTGCTTGGAGTTTCTATCGCTGGAAAGGCAGTAAAGATCTTTAATAGCATAAGAGATAAAAAACTTTAACTACATAACTTACATAACTTACATAACTACATAGCTACATAACTTACATAACTACATAGCTATATAACTTCGCCCTGCACTTCGTTTATAGCGTCATGGTTGTTAAGGTGGAAAGTTGTTAATGTGAAAAGTTGTTAAAGTGAACTGTTTTTGAGGTAAGCAAGTTGTTAAGTTAAGCTGTATTTAAGATAGGCGGTTTTAAGGTAAGTAGACACAGCCTAAAATGGCATCTCGTAGTGCACCAGTCACTGCTTTTAAAGGTACCGTCTTTTCTATTATCCGCTGTTCAGCTAACCAAGCAAATGCTACTGCTTCTACATACATAGGATCAATTGCTAAAGCCTGTGTCGTTTGTACTTTATGACCTGACATTAAGTCTTTTAAACGTTGCATTAATAATGGGTTAAGTGCACCACCTCCACACACGTAAACATTACATGCATCACTTTGTTGCTTTATTTGGTCACAAATTGTCACCGCAGTAAATTCTAATAGGGTACGTTGTACATCTTCTTTAATTACTACGAGCGAGGTTAATTTTTGTTGTAACCAGTTTAGGTTAAACTTTTCTCGGCCAGTACTTTTTGGTGCGCTTAATACAAAATAAGGGTCGTTTAATAAAGCACTTAATAAGTTTTGATTAACTTTACCTGTGACGGCAAACCAAGCTTCTTTATCAAAGGCTTGTTGGTGATGTAAATGAACCCACGCATCCATCAACATATTGCCAGGGCCTGTATCATAGCCAAAAGCATGTTCAGTCCCATTGAGAATACTAATATTAGCAATGCCACCAATGTTGAGGATCACACGTTGTTGCTTTTCCTGTGCAAATAAAGCTTGATGGAAAGCAGGCACTAACGGCGCACCTTGACCCCCGTAAGCCATGTCCATTCTTCTAAAATCAGCTACACAGGGGATCTGTGTTTTAGCTGCAATTAAATTGCCATCACCAATTTGTTGTGTGAAGGCATATTGAGTATCGGGAGAGTGGAAAATAGTTTGGCCATGGCTGCCAATAGCAGCGATATTAGTGGCTTCTATGTTGTTACTTTTCAACAGTTCAAGCACTGCTTCTGCACAAGCTAAGGCAAACTGATGGTCGACTTCCCCTAATGTTTGTAAGGTCACTTTTTTTTCATTACAGATGGTGAGTAATTTTTCGCGTAATGATGGCGCTAGTGCTATCGCGGTGCCGGCGACTTGTTCAAAGCGAGTTCCTTGGCGCTGACATAAAGCAACATCGATGGCATCTAAGCTAGTGCCAGACATTAAACCAATATAATAAATCGGCTGTGTTGGCAAAGATCTTAGCGGGTTAGATGACACGCGAGAACTGCTGTTGACGTGCTTTACTGCGTAGGTAAACATCAAAACACATACAGATGTTACGTATCAATAATTGCCCGGTTGATAAAACTTGAATTTTTTCAGTATCAATCACCACAAGCTGATCATCGATAAAGGTCTGTAATAAAATGATATCTTCTGCAAAATAGTCTTCAAATTGGATATTAAATTGCTTTTCAATGTCACGTTTATTTAATTTAAAATTACAGATCAATTGTTTGATCACCTCACGACGAATTAAATCATCTTGATTCAGTGCGACACCACGCCATTGTGCATGACCTAATTCTTCAACTTGTTGATAATAATCACTAAGCTTCTTCTGGTTTTGCGAGTAACAGTGGCCAATCTGACTGATTGCGGACACACCCAACCCTAATAAATCGGCGTCTTCTTGAGTGGTATATCCTTGAAAATTTCGATGTAAAATACCTTTTTGCTGCGCGATAGCTAATTCATCATCGGGTTTAGCAAAGTGGTCCATACCAATAAATTGATAACCTGATGCGGTCAAAAACTCGATAGTATGTTGTAGCATGGCCAATTTCTCTGCAGGTTTTGGCATATCATCTTCATTGATCTTGCGCTGTGCCGCAAAAAGACTTGGCATATGTGCATAGTTAAAAATGGATAAACGTGCAGGATCTAGGGCTAAGACTTTCTCTAGCGTGAAAGCAAAGGTTTCTTTTGTTTGTAGCGGCAGTCCATAAATCATATCGAGATTAGTAGATTGAAACCCTTGTTCTTTGGCGCGAGTTAAAAGTTGCTCAATGAAATCTTCATCTTGCTCACGATTAATTACTTTTTGAACGTCTTTATTAAAATCTTGAACCCCTAAACTAAGACGATTAAAACCCTCTTTTGCTAAGTGGTCGATAGTACTCAATTCTATTTCACGTGGATCAACCTCAATACTTAACTCTGCTTGTTCTGAGAAAGTAAAATGAGTGCGTAATAAGGTCATTAATCGTGTAATTTGCGGTGGTAATAAGAAAGTGGGAGTGCCACCGCCCCAGTGAAGTTGGCTCACTGTGCGATTTTTGAAGTGAACTGCTTGGTTTGCTATCTCTTTTTCTAAATAATCTAAGTATTTGTCTGCTTTTTCTTGGTGACGAGTGATTACTTTATTACAACCACAAAAATAGCAAAGCTTATGGCAAAAAGGGATATGGATATATAAAGATAAAGGGCGGTCGGGATAGGTATCCGTTGCTTGAATTAAATCTGCATGTTCAAAGCTTTCAGCAAATTCCAACGCTGTTGGGTAGGAAGTATAACGAGGACCGCTATAATTATACTTTTCAATTAGGGCCTGATCCCATACAAGCTGCTGCATTTTCAACTCTCTTTATTATTTTGTAGGTTAGAAACGCAATAGTAGCATCGCTTGAAGCGAGTTATATTGCGTTATATCAGTCCATCTGACAAAAAGTATATTTAAGTTATTGTTTATACTATGCTCATTAGCGATACACCTTTATACCAAGAGTCTATTCATTTCTCGGCTAGGTGACTTCTCACCTTGAATGGTAAAGGCTATAGAATAGTAAACTCTGCTAATTTTGCACTTTCTTTAATGATATCTTCTTCAACTTCTACTTCAAATAATTCGCGTTTAATATCCATTATTTTAATTTCTTTTACTGGATAACTCTTCCGCTCATCATGGGTTGGCATGTCTTTTACTTTTTCATACATAGCCGTCAAAGCTGGGTAAGTAGCCGCGATATCAATGGGTTTTGACAGTTGTAATGTTTCTAATAATACCGTTAAACGAATAGCAGCTTCCGATACATTGCATTGCTTTTGTGTAGTCGCTTTAGCGATAAAGCGAATACTTTCAACAATGTTATTGTTTCTATCTTCAATCTTCTGCTTTTTTGTTAACTCTTGTTGTTGCTCAAGTTTCAAAGCCTGTACTTTTTGCATTTTTAATTTATTGAGCAACATGCCAGCATAAAAAGCCAGAGCAAGTACTATCACAACCGCTAAGGTTGCTAATATCATCATCATGTCCATGTAGGGTTTCGCCTATCTAAATTCATCTAAAGCTGAGCTTGCATCTTCAAATTGCTGTAACAAGTCTTCTTCGCCTTGGTCATCAATCCAACCTAATTTCTTCATTAACTCTTGGTGGCGCTTCATCTGTTTATCAACCCAAGTTTGGTCTTCTTTTGATAAAGCTTGATCCGTTTCCATTTGCTCTAATAAATCATTTAAGCGTTCATTATTTTCAAGCTCTGAAAGTTCTTTTTCCGGTGATAACTTAGGAGCTTCTGGAGCTTGTTGTACTGTGCTTTTAATGACTTTCGCTTTGGGTTGTAATTGAACCTTTGGCTTAACAGCTTCTTGAGGTTGATCATTACTTGTTAAGGCAATTGGTTTTTTACTGCCAATACGTTTATCGTTATTGGCTTGTCGCTGATTTTTTTGCGCGCTTTGCTTTGATTCAACGGCATTACGGTTACCAGCTTTATTACCTTTTAATTTATCTTTACGTTTTTTATCGCGTGAAGCCTGAGATTGTGAAGACGTTTCTTTTCTGCTGCCATCAAATTTAGGCTCAGAGTTACCTGCGCTACGGCTTTTTTTAGTACGAGACATGTTTAGTTACCTTTTATATCGATCATAATGTATGGCTACGGATAGCATTTTTCAACATCAATGATAGCGGTGCTATTAGCACCAAAATGGGGGATGTTAGTGTTGCGCAGAATAGCAGGTTTATAAAACTTAAAAAAGCATATAAAAAAAGGCATATCTCGAAAAATATGCCTTTTTAAGCGATTTAATCAGAAATGATTAATGTAACGCTGAAATATATTGAGATAATAATTCGATATCAGCGTCGCTTAACTTAACTGAGATATCTTTCATCATACCATTGGGTGCATTGTGGCGAAGGTTGCTACGGAATTTTTCAAGTTGAGATTTTAAGTAAGCTGGATGTTGCCCTGAAATTTTAGGGAATTTAGCAAGCTCTAAACCATTACCTCTAGGACCGTGACAAGCTGTACATCCTGGGATACCGCGATCTAAATCACCACCCATGTAAAACTTCTTCGCTGCTTCTGCCACTTCTGGAGAAACGGTTTCAGGCGTCATTGTTTGAGAAGAAAAATAAGCGGCTAAATCTTCCATATCCTGCTCTGAAAGCCCAGCTACCATACCTGCCATGATAGGATCTTCACGATCACCACTTTTAAACTCTTGTAATTGTTTTACAAGATAAGAGGCATGTTGTCCTGCTATTTTTGGATATAGATTTGATGGACTATTACCGTCAGCGCCGTGACAAGCTACACACGTCGTTGATTTAGTTTTCCCTGCTTCTATATCGCCTTGTGCTTGAGCTACGTTAATAAAACCCAATACTGCGATGACTGCTACTAATAATTTATTCATAACTATCCAATCTAATTCTTAAAGTTTGTTAATTTAGGCGTGCTACAATGTGCGCAAATAAAGCTTGTGTAGTTTACACAAGTTTTCAGTAAAGTAACAATTTTGCTACACAAACATATGAGGCATATCGTGGAATTTCCAAAAATACATTTTCAAAAAGCACATTTTTTAATTAGTGCGCCTGATATTCGCCATTTAGATAAGCATTTACCGGTGGAAAGTGGTATCGAGGTCGCGTTTGCTGGTCGTTCTAATGCAGGTAAATCTAGTGCATTAAATCGCCTTACTCGTCAAAAAAGTTTAGCAAGAACCAGTAAAACTCCTGGTCGTACGCAATTAATTAACGTATTTGAAATCGAAGAAGGTAAAAGGCTGATCGATTTACCTGGTTATGGTTTTGCAAAAGTACCATTAGCAATGAAGCTAAAATGGCAAAAATCGCTGGGTGAGTACTTGCAAGAAAGAGAATCTTTAAAAGGCTTAGTGGTATTGATGGATATTCGCCATCCTTTTAAAGATTTAGATCAACAGTTAATATTTTGGGCTATTGATGCGAATATTCCGGTGTTAGCGTTACTCACTAAAGCAGATAAATTAAAACAGGGCGCACGTAAAGCAACATTGTTAAAAATGCGTGAAGAAGCTGAAAATTTTGAAGGTGATGTGCAAGTTGAATTATTCTCATCTTTGAAAGGGTTAGGTGTTGATGTATTAGAGCGTAAAATAGCGCAATGGTATGGCGAGCATGACTTACTAACGGCAACAGAAGAAGAAATTGAAGTAAATACCGATCTGGATTCAGAGCAGACAACAGGTATAGTTGAGTAAATCAGATATCACTGGGTAAAACCGGTATAACTTAGTAAGCTCGATACAGTGAAGTAAATCCGAACACTGCCGTTAGATTATCTTCGGCAGTTTTCATGTGCTTTATCGTCGTTTTTATATAACCCAAACTGACTAAGAATTCATACAAGCTCGATAAGGTATTCTCATCACAAAGTGCGCGCCGGGCGACGAGGGCATATATTCAATTTCTCCTTTAAACAATTGAGTCACAATATTATAAACAATATGCGTGCCTAAACCACTTCCTCCAGATCCTTTTTTAGTTGTTACAAATGGGTCAAAGATACGCTCTGTCATGTCTTCTGGAATGCCTCTACCAGTATCTCGATAATCGATCACAAGCGTTGTTTTCTGCAATTCAATATCAATAAAAATCTGACGTTGATCATCCCATTGTTGAAAACCATGGATCAGAGAGTTAATGATTAAATTAGAATAAATCTGTACAAAACTTCCGGGGAAACTATAAATAACAAGGTCTTCAGGACAAGTTATGGTAATCGTGGTTTGGCTTTGTTTGATTTTATACTTTAACGAAGTAACGACCTGTTCGATATTTTCTTTTAATTTAAAGGTATAACAAGCCTCTGAAGATTGATCCACAGCCACTTGTTTAAAACTATTAATCAAATCAGCCGCGCGTTTTAAGTTGCTGTGTAATAACCGACCCGATTCTGAAAAACGTTCAATCAAACCTTGTAAGTAAAAGTCTGAAAGTTGACCATCTGCAAGTTTGCCTTTTAGACCAGCAATCTCTTCCTGTAGCGCAGTTGCAGTGGTAACGCTAATACCAATTGGGGTATTAATTTCATGAGTGACACCGGCAACCAAACTACCTAAAGAAGCCATTTTTTCAGATTCTACTAATGTCTGTTGGGTGCGTTTTAGCTGTTCAACGGTTTGGATCATTTGGCTATTACTGGCGGTTAAAGCCGCTGTTCGTTTAGTGACTTTTTCTTCAAGTTGGTCATTAAGCAGCAGCATCTCTTGCTCTACTTGTTTTTGTGGTGTGATATCGTGACCAAATCCAATCAAATACTTAATATCCATGCCTTCATAAAAAGCGGAAAAGGTCCATAATAGCGTATTAACTTCACCCATTTGATCGTGCATCTCGATTTCAATACCCTGTAAGGGTTCGTTCTCTGCAAGTTTGTCTAGTAGCTCTTGTTTACGGCTTTCTGATACAAAAATATCTAACCAATTCTTTTGGTTTAACTCTTCCTGTGAATATCCCGTCAGAATAACCGCCGCAGGGTTTATAGTGGATATTTTAAAGTTAGCATCTAGACAGCAAATAATGGTACTTGATGAGTTGATTATGGTGGCTGAGAAGTCTCGCTCTTGTTGCAGTTCTTTGATGGCTGTTTCTTTGTCGGTGAGTTCTGCCACAATACGTTTTTTCATTTTATTTAGTAAATAAACAAGTTCATCTAGTTCATCACTTTTCGATGAAATATAACGGTCGCGTCCATCTAATCTTAAATCTCTATTACTTGCACTGAGTTTAATATTGCGGGTATAAACGGCAATTTTATTAATATGGCGGATAACCATGTAATAAATAATCATTAATATACAAATGGATACGACCATAGTTTTAATGGTTTGCCCAACTAGGATCAATAACGATTTCTCGATTAAATTATCGTAAACTTGGTCTAAAGAAGCCGCTACAAACAAGGTACCAACGACTTGACCTTGATGTATTAGGTCAAACTTTTTACTAATATCGTAGTGCTCTTGGCTAGTACCTTGATGTGAAATCGCTACTTCGGTATTACCAACGACTTCCTGTACTTTTATGTATTGTATATAAGGCAAGTTCATAATGCCTTTACTCTGAATATCTATTTGTTCTTTATCAAAATTCCATAAGCTAACCGCGAGCGGCTGTATAAAGCTGGATCTGACCTGTTCAATACTATCTTCTATTTTTGCTCTATCTTGTTGATAATCTAATAATAATTGTAACAAGGTGATTATAATGGCTAGGGCGGTACTACAAATTAAAATATAAGAAAGTAAACGAATGGATAAGCTGCTTTTTATTTGAAGAGGAGGCTGCTCTGCTAAAGAAGTTATTTTATTTATAGGCATTAATATCAATCCATTGCTTAAATGTATGTCGAGAACTCTACGATATTTGTTACATCTATATCGTCATCTGACAGTGTCTACGTACAGTAAGCGGTGCAATTTTACTGTTGAGGGTAAAAAATATCAGTTAGCCTGAATTCAATACCTTGAATTTTATCATTTGTGACCGCATATTATCAGTTCCTTCTCAGATAAGATGAATGCTATGACTATAACAAAAGACTCGAGCTTAACAAAAACCGATGGCCTTCCTTTTTTCAGTCAGTTGAAGATTGATGAAATCGAACCCATTGTCAAACAAACGATTGCAGATAATAAAGCATTAATCGAACAAAAGTTAGCAGAATTAGATACTTATACCTGGGACAATTTTGTAGCCGTATTAGATGAAGCAGATGATCATCTTGGAAAACTATGGTCACCAGTGTCACATATGAATGCAGTGGTTAGTAATGATGAGTTACGTGCTGCACATGATGCATGTATCGGCCTATTTTCAGAGTATGGTACTTTTGTCGGTCAACACCAAGGTCTGTATGAAGCTTATTTAAGCATAGCCAATAGTGCAGAATTTGCTGAATTAAAAGATGAACAGAAAAAAGTAGTTGAAAATGAACTGCGTGATTT
Source organism: Psychromonas sp. SA13A (assembly GCF_011378715.1). Lineage (GTDB taxonomy): Bacteria > Pseudomonadota > Gammaproteobacteria > Enterobacterales > Psychromonadaceae > Psychromonas. Next base: position 516,052 of record NZ_WTKU01000001.1, on the reverse strand, counting down.
TAAATTAGCAGGTATTGCATTAAGTGATGATAAGAAACAACGTTACGGTGAAATTAAACAACAACTTTCACAGTTACAATCTTCTTTTAGCAACAATGTAATGGATGCCACCATCGCTTGGAGTAAATTGGTTACTGATCTAGACACTCTAGCAGGCCTACCAAAAACAGCGATAGCAGCAGCTAAACAAGCCGCACAAGAAAAAGAGCTAGAAGGCTATTTATTTACATTAGATTTTCCAAGTTACTTAGCTGTGATGTCATATGCAGAAAATCGTGAATTACGTAAAGAGGTTTACACCGCCTTTGCTACACGTGCCTCTGATCAAGGCCCTAACGCCAACGAATTTGATAATAGTGAAAATATTGAACAGATATTATCGTTACGACATGAACTTGCTCAATTATTAGATTTTAATGACTTTGGTGAATATAGCTTAGCAACAAAAATGGCTGAAAAACCATCTCAAGTTATTGATTTTTTAACAGAGCTGGCGGATAAATCAATACTGCAGGCGAAACAAGAGCGTGACCAAGTATTTGCTTTTGCACAACAAAAAGACGGACTAGATAATTTACAAGCGTGGGATTTAAGTTATTACGCTGAGTTATTAAAACAGCAACGTTACAACATATCCGACGAACAATTACGCCCTTACTTCCCCGAGAGTAAAGTTGTCTCTGGGTTATTTGATGTTGTACATCGTCTCTTTGATTTAAATATTAAAGAGTTTAAAGATGTTGATACTTGGCATAAAGATGCGCGTTTCTTTAAAATATTTAACCGTCAAAAAGAGCATATTGGTAGTTTCTATTTAGATTTATACGCGCGTGCACACAAACGTGGCGGTGCTTGGATGCAAGATTGCCGTGGGCGTCGTCGTAAAGTGGATGGTAGCTTGCAACTGCCTGTCGCTTATTTGACCTGTAACTTTAATAAGCCAGTTGGTGATCAAGAAGCATTGTTTACACACAATGAAGTGGTCACGTTATTCCATGAATTTGGTCACGGTATTCACCATATGTTAACTAAAGTTGAATCATCAGGTGTTTCGGGTATTAGTGGTGTGCCTTGGGATGCAGTCGAGTTACCAAGCCAGTTCTTAGAAAATTGGTGTTGGGAGCCTGAAGCGTTAGCCTTGATTTCTGGCCATGTTGATACCGGTGATACATTGCCTGCAGATCTATTGCAAAAAATGCTAGAAGCCAAAAACTACAACAGTGCATTACAAATGGTGCGTCAGCTTGAGTTCTCATTATTTGATTTTATTCTACATAATCAATACCAAGTGGGTGAAAAAGGTCAAGTTGAAAGAGTGTTAGCAGAAGTACGTTCTAAAGTAGCAGTCATTGATGCGCCTGACTTTAATAGATTCCAACATAGTTTTAGTCATATCTTTGCTGGGGGTTATGCAGCAGGTTATTACAGCTATAAATGGGCTGAGGTATTATCGGCAGATGCCTTCTCTCGCTTTGAAGAAACGGGTATTTTTAATGCAGAGACGGGACGTTCGTTTTTAACTAATATCCTTGAAAAAGGCGGTAGCGAAGCACCAATGGAATTGTTTAAAGCCTTTATGGGACGCGAGCCATCAATTGATGCGTTATTACGTCATTCTGGTATTAAATAACGTTAAATCGCTTTAAACGAGTAATAAAAAAGGGCTTGAAGTGAATCACTTACAAGCCCTTTTTCTAGGTGTTATATTACTCTTATATCACTTAGTGTTTACCACTCAATACCAGCTTGTGCTTTAACACCATCTTTAAAGGCATGCTTTTCAGCTAGAATAAGACTATAAGTATCAACTGCATCGATTAACTCTTGCTTTGGACCACGGCCTGTTAATACCACATTCATATTTTTAGGGCGATTTTTTAGCGCATCTAAAGTTGGTTGAATCTCAAGATATTCATACTTAAACATATAAGTAATTTCATCTAATATAACTAAATTATATTGTTCATCAGCCATTAATTCAGCCGCTTTGTCCCAGGCTTTTTTAGCACTATCGATATCTTTTTGTCTGTTTTGAGTTTCCCACGTGAAACCGTCACCCATAGTGAACCAATCCACATTGTCGTGGCTGGTGAAAAATTTCTCCTCACCGGTAGACATCGCACCTTTTAAAAACTGTACAACCGCAACTTTATGACCATGGCCAAGTGAACGCGCTAACATACCAAAAGCAGAACTACTTTTACCTTTACCTGGGCCTGCTAAGAGGATACTCACACCACGCTCTTCCTGTGCTGCTGCAATTTTTTGATCTTGTTTTTCTTTTACCGCTTTCATTTTTTTTAAATGCTTTTCTTCTGAAATTTTATCAGCAGCCATGTTTTTTCCTTATTGTTACTAAATAGGTGATGAATATAAACTTGAATGGTTCAGGTCTATAGATGGATCAATATACCCGTTACCAGTCAAGATGCAAAAATCAGCAAGATGTGAGGTGAACAGGTACAAGGCATAAAGGTTAAAACACCGTTGTGGTTTTAATTTGAATTTATTTTGGTCGAATCGACTAAAAACTTGATTCAACTATTGTAATCTACAATGTTTTCAATAAATAATGAAGTAAATACACTCCTCAGGCAGGTCGATTTTGGATCTCACTAGAAGCCATTTTTTAATAAGGGCATAATGAAAAAATTATTTATCTCAATACTTGCACTGTTTTTTATCTCATTAGTGAGTACCTATTTTGTTGGTGAAATGGTACAAACTGAATTTGAGAAGCAGGTGATACAGTCACAAAACAAACAAACACAAGTACAGTTGATTAGTTATGAAAAATCATTATTAACAGCACATGCGAGAATTAAAATCAGGATCCCAGTAGAAGGGCAAGGTGTGCAATATATCGTGATTGATTCTGATATTCGCCATTACCCGTATAAAGCGATAGCAAATAGTAAAATTAAGTTATTAGATTCGCATCAAGCTCAAAAATTGACACAATACTTCAAAACTGATCAGTGGTTATTCTCGACAGAAGAACTCAATTTATTAGGTAATGTCACAGGAAAAGTAACATTGGTTGCAGGGGCATTTAATAATCAAGTTGAAAGTTTGAATAGCGCACCGTTATTCTTTAACTATCAATATGATTTAAAAGATGATTCTGGTTCTTTTGATATTGATTGGGCTGGTTTTAGCGGCGCTATTTATGATGAAAAATTTGCTACGGATAATATCGCGATATCAGCGACTTTTTCACAGGTAAAAGATACTGATTTATTTAACTACCAATATCAGATGCATCTTGCTCAATTTAATTTCCAGCGTGCAGAGCAACAGTTACATCTTAAATCGGTACGTTTAGAAGGGAAAAGTGAAATAGGTCAACAGCAACAAACAGTTAATACAGTAAGTGACTGGCGCATAAAAGAGCTTAAAAACGGGAAGGAAATCTTCACTGATAATCATATTAAACTATTGTTATCAGGGCTTAATGTGGCAGCGCTACAAGACCTAAAATCGAGTTTAGAAAGGCCGCATTTAATTAAGCAGCAATTGGGACATGTTTTGAGCTTAGGAGGTAAAGTTACTTTACAAACACTCCGTTCAAATACGCCTTGGGGAGAGGTCAATGCTGACCTTGAACTCAATATTCAACGTGGTACAGGTCTCACCGAAGTAATGGATAACCCACTGGCTTTAATCGATTATAGCAACGGTGAATTAAATGTGAGTTTACCGGAAAAGCTAGCACAACAACCAAATGTTGGCGGATTCATACAAATGGGAATGGCTAGTGGTATCTTAAAACAACAGGATCAGCAGTTAACGCTAACCTCGAGTTTAGATAGAGGTGAGCTCAAGGTAAACGGGCAAGTTGTTCCTATGTAAAAGCTAAGGTTTATAAAGCGAGTGAAGAGACTGTAATAAAAAATATGTCACTCGCTTTATACTTATTCACGCTTTTTAGTAAAAACTAACGTAAGTATGGGTTGCTGACTTTTTCTCTGCCAATGGTAGTGGTTGGGCCATGGCCAGGAAAAACCACTGTCTCTTCAGGTAAAGTGAGTATTTTTTGTTTAATGCCTGAGATTAATTGCCCATGATCACCACGTGGAAAATCAGTACGGCCAATCGAGCCATTAAATAAAATATCACCCACGATAATTTGCTTGCTGTTTGCATCAAATAAAGCAACATGACCTGGTGTATGCCCTGGTACATGTAAAACGTCGAGTTTTATATCGCCTACTTCAATTACATCGCCTTCTTGTAACCATTGCGTTGGTAAAAAACTGCTTGTTTTAGGAAAAGAAAACATTTGGCTTTGCTGTTCGAGTGTTTCTAACCAAAACGCATCCTCTTTTTCTGGGCCTATAACGGGTACATTTAAGCGTTGCATTAATGGTTCAGTGCCGCCCACGTGATCTAAATGCCCATGGGTTAAGATAATTTTATCAACGGTCACTTGATGGTTTTTAATCGCGCTGATAATGCGTTCTACTTCACCACCGGGATCCACGACCGCTGCTTTTTTTGTTGTTTCACAAATGACCAAGCTACAATTCTGTTGATAAGGTGTAACCGGAATAACAACTATTTTCATTTTTCAGTCCTTAATAATGCAAAAGGCAACACTTGGTTGCCTTTTTATCAAACTCATTTTATCAGGTTATACTTGTGCTAAATGCTTTTTCTTAACTTCAACGGCTTTAGCAAGGTGAATATGGTTCATTACATGCACTAATGCCTTGGCAGAAGATTCAATAATATCCGTTGATAAACCAATACCATGGAATTTTTGTTCCTTGTAAGAAGCAACAATATCCACTTGTCCTAAGGCATCTTTGCCTTTACCTTTACTGCTAATTTTATAAGAGTCCATATTAATGTCTAGACCCGAGATGCGCATCAAACATTGATAAGTTGCATCGATTGGGCCGTTACCCGTTGCAGCTTCTACAACTCGTTTATCTTCACCAATTTGCATTACAACCGTTGCAGTCGCCACTAAGCCAGAGCCAGATTGAACGTTGATGCTTGATAGTTTGTAGTGTTCAGGTTCATTATCGATTTGGTTAAAGAACATTAACGCTTCTAAATCGTAGTCAAATACTTGGCCTTTTTTATCCGCTAACGCTAAAAAGCTAGTGTATAACTCCTCTAAATCATAATCTGTATCGCGGTAACCTAACTCTTGCATACGGTGTTGAATAACGTGGCGGCCAGAGCGAGAAGTTAAGTTTAATTTATTCGTTAAAATACCTACGCTTTCAGGGGTGATAATTTCATAGGTATTCTGTGCTTTTAACACACCATCTTGATGAATGCCCGATGAATGAGAAAAGGCATTAGCCCCTACAATCGCTTTATTAGATTGAATAGGCATATTACAGATTTGGCTCACTAATTGGCTAGTGCGTGCAATTTCAACGGGATTAATCTTAGTTGAGTAGCCCATTTTAGCTTTACGTGTATGTAAAATCATCGCCACTTCTTCCAATGAACAGTTACCAGCACGTTCACCGATACCATTCATGGTACATTCAATCTGACGCGCACCATTTTCAACGGCGGTAATAGAGTTCGCCACCGACATGCCTAAATCATCGTGACAATGTACAGAAATAACAGCTTGGTCGATATTTGGTACGCGCTCAAATAAGGTTTTAATAATACCGCCAAATTCACTTGGATAAGTGTAACCAACAGTATCTGGAATATTAATAGTATTAGCACCCGCTTTGATGGCTTGCTCAACCATACGGCATAAATTATCAATCGGTGTACGGCCTGCATCTTCACAGGAGAACTCAACGTCATCGGTAAAGTTACGTGCGTACTTAACAGCTTTCACAGCCATCTCTAATACATCATCAAATGAACGTTTTAATTTACTTTCTACATGGATAGTAGAGGTTGAAATAAAGGTGTGGATACGGAAAGCATCAGCAACTTTTAATGCCTGTGCTGCTGCATCAATATCTTTAGGCAAGGCACGAGAAAGGGCGCAGATGCGACTATTTTTAATCTCTTTAGCGATGGTTTGAACAGATTCGAAATCACCAGGTGATGAAATAGGGAAGCCTACCTCCATAATATCCACCCCTAAACGCTCAAGCGCAAAGGCAATCTGAAGTTTTTCTTTTACTGTAAGGCTTGCACTTAGTGCCTGTTCACCATCGCGTAAAGTGGTATCGAAAATAATTACTTGCTCAGACATAGAAATCCCTCTTATAGATAGTGGTTTATCGTGGCTATAAAAAAACCCGCGCAGTGCACGGGTTTTTAGAGTTTAACTGATATTGATTCAGACACTCACAACCCGTACGCATTATACGTCAGCAGTAAACTTGGCAGGAGTGCAGTTAGAAAGGTCATCAATTCACCCGAAATATGATAGTGGCATGAATAATTACGGTTTTTAAATTGTGCGTCAAGTGCTTATTACCATAACCGAGATAATGCACGCAGTGTTTATCGCCTTTAGATCTTCATCTTGATATTCACAGCTTGAACATCTCAATACCTGCTGATTTTTGTATCTTGAATGATAACAGGTATAACATTTTATTCTGGTCAATAAAGTCGTATTATCGAATACATTGAACAAAGAGGAAAAATAATGAGTGAATTTAAAAAACCATCACAAGATGAATTGAAACAACAATTAAGCGATCTGCAATACCAAGTGACACAACAAGAGGGCACAGAGCCTCCTTTTAATAATTTATATTGGGACAATACCGCACAAGGTATTTATGTGGATATTGTATCGGGCGAACCTTTATTCAGTTCACTAGATAAATTCGATGCACACTGTGGATGGCCAAGTTTTACACAACCGATTGCTGATACAGAGCTAGCTGAAAAAGTAGATAACAAATTATTTTCACAACGCACTGAAATTAGAAGTGTGGCAGCTGATTCACACCTAGGGCATGTGTTTGACGATGGACCTGCTCCAACAGGTTTACGTTATTGTATTAATTCTGCTTCACTACGCTTTATTGAAAAAGAAAAAATGGCAGAGGAAGGTTACGCTGATTTATTAACGTTATTTCCAGCGTAAATCATACAAAGTAAAGGTTTTCGGCTGTTATAACGTTGGTACTGAATGCCGAGTTTTTCGGGTAGTGTTGCCGCTTCCAACGTTTGAAACCCAAGTCGTTGATAAAATATCTGCAAATGTGGATAGGGAAAACAGTAAATAGTCTGAATTTGAGCGCTAAGCAATTGGGTTAGTAAGTTACTTGCCAAACCTTGTCCTCTTAGTGCAGGTAAACAAGCCACACCGGTTAAGAGTGTTGCACCTTGTACCGTTTTTAGCCGTGCTGCACACAGTATTTGTTGATTTTTTATAACAAATACTTGTTCACTTTTATTCGCAAGCCCTTTTTTATAGACTTGCTTATAAAATTGATTGACCAAAGGTATTTGGTCTTTCTGTAATTGACAAAATTGCAGTGAGTTAAGGTCCATCTAAATCCCGAGTGACTTGTTTCAAGTGATTGATAAGGTAAACTATCTCACCGTGGCCTATTTAATTTTTATAATAACGATAAAAAGTGACGATAAAAAGAGATCATAAATAGGGGCGACTATATTAATGCCATAAGGGATTATCATGATTGAAAAAAACAGCTCACTCAAGGCTTTTAACAGCTTTTCAATTGATGCTCATGCGCATCTTCTTTTTCGTTTTCAACAGCTTTCGCAATTACCCGAATTATTAGCATTGATCAAAGAGATGCGTGCTAATGAGAAGCCTATCTTAGTATTAGGTGGAGGGAGTAATACTTTATTCTGTGACGATTTCAGCGGATTAGTGATAAAAGTAGAATTAATGGGCGTGGCTCATAGTGCAGATCAAACTCATCATCTGCTCAACGTGAGTGCAGGTGAAGATTGGCATCAACTAGTTGAAAGTACCATCGAACAAGGTATTTATGGCTTAGAAAATCTGGCATTAATACCGGGAGTCGTGGGCGCAGCGCCAGTACAAAACATTGGCGCTTACGGTGTTGAGCTTAAAGATTTCTGTGTCAGTGTTGATTATATTGACCTCATTGACGGCAGCCTCAACACACTCTCCAATGAACAGTGCTTATTCACCTATCGCGATAGTATTTTCAAGGGGGAGTTAAAAGATCGCGCTTTAATTACGTCAGTATCTTTAAAATTACCTAAGCAATGGCAAGCACATTGTCGTTATGGTTTGTTGCAAGGCCTCAATGAAACTGAAGAGTCAGTTAGCGCAAAACAGATATTTGATAGTGTCTGCCATATCCGAAGCGAAAAATTACCTGATCCTAAAATATTAGGTAATGCCGGTAGCTTCTTTAAAAACCCAATTGTCAGTGAACATTTAAGCCAACAGCTTTTATCCCATCATTCAGATATGCCACATTATCCACAACCCGATGGCAGCGTTAAATTAGCGGCAGGTTGGTTAATAGACCAATGTGGTTTAAAAGGTAAAAAAGTAGGTGGCGCAGCAGTACATCTACAGCAAGCTCTAGTGCTTATTAATGACAATGGAAAAGCAACGGCAGAGGATGTGATTGAGTTAGCGTGGTTTGTGAGAGAGCAAGTATTACAAAAATTTGCGGTGCTATTAGAACATGAAGTGCGCTTCATTGATGCCGTGGGTGAAACATCGCTACAACAGGTGATCCAAAATGTCTGAATTAAATGAGCAAGGTAACAAGTTATTAACGCTATTAGCTGATGGTGAATTTCATTCCGGTGAAAAAATCGGTGAGCTATTAGGGGTATCAAGAACCTCGGTTAATAACTATATCAAAGCCTTGCAAGAGATTGGGTTAGATATTTATAAGGTCACTGGAAAAGGTTATTGCAGTGCCACCCGCTTAGCATTATTGGACGAACAAGCCATTAAACTTGTGAGTGGCTCAGAGCATGTACATGTAGAGCAAATTCTGGAGTCAACCAACCAATACTTATTAGATAAAATTCCCTCGCTTAATAACGGCCAAACCTGTATCGCAGAATATCAAACAGCTGGGCGTGGGCGTCGAGGACGAGAGTGGATCTCACCCTTTGCTTCTCACCTCTACTTCTCAATGTATTGGCGATTAGATGCAGGAATAGACAAAGCCTCCGGTTTAAGTTTGCTGGTCGGCATTGCCACCGTTAATGCATTGGAAAAGCTAGGAATTCAAGGCGTAGGGTTAAAGTGGCCTAACGATCTTTATTATCAAGGTAAAAAGCTTGCGGGTATCTTAATCGAACTCAATGCGCAGGCTTCTGATGTTTGCCATACCGTGATTGGTATTGGTATTAATGTGAGAATGCCAGCTGAGCAAGGTAAATTGATTGATCAGCCTTGGATTGATTTAAATAACATCAGCACGCAACCGGTTGACCGTAATAAACTGTCAGGGTTATTAATTAAAGAGTTGCATACGCTATTGCATGCCTATGAAGAAACAGGACTAGCTCCATTTTTAGCACGTTGGTTTGAATTGGACTGCTTTATTAACCAACAAGTGAATTTGCTGGTGGCTGATAAGGTGCAAAAAGGCGTTTGCAGAGGAATTAATGATCAAGGTGCTTTGTTATTGGAAATAGATGAACAAGTGAAAGCGTATATTGGTGGAGAAATTTCGTTACGTTTGGCGAATAATTAGGCTAAATGTTAGAAATTGATTTGTTTTTAAGCAAACAATCAAAAAACTCCAATTTTTTACTAAGAAACACTTGCAAGGTGTGCTCAAGTTCTTTAATATTCGCGGCACTTAGACAGCGCCGACTTAGCTCAGTAGGTAGAGCAACTGACTTGTAATCAGTAGGTCACCAGTTCGACTCCGGTAGTCGGCACCATCTAAGTACTGGAGGGGTTCCCGAGTGGCCAAAGGGAACAGATTGTAAATCTGTCGCGAAAGCTTCGGTGGTTCGAATCCACCTCCCTCCACCATATTTTTATCTCACTTGTCACAGTGAGTAAGTAGATAACAATGCACAGCATTGTTTTTTGCTTGGTAGCTTTTGCTACTAGATGCAGTTTGCGGGCATCGTATAATGGCTATTACTCCAGCCTTCCAAGCTGATAATGCGGGTTCGATTCCCGCTGCCCGCTCCAACTTTCGTTATAGAAAGTAACTTTAAAACCAAGCTCTTATGCTTGGTTTTTTTGTTTCTGCTTTCTGAAAAAAATTGGTGACCAAACGGTGACTATTCGATACCAAAGCCTATTTTTTAATGGTGTTGATAGTAATCCATTTTCTCGTTTCTATTCCTCTGGCTTTACTTCTAATTTTTTGCTTTGAAGCTCATAAAGTTCTCCAACCTCAACGCTTTTTAAGTTGCCATGGTGTGGCAAATGATCTGCTTCGTTTTGGTTGTCATTTAATGGAAGTAAAACACTATCGATCATTTCGTAAGTGCTCATTTTCTGAATGGATGCTGGTTAGTTGGATCCCAAGTTTAGATTCAACTCCCTTTAATTATCCAGAGTGGATAAGTTGATAATGCCAGTGGGACCTTATGTTAAGTAACTCCCTACACAACATTCTTTAAGCTTGGTATAAATTTCTTTGATAACGGTTAGATTGAAAGTATTGTAGGATAAACAAGCAGGTAGTAGTTCTCGCAGGTTTAATACAGGGAAGTGATATGCAGCATATTGATTTTAGAGCTTTGGAATATTTAACCGCTTTATCAAAGTATGGTTCTTTAAGGAAAGCATCAAAAATGATAGGGGTAGATCCAGCGGCAATGAGCCGAAAGCTATCGCAATTAGAAGAAGAAAACCAAATTAAAGTATGGGAAAGAGGGGGTAATGCATCCGTTATTACTGATGCAGGTGAAGAGTTATTACGGTACCACCAGAGCATTATCAAAAGTGAGGCTTCTGTTTTCAGAGCATTATCAAAAGTGAGGCTTCTGTTTTAGCAAAATTAAATAGGTTAAAAGGTCTTAAAAAAGGGAATATCAAAATAGCCATTGGTGAGGGGTTTATTACCGATTTAATTCAATCATCTTTAAAAGAATTTATGTGGAGATACCCTGATATTAGTTTATCCATTGAAGTCGCGGGAGCGGCTGACGCCATTAAAATGTTAAATGCGAGAGAGGTTGATTTTATAATAACTTACGCTTCTTCATTTGATCACAAACTAGAAACACATATAGAAAGAATACACCCTCTTGAACTTATCGTGCCGATGGGTCACCCTTTAGCGTTGCAGTCAAAGGAGATTTCTGCGCATGAACTTAAAAATATTCCTGTTGCAATCATCAATACATCGACAGGTATGGGAAAGCTCGTTGATCATGCCTGTGAAGTTTATGGTTTGGAATTAGAGCCTAAATTACAAACAAACTCTGTGAATGCGCTTGTGAGCTTTGTCTGCTCAGGCTTAGGCGTTACTTTCATGCCTAAACTCACTGTCATGGAGGAAATAAAACAAGGGAAGATAGAAATTGTAAAAACAAATATCGATATGTTTTTACAAGCAAGGGTAAGAGTTCAATCTCTATTGGATGTTGAGCTATCTTTGGAGGCCGTTACGTTTATGCGCTTTTTATCAGAAAATACCTTATTTCTTAAGTTTGACTCTAATAAAATAAGTGTTGATTAAATATCAACACTTAGAGCGTAGAATCTTCAACAGGGATAACCTATATTAATAATTCACTCTAACACGGAAGCTTACGAGGTAATTTATGATCTTAACTGCAAAAAAATATGCATTAAAACTTAGTGCAATTGTAACACTGTCTGTCCTTAGTTCTTATCCAATTTATGCTGCAACCATCAATTTAAGCTACAACGGTGCTGCCGATACTGAAAAAAATGCGGTGCATCTATTTGTTTCAAATGTTAAATCTATTGTTGAAAAAGAAACTGAGGGGAGTTTAGAAATTAAACTATTTCCTAATAGTATCTTAGGTGGTGAGCAAGAAAGAATGGAGCAAGTTATTAATTCTCCAAGTCTGAATGTTGCTTCATTTGGTGGTATATCACCTCTTTTCCCTGAAATATTTGTCAGTTCAATTCCTTTTCAATTTGATAGTTTTGAACAAGCTCGTAATTTCTTTGACCATGGTAAATATTGGGAGAAAGCAAGATCTGAGTTTTATAAAAAGACCAATGCTCATATTTTAGCTGTAGTTGAAGAAGGGGGGTTTCTCGCTTTCACCAATAACAAGAAAGAAATAAAATCTCCTAAAGATTTTGAAGGGCTGAAGTTTAGAGCAATGGATAAAAGCCAAGTGGCTCTATACAAAGGATTTGGTGCTTCTGGCACACCAATCCCATGGACAGAAGTTTATATGGCTTTAAAAACGGGGGTTGCTGATGGGCAAATGAACCCTCCCATGTATATTATAATGGGTAGTTTATATGAAGTTCAAAAATATATGACTCTCGCAAATGTACAATATTCAGATCAATTCTTAGTTGCAAATGATGCCTTACTTAAAAGCTTAACTGAAAAAGAGAAAGAGATTTTGTTATCAGCTGTTAAAAGAGCAAATGACATTAATCGAGTTGAAGTTGAAAAAACAGTAAATCAACGTATCTCTTACCTAGAAGAAAAAGGAATGAAAGTTTATAGACCGACAAATGATGAACTTATTGAATTTAGTAAACTTTCAAAAGATTCATACATTGCTTGGTTACTAGAACAAGGTGTTGATGAATCTTGGATTAAATTAGCCACTGACGACCTTTAATCATAAAGTAAATTGCTACTGTTCGAGTAGCAATTTACTTTCCTATCTAGGCATGGATTAGATATGCTAAAAAAAATTAACAGTTTTTTTATTTTCATTGCATCTGCACTACTCATATTAAACCTCATTAATTTACTCTTCTCAGTTATTGGAAGGTATGTATTTGATTTCTCTTTAATATGGACAGAAGAAGCCTCCCGTTATTTACTTATTTATATGGTATTGATTGCTGCATCATTTTTAGCTAATACTAATGAACATATGAGGTTAGATGTCATTGACCGTATTAAAAATAAAAAAATAGCCTTTTTAATATTTATGTATACGAAGCTAATTACGTTATTAGTGGCAAGTGTATTTACTTATTTTAGTTATAAATATGCAATGTCCATTACTATTTTTCCAACGATAGGGCTTGGCGTAAGTAAAACGATTCCTATGCTTTCTCTACCCATTGGCTTTTTCTTATTGTCGATTTACACATCAATACAGATTGTTAAGTCTCTGCTAAAAAGGTAAAACATTATGGTCTTAGCTATTTTATTTGTTTTCCTCGTTCATTTATTTCTGGGTGTTCCTTTATTTATCTCTTTGCTTTTGTCGTCATTTGTTGGCTTCTTATTTATTGATATGGGATTAGCGGTCAGAATTATGCCACAACAGTTTTTTAGCGGTATTGATAGCTTTGCTTTGTTAGCTATTCCATTATTTGTACTTGGCGGTAATTTACTCAATGCCAGTGGGCTAACGCCTAAATTGATGGCTTTTTCAAAATCCCTTGTTGGCCATTATAAAGGTGGGTTGGGTTATGTGAATGTAACTTCAAGTGTCTTTTTTGCAGGGGTGAATGGTTCCGCCGTTGCAGATACAACGGCACTCGGGACAATTTTAGTACCTGCGATGGAAAAAGAAGGTTACTCAAAAGGTTTTGCGGCAGGTCTCACCGCTGGGAGTTCTTTGATTGGGCCTATCATCCCACCTAGTATATTTATGATTATTTACTCATCGCTCACTAATGTGTCGGTTGGCGATCTTTTTCTTGCAGGGATCATACCTGGGCTTATTTTGAGTGTGATCTTCATGTTAATGAACTGGGTATATGCACACAAACATGATTTAAAAGTAAATGAAGAAGGTTTTTCTATACGCAATGTATTAGTGACTGGATACCAAGCGCTTCCTGCATTATTTGCGCCTTTATTAATTGTTTTTAGCATTGTATTTGGCATTGTAACACCTACTGAATCAGGTGCATTGATCGTTATTTATTCAATTATAGTTGGTTTAACTATTGGTACTTTAAATTGGATTTTATTGAAAAAAGCGATTATCGAGTCAATGAAACTGACGAGTGCTATATTCATCATTATTGCTGCGTCTTCAATTTTAACTTGGGTACTAGGTTATGCAGAAGTACCAAAAGATTTTGCTAAGTTGTTAACGCCATTTATCGATAATATTACGTTAGTTCTTTTCATCCTTAGTGGCATTACGTTTTTTGTGGGAATGCTAATGGAAGAAGTGTCTGCTTTAGTTTTATTAACGCCAATATTCGCTCCTATCGCATTAGTTGCGGGAGTTGATCCTATTCATTTAGGCATTATCATCACTATGAATATTACAATTGCATTAATAACGCCTCCAATGGGGGCATGTTTATACGTTGCTAGTGCAGTGAGTAAGATTCCTCTTATGACAATGTTTAGAGAGATTTTACCTTTTATATTTTTTGCGTTGATTGTGCTTACTATTGTGATTTTATTCCCTAGTATTGTTTTATTTTTACCTGAGATATTTAATTAATGTATATTCAAGCTATTCCTACTATTTCACTGCCTAAGTGGAGTGAATTACCTTCAATTATAATTAGTGATAATTCGGAAAGGTTAATACCTACTTCTTTAAATAAACAGATTTTCACATTTCCAATATATTCAAAAATTGGCCTGCCAGGTGCGATAAATGAATGTTATGTTAGAGAATCTGTATTTTTAAAGTTACTAGAGGTTAATAAGCGATTACCCAAAGGTTTTAATCTAGTGATGTTAGATGGGTGGCGATCTACTCAGGTACAAAAATATTTGTTTAAAAATATCTTAATTGATATTAAATCAAAGAGTGATGAAAATATTACAGATGGTGAGATCTATACTGCCGCAAGAGCCCTAGTTGCACCGCCGAGTGAGGACCCTTTAAATCCTAGTCCTCATAATACTGGTGGTTCTGTTGATGTTACATTGTGTGATGATAACGGGTGTATGATTGAAATGGGTAGTGACTTTGATGAAAATTCACCTTTGTCATCTTCAAGTGCTTATGAAAGCGAAACAGATTCGCCAGCACGTAAACATCGTCGAATTTTATATAATGCCATGATCTATGCTGGGTTCACTAACTTACCAAGTGAATGGTGGCACTATGATTATGGTAATCAAATTTGGGGGTATTACAAAAAGCAAAGCACGGCTATTTATGGTGGGATAGAATCTATTACGTTTGATAAGCTTTAACGTTTTAATCAGTGGCTTATTTCTTTCTAATAGATGAAAAGGTAAGCCATGATGCCATTTTATGATGCAAAAAAGTGGTCTTCGATTAATGTAACACTACAGTGAATACTTTTAATATTGCTAGGGCTACAAAAAATGAAACAGTGGAGAAATATTTTATCTCTATCCCTTTACTGCTTCTTTCAGTCAGCAACATTGTAATTTCTACTCCAATGACATTGAGGTGCTGTTTTCTACTTTAATGGTTACCCTGTCTTCATCATCTACTTGTTATTTTTTATCAAGATCATTTGTCACATCCAACATAACACTTATATCTGCTAAATTTTTACCTTGTATAATAACTGAAGAGTTAAAAAAGTTGCTATGTGCTCTTTTAAACGTTTGTTGAAAAGAGAGGGGCTACTAAAGATTGTGACAGATAAATTGGCAAGTTATTCAGCCGCTAACAAGCATTAATGCCAAGTATCGAACATTTCACTTAATAACGAATGTAAGCTCTCACATCAGGCCACTCGGCAGTAAGTTCGGCCAAATTATAGAGTCAAGCTCAGCGGTCTTTAAGTGGTCACGGTGTGACAAATTATTTGTTAAAAAGAGTTAATCATAGTGATTTAGAAAGGTATGGGAGTTCAACCCTTAGCCTAGATTATAGATTTATAAAATAGTAACCCATTAATTTTAGTTATACCTTCCTCAGTTATTCTTTATCCCTAAGCGGTACTACATCCTATTTTAATAACTCCAGAATATTGCTCAAATAAAATGCGATTTCCGTCACTAATTATGATGTTTGTTGCTATATGGTGAGTCGAAATAAGTATTCGATAAACAGTTATTCGATCATTAAACCCTTTCATTTTATTAAAAAGGTTATACCAATGACAAAGAAACCTAACATATTTATTTTCATGACAGATCAGCAAAGAGGTGATTCATTAACTAATCCGTTAATTGAAATGCCAAATGTACGATCTCTGATGAAAAGTGGTGTGAATTTTAAAAATACGCATTGCCCATCACCACACTGTTGCCCATCGCGTGCGACCTTTTTTACGGGAAAATATCCAACTGAACACGGCGTATGGAACAATGTATGTGTACAAAATGCATTATCAGATAGATTAACCCCTGGGATAGCATTGTTTTCAGAAAACCTTAAAGAACAAGGTTATCGAATGGGGTATTCAGGTAAATGGCATGTTAGTTATGAAACAGGCCCTGAAGATCATGGGTTTGAAGAAGTTTACGTTACTTCAAATAAAAGAACAAAACCCGACGAAGCGACTAAACATATGAGCTCGGGTTGGGAAGTTTATAAAAAACTCGCTAAAACACGAGATGAAGACGTAGACACTCCGAGAAAAGTGGGGCAAATAAAACGCGCAGGCTATCCTAATTACAATCACTATGGTTCGAAAGATAACCCATTTAATGATTTTGATGTCGTCAATGCAGCAATAGAAAAACTTAATGAAATACCAGAAGATGGTAATCCTTGGTTATATTATTTAGGCACTCTCGGGCCTCATGACCCATATTTTGTACCTCAAAAATTTTTAGATATGTATAAAGATGTTGATATTGAACTGACGGATATTCATTTTGATGATCTTCATGATAAACCTCACCTGTATCAGCGAACTCAGAAAGCATTTAATCAATTATCAATAGAAGAAAAAAAGGATGCCATTATCCACTATATGGCGTTTTGCACCTATGAGGATTATCTTTTTGGATTAGTACTCGACCAGCTTAAAAAACGTAGTGATTTCGACGATACTCTTATTTTATTTACAAGTGATCACGGGGATTACAACGGTGAGCATGGCCTATGGTGTAAGGGTTTGCCTGCCTTTAAAGGTGCGTATCATATTCCAGCAGTGATTAGTTGGAAAAATGGATTAAAAAATCCTAATCGCACCATTGATGCGCCTGTTTCATTAGCTGATTTTGCACCTACATTTTTAGCACTTGTTAATGAAGATATATCGACATTAACGGGGCAAAGTTTATTACCTTTTATTTACGATAATAAGCCTGAAACATGGCGTGAATATTCATTTACCCAGACTAATGGCAATGAGATTTATGGCATACAACGCGCGGTATTCAATGATAAATGGAAACTGGTTTATAACTCTTTTGATTATGATGAACTTTACAATTTAGAAATTGATCCTGATGAGTTAGTTAATTTAGCGACTGATGATAAATATAAAGACATAAAAAAATCTTTATATCGCGAATTGTGGTCTTTTGCCGAGTCGGTAAATGATAAATGTTTAAACCCCTACATAATGGTTGGACTTGCCGAGTTTGGTCCTGCATATGCGTATGAATAACAGAGGATATTAATATGAACAGTTGGACAATAATTTCATTTGTAGCATTTACCGCACTTGTGGCTTACATATCTTGGCGAGCAACAAAACAAGAAGATTTAACAACATCTACAGGTTACTTTTTGGGAGGGAGAGGCCTAACTGGTTTACAAATTGGTACTTCAATACTGCTAACTAATTGGTCAGCAGAGCAATTAATTGGACTTAATGGACAAGGATTCGCAGTTGGCCTTTCTAATATGGGGTGGGCTGTAACAGCCGCTCTTGGCTTGATAATAATGGCTGTTGTTTTCTTACCTTATTTTTTAAGCCGGGGAATTACTACTCTACCCGAACTGGTCGAACAAAGGTTTGGTAGCGGCGCTCGTAATTTTATGTCGTATTGTATTCTGGTGGGATTAGTTTTTATTCTACTTCCTGCTGTTCTCTACGCGGGGGCAATTGGTTTAAGTAAAGTCTTTGATATTTCTGGTCTACTTAACCTTTCAGATAATGCAGCACTAATAGGAACGATTGCTTTTATTACTATTATTGGCAGTATTTATGCGATTTTTGGTGGTCTGAAAGCGGTCGTTATCTCGGATACAATTAATGGTATTGGGTTCTTCTTCGGTAGTATTTTAGTGCTAGTTTTGGGATTAAACGCTTTAGGTGGCGGTAGTATATCTGAAGGCGTTCATCGATTAGTTGTCGATAATCCTCAAATGTTAAATGCAGTTTCTGCTCCGAAAGTAACAGTGCCTTTTTCTGCCATATTTACTGGTATGATTTTGATCAATCTTTATTTTGCTTGTGCCAATCAGTTGATTATACAGCGTGCTCTAGGTGCTAAGAATTTAGCTGAAGGGCAGAAAGGCATCCTGATGGCGGGAGTGGTAAAAATTCTGAGTATCGGCATTTTGTTAATACCAGGTATTATTGCTTTTCATCTTTATGGCACAGAAGGTATTAAAGCCGATGAAGCTTATCCACTATTGATTAATCGTCTCATGCCTGATTATTTGGTTGGTATTTTTGGTGCGGTATTATTTGGTGCAGTTGTTTCTACGTTTAATTCAATTATAAATACATGTTCTACTATTTTTGCTCTGAATATTTATAAACCATTTAGTAAATCTAACTCTGATATGAAATGTATTTCAGTTGGTAAAAAGTTTGGCGCTGTTATTGCCGTCATGGCTGCTTGTCTTGCACCATTGATTCAATATGCAGATGCTGGAATGTACATGTTTGTGCAAAAATTTAATGCTTCGCTTCATTTACCAATACTATTGATTGTTGTTGTAGGTATGGTTTCCAAACGTGCGACTGCTAAATCAACGATTACAGGTGCCATTGCCTATGTTGTTTTCTCATTATTCTTAAATTACATTTATACTGGTTGGCATCTACATTTCCTTCATAAAGCAGCTATCTTATTCGGATTGAGTCTTGCCATTACATGGTTCATGACCATAAGAAATCCTGATACATCAAACAAAGTATTATTACCTATAGTAGATGTTGTCGATTTAACTCACTGGAAACATATACGTATCGCTTGCGTTATGACCTTTGTGTTAATGGTCGCTACTTATGTCATGGCTTCTTCTGCGGGTATTGTTACTGAGCCTGAAAATATTGCTCGAAACCTTATCACTATTTTAGTTGGATCAATCATCTCTGTTTTTGTATTGAACATATTAGTTAAAGCCCTTTTAGCTAAACACCATGCAAAGAAGCAAGCTGAGGTAGAGGTCTTAAGCTAGGTTAGATTTATTAACACTCTATGTATTTGTTATTAAAACGAAGGCATAGAGTGTTTTTTTATGAACAAAGAATAAGAGCAAAGGAAGTAAAAAACGTTTCGTTCTGCTTGTTGAAATTTAACCTACCTACGTTGAGTCTTGAAGTGATAACAACTATCTATTAAAGCCACGTCTTGTTAGTGAAATTTTTACGTAGCAACCATCGAATACTTCATTATTTTCTTTGCTATAAAATAGGACAGGTTTATGTGCGCTAAAGAAATGAAACAAAAAATAATAGATGTATCTAACCATGGAATTGTACCGAACACCGACATCACATTAAAATTGAGTCAATTATTATTTAAAATAAAGGGGATGGACGACATTAAGTTGTTTTTTCCTAAAGGGGTCTATCAATTCTATAAAAAACACGCGATGGAAGCATATAAAAACATTGCGAATCATGATGATGGTCTAAAACGTATCGCATTTTTAATTAATAATATGAATAGTTTATCTATCGATGGCGATGATTCATTATTTCTTTTTTATGATGAAGTCATTCCTTTTGCTGTTGATAAATCAAAAAATTTCACTATTAAAAATGTGAAAATAGATTTTATTATGCCATTCCACTCAGAGTTAGAGATTGTCACCTCTGATCCTGAAAAAAAGAGTTTTATCGCTAAAATAAATGCACAGCGTTACCCTTATAAAATTGAAAATAACAAAATTTTGTTTAAACGTTTTGAGCAATGGGTTCATGTTGGCCAAAACATAGCTTTTGATAAAAATACAACCGCACCAATTTATAATCCTCCTTTATATGAAACAGTTGATTATCCTCATGCAATTGATCTTGGAAATGATTGTGTAGAATTCTCAAAACTAGGTGAAAATATACAACCCATTCCCGAAGGCGCTGTTTGGATCACTTATGGAGAAAGAACCTTAAATCGTCATATCCCAGCGATTCATGTCATTGATTCTAAAAATATTATTTTAGAAAATATGACTGTGCATACTGCGGGGGGCATGTCTCTGATTATTGAGCGAACTGAGAATATTAACTTATCACAATATTTTGTTACACCATCAAATGATCGTATGGTTTCGACGAGGGCCGATGCTACGCACTTTATGAATTGTAAAGGCGACATTGTTGTTGAAGATTGTAAATTAGATCACATGCTTGATGATGGCATTAATGTTCACGGTGCTTATGTCAATGTTGACTCCTATGTCGGAGATAATACATTCGTCGCTTCGATTAGCCATTTTCAACAGGAAGGTATTATTTTTGCTGATCCTGGAGATAAGGTTGCTTTTACTAATAAAGAAACTATCTCTTCTTTTTTTGAAACAACGGTGGAAGAAGTTAACATTATTAACAGTAAAGTATTTTTAATTCGCTTTGCTGAAGTACCGGATCCAATCCCTCCTTTTGAAATGACGCTTGAAAACTTAACATGGCAGCCGAATGTTGTTTTTAAAAATAATATTATAGAAAAAAATAGGGCTCGCGGAGCTTTATTGACCACAAAAGGTAAGGTTGAAATTACTGGAAATTGTTTTTATAACCAAATGCATAATGTACTTTTGGTGGGTGACAATGACTTCTGGTATGAATCGAGTGGTACAAAAGATGTGACAATTCATAATAATATTTTTGATAAAGTGGGCTTTTCAGATCCAGATGCCTATCCATTATATGTATTAGTTAAATTAACCAAAGACCAAAAATATGGTGAAAAACCCTATCATGGAAAGGTGAGTTTTATAGAGAATCAAATTAATAGTCTTAATGGACTGTTCGTACACGGTAGTTCGATTGATAGCTTATTAGTTAGCAATAATAGTATCGTTTCATCTACAAATACCCGTGACTATCTAAGTCAGTATCCCTCTATAAATCTTAACTCTGTAAATAAAGCGGTAATTAAAAATAATCGTAGCGAGGGCTTTAACAGTGAGCTGTTAGTCAAACAGAGTAAGGTGAGCGAAGCTGTTGTGGATAAAAACTTGGGTTTCTACTCGACGAATTAACCTGCTTAAATATAACAATAAGCTGTAAATGATTAAATGAATTTGCAGCTTTAAACTAATTTATAACATGATCTTTCAATGACATCATTAAGTATGATTCAAAGCAGATCTGTTGTTTTTTATATGAATGTATAATTTTAACCCATTTCTCGACTGAGTACCTTCTGCATCTTCCATTTCTATTACATTGTTTAAACCTGTTCAGGTTAAGTTTATCTACAGGTCTTTATAAGCATAATATTCACTGTAATTCTGACTCTGTAAATTATCCATCACTCAAAGTCGAAGGAGATCTACTTGTTAGAGCCTATCGTTTATACCTAGATTTTTTTACAGCAGGCTGATTCTTTTATCTTCATAGGTATAGCTGTTCCACTACCATTACAACTAAATATTCTTTATGAACGTCGATATGACTCTGAATGCAGCACTTACTATGCGGAATCTAGGTGTGTTATATCTGAGCCAATTTTAAAATGCTATTTAATCGTCTTTGTTATCGAGATCAAAAAATTATTAAAAATAGAGTGAGTTAGGCTATTTTAAAGAGGTATTTCCCTCGTTATATTTATGTTTTGAAATTAAAAACAATGCAGACCTATTAATTATATTGATACCTTCCTCATTTATTCTTTATCCCTAAGATGGCCTATCTCAGACTTTTATCAAAGTAAAATTTGACCCAAATAAAAACGTGAGACACATCATTAATTAGAATTTTTGTACCTATAAGGTTAGTCGAAATTGCTCACAGATAAATTTTATCGATAGATGAATCCTTTTATTTTATAAAAAATATTGGGTAAATGAAAAAAACAGATGTTTTTTTTATTAATTATCAGAAATAAATTTATTAGTGATTTCTGATAATTAATAGGGACATAAACGTATGAAAAAAAGTTTTTTGACACCAAGTATTCTCGCCTTACTTTTTGCATCAACAGCGCATGCAGGGGCTGTGTATGAAACGCCTATCGGTACTATAAATTTAGGGGTAGATGCCGAGTTTGATTTTTCGAACGAATCGAATGTGAACAAAATAGAGCAAAGAACGGATAATGACGCTAAAGTTTTCAATTCTGGCGGTCGTTTAAAGTTTCTTTTTGATGGGCAGAGAACGTTAGAAAATGGTCACTTTGTTGGGTTTAACCTTCACCCAATATGGAGACAAAATGGTAATGATAATAATGGTAATGCACATGAGATTACTCTTCAATTTGGTGTAGTAAATGATTGGTCTATTAAAGCAGGTCATTTTGAAGCAACGACGCTTTCTTATCAGGGGCAAGATACTTATTTTGTAACCGCGAACTCAACGGTTTATCGTGCAAAACAATTTCGTGGTCGTACTGGGTACCCACAAATTACTTTTACTAAAACACTAAATGATAATTTTGGATTTGAATTGACCGCTCAATCTCGTGACGATGGTAGTACTATGGTTGCCCGACCACTCGTTACTTATGATACAGACACAGTATCAATGGCATTTGGTTTTGAAATCCCTGTAGCAACCGATAGCTCTGATATAGCAGGAAAAGACGTCGCTTCTTTTATTACGGCTAATGACAATGTTAAAGATGATTTTAATGATAGCTCGAAGGTTGTAGATGATGGAAATGCATGGTTTGGTTCAGCGGTTACCGGTATTTATAAGGTGACAAATGATCTAGCACTAAATGCTCGTATGGGGTATTTATCTGATAAACGTATTAATGATAATGAAGCCACATCTTTCTCGATGGGTGTTGGTGCTCAGTATCAAAATTTTTATATAGCTACATTATATGGGGCAAGAAATGCGGACAAAAATGCTAACGATACAGAAGAATTAAGAATTTATACTTCCTATAAATTTCCAAGTGTTTTGGATCTAGAAAACTTTGATATATATCTTGGGGCTGGTTATACGCAAACTAAAATTGGCGACAATAGTAAAGAAAGTGCCATTGGTGGACGTGTTCGTCTCAAATACCATTTTTAACAGGACTGAAATTTAGAATATCTGATATTTAACTAAATCTAAAAGCGATGGCGGTGGTCATCGCTTTTAAGTTATTAATAACACTCTTTAAGTATATATATGAACAATAGATTAAAAAACGTATCACTTGCTTTACTGATTTCAGCAACATCTCTCCAAGTTTTTGCAGATAACGGATATTACAAAGGTTTTGAAACGTCTATCGTAAAAAACTTAGTGACTGATTACGACGTTGATAATTCTGATCAAAAAGATGATACACAAAAACTTCAATCTGCAATTAATGAACTATCACAAATGGGCGGAGCAGAGATTATTATCCCTGCAGGCGTATATTACTTTATGAATGTGGAGTTAAAATCAAATATTAAGTTATTAATTGATGAAAGTGCCAGCATAAGGCCTTATCTACAGGCGATGTATGATAATGGCGGTGATGCGATATTCAACGTGGGGAAGCATAATGATGAAGTTGTCAAAAATGTTGCTGTGACAAGTTTACAAAAAGACAAACGCTTTATCGTGCAGCTGCCTGCTATCACTAAAGTTTCCGGCGCGAATCCTGCTAAACCATTTAATAATGTTTACGGCATAAAAGTGTTTCATTTTTTCAATATTGAAAACTTTTTGACATCAAATATGAATATTTATGATAACAATACAAAATATTCAGCGATGAGTTTGAATGTAATATTAACCGATAAAAATAAAGCGAATAGAGGTAAGTTGCCAACAAGCGGCGATGTTAAAAACATCACTATTTATAACGCTGCATATGGTTATGGAGCAGTGCAAGCCCAAGCTGCAAATAAGGTCTATTTTGAAAATATAGAGTCTGAAGGTGGCGCTGCATTAAGGTTGGAAACGGGTTATGCTCCTATGAATAATATGCAGTTAGGTGGTGTCACTAATATTAAAGCCAAAGATATAAGGTGTATCAATGGTAGTGCTGCATTAACATTATCTCCTCATACGATTCAAACTAATGAGAATATAGAAGCACATAATATAAGTGCAGATGGTTGTAATTTTGCAGTCAGAATCGCCACTGGTTTTATTTCAAAGAAAAATACAATGGAAGGACTAAAACTTGGAGTATTTAAAAATGTAAGTATAGATGGGATCGATGCAACCTTTGGCTACCACTCTCAAATTTTACATAAAGACTTTTCTTTATTATCTAAAGACTTACAACGATATATATTCAGAACAGATAACGCGTTGGAAGCATTGGAAGGTCCGTCTATCTCTGCGGTTGGTTATGTTGGTGGCCCAGGTCAGCCAATAAATTATGAGGCATCGTTAACCAATATTAAAATGTATGGATTTAAAGCAGATACAAAAGAAATCATCACTCCCGCTGACAGAGGCAAGGTTTATACAACAGAAGAATAAGCCAGTTTTGATAGGCCTTGATGCTAAGTAACCTCTGTTCTGGATAAGCAAAACGATATAACACCGTTATTTCCGCAGATTTCTGCGTTAAATTATCTCTCAATAACCCGTTATTCCTTCAATAATTCGCCTTGAACTACAAAAAACTAACGGCACTGTATAGCCAAAAAAGATAATCTTATGATTTTAAATATAATTCCACTTTGATTAACCAGAATTGAGGTTAAAGCAAATATTACGTCGATTATTTGATGATGTTGAAAATAAGGCACTTTTTGAATATTAGCGAATTAAAAGTGCTTATGATGTTTATTATTGGCTACCTGCTGCTTAATTTGTTTTATAAACTCATTAATTAAATGGCGACGCTGTGCATTAGGTTTAGTCCAAACACCTATATGATAATGCCAAATGGGCTCATTTAAAGGCAGCTCAACGAATCCTCTATTTTTGATTTTATGTAGCAGAGAGTTTGTTGCACATAATAATGCATCATTTTTCTTTACCAAAGCTAATGCAACTTCAATAAACCCTGTCTTGAGAATAAAGTTAATTGGGGGAGTACGCTCGCGTGATAATAATTTATTGATGCTATCAAGCATCGAGTTCGAACTTTGAAAACCAACCCAAGGATAATCTGAAAGCTGTTTTAATGAGTATTCCGATGATTGAACGAGCTTATGGTTTTCGTGGGCAATAATGCATAGGCGAGTATCCATCAGCGGAATAAAAGAGACATCATTATTTTCTACAAATGACTTACCATTCTCTCCCCCTAATACGATATCCAATTCACCTGAAATTAACTTTGGAATTAGATTTTCAATAGTATTTGGCATAATTTCTATATGTACATTTGGATACATAAATAAAAAATTAGAAATCATTTCTTTTATGGGGGTTTCCCAAGCAGGGCCTGAGCCAATTCGCAAAGATTCTTTTTCAGAAAATAAAGAATTGATTTCAGATTCCATACCTTTCATCTCATTTTCTATCAGAATGCATCGCTCCATCATTATTTGGCCAGCCGGTGTTAATTCAACACCACGCGCTTTACGCTCAAATAGTTGAACTTTATAACGCTCCTCAAGGGTTTTTATGCTTCGACTTATTGCTGGCTGCGTAATGTTAAGAAATATGGCTGCTTGCGAAATAGAACCATGTAAAACAACTTGCATAAAATGAGTGAATAATTTTTCCATCTTTATTCTATTCCTGTATTTGCCTTATTTATTACAATAATCATTTATAGTTGTATTTAGAGCACCTAAACAAACATGATTTTGATCATTCTAAGCAGTCGTTCTGATATTTACTTTGACGATTTATTAAATTTTAGTTTCTTAAAATATTCATTAATAGGGCCGGAGATTGTTGCGTTTCTAGTAAACCTTTCATGGTTTTCATATAAGGTGCACTATGTTTAAAAAAGTAAAACAGCCCTTCACAGAAATAGCTCAGATTATGTTCACCTGTAGATGAAGCAATGAATCGATGTTTTGGACAATCACCATGACATTGTTCTAAAAATGCACATGTTTTACAGTCTTCTGCTATTTTATCTTTTTTGTCTTCACCAAACTGATTTGCGTGATCGCTGTTATTCATGGTGGTTATTGATTGTTCATGAATATTGCCTAGCTTATGTTCGGGGTATACATAATGGTCACAGTTATAAAGATCTCCATTAGCTTCCAGAGCAAAAGCATGGCCACATTTTTCACTAAAAATACATACCTGAGCAGGGTAACCACAGGTCGTTGCTAGGGTCGTTTCAAATATTTGTACAAACACCTTACCGATATCATTTTTTACCCAGATATCAAAAATACGCGATAAAAACTCACCATATTGAAGTGATGGAACTGACCATTTTGTTACTTGTGCTTGGCGAACAAAATCTGGTCCAATTAAGCGGATTTCATTAGATTCTGCATTAGTATTTTCTCGTTCAACGAGTGGGATAAATTGAATATGAGGTGTGCCTAATGATTTTAGATATTTATACACTTTCTCTGGTTGTTTAACATTAAGGCTATTAACTACGGCTAAGATATTAAACTCTATTTTATGGCGCTTTAGCAGTTCAATTGCCTTAATGACTTTATGGTGCGTGCCTTTACCACTTCTTGTTACACGGTAGGCGTTATGTAATTCTTCTGGGCCATCTATAGATATACCTATTAACCAGTCATTTCTTTTAAATAACTGGCACCATGCTTTATTTAAAAGCAAACCGTTCGTCTGCATGACATTGACGATCTTTTTGTTTTTAGCATATTTTTTTTGTAATTGAATCGCTTTCTCATAAAACTCAATACCAGCTAAAGTCGGTTCACCACCTTGCCAAGCAAAATCCACAGTATCGCTTGATTGCGCTTCTATTTGTTGGCGAATGAAAATTTCTAGTGTTTCATCATCCATAAATTTTTGCTTGGATTCTGGATATAATTTATATTTTTCTAAATAAAAACAATAAGTACAGTCAATATTACAGGTAGACCCCGTTGGTTTTGTCATGACATGACAGCCACTATTTAATTTTTCCATATTTTATACTCACTATATTAAAAAGTTGCTAACACTACCTTTAGAAAATAAAGTCACTAAATCTCATTGATAAAAGTTCATTAGGTATTTATTAATAATATTGTACTTATACCCACATTGATTAAACGTGATATTAAATATTATTCTGATGTTTTTTTGTAAATGAACAATAGTGCTGTTGAGGAAGTTATTAATAAATACCTAAACGACAATGATGAGATTATTTGTTTAACGTTTGGCTATATTCCACAGGTATAACCAGTATATGAATGGATTAAATAATAAAGATGATGTAAAAAACGAACATACTAAGAGCGCGTCGATTATTATTAGAAATTATGTGATCTAGAAAGGAAATGCTTAAATTATAAGGTGCCTCTCAGCCAAACAAAAACTTATGTTAATCGGTGGGACTTTAAGCCCTTTGATGCTTTAAGGGCGAATGCTTCTAGCTCTTCTTTATTCATAATGATCTATCTTTAATGTGATTAAGTTAATGATAGGCAATTTACAGGTTGTAGGACAGGGTTGCTCTCAGGTCTAGCTGGTTTTACCCTTGTAAGTGAATTTTTTATTGTTCGTTACAAACTTAAAGATATTTCTCTGAAGTACGATCCAAATAATTACTTTACGATTGCATAGAAGCTACATATCAACTACATAGAACTGTGTTGCAACTACATAACAACGCTAGTATTTCAAAACTAATACTATTATTGGTATATTTAATTGAATGGTAAGCTAGGTAAAAATATTCATATTAAATAAACAAGTTTTTATTATGAATGCGCCCCTAAAGGGGCGCTGGCAGTCACATAAAAAGTTAACATATCTAACTTAATATAAAGAGAATTCGAATGAAATTTGACGCTATTATTGCCATTGCTTCTGGTCAGCCAGATCCAATTATATTACCCTTTTTATCTCCACAGATAGAGTGTAAACACCTTATTTTATTAGTAAGTGATTGGAGTAAAAATAAAAAGATAGATGAAAATATTGCCAAAGCATTAAAACCTAATGGAATAAAAGTAAGCTCAGTTGATCTGCTTTCGAATGATTGGGGTGAAATACAGAAGACAGTTGAAAATGCGGTGAAAGGTTACCCAGATAAACAAATCGTTTTCAATAGTAATGGCGGTACTAAACCAATGACATTAGCAGCATACGAGTATTGTTATAACGAAGATATACCCGTATTTTATGTCGATGATAATAAATTGAATTGGTTATTTAAAGCAGGTATACAAAGTCTAGTCAGCGTCGAAATTGAGGCAAGTTTAGCAATTTCTAGCTATTTGGTTGCTCATGGTTATGACATTATTTCTGACTCTCCTTTGTTTAGTTCATCAGATTATAAAGCGTTGGTAAAGGACTGGGCAACCGATAAAAACAAATCGGAAAAAATTGCTATTGGTATGCTTAATTATATAGCTTCACGTGGTGATAAAAATAAATTAACCGTGCCTTTAGAGGGGAAAGAAAAAGATGAGAATCATCCCGTCGGTAGTTTGCTTGATGACCTAGATCGCGTTGGATTGATAGAGCTCTTAGCAGAAAAGGTTCGTTTCAAATCTGAAGAAGCACGCTTTTTTGCTAATGGTGGTTGGTATGAGTTGTATGTTTGCACTCTATTACAGGGGATTAATAAGCAGTATTTTGACGGTAAAGGTAAAATTATTACCAGCTTAATTGTTAAACCGACTGAAAAAACACAAAAAGAGATAAAAAATGAAATTGATGTGGCTTTCTTACTGAATAATCGATTGTATTTATTCGAGTGCAAAACAGCAAACATATCAGGTAAAAATGGTCGAGCCGATGAAGCTGTCTATAAATTAGGCACCCTATTAAACTCGTTAGGTGGTATTAGAGCTAAAGGAATTATCATGAGCTACCGTGATATTGATATTCGAGATAAAGATCGGGCTAGATTACTTAATATAGATATAGTTGATCATCATAATGATATTAAGGCAATGGAAGACCGAGTACGTAAAATTATTCAGGGCGATTAACCTTGTAAAACAATATTATTTATCTTTGTGTAAAAGTTAAATTATGCCGCTAAGTAAATTTGAGAATGCGGCCTATACAACCATCGCTATCTTATATCTAGCTACTATTTAGCTTTTTTGAACTTATTTTTCTCGTTTAAACTTTACTGATTTCAATATTTTTTGAAGTCAGTTTATTTTGTTTAATATAGTGATAATTATTATTCAAGTGAATAATAGAAAGGCGTTAAAGTCGTACTGCACTTTAGATTATTACTCTTCTGTCTATAGACCTAAAAGTCTATCCCATTCTCAGTATTGATAACCAATAAAGCTGCTGCTGTCTTGGTTTATTAGCCAACCTAAAAGGTTAAAAACATGCGCTTTAGCTGTAATGCCTCTATTCGCTTTAGGATGATTATAGTTACATTAGGCGTATTTATTTAAAGTTAAATATCACTTTTTTATTACTAAATATAGATATCAAATATTATAAAGCCATGTTGATTTAAAAGTCAGAAAGTTAGCTGGAAAACATTGAATGTCTTTGATATTTATATTCTAAAGGAGTGAACCAAAATAATGATCTTATTCTAATTTCAGTGCCGCTTAATATTGATCCAAGCTCCTCTTTTTTATCTTATCCAGCAAGTTTTAGCTCTTATCTATCCTCATTAAAAAAATTAAATAAGCTACAAAGAACAACAATAAAATAAAACACTATTTTTGTGCATTAACGATTTGTAAGTTTTTTCAAGTAAATTTTTATTCGTATCAGGATATAAAAAACAGCCTTTTAGATACCAATAAAGCAGAACACATAAAATAATTATTTAACAAATTATCTAATAAACAAGGGGAGGAACATGATCACGTTATTAATTACTAAATAGCTACTCGATGATGAATCGTCAGCAGTTAACTGGTGTTAGACAAATTTGTGTCGGCATCATAAATACAAAAAATCAGTATATTAAATAACAACAAAGCAGAGAGCGTTAAATATTACTTTAACCGCCAATTTTATAAAGCATCGAATCAACAAGGATATGAACATGTTTGCATTATTAATTGTTAAATGGTTACTCGACGATTAATCGTCATTTAACTCGTTTTACCTATCAAAAACTTAGAAGTATACAGGTGAGGCAATCTTTTTACTGGTAACTATTGTGTTTTATTAAGGAATTAAATTATGAATAAACAACATTTTAATAGCATTGATTATCGTATCGAAGAGATGAGATTAAACCTTAATAAAGCAGGGTTTCGTCCATTAGATGTAATGTTTACAGGTGTAACGGGAGCAGGTAAATCAACCTCATTAAACGCTTTATTCCACAAAAAAATCGCTAAAGTTGGATACGGTTGTGACCCTATGACCATGACTTTAGATCACTACAAACTTCATGGTGAATTACGGTTTTGGGACACTCCTGGTCTCGGAGATGGTATTGAGTCAGATAAAAAGCATAGTAAAAAATTAATAGAATTATTGCATAAAACATATCCAATGCAAGGTAATACATATGGCTTCATCGACATGGTTGTGATCGTAATAGAAGGTAGCAATCGTGATATGGGAAGCACTTATCAGCTTATTAATGACGTTATTTTAGCAAATATCGAACCGGAAAGAGTAGTGATTGCGATTAATAAAGCAGATGTTGCTAAAAAAGGCCGAGGCTGGGATGACACTAAAGGGGAGCCCACTTCATCTCTCCATGAATTTTTAGAAGAGCAGGCTTGTTCTATCCAATCTCGTATTAAATCGGCCTGTGGTATCGAGGTAAAGCGTCCTATTTTTTACTCGGCTGATAAAGGTTTTAACCTTGATGTTTTTATGGATGCCATCATCAATGCCATGCCAGAAGTACGTCGGAACTTAATGCTTCATATTGCATAAATAGCGATTAAAAATAATAAATTAAGAGAGTTTAAATATGAATGATGTTAATAAATTAAATGAGATTGAAAAACAGATCCGTGAAAATGCATCATTGCATGAAGCAGATAAAATTCAAATGTTAAAAAACATCCAAAAAATGCGTAACCAAAAAGTGAATATGTTGATCACAGGTGTAACAGGTTCAGGTAAAAGCTCCACTATTAATGCATTGTTTGGAAAACAAGTCACTCGGGTAGGGATGGGCGTTGATCCTGAAACCATGGATATTGATAAATATATTCTTGGTGGTTTAACTATTTGGGATAGCCCTGGCCTTGGAGATGGTATCGAAAATGACAAACGCCATAGTCAGAAGATAATCGATCTTTTACAACAAACCGATGAAAATGGTGAAGCCTTAATCGACATGGTTTTGCTTATTTTAGATGGTAGTCAAAAAGACTACGGCACTAGCTATGAGTTATTAACCAAAGTGCTTATACCGTACCTTGGTAAGCAACGAAAAGATCGTATTCTAGTGGCTATTAATCAAGCTGATCAAGCGAAAAAAGGGCGTGGTTGGGACAGTGAAATGAACCAACCAACTCCAGCATTAATTGACTTTTTGGATCAAAAAGTGATCTCAACACAGTCCCGTATTAACCAGTCAACGGGTGTTGATATTGAGCCTATTTATTACAGTGCCGGTTACCAAGAAGAGAGCGATAGACTGCAACCTTACAACCTATCAAAATTGCTTTATTTTATTATTAAACATACGCCTAAAAACAAAGCAGCCACTGTCATACTTGAAAGTAACCCAGAGCAAGAAATGTGGGGAGAGCGTGAAGAAGATAAGAAATATCAAGAAAAAATCAGTAAGAATATGTTCGGGCAAGTACTTAATGGCGTTCAACAAGGTTCGCAGTTGGGAGGGCGTATAGGTAGACGTTTTGGCTTTGCAGGCGAGGTTGCCGGTAGTGTGATTGGTGGCGTGATAGGTGGTTTTTTCGGATTGTTTTCTTAATGTTAATACAACAAAAAATATTATTTTATTAATCGTTATTTGGAGTGTGTGAATGAAAAAGTCATCGAAAAAAGAGAATTTATTAAAGACGTTAAAAGAAAAGTTAATGTCGTTAGATGCTATTAATGAATTAGATAAAAAAACCATTTTAAACAACATTATAAAAATGGAAAAAAAAGAAGTTAATTTGTTAATCACTGGTGCAACAGGGTCAGGTAAAAGCTCTACTATCAACGCTTTATTTGAAACCGATGTTGCGACCGTTGGAATGAGTAGCATGCCAGAAACAATGGACATTCAGCAATATACACTAGATAACTTAGTAATATTGGATAGTCCTGGTTTTGGGGATGGTATCAATGAGGATATTCGCCACGCTCAGGGCATAAGTAAACTACTTAATGAAACCGATGAGGAAGGACACTGTAAAATAGATTTAGTGCTTGTATTGCTTGATGGTGGCAGTAGAGACTATGGAACAACTTACCGATTATTGGAGAAAATTATTATTCCTAATATAGGGAATAATGATTGTCGTATTTTAATTGCTATTAACCAAGCAGACATGGCAATGAACGGAAAAGGATGGGATCACCAATTAAATCGCCCGACAAAGGCATTAATTGAGCAGCTAGAAGCAAAAGTAAAATCAACACAAGTTCGTATTAAAGAAAATACTGGCGTAGATATTGAACCTATTTATTATTGCGCTGGCTACCAAGATGAATTAGAAAAGCAAAACCCTTACAACCTTGCCAAATTGCTTCACTTTATTGTGCAAAACATACCGGCAAACAAGCGTTATAAAATAGCAGACAATATGACAACAGATGACAGTCTTTACGCTACCAATGACGATTTAAAGGACTACACTAACGAAACTAAAAAATCGATGGCAGAATCATTAATGGCAGTAGTTAGTGACATTTCAAGTGCAGCGGTTGATATTGTTAGCAATACTGTTGTGAGTACCTTTAATGCAGTTGTCAATATTGGCAAATCTATTGCTTCTACAGGGCGAAGTTTGGTAAGTGGCATTGCTAATCTTTTTGGTCTTTAAATAAGAGCTTTATTTAATTGAAGGCTAAGTGGCGCAATATATTTTGCTTATTTTATATAAAAACGAGTAGATAAGAGCCTTCGGTAATGCTTCATCCTTTTGAAGCAATACATTTTGACAATAGGCTCATTGGATAATAACACCCTAAAAGATGATGATATAAAAATAAATGTTAACTTTAGCCTGAATTACTCCTTAATAGGTGCTTTAATTGCTTTTTCGATGTCATCACAATGATAATCTCCTGCACTTCATTTAATTCAAAGGCCTTACCCATGTTAAAAGATGCATTCTACGACTCACCGTTTATGGGGGTTTATTATCAATTAAAGATTGAATCAAACACCGCGATACTACAGATACAGAAATCGACCGCTGATATTTTGCCTGCTTTAGTTAAATTAGAACTTGCACTTGCAGAACAAAATATCACAAACATAAAGCTATACTTTTTAGCGTCAGCTTGTGATTCAACGATAAAACGCCTATTAAAATTAAACTACTATCATGCATCAGATCATTATCATAAAAAGATAACTTATCGTAAAGCCGTTCGATTTTCGATCACTGAAAAATGTAACTACCATTGTTTTTTTTGTCATGAAGAAGGTATGGAAATGGAGGTTCGTCGAGAAAAAGGGCAGCATCAACAGTTTTTCGACGTTATAAAGCAGCTTGCAGATCTCGGATACGATGATTTTACCTTTACAGGGGGGGAGCCTCTTTTAAATTGGAAGGGGATTAGCGCGTGCTTAGACTATATGGAGAAAATCAATTACCTTCCTGAGATCACAATTGTCACTAATGGCGAAAGAATCAATCAACATATTATTGATAGGTTATCAAATTTTCCAAGTTTAGTGCGCTTTAACTTATCGCTACATAGTTTGTTAGATGATGAATACCTTGAAATAGTACATCGCAAGAAAAAACAACAATTTGGAAGCGACGATTTATTAGATAAAATAAAATCGAAAATAACCATGATTGAAAAGGCAAGCATACCCTTTAAACTTAATATTGTACTTTTGAAAGACATTAATACCTCCAAAAACTCACTTGATGCTATTTTACATTATGCAGAACAAAGTGGAGCCACATCAGTAAAATTTTTAGAGTTATTAATTACAGAAGCTTTAAAAGATTTTTACCCCTATTTTTACACATTAGGAGCTGTTAAAAGCAGTTTACATAATGAATTAACATTATTATGGCAAAACCAAAAAAAGGATGTGTATCAATATAAAAACAGTCATTTAGAGGTTGAGTTGCAACATTGTCCTTGTGCGCGAGGTTGCAATGTTTGTTTATTAAACAGAGGTGTTACCTTCACTGCTGAAATGAAACAGTTTCCTTGCTTTCTTCACCCAGAACACTTTGAAACATTATCAGCTGATAACCTGGCAACCAATATCATGGAAGGTGATAAATATATCGATAAAATGGCTGAGTACTTTCAAGATAATAGTCCAATCCTTATCCAAGAGCATAATAGTAAAAAACACGAAACGGCCTATTATTATCTACTTAACAAAGAACAAGTGGAACGTGGAAAGAGATTGTTGAATGGGCAGCTTGAAAGAGTCAGAAAATTCACTGAAACTTACTTTTTCCATCCTCAGCAACCTGAAAATGAATATCGAAAACTTGCTAAAAACAGCTACGATGAGTCCGCTTTAGCTATCTCACAAAAAATGACCATTTTAGCTAACGGTGCACATCAAACTGAGTTTTTAGATGAAGGACGTGTGATAAAAGATATTCCGCATTACCTTACCTCTATGCAAAACCAAGGTTTTACGCAACAAGCAATATATACCTGGGATATTGAATATTATAAGAGTAAAGATATCGCCTATGCTATTAGTCATAATGAAGATACAGGGTTATGTTTATTAAGAACAGAATCACCACTTCAAGAGCTATCACTTAGTGTAAAGCCACTTACAACCTCCATTTATAACTTATTATCGTCGCACACCAATAAATGATTATATTGCAGAAATAGCTACAACCTATTGTTGTATAGTTTTGTTGTATATTTTTGTTGTATATTTTATTTGCCCCCTTATTTATGCCCTTTACTTAGGGCATTGTTCAGTTTTTGCCCTCGACTATCAGAATCATTCATTGAAAAACATAAGCCTTAACCGCCTTAGAGCAGCGCGTTCTTTAGGTTGATGTATTTGGTGCGCACGTTCGAAATACAGGTAATGTCTTAATCCCTTAGTTCAGGGCGTTCTTTAGGTTGATCTATGAATATACACCATATAGACACTTCAGTTCTATGTCTTAATCCCTTAGTTCAGGGCGTTCTTTAGGTTGATAGGTGAACAAGGATTTAATGAACGCAATACTTGGGTCTTAATCCCTTAGTTCAGGGCGTTCTTTAGGTTGATTGGTGTAGCCGTGATAGTGAGTTTTTTGATGAGGTCTTAATCCCTTAGTTCAGGGCGTTCTTTAGGTTGATTGATATTGTCGGTGAAGCGTCTTTTCAATTGTTGTCTTAATCCCTTAGTTCAGGGCGTTCTTTAGGTTGATAAGAATACCGTAAGTTACAAGCGAAGTCTCCTAAGTCTTAATCCCTTAGTTCAGGGCGTTCTTTAGGTTGATGTGCACTTAAAGAGGCTTTCCCAGGTGCCGAGTTCGTCTTAATCCCTTAGTTCAGGGCGTTCTTTAGGTTGATATAAGGCTGAAGTTACCTCGTACCAAGTGGCTTCGTCTTAATCCCTTAGTTCAGGGCGTTCTTTAGGTTGATACAATTACGAGGGAGATGCGCAATACACAATGCCGTCTTAATCCCTTAGTTCAGGGCGTTCTTTAGGTTGATTCTACAGCCCCCTCACATCCAGTGCCGAGGAAGCGTCTTAATCCCTTAGTTCAGGGCGTTCTTTAGGTTGATGAATGCAATAGAGTTTAACGCGCCACCTGTCAAGGTCTTAATCCCTTAGTTCAGGGCGTTCTTTAGGTTGATCGTAGCATCTCAATCTGGCAACCACCTTTCCAAGTCTTAATCCCTTAGTTCAGGGCGTTCTTTAGGTTGATCTAACCATAGTACTATAGCCAACAGAGACGGAGGTCTTAATCCCTTAGTTCAGGGCGTTCTTTAGGTTGATTGAAATAGAGCCCATAGGTCGACTTTTATTCATAGGGTCTTAATCCCTTAGTTCAGGGCGTTCTTTAGGTTGATAGAGCATGAAACTACAACATATTGATTTATATAAATTAAATAATACGTTAAAAAGTAGACCTAGTCACTTATGTTTTTCTATCAATTAAGCAATATAGCAGCCAATAATTATGCTTTACTTTAACATCAGTTGCTTATATTACTCTTTTTTTATTTGGCCTAGATTATGCTTTGTTTAAAGAATATAGCCTTCCAAACGAGGATCTGAATGGATTAATAACCATTTTTCTTGCTTACCTTGGTGAAAACTACCATCAGTCGGTGAAAATGGAATACACAAAAGGCGATCCTCGGAGAGGTCGATAATTTCGTTAAGTTTTGCACATATTAATAAACGTTCTGCTTTGTTAATGCAAAATAGAAAAAGTGATTTTTGCAGTGCCCAGCCCTCACTACTGCATATTCTATGTACTTTTTTTAGCCGCTTAGCACAACTTATATCATAACTAATAAGCCATATTGGTTTGTTATTTAGCATGCTTAACCTCCCTTAATATGACTTTTTTAGCCAATTTACAGACATAATCGACATGTTTTTTATGTTGTTCAGCAAAAGCATACCAAGCTTTATAAAAAAGTACTTGCCCTTCTTTATTGAGTCGGCACCCTTCGTTGTTGTTTTCAAAATGTGCCTGAGTGAGTTGCTTATTTAAGAATATCGATATAACCCAATATTCTAAATCTGCACGCGAAAGCTCTTTTAAATCGCAAATCAAACTCTGTCTTCGGTAACCCGTTTGGTGATGAAATCCTAAGCCTAAATCTAAACCTTGTATAAGTAGTGAATGATTATACAAGCCATCAACCATTACTGAAGTTAATGAAAGTAAAGCATTAATTGGATCTGTTGGTGGTCTGCGTATACGCCCTGTAAAGCCCCATGGTTGCAAAATAGTGGTTAGTTGTTGCCAATATTGTTTGCTTATTTTGGCTTCTTGTAGCATTAGATTTGGGGTTGTCTGTAGTTGCTCTCGCTCTTTGACCCTATCCCCACTAACTGGCAGTTGTAGTTTTCGTAAATTATTAAATTGCATATTAGCTCTCACTTTTAATAACATAATCGATAATCGATGGCAGCAATGTTGGTCTGAAAATACTTGGTATTGTTGTAATTTTATTGGGGATGTCGGTGTTCTTAAAGGGACAAGTGAAGCTAGCTCATTATTTTTTGTGCCATGAATAAGTAAAGAAATACCTTTTTCTGCCAGGCGTAATATAAGTTGAGTTGATATGTCTACACCTTTGCCGATCACTAAGTGTGTAATACCTTTCCAAGGCAATAACCGGCTAGTATCTGAGATTGCCTTGTAACATATTTGACCTTCCCGTAAAAATAACCTTGTTTCTTTTTCCATGATGACTAATGCACTCATATTTATCTCCAGTTGACGTTTTTGACTGGAACCATCATAAAATATTTTGTAGTTGCTTGAACTTTGACAAATTTGTTTCAAAAAAATCAAAATAAATGTATCTATAATTAGTTAATTAAATGATATTTATAAATATTTACTTTATTATGATTTATCTCATGTTTTTTAACAACAATAGGGGAAACAATGATTTACTGTTATTTGTTTGAAGCGAAGTCTATTCAACAATACCTTTTTCGATCTGGTAAATTAAAGGATGTGATTGCTGCAAGTGAGCGATTAGATAATTTGATCGACTCTGAAAAAGAGAGTGTATTAAACCAAGTGTTGTTAAATGCTGGTCTTGATTCTGATTTGTTGGCGCTCGATAAAACTAAAAATGATGAAAATAGTATTCATTTTTTACGTTGTAAAGGGGGGGCTTTTTATTGTTATTGTCAAAGCGAAACACCGCTCCTTAAGTTACGTTCATTATGGACATTAACCTTACAACAGCTTTTCCCTTCCCTTGAATTTACTGATGCGTTAACACATGCAGATAAGTTACCAGTTGCATTAGATTTAGCTCACCAACAGCTGGCGACTGACCGAAATAACCCTACTATTAAATTTCCTTTTGCAAGTGCTATTAGCGCGCGTTATCAACGTTCAGGCAAGGTCGCTGTCCCTCTTTCTAAACTCGCCTTTCAAGCATCCATGAATGAAGATAGTGTAGACCTTGATACTGAGCATCATCGCCAAGCTTATAAAGCGTTGGAGATGAAAGATAATGCGGCATTACAAGATAGGTTTACTCCTCCTGAATTAAGAGGCGAAATCCATTACCCGGTTGATATTGAAAAAGAGTTTCAAACACATGCTGATGCTAAAGCCACAAACTTGGTAGCAACACGTGATATTGCATTAATTCATATTGATGGCAACGGGTTAGGCATTTTGTTAATGGGACTTAAAGATGCATTAAAAGGGGTAGATGACAATATTTATCAACATGCTTTCAGACAGTTTTCTGATGCTTTAAATAAAGCAACCATTGAAGCTGCACAAACAGCGACGCAGTGGATTGTCGATAATGCAACTTATACCATTAAAAGTGAAGGTAATAAAAAATACTTACCGATGCGTCCCATTGTATTAGGAGGGGATGATGTTACTTTGTTATGTCGTGCCGATTTAGCCTTAACGTTTAGCCAAATATTTTGCAAAGAGTTTAAAGTCGCTTCTGAAAAAGCGTTAGCGCCTATTTACGATCAACATTTAAAAGCAAGTGGCATGAAACCTTATTTAACGGCAAGCGGTGGCATTTTGTATAACAAAGCCGGGCACCCGTTTATAAATAGCTTGAGCTTGGTTGAAGATTTATGTGCACATGCTAAAAAGCTCACTAAAAGTATAACGAAATCGGAGACAGAAGTTGGGCCAGCTGCACTCGCTTTTTATCGTATATCAAATGCGATTTCCTCTTCGTTTGATCAGGCTTTTGAGCAATCTCAAGTATTTGCTTTAGATAATAATAAACATATTACTATGGGTAAAAGTGCTTATTTTGTTGAAGAGGTTTATGCCAATAACCTGAAGCGTTTAGATGACATCAGTAAACATAAGGCAATGACTCCGGCTAAATGGCGACAAATGGCGACGTTACTTTCTCAAGGTGATTTAGATGAAGCGCAAGCGATGTTTAATCGTGTTAAGTCTTTGGCTTCTGACCATAACGCGATGAGTCATTTGAGTGATGCTATACAAGCATTATTAAAGGCTGATGCTATTGAAGGGTGGTATAGCGAAGAAAATGGTGTGTTGAATTGTATTATTAACGACCTATTAATTGTTGACCATTTCCAGCCGGTGATTGCAGATGAAGGTGATAATAATGAATAAGTATATTTTAATCTTTGATATTAAAAGCGATTGGCATATCGGGAGCGGCGAAGAAGGCGGTGCTTATGCGGATGCACTGGCATTAAAAAATCATCTACAGCTACCTTATTTACCGGGTAAAAGTATTAAAGGGTTATTACGTCAAGCGTTTGATACTGCAATTAACAATGCTTGGTTTGCTGATAGCAATGTGCTTAGCGATCTTTTTGGTTATGAAAATGAAGGCGAATACTCGCAAGGCTGTATTCAAATAAGTAGTGCTCAATTAAGTGAATCAGAAACGGATTATTTTTTGGAAAATAAAGGGGCTATTAAGCATCTTTTCCGTATTTTGCAGTCCACTGCGATCGATAAAAAAAGTGGAGTGGCTAAAAAAGGTGCGTTAAGAAGTATTGAAGTGGTTGTGCCAATGAAATTACGCGCAGAATTAACCGTAAATGGTGACTTTCCTGAGTTTCAACAGTGGTTAGAAGGTGCATTGACGTTAGTGACTGAATGCGGTGCAAAGCGTCATCGCGGTTTAGGTGCTGTTTCTGTTTCTTGTCAGGTTAAGGGAGATTCTTAATGCGTTTATATTATACGTTAAAAACGATTGACCCCATTATCGTCAGTGAAAACAATAGTTCTGAAAATAATGATGCGTGTTTAGATTATATACCAGGTAGCGCGATATTAGGTGCATTGGCCAGTAAGCATTATGTCGCGTTAAGTGAACAAGATAGTTGGACGTTATTCCATACGGGTGAATGTGTATTTAGTCATTGTTACCCATTGGTGAATAATCAGCTTGCTTTACCGGTGCCGGCTAGTTGGCATTTTTTAAAAGGTAAAAATGCGCTAGATTCAACGGGAAAATATAACGCCAATGAAATAAGCAACCATGCCAGTGTGTCTTTTGAGCGCCAAGAGGGTGTGCAATATAAACAATGTCGCGATGGTTATATTAATAGTGATGCGCAATCGGCCGTCGTTAAACAAGGGTTAACGACTAAAACGGCGATTAATAATCAAACTGGTGGCGCTAAAGAAAGCCAATTATTTAGTTATTCATATATTCAACCTGCACAAACCTTTTTAGGGTGGATTGATTGTGAAGATGATGTGTTACTTGATACGTTAAAAACAACGTTAAATAATGGCATAAATATTGGCCGTTCTCGTCATAGTGAGTTTGGACGCGTGCACGTTGATGTGATTAACTCACCAACGATTGCTGAACCAACCAATAATGAAAATACGCTAGTAATATGGTGCTTGAGTGATTGCGAATGTTTGGATGATCTTGGTAACCCTACTTTTACACCGACGCTACAAAGTATTAATCCGTTGTTAAGTGGCAACTTGAATAAACAGAAAAGCTATATTCGCAGTACAAGTTGTAGTCGTTTTAATCAAAAACGAGGTGGCTTGGACAGTGAGCAGGTTTTAATTAGCAAAGGGTCCGTTTTAGTTTATGACTTGGACCAAAAAGTCGACCAAGCTGTAATAAATACATTGAATGAAGCTGGTATTGGGCTTAATAAGCAACAAGGTTTAGGTTGGGTCAGTGTTAATCCGGCTTGGGCGTTTAAATCTTCATTATCTAATGGTGAGCTGCTATTTAACCCTGTGATTATTAAAGCTGGTGTAGACAAAAAAGGCGAGGTTGCGACAACATCTGCTTTGCTTTCATGGGTTAAAGAAAAAGTGAGTGAAGATAAAAAATCGATTGTTCGTAAACAGTGCGTTAATTCATTGCTCAAGCAAATAGTCCAAGCTTACCAAGATGCGCGTCGTTATAACAATATTTTGAATAGTCATGAAGCGGGTCCGTCAAGTAGCCAGTGGCGTAGAATAAGCACACTTATTCGCACTAAAGAAAATAAATGGGCTGCAGCTGTCTTTGAAGGTAAAAATGCAATCTGTAAGCCAGACAATGATCAATTAGGCTGGGGTATTAGTTGGAGTGGCGCACAGACCAATACTGATTTTTCTGCATTCACCAAAGATCTGTTAAGTGGCTTAAATGTTACTGAAATGCGTGAGTTACTCGAAAAGTTAAATCGTTATGATTTATCAACGTACAAAGGGTTATATAAAATGGTTGACGAGTTGGGATTAACACCAGGAGATAACCATGAGTAAAACATCAATTAATAAACGTTATCTTGTACGTCTTGTGGTTGAAACTCAGAGCCCGATGGCGATTAATACTGGCGATAGAGAAACGGCTTTTGACGCCCAACTTGCGCGTGATAATAATGGTTTACCAACTATCCCTGCTACTAGTATTGCTGGTGTTTGGGCGAGTGTTGCAGAAGCATTAGATATTTTTGGAAGTGATCACGCTCGTGCTGCTTGGTTTGGAACGATGCAACAACGATCTGCATTAAAAATTTCAAATGGTTTACTTCATGATAGTCAAAACAAGCCAGTCGTTGGTATTAAAACACAACAGGATTTACAAAAAGATCCTTTGCTTTCTTTTTTATTACAAGCGAGACCACACCACCGTGAACGAGTTGCATTAAATGACCGGGGTGTTGCTAAAGATACGGCAAAATTTGATCTGTTATTATTACCTAAAGGCTGTCGTTTTAGTATCAATGTTCAGTTTGATGATCAGTTTGTTGATGAAAGTGAATTTGATGCGTTATTAGCCTGTTGGCAAAGTCGTGCCTTTGCCTTTGGTGCAAGTACTCGTAATGGATTAGGGGCAATTAAGATCGTTGCAAGTGAGCTGTTATGTTTTGATTTGGCTAAAGGCCCTGCAGAAGGCTATGCATTACAAAAAGCGCTAAATAATATATCGGCACCGACCGAAAATATAAAACTGCCTTCAAATAAACAACATTTAATCGCAATGAGTTTACCGTTGAAAGCATTAGACAATTGGCGTTGTGGTGCGGGGAGTGAG
The DNA here is from genome assembly GCF_011378715.1 of Psychromonas sp. SA13A. Lineage (GTDB taxonomy): Bacteria > Pseudomonadota > Gammaproteobacteria > Enterobacterales > Psychromonadaceae > Psychromonas. The sequence goes on along the minus strand of NZ_WTKU01000001.1, from coordinate 473,517 downwards.
TTATTGGGAAATAAAGTAACAGAGCATAATGTCAATATTATGAGTTATAGCGAGCCCGTTATTACTTGGGCTGCTTCAAAGGCATCTGTTAAAGAAAAGCAAGCTGTGCTTTGTGGCAGTAGCGTGAAAGGTATATTAGCGCATCGTGTTGCTTTCCATTTTCGAAAACTGACTCAACAATGGGCTGAAACGATTGCTGATGAAGATCATGAAACATGGGAATCTCGCCCTGAACAATTAAGCGAACTGTTTGGTTTTGCTGATGATGATCATGATAAGAGCGTTGCTGGTAAGTTAGTAGTTGATGATTGCGAACTGATTTATAAAGATACCATTATCCGTACACATAATAGTATTGACCGTTTTACTGGTGGTGTTCGTAGCGGTGCGCTTTACAGTGAAGAGCTATTATATCAACCCGAGTTTACGCTGAAATTATGGTTAGATAACCGAGCAGGTATTTCAGAAACCTTAATACAAGCACTAGCAGAAACGTTAGATGACCTTAAGTTGGGTTTATTGCCGATGGGGGCCGGTAGTGGTCGTGGCACAAGTTTGGTGATGCAAAATGAAAAAGGCATTTGGATCGATGGTTTAGGTGATTTAACAAAAGAGGTTAAAGCATGAGTTTAGAAAATTATAATAGATTACAAGTACACAGCCAAGATGATCCAAGGTTGTTAGGCAATGCGTTACCTAAGTTAACAAATGCGAGTATTAATATTTTATCTGAGCAGTTAAACACTGAACACATGCTTCAAAAAATTAAGGGGTTCACACCTGCCGAAGGTTGGGTAATGTACCGTGACCAAGTTGAGATGAGTACTGAGGAGCCTACGCGAAAAGACCTGATTGAAGGTGAATGGGCACACAACAACAATAGTTTAAAAGTTAAGTTGATTGGCGCAGATCTTTTTCAAGTCACGTTGATGAGTCATGCTGACACAGATGATATCACTGCTTTTTCGGAACAGAAAGTGATGTTACGTCAAAGTTTAAAAAATGAATTTACCTGTGCTGTATATCGTTGTTGGTGGAGACAATCACAAGAAGGCGACCAAAAAGGCCGTTGGCTACCATTAACACAACAGTTTGTGGGATTTTCAAATGAGAAGGAGCGAGCATAATGTCATACGATACACAGGATCAAGTACACGCACCTTATCATTTTGTCCCACTTTCAAAGTGGGTTTATATGCCAGATTGGGCGCATTTAGTGAGCCATGATCATCCTTTTGAAGAAGGGTTGTCAGGTGCCATCGAATATACCCTTAATAATAAAACGCCTTTATGTGTTGGTGCAGAGCAAGAAAAAGATGCACAAGGTATTTCAGTGGTCAAGTGGGCGAGAGACCCATCTGGCAAACCTATTATTCCAGGCTCTAGTTTAAAAGGCATGGTACGTAGTGTGTTAGAGATTGCTAGCTTCGGTAAATTTAATGCAATTGATGATAGCCACTTTTCGTTTCGGGATATCTCTTCACGAAGCCATTACCTCACAGAAGTCATAGGAAAGAACAAAGTACAGGCTGGCTGGATTAAATATAATAAAATCAAGAAAGTCTGGGAGTTTACTGAATCTGATTTTTGTAAGTTATCGCATAAAACGTTGAATCAAGTCTTGGAAAAAGATATTAGAAATAGTGATACGGCCATTGAAAAATATGAAAAGATCAAACTTTCTAATGAATTTAAAGCAAATATCTCTGCCCCAAAAGGTGTGCAGAAAAATTGCTGGGCTGATGATTTTAACCAAGGTACAACGAGTGGACACTGTGTGTTCACAAATGAACGTATAAAAGGGCAAGGAAAAGCATCTGATTATGAATTCAGTTACTTTTTTTATAATAAACGCAGTGTTAAATCTTCTAACGTTGATGCCCAAGTTCAGCATTTATTTAATAATCACCGAAGCATGACTTGCGAAATCAGAGGTAAAGAAACCGATCAGGTTCAATATTTACAAGACAATGAACACCGAGAGCATGGTATTCCGGTTTTTGCATTGAAAAAAGGCTCTGAGGTTCATTCGTTAGGTTTTGCAAGAATGCCAAGGGTAAGTTATAAAAATGGTACAAAGGATTTAGCGGATAACCAAAATAAAGCCCATTCAGCGGATGCTTATTTTGATATGGCTGAATTAATGTTCGGTACGTTACGTGAAAAAGCATTGAGTCTTAAAAGTCGTGTTATTTTTTCAGACGCAACTTTAGATTCTTGTGAGCATAACTTAACGTCTGCTCCTGTTATTTTATCTTCTCCTAAAGCAACCTTCTTAGGTGGTTATATCCAACAAAATGATCCTGAATCTTATAATGATTATAATAATGATAATTCTGTTTTATCAGGTTGGAAGCGCTACCCGATAAAAAGGGATTTTAAAGAAAATGATAGTAGTGAGATCAAGTCCAATAAAGTTAAAAGTAAACTTGAACTACTTGAAGCGGGTAGTGAGTTCTCTGGGAAAATATTCTTTCATAATTTAAAACAAGAAGAACTTTCAGCTCTATTATGGGCGTTGACGTTAGGTGGGTCTTCATTCAATTGCCATTCGTTAGGTCACGGTAAACCGCTTGGTGCAGGTGCTGTTCAATTTTCAATTACTGATAATAATATTAAAATAAAAGGCATTTCAACGGCTAAGGTAAACACTTATATTGATACTTTTGAATCTCATATGGAAAAAGTATATTACAAAGTAAATGGCTGGAAGACTTCTGTTCAAATTAATCACTTATTAGAGTTATCGGATACGAGTATTAGTGATGTAAATCATTTCGAATATATGAAATTAAAAGATTTTCAGGTAGTTAAAAATTCGAAAGATTCACTTACCATTAATGACCATAATGATGAATCATTGAATGATGTTGAAAGTAAGTATGAGCCTATCGGTTCACCTTCTTTTGGAAAGGGTCGTTTAAAACAGTTATTTGATTCAGAAAGTACTTGGCATAACAATGAAAAAGCGTTGCAAGAAACTTATCTTGAGATCTTTGAAAAAAGAGCACTTAAAGATAAGCTTGCAAAAGAAAAGGCTAATGTTTCTAATTCCGATATGAGTCTTTATGAAAAATCTAAATTATTTTTGGAGTTTATCGAAAGTGATCAAGATAAATTAAATGGCACGGAAAAGAAAAATAAGATTAAAGAATTACGCAATATTCTAAAAGATATTAAGGCGTTAACATTAACAAATGAAGAAGCTAAATATTTATTATCAGTTTATAAAAATATTAACTTATCAGACAAGGATGTTGAAAAAGCAATTAAGTATCTTGAGGGACAATGCTAGTGCATTCACCTTTACAACAACTCTCCCAACAGTTTTCTTTACTGAAATTGCGTGTTTATATTCAATTTCACAAAGATACTGTGTTACCTGCATTTAAAGGGTCTATGTTGCATGGTTGGTTTGGTCATGCACTTAAACAGGCTGATGAGCAGGCATTTTTTATTTGTTATGGTGAGCACGATAATCAACAACCCAAACCTTATATTATTACACCAAACGCTGATCATAAAACGGATTGGCATCAGCACGAAGTGTTTGATTTTGAGATAACGCTTTTTGGTAGTGCTATTGAGCTTGTTGATTCTTTATTTATTGCGTTAAAAATGGGTGAAAGGATGGGGTTCGGTAAAAATAGAACACCATTCTCAGTATTAAGTATGAGCTCTGTGCTACCAACCAATCAGCAAACAGGCATTCATACCTACACGTTATTCGATGCTATTTCGATGCAGCTTGATAGTTCGCGCGAGCTCTCTATTAACCATGAAATAGCATTACAGTTAATAACGCCTTTACGTATGAAACATCAAGGTAGAATCGTTAAAAGTAATGCGCCACCCCTTGAGTTCTTCCTTCGTCAAATTCAACGACGATTAATTTTATTAAGTCGCTTTTGGGTCGTTGATGATTCACCTTTGCTTGAGCAAGTTAATCAACAACTACCTCTATTAGGTGGGTTTAAAAGTACAGCTCATTGTTATTTTGAAGACTGGCAACGTTATTCATTAAAAGAACAAAAAAACCTTCCTTTTGGTGGGTTAAAAGGGCAATTCAGCTTTTGTGGAGAAATCACGGAGTCATTACCTTTGTTACTTATCGGTGAACAATTACATATTGGTGGAAAAACGACTTTTGGTTTAGGGAAATATAAGTTAATTCAGTGATTTGGCGAGCAGTCATCCGTGACCGTCTCATTGTGGTGCGGATTATATTGCAAATGAGACCATCTGACCTTTTAACAAATTTGTTAAAAATATAATGAGAACAATATGACAGTTAAAACAACATTAATGACCGTACTAGGCTCCTCACCTCAAGTGGTGACTGAAACCTTATTTGCCTTGAAGGATAAAAATTTTCCTTCAAGGATAATTGTGTTCACAACATTACATGGCGCGAATGAAATTAAAAGACTAAAGGTGCATGAAAAAATAACTGAGCTTTGTGAGCATTATGCTTTACCGATCCCGACACTATTAACAACAGATATTCAAATTGTTAAAGACTTACAGGGGAATGAATTAAATGATATTCGTAATAAACATGATCAAGAATCAATGGCGGATCAAATAACGCAAACAGTTCGTACTTTAGTGAAAGATGATGATACTGCTATTCATGCTTCCATTGCCGGTGGGCGTAAGAGTATGTCTTTTTATATGGGGTATATCTTTTCTATATTTGCTCGACCATGCGATACATTGAGCCACGTTTTAGTAGCGCCGGAATTTGAATCTGCTAATTTTTGGTTTCCGACTAAAACGCCCAGCCCTTTTGTTGCTTCTAAAAACTGGAATACTGGCGAAGAGATCTCTCTTGATGCAAAAGATGCCATTGTTGAACTCGCTAAAATTCCTTTTTTAAGATTAAATAATTCGCTTAAAAATGATGGTGGTATGCTAACGCAAGAAGCAACTTACCGCGATATTCTTAAAGCTTACCAATTGTCTTTTACACCGAATGAAAACGTATTAGAATTTACTCGTGATTACCGAGTATTGCTAAATGGCACTGAGTTAAACCTACCTATTGAAACGATCGCTTTTTACCGAATCATCGCTAGGACGTGTAAAGATGAGCCTATTTATAGCCGTCAGGATATTACTGATTTTAAAATGGATGATCCTTTGTTTCTTGAGCTTTCAAAGATTTCTGGCACAAATTTAAATGGTGATAAACCTTTTGATAGGTTTGATGATATTAAAGAAGAGTTAGAAGATAATGCGGGTTATAAAGTAAATAAAAAGTGCTTTGATTCGATAGAAAAGAAAGGCTTATCTAATACGATTGTTAGCCGTATGTTACTTGATATTTCAGGTGAATTGAAGAAAATAGCGGTAGGAAAAAGCATTACTTTTTGTGAAATTAGTATCGTTAAAAAAGAAATGTCAGAAGAAGGGTTTCGTACTCGTACCAAAAATGGGCATTTAGGTCTTCAACTGAATCCTGATCAAATTATTTTTAGCGAATAATTTATACATTTGACGGTTGCTCAACCCCAATTTTATGTTGAGCTATATTGCTTATCATTGCTTGAAAAGTGATGTTCAGCTGCCCACCCGACAGCCTCTGTTAATGCGAAAGCTGTACTCGCATTAATAGAGTTTCCCCAACCGGGGATCCAACCAACTAAGTACTGTGATAATGCTCGACCGCCATAGCTTGCTGTTGCAGTCAATAGCATATCCATGGCCGCTGCTTCAGATAACTCAGCCCCAAATTTATTTGCTATTGTAATAATCATGGTCGTTTGAATACCTGCAATCACCGGCATGTCCGCCCCTGGTAACTGTGCTAGTCCAGCACCAACACATGCTGCCGATGACGCTGCAGCATGGATGATAGTATGTACACTTTTTGTGTTCTTCATTTAATTTCTCCTAAATAGATTGTTGATTAATTGATCTCCAGGCTCTATAGCGAGAGACATCATCACGAGCAAAATCAAGTGCCAATTTAATAACATAAGCATCATCTATGTAGCCTGCAAAGGGAATAAAATCAGGGATCACATCAATAGGTGATACAAAATAAATGATGGCTGCAGTGATTGACGCCATTACTTTCCAAGGGACATCAGTGTAAGTTCCTGCGCTATAGTCTTTGAGTAAGCGGACCATGAGTTTTAGATCATTCCATAGTTTTATAAGTGCACCGGGGGATTTTTCGTACAATTCTTGCAGCTTTTTATCACCATTACGTGCAGCTTTTTCAATGTCTTCACTATTGATATCTCGGGCAGTTTGCTCAAATTTATTTTGTGTAGATTGTCTTTTTTTATTTGAAAATGTCATCGCATACTTCCTTTTTAAATATTATTGTATTTTTTCGCATTTTTATTTTAATGTCATGCCGCTTTACTGTTGTATGGTGGTGCCTGACGATGATTACAGTGTAAGGCTTTAATAGTATTTTCTCTCTTATGACAAATTTGTTAAGTAGTTAAGAGGTAGTTACTTATTTTTATGTGCTGCGGAACTGTCAGTTAGTAATATCGCAGGGTTATTATTTAGGTGTTTTCATCAATATAAATCGGTGACTACACTATTTTTGGTTAGCGTTGATTAGATGATGGTGAAATATATTTTCTGGTTCAGAAACGAAACAATTAAAGAAATAGCAATGTGCTTCTTTAAATGCTTATTGAAAGAAGAAGGTGAAAACTCACTTAAGGTTTGATGGGATGCTGGTAAATTGCTCTGCAGCCAAAAATAATGGATGCGGGTTGATTGTGACTAGAGTTTAGATTGAGGTTATAGCTTTAATCGTCAATAGTAATCTAACAATACCGTCACTTATGACCTTTAGATAAGATGTCGATGGAGCCTATTCGTTACCAACCTCAAGAAACTGCCATGAAGTACAATCCCAAAAATTAAGTGTCATTACATATCAACTACGTAAAACTATATTATTGCAACTACCTAACAACGCTAGTATTTCAAAACCAATACTATTATTGGTATATTTAATTGAATGGTAAGCTAAGCTAGATAAGAATATTCATATTGAATAAATATTCAATATGATGAGTTTTAACTTTAGTGGTAATTCAAATAGTACTGTTTTACTTTAATTGCCTAGGTAATAAATAGGCTTTATTACAATTTTATAGACACAAAGTAAGTCTCAGCTAAACCTAAATAATCAGCGTAGAAAAAAACACTATTTGAATTGCAACTTGAGTGTGAAATTATAAGTATATTAAAATCAATGGTTTAATAAATATAGACATAATAAGACATTGATTTTTATCCAAATAATCACTATCGTGGTTCGAAAATACCAACTACTTAGTTAACGGAGCTTCGCTTAAATGCATTATTTCTGGGTGCCATTTTTACCCATGTTAGGGATTATCGTCCCCTTACTAACCAATAAACTGAGTCGCAGCGCATGTACGCTGGCAACTGCGTTGTTACCAGCGCTTGCCCTTGGTTTGATTCTTCTTGATTTGCCAGCGATATTTGCTGGAGAGTCTTTTAGCAAGAGTGTTGATTGGATCCCCCAATTAGGTTTATCGTTATCGTTTCGGCTCGATGGTTTAGCTGCATTGTTCAGTATATTGATTTTAGGTATTGGTTTACTGGTCATTTTATATGCGCGTTACTATTTGTCTGAAAAAGATCATATGGGGCGTTTTTACTGCTATTTGATCATGTTTATGACTGCCATGCTCGGCATTGTTATGTCAAATAACATGCTGCAACTCTGGCTTTATTGGGAATTGACCAGTATCAGCTCGTTCTTGTTGATTGGTTTTTGGTCACACAATAGCGATGCGCGTAAAGGGGCTAGAATGGCTCTTACGATCACTGGTGCTGGTGGTTTAGCGTTGTTGGCGGGGATTATCCTATTAGGTCAAGTCGTTGGCAGTTACGAATTAGACGTCGTCCTCAACAGTGCTGAATTGGTAAAACAAAGCCCTTATTATATTGCAATTCTAAGTTTATTTTTAATTGGTGCTTTTACTAAATCTGCGCAATTTCCGTTTCATTTTTGGTTACCTCATGCCATGGCTGCACCTACACCTGTAAGTGCTTACTTACACTCGGCGACCATGGTAAAAGCAGGTATTTTCTTATTAGCACGTTTCTATCCAGTATTAGCTGGTACGGAGATGTGGTTTGTTGTGGTTTCTTTAACTGGTCTATTAACTTTGTTATTAGGGGCTTATACCGCATTATTTAAACATGATTTAAAAGGGCTGTTAGCTTATTCGACCATTAGTCACCTTGGTTTAATCGTATTGCTACTCGGTTTGAATACTGAATTAGCTGCGATTGCTGCGATATTTCACATCATGAATCATGCTGTTTTTAAAGCATCATTATTTATGGCTGCAGGTATTATTGACCATGAATCTGGCTCACGAGATATGCGTAAACTTAATGGATTATGGAAATACATGCCTATTACCGCGACGTTAGCGATGGTTGCATCTGCCTCGATGGCGGGTGTGCCGCTGCTCAATGGTTTTTTGTCTAAAGAAATGTTCTTTACTGAAACCTTAGAGCAAAGCATTTTAGGTGCTATGTCTTGGTTAATCCCTGTATTAGCGACAATTGCTGGTGCTTTCTCTGTCGCTTATTCACTGCGTTTTATTCATGATGTGTTCTTTAACGGTGAGCCGAAAGGTTTAACTAAAACCCCTCACGAGCCACCGCGTTATATGCGTGTTCCCGTGGAAATTTTAGTGACTATTTGTTTGTTGGTCGGTATTTTTCCTAACTATACTATTGGCCCGTTACTAGAAAGTACTTCTTTGGCGGTGCTTAACCATGCGCTACCTGAATATAGTCTTGCTATTTGGCATGGATTTAATCTTCCATTGCTAATGAGTGCGTTGGCTATTGTTGGTGGCGTGGCGATTTATTTGAATCGTAAACATTTATTCAAATTTGCAGGTATGTTCCCAGATATTGATGCAAAATTGGTATTTGAAGGGTGTATTCAAGCCTGTGTAACGTGGGCGCAAAAAATAACCATTAAATTGGAGAACGGTTCTTTACAACGCTATGCTTTTTGTCTCTGCTTCTTTGCTTTATTACTGATCGCACCGCCTTTGTTTGACCTCGACACAACGAGAGGAAGTATGCCTGGCACGCCAATAAATGGTGCCGTGATGGTTGCTGCCATATTGATCATTGCAGGTTCACTTGCAACCTTAATTTGGAGTCATTATCGTCTCATCGCTTTACTCATGTTGTCGCTAGTTGGTTTGGTGGTATCGATAACCTTCGCTTATTTCTCTGCTCCCGACTTAGCCCTTACTCAGCTATCGGTAGAAATTGTAACGGTGATTTTGTTATTACTAGCGCTGTACTTTTTCCCTCAGCAAACGCCAACTAGTAAAAGTCGACCTAGCCATTTTGTGCGTGACTTGACCATCGCATCATTAATAGGTTGTATTATTGGTAGTATTTGTTTTGCTTTAATGACCCATCCTTTGGATAGTATTTCTGCGTTCTTCTTGGCTAATGCAAAAGCAGGCGGCGGTGGAACCAATGTAGTGAACGTTATTCTGGTTGATTTCCGTGGCTTTGATACCTTTGGTGAAATAACGGTATTGGGGATTGCAGCATTGGGTATTCATAAGGTGATTGCTCGCATGCGTTTATCAATGCGCACTAAAGATTACGATGGCCGACTATGGGCTAAAGAGAAATATCCAGTATTATTATTGGTCGTTTCACAAAGCTTGTTACCCCTATTTTTGCTCATATCTGCTTATATATTTATGCGCGGGCACAACTTGCCTGGTGGTGGTTTTATTGCCGGTTTGATTACTTCCATTGCGTTAATTCAACAATACCTTGCACACGGTGTTGATTGGATGGCTAAAAGGGTGAGTATCAGTTATCACTATATGATCGCTATTGGATTAGCGATCGCTGGATTCACTGGTTTAGGTAGTTGGTTTGTTGAACGACCATTCTTAACCTCTTGGTTTGAATATGTTTCCTTACCTTGGATAGGTAAATTTGAGCTTGCGAGTGCATTGATGTTTGACCTCGGGGTTTATTTCACTGTTATCGGTGCGACATTGCTTATATTAGCGAGCTTAGGCAAGTTAACGACTAAAGAACGACTCACAGTAGGAGAAAGATAATGGAATTAGTCTACGCAGTTTGTGTCGGCTTCATGAGTGCATGTGGCATATTTTTAATGCTACGTGGACACACTTTTACTTTAGTTATTGGGCTTACTTTATTGTCTTACGCTGTTAACTTATTTCTATTTGCCAGTGGTGGATTAACCATAGGCGCACCCGCGGTACTTAACAGCAGTGAAAATTACGCCGATCCGTTACCGCAGGCGTTAGTACTGACGGCGATCGTTATTGGATTTGCTATGACCGCTTTTGCGGTGATTTTAGCGATGCGAGGACGCGCTGACTTAGGTAGTGATCACGTAGATGGAATAGAGCCTTTTGATCCCCTATCTGAGGAAAAATCCTAATGAGTTTGTTTGACCATTTAGTTATATTCCCAGTGTTAATACCTTTTTTTGTGGCTGTTACTCTGCTTTTTCCAAGCTTAAGCAACTCCTTAAGCCGACAACGTGTACTGAGCATCACCGCCAATGTTTTTCTGGTCGTGGTTGCCTTCTCATTACTATTCAAGGTTGAGCAGCAAGGTATTCAAGTATATGCACTTGGTGATTGGTCCGCGCCTTTTGGTATTGTATTAGTTGCTGATCTATTCTCGGTATTAATGGTGTGTTTAAGTGCTATTTTAGGCTTATCAATAACGCTATATGCAAGTGCCGGAGAAGATAAAACAGGTGCCTTTTTTCACCCTCTTATTATGTTCCAATTAATGGGTATTAATGGTGCATTTTTAACCGGTGATGCATTTAACTTATTTGTATTTTTCGAAGTGTTGTTAATAGCCTCATACTCTCTGATGATCCACGGAGGAGGAAAGCAACGGATACAGGCGAACATCCATTATGTATTCCTTAATTTAATTGGATCATCACTATTTTTGTTTGCATTAGGCACTTTATACGGCACTTTAGGTACCCTTAACTTTGCTGATATGGCTGATAGAATTCCATTACTCTCAAACAACGAATTACTGATCGCTAAGTCTGGTGCCTTATTGTTATTGGCTGTTTTTGGTTTGAAAGCAGCGATGCTTCCCTTGCATTTTTGGCTACCAAAAGCTTACTCGACGACAAGTACGCCAGTCGCTGCGCTATTTGCCATTATGACTAAAGTTGGTATTTACAGTATTTGGCGGGTACATGGTGTGATGTTTGGTGACCAAGCCGGTGAACTCGCGAATATCGCCTTACCCTGGTTATGGCCGATTGCATTATTAACCATTGCTGTTGGTACGATTGCGGTACTAGCTAGTCAAAGTTTGCGGGTACTTTGTAGTAACTTGGTCATTGTATCCGTTGGCACTTTATTGGTGACCATCAGTTTGAATACGGTACAGGCTACTTCAGCAGGGATTTATTACTTGCTACATAGTACTGTTGCTTGTGCTGCTATGTTCTTGCTCACAGGTTTAATTCAACAACAACGTGGCCAAGCGGAAGACCGTTTTGTTGCTGCTAGAGCAATGCCACAGGCAGGTGTTTTAGGCTTTATCTTTGTGTTATTGGCAATCGGTTTAATTGGTATGCCACCATTATCTGGTTTTGTTGGTAAAGCATTGATTTTGCAATCAGTTACCAAAGCAAGTGAAGCAATGTGGGTTTTCCCTCTCATACTAGGGGGAGGGCTAATCGCTTTGATCGCCTTATCACGGGCTGGTACTTCACTATTTTGGCGAACCAGTGGTGAAAACACCAGTGCACTAAAAGGGCATCCTATTCAGTATTTGGCCATTGGTATATTGGTTGCGTTACTGCCTTTGATGGTTATTTTTGGAGGACCAGTAAGCGACTATACACAATTGGCTGCAGAGCAACTTAAAGCAGGTTTAAGTTTACAACAACTTAATGAGGTCGCTAAATAATGGATAAATTACGTAAATTTGTTTGGTTTCCTACGCCTTACCACAGCGTATTATTATGGTTGGTGTGGCAAATTTTACATGACTTTAGTCGTGGTCATATGGTGTTAGGTGCGGTATTTGCGATTGTTATTCCTTGGATTGTCGCACCTCTCAATGAGAAAGAAGCAGTAGCAAAAAAACCTATCAAGGCGGTGATGTATTTGTTTCGCTTGTTAATTGATATTGTTGCCTCTAATTACGATGTAGCAAAGCGTGTGTTGCAAAGCAATCGCGGTTTAAAGCCCGCTTTCATTGCGGTGCCTTTAGATATTAAAGAGCTTTTACCACTCACCATTTTTACCAGTAGTGTTTCATTAACACCCGGTACGGTGAGCGTTGAATTGTCAGATGACCGAACATGGTTATATGTGCATGTGCTGCACCTTGAAGATGAACAAGAGTTAATTAACCTTATCAAAGATCGTTATGAAGCACCTTTAAAGGAGATTTTCGGATGTTAAGTGTCGCTATCCTGATTGCTTGTGCGCTAATTTGTTGTGCTTTAGCGTTAAATACTTGGCGTTTAATTATTGGTCCTACTACACCAGATAGAATTATTGCCGTTGATACGATGTACATTAATAGCATTGCATTGATCATATTGTTAGGGCTTCACCAAGGCTCTGCCATTTATTATGAAAGTGCATTATTGATTGCGCTTCTTGGGTTTGTAAGTACTTCAGCTTTTTGTAAGTACTTATTACGTGGCGATATTATCGAATAAGGAAGGCAGATGACTGTATTTTTAGAAGTAGTAATAAGTGTTTTATTGGTGTTTGGTAGCATTGTTATGCTAATCGGTTCTATTGGCTTAGCAAAACTCCCAGATTATTTTACGCGCTTACACGCTCCCACCAAAGCCAGCACTCTAGGCTGTGCCTCTATTTTGATCGCTTCGATGATATTTTTCAGCGTTCAACTTGGTCACGTGAGCTTAAAAGAAATGTTAATAAGCATGTTCTTGTTGATCACTGCTCCCGTTGCGGCACACATGTTAGCGAAAGCAGGCTTGCACTATAAAGTCAAAATGGCTGATAGTACTAAAAACCAACATCTGGCTAAAAAAGCCTATTTACAACAACACCCAGATGATAAGTAACTCGTTCTTGCTGGCAGTAAATAAGGATAGTGACTTACATATCCTTTAAAGGGGTATTGTTAAGTCTATCCCCTGAATAGGATATTACTTTATATAACCCGCTACCAATCGAAATGCTTTATTCAGTCCTTAGCTTATCGCGATAACGTAATTGGTTGCTACTACAAACTTGGAGAAAAGGTTTTTAACCAGTAAGCATAAAAGGCTTTATAAGTATAAAAATCCTCTTTTTCTTTAGGTCTTGGTTTTGGAATTTCAGATACCCTTACACTAAATAATAAGCAATCCAAAGCTTCGGTTAAATGCCCCTTTTCGAGACAAACGCTCTCCAAATACCAAGCAGTAGTATTGATATTACCTTGCACACTTCGGTCGCCTCGTTGATAAAATGCACAGGTACTAATCGCCGCATTATACTTCTCTATATATTGTGTAGCCTTATCTTGACCCATTTTTGCATTATCTACCCAGTAGCGGAAATTTGCCTTAAGACCTGATTCAAAGCTATTTAAAAATTCAACATTATCGCCTTTTTTACCGACAGGAAACATAATGCAATAGCGGCTGTGGTAGTCGGTTACTAACCAATATTTTTTGCGCTGTATCGTTACGCAGTGGACTACCCATTGCCATTGAAATGCACCGTTTTCCTGTGGGTCTACATCCTCTGGAAAAACAGGGGATGCAATCGATTCGGCAATCGTTTTGTGTGGTGATGGTTCAATACAGGTGATTTTTTTACCATCGCGTTTAACACTAAAAAAATCGGCTGCCGCGTTGGTGCAGTTAAAAATTAACATGAGATTTTCCCTTTCATATTTACCTCTCTATTGTTCATTTTTATTAAGCTTGAATGCAAGTCATAAATAGCGTTGTTTATCGATTTTTCAGTATTACTCTTTGAAGCTGTGTGTTTCGCTTAGCAAAGCCTAAACAGGGAGGATAAGATGGTCTTACGTTATTTTCTCTACTCATTTTCGTGCCTCATTCTGCTCTTTGGCATTGGTTAAACATTTGTTTTTAATCTCGGTTCAATACAAATAGACCCAGTGTACTTGATTCTTTTTATTGTATTTATAGCATATTGTTTAATAACATTAATAATCACTTTCACTCCCTTTAATAGTCTATTATATTGCCTCTTCCTGACTTGCGTGTGCTCAAATATCTAACAGCAGATTATCCTGCTTAAAGCGCTCCACATCTTACAATCACAATAGGTATCAAGCTTAATGTCACCTCTTTTATTAATGCTTCTCTCTACTGTATGTTTATCATTAAGTGGCTTTCTTGCTAAGTACTTAGAGCATATTGTGCCTATCAATGTATTACTTATGGCCCGTTTAACGATCCCTGCGATTATTATGTTAGGTACTGCTTTTATATTAAGAGCGAGACTTCCAACCTTCGCTGAAACAAAGGTGATCGGCAAACGTTCTATTTTTATCGCGTTAACGCAGTTTTGCTTCTTTTTATCATTATCGAAACTAAGCCTGATTGAGTTAGTGGTTTTATTTAGCACTGGCCCACTGTTTATCCCCATTATTGAAAGGATATTATATGGCTCCACAATATCTAGGCCGATAGTGCTGACATTAGTCTTTTCATTTTTTGGCGTTATTGTGCAATCTGGAGTGATTAACGGTGTGCAGTTTCAGTGGGGCATGTTGCTAGGGTTATTAGCGGGCTTTTTTAATGCTTGTTCGCAGGTATCGATGTACAAATCCAGTCAAATTAAATTAAATCCCTTTATGACTAATGGCGTTAGTTTTTTAATTGCGGCGATATTAGTGTTACCCATTGCAACGTTATTAATGGAGTCATCCACTTCTGAATTTACTTATTGGTTGTTTCCTTACGTGGCAGTGATCGTGTTAATGGGAGCATTGAGTGTTGGCACACAATTATTCAGAACGAAAGCGTACCAACGATCTCTGTCTAGCGCAGAACTTGCTCCTATATTTTATTTAAATATATTTATTGCCGCTTTACTACAAGCGATCTTCTTTGAACAAAAATTTCAGCTATTTCAAGTCGTAGGTTTAGCGATTATTGTCAGCGCTTGTTTGGCGTATTCTTATGCAAGTTATAACTCACGATAAATCGTATAAATGATTGCATAGCCGATGGATGATGGCAGGTTTGTTATTAATACGTCGTATGCTCATAAAATAATGGTGAGCACAATATAGAGAATTAAAATAAGAAAATAAGAGAGTTAAAATAAAGAAATAAAAATTGAAGTGATGACTTTGCAAAGCATATTTCCTTGCAAAGTCATCTTTAATGCAGATTAATGATTAAGTGTTTGCTCGCCTTGACCAAAGTGCCAATCAAAATGGAAATGCTGTGTAATATCTTGATCTTTACGCTGATAGGTATGACTGCCAAAATAATCACGCATTGCTTGTATTAAGCTTGCTGACGAGTCTGCTTCACGATAACTATCATAATAGCCGATCGCTGAGCTGGTGGTTAACATTGGTAAGCCTTGGCCGATTGCTTCGGTCAATACTTGTCGCCATGCTAATTGTCCTTTAGCAAGGTCGTTACTAAATCGCTCTGCAAGCATTAAGTTGGGAAGTTTTGGTTGGTTTTGATAAGCCTCGGCAATATCATTCAGGAAAGTGGCGCGAATAACACAGCCTGCACGCCAAATTTTAGCAATCACCACATAATCAAGTTGCCAGTTATATTCTTTGTCCGCAGCTGACATCAGCTCAAAACCCTGTGCATAACTGCATATTTTTGAACAATATAAAGCGTCTGCTAATTTATCTATCCATAGTGCTTTATCTTTTGCTTGTACCTTTGGTCCGGCTAATTGTGATGCACCAATAGTACGTGTTTTCTTTTGTGTGCTTAAACAGCGTGCAAATACCGAAGCTGCAATCGCATTCGCAGGTACACCTAATTCCAAAGCCTCACGAGCTGTCCAGTTACCGGTGCCTTTTTGGCCGGCTTGATCTAGAATCACATCAACCATAGGTTGGCCTGTTTTAGGATCAACGGTACGTAAAATATCAGCGGTGATGCCAATCAGATAACTTTGTAGCTTGCCTTTATTCCACTGATTAAAGATATCAGCAACTTCAACGGCAGACATGGCTAATACTTGGCGCATGAATTGAACTGTCTCGGCAATCATTTGCATATCAGCGTATTCAATGCCGTTATGTACCATTTTCACAAAGTGCCCAGATCCAATTGGACCAATGTATTCAGCACAGGGCTCGCCTTCAGGTAGAGGTTGTTCAACGTGAGTACGTGCAATTTCAGATCCTGTTATTGGGTCAACTTTTGCTGAGATAGCTTGCCACATCGGTTTTAATTGTTGCCATGCAGCTTTGTCACCGCTGGGCATTAATGACGGGCCAAAACGTGCACCTTGCTCTCCACCGGAAATAGCACAGGTAAAGAAATGGAATTTATTCACATAAGCTTGGTGACGCGTAATGGAATCTCGCCATTGGCTATTACCAGTGTCGACCACAACATCATCGGGTGCTAAGCCGGCAGTAATTAGATCTTGGCAAATAATATCAACGATAGGACCCGCCGGAACAGATAATACAATACGGCGAGGCGTAGTAAGTTGTGCCATTAATTGTGTTAGATCTTGCACCGTTTGTAATGGTGCCGCTGTTAATGACTGATGTTGCGTTAGTAGCGCTTGGCTACGTAGTGGATTGGTATCAAAGGCGACCACAGAAAACCCACGCTCGGCTAAGTTTAGTGCCATGTTCGCACCCATTACACCCAAGCCGATCACGGCAATATCTTTTTGTACTTGCATTAAAACCTCAATATTTAAATGGACGCCTGATTTATGGCTCGATGGCCTTATTTATTATGCTTCTTATTAGGCCATCTTTATTATTATTTTTTCGTTCTGTTATTACGTTATTATCTATAACGCCGCTATTTTTAACATGGCGACTTTTAACGCGATTATCTCCACCACAGGGCTAAGATTGGGAAAATAATCACCAATCCAAGTGTTAATACTTGTAAGCAGATGAAAGGCACTAGTGCACTGAATATCTCACCCAGACTAATATCTTTAGGTGCCACTGATTTCAAATAGAAAGCAGCCGGCCCAAAAGGAGGAGAAAGGAATGAGACCTGCATATTTAAACAGAAGACAACACCAAACCAAACAGGATCCATACCCAAGCTAACAATAATTGGTACAAAAATAGGCATAGTTAATAACGCAACACCAACCCAATCAAGGAACATACCTAATACTAATAGAATAGCCATCATAATAAGCAGTGTTGTTGTAGGGCTACCGCCACTAAGTGCTAGTATGGTGTCGCCTACAAAATCAATTCCACCCATCAGGTTATAAACACCCACTAATGCGCTGGCGCCAATCCCTATCCAGATGATCATGCCACAGGTTTTCATGGTCGAGATAGCGGCATCTTGTAACATTGAAATATTAAGCTCTTTACGGATCCAAGTACTTAACATAATGCCTACAACCCCTAATGCAGAGGCTTCTGTAACTGATGCAATACCACTATAAATACTGCCAAGTACCACTGCCACTGACAACAATGGGAAGAACAAGGCTTTAAAAAAGTTAGGTTGTGTTTTAGCATCTTCCGCGAGTTCTTCCGCCGTAGGTAAAGGGGCTAAAGCAGGGTTTAATTTACAACGTATTAATACATATAAAATATAAAAAATAGCCAATAATAATGCAGGTACAAAAGAGGCTTTAAATAAGTCACCAATAGATACACTGGCGGTTAAACCATAAATAATAAGTACAATACTTGGAGGTAACATAGTGCCTAAAGCACCGCCTGCACAGGTTGTACCTATAGCTAGTTTACGGTCGTAACCCAAGCGCAACATTTGTGGTAACGCTAATATACCAAGCAATACCGTTTCACCACCGATAACACCTGACATTGACGCTAATATAACCGCAACCAATAAAGTTTGTACCGCAACACCACCACGTAAACGTTTGCCAAATAACTTCATGGCTTCAAATAGATCATGGGCAATGCCGGAGCGGTCTAATAACGCGGCCATTAATACGAACATTGGCACCGCAAGAAAAATATAACTGTCTACAAAACTATAGAGGCGACTAGTTACCAAAGGAAGTGCGTCGATACCAAACCAACCCACGGTAAAAAAGAGTGCAACAAAACCCGTCACAAATGCTAGCTGCATACCGGTTAACAGTAGCGCTATCATCATAAACAGCATTAATAAGCTACCATAGCCGATGCCAATTGCAGATAAATCAAACATGAGAGTGTTTCCTTAGCGCTTTGATTTCGGCAATCAAATGCAATAAAAATTGAATGGTAAGAATACAAAAGCTAATAAAGATAACCGCTTTTAAGAGTGCAGGGAAAGGAGGGTTCCACGCACTACCTGAAGTATTGAGTCGCAGTTCGCCTAGTGGAGAAAACCATGCACTTTCAACCAGTGTATAAGCGCCATAAGTCATCAATGCAGAAAAAATAATACCGATGATATGGTGTAATAAATTAAGGTAATGGCGGGTACGCTGAGAAACAACATCGTAAATAAGCACTACACGCACATGTTTGTTAGATGCGAAGGCATACAATCCACCAATCACAAATAATGAACCGCCAATAAAAGACGCCGTTTCATGCACCCAAATGGTTGGCGAGTTAAATGCATAACGCATTACCACTTCATAAAAAGAGATAAAGACAGTGAAAATAAACAACATGCTCAGCCAGTTACTTACTTTTAAAATGGCAGCATCAAGTTTGTTCTTAGGTTGCTCATCTTCTTGAGGTTGTGGCATGACTTTTTTGGTAGGCATAAGAGGCTTCCAGATAAAGCAAGGGTTTAGGCAACCCTTGCGATTAAGTTGAGATTATTGCTTATAACAGACCGTTTTCTGCTAAGAAGGTAGTCACCGATTGATATACTTTAGCGGCGTTATCCGAGCGAGCTGCAAATGTTTTCCACTCACCTTGGGCAATGCTACGGAATTTTTTACGCTCTTCAGCAGACCAGTCGTGAATAGTGATATTAGGATTTGCTTGTGCTTCTTTAATCGCTGCTTGGTCGGCAATTTTTAACTGCGTCGTCATATCGTAAGAGAAATCACGTACAGATACCGTTAAGATCTCTTGAAGATCCATTGGTAATTTATCCCATTTTTTCTGACTTACTGAAATATCGATCAGAGGTAATGAGTGAAAACCAGGTTGAACAGGGTGTGTTGCCACATCATTTAAACCATTTTTTTGGTTAGTTGAGAATACAGTGTAATCAGCTGCATCAATAACGCCTTTGCTTAGCCCAGTAAATACTTCTGAACCTGGTAAGTTAACTGGTGACGCGCCAGCCGCAGCAAAAACTTGTTGTACTAAGCCTTCTGGGGCACGTAGTTTAAGTCCTTTTAAGTCAGCGACACCATTCAGCGGTACTTTAGAAACAAATGATTCAACACCGGTAGTTGATGCACCAACAAATTTAACACCATAAGGCGCGTATAACTCAGTCATTAACTGATTACCACCACCGTAGTTCATATATTGTAAAAGCTGTGTTGTATCAGACCATGCACCGACCATATTACCAATTAGACCAAAGGCTGGATCTTGACCTGAGAAATAACCAGTTGCAGTAATTTGGCCATCTAAAATGCCCATTTTAATTGCACCTAATGTTTCAGTATGTTTAACCACACTTGCAACGGGCAATAACTTGATATCAATACGCCCATTAGACATCTTCTCTACACGATCCGCCCATTCTTGTTGTACCTGGAAATTTTTGTCACCAGAAGGATCAGACGATTGAATTTTAAACACAAAATCAGCCGCCATTGCAGAAGTCGATAACAGGCCTGCAATAACACCCGAGAGTAATGATTTGTGAAGCTTTTTCATGTTGAGATTCCTTTTTCCAATAAGTGTAAATTTCAAATTAATCATGTCCAGTTACAAATAGGTTACCGGTAACTTGAAGCGCATGTTACCGGTAACTGCTGACTTTTTTCGTGTTTTTGATCACAAATTCATAAGCAGATATTAACCTTATTCTTGATAAAGATCATTTTTTAGCACTTATTTTGGCTTTTTTATTGTTATTTGTAAGTGCTGCTTTTAATCTCTATCCTATTGAAATTAAATAATTTAATTGTTGATTTAGTTTGTTAAGTAAGCAAGTTTACATGGTGTGAACATTGCAAATAGGACCTAGTGAGCGTTTTTTATTGTTGGGGTACAGTTCACATTATTAGACGTTACGGGTAACATGTTACCCGTAACGTGATATTGTTTTTAAAAATATTAGTCATATAACTTGATCAACATAAGCAAGATGGATAGGGGAACGGGATGAATAAACTACCTAGTGGTGCGGTATTGATAATAATGGGAGTCGCAAGCAGTGGTAAATCATCAATCGGTCAGTCGCTGGCAAAAGCATTAAATGTAAAATTCATTGATGGTGATGACCTGCATCCTAAAGCTAACATCTTAAAAATGGCTTCTGGTCAGCAATTAAATGATCAAGACCGTATTCCTTGGCTAGAAAGAATTCGAGATGCGGCTTTTAGTATTGAGAAAAAGAATGAAAATGCGGTGATCGTCTGTTCTGCGTTAAAACAAAAATATCGCCAATTAATTTGTGAAGATAACAATCAAGTGACTTTTTTATTGTTACACGGCAGTTTTGAACTAGTGCTACAACGTATGCAAAATCGTCAAGGACACTTTATGCCGGTGGCTTTATTAAAAAGTCAGTTCGAGGCATTAGAGTTACCCACTGAAGATGAAGTGAACGTCATTAAAATCGATATCGATGGCAGTGCCGAAGCCGTGGTGCAGCGTTGTCTTGAAGCGACGCAAAACCTAAATTTATAAAATAGTTAAAGCAAACCATAACAGTAGCGGCATGCTTAACACCGATAAGAGGTTGCCATACAACACCATAGAAGCCACTGCCGCAGCATTTAGTTGGTATCGCTCTGCGAGTAAATAATTCATTACCGCTGGTGGCAGCATCGTAAAGAACACCATCATTTGTAGCTGTAGTTGGGTTAAAGGTACCCATAAATAGATCACCGTAAAGGTGATCGCGCCGCTTAATAGGGAAGTTACGGTACTCACTAAACCAATTTTAACCCCCGAACGATTAACATAAATCAATTGGCTACCTAATGAAAAAAGCATCAAAGGGATCGCACTCTCACCAAGTAAATTAGCGGCTTCCCATACCGGCGCCCAAATAGTTACATCGCTTAAATTCAATGCCAGTGCAATAACAGTTGCATACATGATCGGCATGCTTAACAATTGCTTGATACCTTGTTTATTAATACCACTGAGAATCACAATGCCCAGCGTGAATTGTATACAGGTTGCGACTATCATCAATAACACCGCATCACTTTTAGCAACTTCACCAAAGGTATAAACAAAAAGCGGGATCGCTAAATTACCACTGTTGCGAAACATGTGCGGAGGTACCCAAACCTTCACATTCCAATGATAGAAACGGCATAACATGGCAATCAAAAGGCCGGGTAATATCACCGCAATTACACTCGCGGTAATCAAATTTACCTGCTTGCTGCCTAAAGGCATATTCACTAAAGAAGCAAATACCAGTGCTGGTACAAAATAATCGAGGTTTAATTTATTAATCGGTGCCATGTCGATCGAAGTACGGCGAGCACAAATATAACCGGCCAATACGACCATAAACATAGGGAATAAAATTTCTATAATGCGTAATAACATAATAATAATTCAACCATAGTGAAAGTTGACCGCCATACTGATAGATGAAATAGCAGCGCAGGTAAAACCACAAAGCAAACTTATTAATGAATGCTTTAATTTTTTAATCGTTTAGGAAAAACATCACTTAATCTATAACCTAGAGCACAAAGCTAGCATCGAGAGTATTTTGCAATGTAATCCCTTATTTAACTATTCCAAGTTGAGATTAAATACTCTCACCATGGCGGATCTCAACCCCTAAATCAATCACAGCTTCGGTGATCGCTTCACCTGCCAAACGTGCAATCAACTGTTGCGCGGTGACTTGACCTATTTTTTCACGCGGTGTTACCACTGTAGCTAACTTAGGCACCATAGATTGGCCTATATCGTGACCATGAAAACCAGCAACTGCAATCTGTTCAGGAATTTTTAAGCCCATTCGTTGTGCTTCAAAAATAGCACCGATCGCCAAGTCATCATTGGTACAAAACAAGCCATCTGTTTTTGGATGTGCAGCCAGCGTGCGTGTTAATAGTTCAGCGCCAAGTGAAAATGAAGAAGCCGCTTCAGTCATCATACTTTTACAACTAAGGCCATGCTCTCGCATCGCTTTTTCATAACCTTGCTGTCTTAATTTGGTTCGAGTATCTAAACGTGCACCTAAATAAACAATATGTTGGTAACCTTTTGCAATCATCGCGGAAACCATCTGATAACTCGCTTCGAGATTATCAACACCCACCGCTTGCTCAATGGCCGGTGACGCTACATCCATCATTTCGATCACTGGAATACCCGCTGTTTCAATCATCTTTAACGTTCTTGGGGTGTGATGGCTTTCAGAAAGAATTAAACCGTCGATATGGTAAGACAATAAAAAACTAATACGTTTTTCTTCTAGTTCTGCACTGTATCCATAATGGGCAAACATGGTTTGGTAACCTGCTGCTTCAGTCACCCGTTCAATACCACGAATCACTTCAGAGAATACTTGATTGGTTAAAGAGGGCACTAAGATACCAATAGCATGGCTTTTTGCATTAGACAGTAAATCTGGCGCACGATTAGGTATGTAACCTAATTCTTCTACCGCAAGTGATATCTTTTTTTGCATCTCTGAGGAGACTTGCTGCGGGTCTCGCAGGTAACGACTAATAGTCATTTTAGTTACGCCAACAATGTTAGCGACATCTTGCAGGGTAGGTCTTCTTTTCTTGCTCATAATCATAGCCTATGGAATGTTACCTGTAACATAACAATACTTGTTAGTGGATGCCACAATATTAATCAACTTGGCATAGACAAATAATAAAAAGTGTTAACCGGTAACAAAAAACATGAAGTACGCAGTTTAAAGGATTTTAAAATAATTATCATATTATTCAGGTGGTTATGTGATGTTGTTGTTCTAGTTTTTTGCTGTTTTTAAAGTGAGCTTAACGCTTCGCCAACGTAGTAGATCGATCATGCAAAACAAAAATAAACTGATGCCTATTAGGGGTAAGGAATAACCTAGGGCGATGGTTATTATGCTGAGGGTTATTTGGGTGTTTTTGCTGAGTTTTAACCAAACTGCGGTAAGGGTGTTTTGTTTGCCTTTGCTATTGCGACGACGTTGCCAAAGCATTTTGTAACCGTAAATAATAATTGCACATAATGCGAACCCAAAAGCGGCCAATATGAGTTGATTGATGACACCAAATAATACGCCCATATGTGCATCGACTCCCCAGCGGATCAGTTTTGCAATGAGTGGGAAATCTTTAAACTCAGCATGGTCAATCACCGTCATTGAAGCGGTATCCACTGCAACGGAATCGACTTGTGTTGGCCAACTATGATCAATTTCACGTACCAACCAAGCTGATTTATTATTATTGGATGGGATTATTTCTATTTTGTTGGCATCAATTCCAAACTTACGGGCAGCCAATAAGACTTGATCAAATTGATTATCTTGAGCCGATAATCTTGTATTTAGATTGATACTTGGTGTGCTTAATTGGCGAGAAACGCTAGGTGTTATCCAGCCTATATCTTGTCTCAACTGTGAAATATTAGCGCCAGCCCATTTCGACCAGGTTAAACCTGTTGCTGAAAAGAAAATTAAACCGAGACTAATATAGATAGCGATATTAGCATGGCGTGTACGTGAACGAATGAAACCATTCTTAGTATTTTTTGTTTGCTTTTGGCTGGTGGTTTTTATGTTGCGACGACGACCTAGTTGTAGCCATAAAAATATCCCTGATACAGCTGCCACCCACATCCATGACGCAGCTAATTCACTGTAATAACGTCCTACTGATCCGAGTAATAAATCACTATGCATAAAGTCTAGATAGATACGAAAGGGTAAAATGCCACTTGTTCCGTAACTTGGTAAGTTGCCTTGAATGTTGAGGGTGACAGGGTCGACAAAGACGGTGTGGGCACGATAACGGTCTAATGAGGGATCGATAAATAATACACGGGTGGTTTGGCCTTGAGCAGGTGATGGGCGCAATGCTTTAAGTTGTAAAGGCTTTACTAAGCTTTCTCGAGCAGCTGTCACTTGTGTCTGTAATGAGTGGGATTGGCTCTGATCAAGTCCCTGAACCTGACTATTAGTTGTGAGTTGTTGTTTATAAATGATTTGTTCTATTTGAGGAGACAATACATATAAGGTGCCCGTCAAAGCAGCGATAAAAATAAACGGTCCAATCAATAACCCTATATAAAAATGTAAGCATTTAATGAAGTCACTTAAGGCGTTGTCTGGATTGCTATTTTTTGATGACATGATCACTTCTCTTATGGCTTTGTCTTTGCTGATATCGGCGGCATGATACAGGGAGTGATAAATAGATGGCTAGTAGATTAATAATAAGGGGGAAATTTATTGTATTAATAATACGGCTTTATACAGCCGCATTATCAATTAACTAAAGGTTAGAAGTTGTGATTAAGATACAAGAGGCTTAGGGACAGTTTTAGGGACTGCTGCAGGAGTTACCTTAGGAGCTGCTTTTTTTATTTTTTTTTGTATTGTCTTGTGCGTGAGTGCAGGCAATAAATGCAATTTATGATGAATTGCATGGTGGATAAAGGACAGCTTAGTGCGCACAGCTTGTGTTAATACAAAGGGGTAGGCATCTGCTAATCCCATGCTTCGGTTTAAAGAGTTGAGGATCACTGAAAAATCGACCCACGTATCTAGAATATTACTGATCGCTGTTTGCCCTGAAAAAAAGTAAGCATCTTGTGGTAAGTTTAATTCCCCTACCTCATCAGAATCTGCTTGTTCACCAGATGTTGAGCCGGTAATGGAAAAGTTTTGTGCTGTTTCTAGGGTATCAATAATGTGCATATAATGCGCCCAAGTCTCTGCCCAGTCTTCATAAGGGTGCATAGTGGCATATTCACTAATATAATGTTCTGGCCAATTTTTTGGTGCACCATGTTGGTAATGCTGGTCTAGGGCTTCTTGATAATCAAGTTGATCATCACCAAAGTATTGCTTACATAGTTGCTGCTTTTCTGGTGTATGGACGATTAATTGGTCAAAGTAATAGTGCCCTAGTTCATGTCTAAAATGCCCTAGCAATGTACGATAGCGTTCACCCATCGCATCTTTTGTTTGTGAGCGAGAAACATCGTCGGCTTCGGCTAGATTGATGGTGATATGACCACAATCATGACCGGTAAACACGGTTTCTTGCCCGACTAATGGGCTAGTAAAGTGGTCATTAACATTACGGTCGGTAATAAAATCAAAGCTTAACCCATTGTCTGGGTCTTGAGCGATTGTATTGAGCGGCAATGAGAGGGCTTTTAAGGTATATAACGCACGACGTTTTGCTACTTCCATTTTTTTCCATAACGGAATATGTTCAGCAATACTCAAGTCAGGTACGGTTTCGTTAAAACGACAAGCAAAACACAACACTTCATCTTTGCCTTCAACGGGTACAAATGTGCTTAAATTAACCATGCCGTTGCAAGCTTCAAATTGGGCATTATTATCGCATTTTTGATAATGGATAGTCGGGGCAACCGCTTTAAAAAATGTACCTGTTGTTTGATCAAGTTCATAGGGCTCTACTTGATCAAAGTTGTCATCAAGCCCTACGGTTCTGTTACAAACGAGGCAATGACTGCTTTCAAAAAACAAAATAGGTTGTTCTGCACAATCACATTGAAATGTTTTCATATAAATACTCTATTAACAAAAATGTAAAGCAAGCATATTTAATGCTTTACCGTGCTGAGATACACTTGCTTAGATACGACTTAATAAATCCGATTTCTTAGTATTGTACTCGTCATCAGTTAATGCGCCCATCTCATGCAGTTGTGATAATTTTTCTATGATCTCAAGCGTTTGAGTAATAGATTTTTGGTTGTTCTGATCTACCGGTTGCTTGTTGCTGTTAGCAGTGTAATTGTTGTCTAGATTAGTATTTGTTGATTGTTGTTGGTTACTGCTGTTGTTATTCGTATTGTTATTTAGGTCGTTGTTATTGTTAAAGTTGTTATTTTTTGGCAGGTTGTCAGGCATATTATTCGCAGTAGGCGCTGACACATCTGCAAAATTAGTATTTTCCACTGTTGGAAGAGCTTGACCTGTGATTAAAGGCAAACTACTTACATTAATAGTGCCCCATTGGCTATTGAAAGTCAGAGAAGTGTTATTACCTTGCTGTTGGCTTACACCACCAATGTTATGATCTAATGTGTCATAAACTGATACTTGACCATTCAATTCCACAGCTAGACGATTTGGAAAAACCGCATAACGTATATTGTTTTGAGCACCGCTGCTAAATGGACTGCCGAGGTTACTTGGCCACCATTGATTGCTGCCAGGTGTTCCTGCTGGAATTTCTGGAAAAATTTGGTTGTTACTGAGTATGTTTGCTAACTCATTACATAAATTATCGACGGTTGTTTTTAGGCCGTTATTAAACATATCGCCGACCATGGTCATACCACCACGCATCCATTGTCCAGAACCGCCTAATTCAGGACAGTTAAATTGTGCCATAGAGCCGCCGCCATTATTCACTGCAACTAACATGTGAGTCACTGCACCGTGGCTTAAGCCATAACGTGACGCTATATCATTGACGAGGTTTTCACCAACATTGGTTAGTTTTTGCATAATAATACGCCCTTTTTATAAATTGAGTGGGAATGAATAGCCAAAGAAAAAGGCTGAATTAGCGTCTGTTGTGTAATAGGTTGTTTAATAAACATCCTGCCTATATTACTCATACTGAATACCGCTTGATTATATCTTAAGGTCGTTTGTTTAACCGCAAGGTGGCGGTTAAAAGATGCACTATCATAGCATCATTCTTGAGCTTCTTAGCAGCTTTATCGGATACTCTTTTTTATTTTTTTTTAATATAAATTAATCTCTTTTTTAATAAAGACTTAAGATCTCTGAATGATGGAAAAAGCTATTACAGGTAGTGTTTTTTATGATCCCTACATATCTTCGAAAGTTAGACTTTTTCGAACTATTTAGATCGCTTTTTTCATCTATTTAATTGTTTCTTTTTGATGGTTTAAATAAAAAGATATATGGATAAAGTTGTCTTCATTATTTTTATATTTAATTAAAATTGATTTTTATATTCGATACGAATTAAGTATTTAAATGTTATTTGCCTCAAACATGTGTGATTAAACACTGTTCAATTGTGTTTTTTGTACGTATAAATGATGTTAATTTCATTAACGCTTATTTAATATTTTTTTACTTTTAAAGATAATAGCGGTGATAGTGCTTTGATAAGGTAAAGATGAAATATAATCCTGTATGTATCGTTTTTTCTGTTCTAGCACTGGTTTGTCCACCAAAAATATTTTTATTCTATTTGATTTTTAAGGGCTATTTTAGTGCATCACTGCACCATTTCTAAAAATCTTGGTTATTTTAAAAGCCATTATTGAACATATTCGCTGTTTAATTGTGCTATTTGACCGATTAATTAACTTAAAACCTTTATTTTTTATGTTTGAAGTAAGTGGAATAAATATTGCACAAAATAAATACAATACTAAGAAAGATTTTCATGTTATCTATATAGCTGTAATTTATGAAAGGGGATTAGTCGATGACAATTACTGTTGGTATTTCACACCACACTGAATATAAATATGACCGTTCTGTTAACATGGGGCCGCATATATTTCGTTTACGCCCTGCACCTCATAGCCGCACTAAGATTAAAAGTTATTCCTTAAAAATATTACCTGAAGATCATTATATTAATTGGCAGCAAGATCCCTTCGGTAATTATCAAGCCCGCGTCGTATTTAACCAACCCACCACAGAGTTCAGTTTTACCGTCGATTTAGTCGCAGAGATGACGGTCATTAACCCCTTCGATTTCTTTTTAGAAGAATATGCAGAAGAATTTCCATTTGTTTATGACAGCATTTCAAAGTCAGAATTAGCACCCTATTTAAAAAAACGTAAAGCCAGCCCTAAAATGCTAGCGTTAGTTGCATCGCTACAACCTAAAGAGCCGCTTCGCAGTGTAGATTTTTTAGTGGCGGTTAATCAGGCCATTTATGAGTTAGTAGGGTATGGCATTCGCTTGGAACCCGGAGTGCAGACCGCCAATGAAACCCTGAGTAAAAAAACTGGGTCTTGTCGTGATTCATCTTGGTTGTTAGTACAATTATTCCGTCATTTAGGATTAGCTTCTCGTTTTGTTTCTGGCTATTTAATCCAATTAACTTCTGACCAAAAATCACTGGATGGCCCGAGTGGCCCTGAAGAAGACTTTACTGATTTACATGCGTGGGCGGAAGTTTACATTCCGGGTGCGGGTTGGATTGGTTTAGATCCTACCTCAGGTTTATTTGCGGGAGAAGGACACATTCCATTAGCCTGTACGCCTGAACCAAGTTCTGCAGCACCAGTTACCGGTGGTATTGACGACTGTAAATCAGAGTTTAGCTTTTACAATAAAGTGACGCGTGTTCATGAAGACCCACGTGTGACTAAGCCTTATTCAGAAGCGCAGTGGTCTGCCATTAATCGTTTAGGTCAGCATGTTGATAAAACCTACGATGAAGAAGGTATTCATTTAACTATGGGTGGCGAGCCTACGTTCATTTCCATTGATGATATGGAACATGCGCAATGGAATACGGAAGCCGACGGTAAAGAAAAACGTCAGTTAGCGCAAAACTTATTTGTAGAAATGAATAAGGTGTTCACGCAAGGCGGTTTTACCCATTATGGACAAGGTAAATGGTATCCAGGTGAGCCGTTACCTCGTTGGCAATACGCGTGTTACTGGCGCAAAGATGGTGTAGCTCTATGGAAAGATGCAAATTTATTAGCGGATCCCAATAAAGACTACAAGTTAGACCATACAGATACCAAGAAATTTGCTGAAAAGCTGAGTGATGCGTTAGGTTTAGGTAAAAAAGCATTGACCACTGCCTATGAAGATATTCTTTATCACCTCTGGCAAGAAGGTTCTTTACCTACTGAAGTTGGCCCTAAACAGCCTGAATTATTACATGCCATGAGCCGCCAAGGCTTTTTGAAAAAAATGGAGCTAGGCATAGAAAAACCAGTCGGTTATGTGCTGCCATTACAATGGAATGGTGGTAAAAATTGCTGGCAATCTTGTACTTGGGAATTTACGCGCGGGCATTGTTTCCTATTGCCAGGTGAATCTCCATTGGGTTATCGCTTACCTTTAGATAGCTTGGAGTGGACAAGTAATATTATTGACCGTGACCCCTTTGATATTCCTGAAGAATTTTCTAAACCTAAAAAGCTGAAAAAAGGCTTTATTGGTCAAGAGATGATTAAAACGGCGATGGCCTTAGAGGTGCGAGATGGTCGTTTATATATCTTTATGCCGCCGACTAGCCATTTTGAACATTATTTAGGTTTATTGACTGCCATTGAAGGGGTAGCAAAAGCATTATCTATGCCGGTGGTGATTGAAGGTTATAACCCACCTAAAGACAGCCGTGTTGAAAAATATGCGGTAACGCCTGATCCAGGTGTAATTGAAGTGAATATTCACCCTTCTAAATCTTGGGATCAGTTAGTTGAAAGAATGACTACCTTATATGCGTTAGCCAAAGAGGCGCGTTTAGGGACCGATAAGTTTATGGCCGATGGTCGTCATACGGGGACCGGTGGTGGTAACCATGTGACCTTAGGTGGTGAAACGCCAGATCAAAGCCCATTCTTACGTCGCCCTGATATTTTAAGAAGCTTTATCACCTATTGGCAACATCATCCTGGGTTATCTTACCTATTTTCTGGTTTATTTATTGGCCCAACAAGCCAAGCTCCTCGTGTTGATGAAGCTCGCGATGAAGTGTTATATGAATTAGAAATTGCATTTTCACATATGCCTGAAGGCGAGGTTCCAGAACCTTGGTTAGTTGACCGATTATTACGTAATTTATTGGTTGATTTAACCGGTAATACACACCGTGCCGAGTTCTGTATTGATAAGTTATATTCGCCAGATTCTGCAACAGGGCGTTTGGGTATTGTGGAATTTAGGGGCTTTGAAATGCCACCTCACTCGCAAATGAGTTTGGTGCAAATGTTATTACTACGTACCTTATTAGCTTGGTTTTGGAAAAAACCATACCACAAACCATTGGTTCGTTGGGGTACTGAGCTACATGATAAATTCTTACTACCGCAATATGTTGAAAATGATTTGGCAGAAGTATGTCGTGATTTACAACAATCAGGTTTTGCATTCCAATTCAGTTGGTTAAACCCATTCTTTGAATTTAGGTTCCCTGTTTGTGGTACCCGTGAGTTGGATAATATCACCTTGGAATTAAGAACTGCGATTGAACCGTGGCATGTACTCGGTGAAGAGGCCAGTGCTTCAGGTACTGCAAGGTACGTGGATTCTTCTTTAGAAAGGGTGCAAATAAAAGTTCAAGGGACTATGAGTGACCGTTATATAGTGACTTGTAATGGCCGCCGCGTTCCGCTTAAAGTGGTGAAAGGCAAAGCCAAAGATGAGCGTGTCGCAGGTATTCGTTACCGTGCATGGCAACCACCAACGGCTTTGCATCCAACTATTGGGGTACATGCTCCTCTGGTGTTTGATCTAATTGATACTTGGGAAGGACGCTCTTTGGGTGGTTTTGTTTATCATGTGAGTCATGCTGGTGGACGTAATCCTGAAACTTTACCGGTGAATGCGTTTGAAGCGGAAGGAAGAAGGGTGGCTCGATTCTGGGAGCATGGTCATACACCTTCTTTATTGCCTTCAGATCAACCAAGTTGGAGCCCATCAGCGGTGACACACAGCTTCCAAGTGGCCAATTCAGTCAGTGAATTTGTGGTGCCAGAAGAAGAAAGTGTTAACCAAGATTATCCAAATACCTTGGATTTACGTCGCCAACCTGCTTTTAAATAAAAGACAGCGACATTAATCACTCTACCTGTCGATTGTTTAAGGTAGAGTGATTTTATGGTCTCGAAGCTAATGACTGCTGATCATGATGTTTGATAAAACGGAGCAATGTTAAATTGTATATAAAAAACCACACCATGTCGGCCTTACCTAAATGGCTGTCTCTGTATTTAAATAAGGTCCATGTTCACGATGAGCTGGCTAATCATGGTGGACGATATCCTGAACATTGGGATACTTTATTTAAGCGTTTAGGCAATTTAACTGCGGAAGATTTGAGTAGTCGTGCTGTTGAAATAAGCCAGTTATTACAAAATGGCAATACGCAACCTGAAAGCAATCAGCGCTGGCATTTTGACCCGCTTCCTTTTATGTTTTCTAAGTCAGAGTGGACCTTTTTAGAAGAAGGGATTAAACAAAGAACTGTACTTTTAAATGCTATTCAGCAGGATATTTATGGCGAACAAAAATTGTTGCTTGAAGGTCATATCCCTGCGCAACAATTATATCAAAATAGTAATTATTTAAGAGAGGGCTTTAGCTTACCAAGCAATGAAGTGAAGTTATTTTTTACCGCTTTGGATATTTACCGGGCACCATCGGGCGAATTCAAAGTATTAGCGGATCATTGCCAATGCCCATTAGGGATGGGATTGTTAGTTGAAAGCCGTATTATCGCCAGACGTGTTATGGCTGAAGAGTTTGCTGATTGTAACGTTCAGCAAATCAAAAACTTTTTGAAAATATTTCAAGAAGGGATCAATGAATATACTCAATATATGGATGATCCTCGGGTGGTTATTTTAACCCAAGGGACCGATGATCCTAACTATAACGAGCATGCCTTTTTATCCGTTTATTTTGGTTATACCCTAGTACAGAGCGCAGACCTCACGGTACGTAACGGCGAGGTGTGTTTAAAATCGCTACAGGGATTAGGTAAAATTAACGTGATAGTGCGTTGGGTGCCGGATCGCAGTATCGACTCTTTAGAGCAAACAGAGTATTCCTTACATGGCATCCCAGGTTTATTACAAGCAGTACGAGAAGGTGCTGTTAAGGTATTAAATCCATTTGGAAGTGGTGTTTTATCTTCGCCTGCAGTGCAATGTAATTTAACGCATTTATCGCAACATCTTTTAAAGCAGCCATTGATGATTGCCGAACCTAATTACTATGATGTTGAAAAAGCTAAAGACTTAGATTGGTCGCGATTAGAGTTAGCAAGTTATAAAGATAGAAGTTTGAAACTTGATGGCAGTGTCGATGCTGAGAAAATAAAAGCGCTGATCAGTGCAAAACCTGAACAATATTATTTTCAAGATAAACCTGTTTTTAGTACCGCGCCCTTTTGGGACAATGGCAAGCTAATATCTAAACCAGTTGTTTTTAGGTGTTACGCCTTAACCACTGAGCATGGGGTTGAAATATTACCTTCGGCATTATGCTTTTCCAATGAGATTAGTAATGATCCTAATGTTTCAGGCTGGATCAAAGATACTTGGATAAATACAGCGAGTGATGTCGATCTAGAAGCCGTTGTATTGCCTCCACCGATCAAGAAAAGAACCGATGTTGCATTGTTAGAAGGCGTTATCTCTAGCCGTACTGCTGAACATCTATTTTGGCTCGGACGTTATTTAGAGCGGTGCGAGAATACGGTGCGTATTTTGCGAATCTTCATTGATAGGTATACGGAGTTGGCTATTTACCCCGATCCAATACGACATAGTATTGTCGGGCGCTTCTCCAACGCGATTAAGTCGCAGCATATTGTTTACCCTTACATTGAACAGGAACCTAAATTAGAGGGCTTTGACCCGCTTTTATCCAAGCAAGTTGCATTTCAATTATTAGCCGATGAACAATGTGCTGGGAGTATTATTAATACACTTAAGTACTTGTCGAATACTGCTTTGCAAACGAGGGAGTTATTATCGCATGATAGTCGACGCATGATTGATGATATTAATGACCAAGTTAAACAGTTAAGAAATACTACTCGAGATATCTCAACACGTGCCATGCAAAGTATATTAGATAAAGTGATCGGTTCAATCATGGCTTTTAATGGCTCGATTGCAGATTGTATGCCTAATAGTAATGGCTGGTTTTTATTGGAGATTGGTCGCCGTATTGAACGCAGTATTCAAATTACTTCTTTAAGTTCAGCGCTGTTAACCGATGAGATGGATACACCTAAAGAATTAGGGTTGTTAGAAGCAGTATTGAGCTGCCAAGTCAGTTTAATTACGCATAAACGTCGTTATCGTATGTACCAAACTATTGGCACTGGTTTAGAGTTGTTATTGTTAGATGCCGAGTACCCTCGTTCGTTATTGTTCCAACTAGAGCAAATTAATCAGCTTTGTCAGCATTTACCGACCAAGCGTAGACCGGGTTTAATTGCCGCCCACGAGAAAGCAATTTTGCTGTCTAAAACTACTTGTTATTTGACTGAAAAAGATTACCTACAGAAAGCAGAAGATGGCAAACGTAAACAATTGATAGAGTTCAGTCATAATATTCGAATGAACTTGAATACTTTCTGTGATGTATTGTTATTACAATACTTCACACATACTAAAACGTCCCATAAATTAAATTGGACCAACATTGAGCAAGCTCAATCGTGAAATATAAAATAAAACATTCAACGACTTATCAATATGCTGACTATGTCAGTATATGCCAGAATCAAGCTCGCTTGACACCCAAAACTGATCGCGGGCAAATCTGTCATCATAGCCGTATTGATATCTCTCCACCGCCCAGTTATTTACAGCAATTTACTGATTATTTTAATAATAACGTGACAGTTTTCGAGGTTGCAACACAACATAAGACACTTAAGGTCACCATGACCAGTGAGGTTGAGCTATTAACAGATGCCAAAGCCAATATAAATGGTTTTGATATGTTATGGATAAAAGTACGAGATTTGCTGGAAAGTGCTAACACCATGGAGCTATTAAGAGCTTCAGAATTTGTATTACCTTCTCAGCTCACACCACTGGAGAAAGGAATAAAAGAATATACGCTGGTGTCATTTGCACCCGATGTGAATTTAATTGAAGGTTGTAAAGACTTGATGGCACGAATTTTTCATGAGTTCTATTATGACCCAGGTTTTACAACAATAAGTACGCCATTAAGCGTTGTTTTTGCACAAAAAAGGGGCGTTTGCCAAGATTTTGCACACTTTGCGCTCGCATGTTTACGAAGTGTTGGGTTAGCGGGGCGATATATTAGTGGATATATTGAAACCATGCCGCCCGAAGGTGAAGAAAAATTAGAAGGCGCTGATGCAACCCATGCTTGGTTTGCCGTCTATTTGCCTAATTTTGGGTGGGTTGATTTTGATCCCACCAATAATGTAGTACCCACAGACCAGCATATCACCTTAGCAGTAGGACGAGATTTTTCCGATGTCACTCCTTTAAAAGGTGTTGTATTTGGTGGCGGATCTCAATTGCTAGACGTTGCGGTAGATATGATTCGATTAGAGTAATTTTAATATCTTATATGAGTTAATAATCAAAAGGCGGAGAAGTGTATGGGAATTGATTGGAAAGCGTATCAAACAAATGGTTTTTTTGATGAATTAATTGACGCTAAAGGGAACGTGAGATTACACGGCAATCAATTAGCTCAGTTCTTTTCGAGTTTATCAAGTGAAGAGTTAGTCAAAGCGAGGGCTGTTGCAGATTTAGCGATTAAAGAAATGGGGATCAGCTTCACCGTCTACGATGAAGGTAACATGATCGATAGAGCCTGGCCTTTTGATATTATTCCACGCACCATTGGTAAAAAAGAATGGCAAGGTATTGAAGTCGGTTTAAAGCAACGCGTCGAGGCGCTTAACTTATTTATTGATGACTTATACCATGACCAAAAAATAATAAAAGATGGTTTTTTTCCAAAAGGTCTATTGGAAAAGTCAGTTAACTTTCGCAAGCAATGTGTAGGGGTTAACCCTCCTAACAAAATATGGGCACATATTTGTGGCTCTGATTTAGTACGTGATGGCAACGGCACCATGTATGTCTTAGAAGATAACTTACGCGTCCCATCTGGTGTTTCTTATATGCTTGAAAACCGATCCGTAATGAAGCGTGTTTTCCCTGAATTATTTGAACAAGTCTCGATCCTACCTGTTGATGATTATCCGTCTCAATTATTTGATATGTTAGCAGCTATGTCACCTCGTCCACAGGATAAGCCTGAAGTAGTTGTTTTAACGCCAGGTGTTTTTAACTCAGCTTATTTTGAACATTGTTACCTAGCACAAGAGATGGGTTGCGAGTTAGTAGAAGGTCGTGATTTAGTCGTAGAGAAAGATGATTGCGTATATATGCGTACCATCACTGGCTTGCAGCGTGTTGATGTTATTTATCGTCGTATAGACGATCTATTTTTAGATCCCGAAGCATTTTTGCCGGATTCTCAATTAGGTGTACCTGGATTAATGCGTGCTTGGGCAAAAGGCAATGTTGCATTAGTAAATGCTCCAGGTGCCGGCGTTGCCGATGATAAAGTAGTTTATGCCTATGTGCCTGAAATGATTAAATATTACCTAGGCGAAGATGCGAAACTAGCGAACGTGCCTACGTACAAGTGTCTGGATCCAAAAGAATGCGATCATGTTATTAAAAACATTGATAAATTAGTGGTTAAACCCGCAAATGAATCAGGTGGTTATGGTTTGTTAATTGGTCCCAAGTCAACCAAGAAAGAACAACAAGAAACCATTGCTCAAATTAAAGCAGATCCTCGTAATTGGGTTGCTCAACCGACATTAGACTTATCCACAGTGCCAACATTAGATGGCGTTGAACCCGATGGAAGACATGTGGATTTAAGGCCGTT
Source organism: Psychromonas sp. SA13A (assembly GCF_011378715.1). Taxonomy (GTDB): domain Bacteria; phylum Pseudomonadota; class Gammaproteobacteria; order Enterobacterales; family Psychromonadaceae; genus Psychromonas. The sequence continues at coordinate 437,365 of NZ_WTKU01000001.1, read as the reverse complement.
TATTTTATCATCTGGGCATGATACTCAGGTCACTACAGGTGGATTAACACGTGTTGCTATGAACAAAGGATCGCTGGTGGTGAATTCATCACAAGGTGGCGGTAGTAAAGATACTTGGATTGTTGACGAGGAGGCGTAATAATATGCTATCAAGAGTATGTGAAACTTTATATTGGGTGTCTCGCTATATTGAACGTGCAGAAAACGTAGCGCGTTTAATTAATGTTAATAATATGCTGATCATGGATCTACCTAAAGGGGTGAGCACTGGTTGGGAGCCTTTAATTGATATTATTGGTATGCGTCAAGCCTACCAAGAAAATCATACTGACTTTTCAGAACCAAAAGCATTGCGTTATTTATTAATCGGTTACGATAATAATTCATCTATCCTCAATTCTGTCATTAATGCTAGAGAGAATGCGCGTACTATTCGAGATGTTATTCCAAGAGACGTTTGGGAAGAAATAAACTCTTTATATTATTATGTCAAAGATAATCAAAACGAAGGGCTGAGCAAGCGCGGACGCTTTGCTTACTTAAAAAAGATCATCGAATCAACGCATATGATCTTTGGTACTTTAGATGCCACTCTTAACCATGATCACGGTTATACGTTTAGCCGATTTGGTTTAATGATAGAACGCGCCGACATGAGTTCACGTATTTTAGACATTCGATCCGCTACGCTGATCACTAATGAAGTAGGTAAACCCTTTGAAAACATTCAATGGATCAGTTTATTACGTTCAATGAGTGCTTATCAAATGTATCGTCAACAAATGGGTGTACGTGTTCAACGTTCCGATGTAATTGAGTTTATAATGCATAGTGAGGTTTTCCCTCGTTCGATTTTATTTTGTCTAAATGAATTAAGAAAAATGATGGAGCCGGTTATTCATTCTGAGGAATTAATTAAGCTCATTGATCAAGTATGTGATAGTTTAAAAAATGAAGATGTGAGAATGCTAAAGAATGGTGATCTGCATGATTATGTGGATAAAATACAGCTTAAATTAGCTGGTGTACATAATCAGCTCGCTGAACTGTACTTCTTAAAAGCACCTGAATTAATTGAAACTGAAGCGGCTGAATAAGTCATTTTATTAAAGCAGTGGGCGAGCCTTGTGTGTTCAATAAAGTGCAAGGTACCTACGCCTACTACTCACTTTTCAGATAAAAATCGACACGGGTACTGCCAAGCGCTTTGCTCGTTTTCTGTTTTCGAAACATTCATTTAAGTATTAGCCCCCTTTATTCCGCACCAATAGGATTATTTTATGCAAGCGATTCAAATTCATCACCATGGCGACCCACTTTTATTGACTCAATGTGCTGACTTAAGCGTTACAGATGAGGATATTTTAATTGCAGTTAAAGTGTCAGGGGTTAACCCTGTTGACACTTATATCGCTGCTGGAAGCAATGGTTATACCGCTACTTTTCCTCACACCCCTGGCAAAGATGGCGCCGGTGTTATTACTGCGTTAGGGAGTCAAGTCACTGGTTTTAAGGTTGGTCAGCGCGTTTATTGTTCTGGTTCTAAAACAGGTACCAGCGCACAGTTTGCATTAGCAACACCCGCTCAAGTTTTTCCTTTAGCTGATAGCCTTAGCTTTGAGCAAGGTGCTTGCCTTGGTACTCCTTATGCTACCGCTTGGCGAGCTTTGTTTATTCGTGCAAATTGCCAGGCAGGAGAAACGGTATTTATTCATGGCGCTAGTGGTGGTGTTGGTTTAGCGGCTTTGCAGTTAGCTAAAGCAGCTGGTTGTAAAGTCTTTGCTAGTGCGAGTTCTGAACAAGGCAGAGCATTATTACAGCAGCAAGGTGCAGATTTGGTGGTGAATCATCATGATCCTGAACATTACCAAAGTGTAAAAGAGGCTGGCGCAGTTGATATTATTTTAGAAATGCTCGCGAATCAAAATCTAGGTGATGATTTACCTCTACTCAATGTTAATGGCAGGGTAGTAGTCATTGGTAGTCGCGGTCAAGTGCAAATCAATCCGCGTGATTTGATGGCTAAAGATGCTTGTGTAATGGGCATAGCGCTAGCAAATGCAAGTCCTGAACAAGTTACCTTAATACATGAAGCCTTGTTTACGGCTGCTGAAAAAGGCGATATTAGCCCCGTCATTGCGAAACGTTTTGAATTGGCAGAGACAACGGAGGCGCATATTGCAGTGATGGGCTCTGGCGCAACGGGTAATATTGTTATTAACGTTCAAGAGTAATTAAGTGTTCTGAATAGTTAAGTACTCTGAATAGATAAGTATTTAGCCTAGATTCTCATAATATGTACTTAGTTATTCAGAAAAGAGAAATTGTATAATTAATGATCTGCTTACTAATGATGCTTGCTTAGTTTTTAAGGATTAAAACGTAATATCAGATCATTTTTCTTTCTTGAATTTCTTGAATTCAGATCATAAGTACAAATTTTTATACTTATCCAGAACTGAAGTTACTTAACTTATTGCTGTCACTTGGCTAGTTGATTTTATACTTCAGAATAGAATATGGATAAAAGCACAGCCTATAAAATACTGTTGATGAGAGAATTCAAAAGCTACCCCTTAAATCCTCTCCTTAAACTCCATCAAACATACGAGTACGCGCATTATTAAGATGGCTCTTCATTGCGTCTCTTGCTGCTATTGCATCCCCTGCTTTTATTGCATCTACAATTGCTAGGTGTTCTTGTTGTACAAGCTCTAATCGAGAAGGAGGGTGGCGTAACGATAAGTTTCTGGTGATATTGATTCCTTCTTTGACACTTTTTTCCAATGATTTCAGAACGGTACTATAAAAATAGTTATTGGCTGCATCGATAATTGCATAATGAAAACTGAAATCTTCATCGGTAGCCAGTTTACTGGAAGCGTTAGCAACATTTATTTTCTCATAGGCATCTAGAATGGCTTCAAGCTGTATATTAGTTCTTCTGCTTGCCGCTAATCCTGCTGCTTCAGCTTCTAAGTTAGCTCGGAATTCAAAACAGCGTTGGATATCTGCAATGCTAGAAAGAGGAGAGAATTTTAACACATCACTGTCAGGTTTTTTTATTACATAACTACCTGAGCCACGGCGTGAAGTAATTAACTCATCTTCTCGAAGGCGTGCTAAAGCTTCGCGAAGAATAGGGCGAGAAACTTTAAAGTCTTTACATAATTGAGTCTCTGCAGGGAGTTTTGTATTGAGTTCATAAACCCCTTCTATTATAGCCGTCAGTATTTGTTCATAAACGATCGCACCCAATGATTGTTGGTGGCTTTTGGGTAGGTGATTAGTTTTGCTCATAAGTTATTTTCCAACGTCCAGCGGTTAAGCTATTTTATTCTTTATTGACTCTAGCACAGTACTAAGAATTACCTTTAAGGTGTTGATAGTATTGTGATGTAATGCTAATTCCACTGCGCAACAGAGCAATCTTGATGGTTAACACAAACGATAATAGTGTTAACGTTTCCATCAGTGTTTGCTATTAGCTTTCTTAAATAAAAATTATATCATTGTATTGATTAATATTTATTGATCGTAGCCAGTTGTTTACTGCACATTATTTGCCGATCATTATTTATCGGTCATTATTTTCCGATCATTATCTTGGATTAACTTTATTTAATTAACGGGTGTTATTAAAGCTTTCCCAGAAAAATAGGCTTCTAAATTATCTACAACCATTTGCGACATATTCGCTCGAGTTTCCACCGTTCCACTAGCGTGGTGTGGTGATAAAACAACATTATGTAAACCTTTAAAAATATCACCACGACAAGGCTCTTCAGTGAAAACATCTAGCCCCGCACTATCAATGGTATTGTTAGCAAGCGCTTCTATTAAGGCCGTCTGATCCACTACCGAACCCCTTGCTACATTAATTAAAGTACCTTGTTTCCCTAGCGCAATAAGTATTTGTTTGTTAATAAGTCCGACGGTATCTTTACCACCAGGGCAACAAACGACTAAAATGTCAGCCCAATTAGCAAGGTCGATTAATTGGCTTTCATATTGATAGTCGCAATTGTTTTTTTTATTACGACCGAAGTAAGCAATTTCTAGTTGCATTGCTTGCGCCCGAGTAGCTATAGCTTGGCCTATTCGACCTAAGCCAACAATACCTAGCTTCTTTCCGGACAATGAAGAGGTTAAAGGCATTGGCCCTTTTTCTGCCCATTGATTACTGCGTAGCCATTGGTCACCGAACATTAATCTACGACGAGTTGCAAGAATCAACATTATGGCTAAATCAGCCGTGTCATTTGTCATTAATCCTGGAGTATTACATACTTTAATACCGCGTTTATTGCATAATTCAATATCAATAGCATCGTAGCCCACACCTGATGATGAGATGATTTTAAGGTCAGGTAATCGATCAATAAGCTCATTAGTTAAAGCAATTGTACCGCTAGTGACTATCGCGATAATGGATGCCGCAACTTGTTCAGGTAATTGCTTTACGGGGGCAGTAATGTTGAAAAAATGTAGTGTGAAATTCTGCTCGAGTATGGCCATTTGTTTTGCTTCAAGAGCGCGAAGTACCAATATATTTGGTTTCATTAATATATTCCTTGATAGGGTCCATGCTTGATTTAAAATAGAATACAACGGATAAAAGCCTGATAAATATCAGGCTTTAGTATGACCATAAAGTTTTTAATTGATACGTTTACCGTCTAATAAATGAGATGTAGTATTTAGATTATCATCTCGAAGGCTTTTTGGAAGCAATGCCTGTGGTAAGTTTTGATAACATACTGGACGTAAAAAGCGTTGAATGGCACCACTACCTACGGAAGTGCTTCGTGAATCTGATGTTGCAGGGAAGGGGCCGCCATGTACCATTGCATGACAAACTTCAACGCCTGTAGGCCAACCATTTACCATTACTCGACCTGCTTTTTCTTCTAGTATTGGCAATAATGCAGAAGCCACTTCTAGATCTGAATCATCCATTTGTAACGTCGCCGTTAATTGCCCTTCAAGCCCAGTAGCGACTAACAGCATTTGCTCGATATCTTTACATTCAACCACTAAAGACGTTGAACCAAATACTTCATCACGTAGTGTTTCATCTTTTAAGAAATCTTCAGCAGTAGTGACAAATAGCCCTGACTGACAGCCGTTTGGTTGCTCGCTGCTAACTCCATATCCTTGTGATTTGACTGCTTTGTTATTAGCTAATGCGCTTACGCCCTGTTGATAAGCTTGATGAATGCCTGGTGTTAACATGGTTTGGGCAGCTATATTATTAATTGCTTTTGTTGCTGTTGTTAAAAAATCTTCAAGTGCCTTTCCACCGACCGCAATAACTAGCCCAGGGTTGGTACAAAATTGTCCTGCACCCATCGCCAATGAAGTAATAAAGCTTTCACCTAGCTGAGTTGAGCGTGCTTGAAGTGCTTCAGGCAATAAGAAAACAGGATTGATGCTGCTCATCTCTGCATAAACAGGGATCGGTTGTTGACGAGATTGCGCAATATTCATTAATGCTAGGCCTCCGCTACGCGACCCTGTAAAACCTACGGCTTTGATACGTGAGTCACTTACTAATGCTTGTCCAAGTTCATTTCCCGAACCATATAATAAAGAAAACACACCTTCTGCTAAACCGCATTTAGCAACGGCAGATTGAATCGCTCGGCCTACCATTTCAGAGGTGCCTGGGTGAGCTGAGTGCGCTTTGACCACGACAGGGCAACCCGCTGCAAATGCAGAAGCAGTATCACCACCTGCAACACTAAATGCTAATGGGAAATTACTTGCACCAAACACCGCCACTGGACCTAATGCTATATTTTGTAAGCGCAAGTCCGGACGAGGTAATGGTTGTCTATCTGGCATCGCAGGGTCAATACGTAAATCTAGCCATTCACCTGCACGTACTACTGAAGCAAATAAACGTAATTGCCCACAGGTTCGTCCACGCTCACCTTCAATGCGCGCTCTAGGTAGTCCAGTTTCAAGCATTGTTCGTTCTATTAGTGGGTCACCAATGGCCATTATTTCTTCTGCCACTGTTTCGAGAAATACAGCGCGCTCTTCTAAAGAAGTATTACGAAATTCGATACTGGCTTGTGTCGCTAATTCACATGCTTGGTTGACCTCAGCAATACCGCCTGAATAATAAGCTGGCTCTAACAACTCACCGGTCGCAGGGTTAATTGCTCTAATCTCTGGTTCAGCAATAGCGACGCTTTTTTTACCTATTAATAGTCGTCCAGTTAATTCCATTTTTGTTCTCCTAAGTATTTAATATATTGAGCTCTTCAGAGCCTTATTTAATTGATGAATTAGCCTAAAAAGGTTTCTTTAATGGTTTCTTTATCGCTAAGAAGTACACAAAGATCAAAGTTAAAATGACAAAAAATAGGCTGTCATAATTAGTAAAGAAGGTCATCGGGTTACCATTTGATAATGATAATGAGCGTCTTAAAAATTCTTCTAAATTGGGGCCAAGGATAAATCCAAGAAGTAAAGTGATGACAGGGAAATCATGTTTTCTTAAGTAGTAAGCTAAGATACCTATGATTAATGACATCATCATTTGAAATGTTGAGAACGTCGCAACGTAACTACCTACCACGGCTAATAAAGCAATGATGCCGTACAAAACGTCTTTGCGGATTGCGACTATTTTTATAAAGTATGGGCCAAGTAAATATAAGGTTAATGGGATCAATATTAATGCACTAAACAGTAATGAAGCTAACATCGGCGCGATCAATTCGGCTTGTCCTACCATCAACTGTGGACCTGGTTGGATACCATTGATCACTAATACACCTAACATAATAGCTGTCACTGGGTCACCCGGAATACCAAAGGTCAACATGGGCACTAATGCACCGCCACATACCGCATTATTAGCACTTTCAGATGCGACAATGCCTTTCGGGTTACCTTTACCAAAGGTTTCAGGTTCATCAGAAGTACGTACTGTTTCCGCATAAGCGAGGAAACTACCCATTGAACCACCTGCGCCAGGCAATGTTCCTACTGCATATCCAATAAGGCTAGATTTTAGGTAGCACATTACCCCTATTTTGCGTATTTCAGATAAAGGTGGAATAAAGTCTCGACGAGATATCGTTACTTTCTTTAATGCCTCAACCATTTTTTCAGCACAACCATTGGACTTTGCTTGGATCAGGATTTCACTGATTGCAAATGTACCTATAATCATTGGCATTAAATCGAGACCGGCAGTGAGTTCGCTAGAACCAAAAGTGAAACGAGTCATTGGCTCCATTGCATCTAACCCGACCGTTGCTAGCATTAAACCAATACAGGCAGCCATACCCGCTTTAACTACTTTGCCGCGCTGTGCAATCACAATGACTACAATTGCAAAGGCTAATAGTGAAAATTTACCCGTTGTTTTAACTAATAGCGCAACCTCAGCTACAAAGGGGGCGAGTACAATTAGTAATATTGCGCCTAATGCTCCACCGACCATAGAGCCAAAAGCTGCATGACCTAAAGCTAAAGGCCCTTTGCCTTGCAATTGCATCGGGTAGCCGTCCAAAGCGGTCATCATCGATGAAGGTGCACCTGGAATGTTAATGGTGGTTGCTGTAATACTCCCTCCACACATACCTGCCATATAAATACTGGCACATGCCATTAGTGCAGTGGATACGTCAAGGCTGTAGGTAAGTGGTAGTAAAAGTGCTAATGCAAGTGTTGCCGTTAATCCTGGAATTGAGGCAAAGATAGTACCAATCAGAAACCCTGCAACCACATAAAGAAGAATTTGAGGAGACAGCAATAATGAAAAACTACCTAAAACAAGATTAATAAATTCCATGGTCTATCCCCATAACGTCGGAAGTCTTACACCAAACATCTGTTCAAATACCAGATATCCAAAGGAGACTATAATTGTTGATATCACTATTTTTTGAAGCACTTTTTCCAGTGATGAAAAAATAATAATGATTGATAAAACAAACAAAATAGATGAGAAAAAGTACCCTAGAGGTGAAAATAACAAAATATATAAAAAGATTGATAACATCACCGCAAGTGGAGCAAATCGGCCTTTCCCTGATAAAGCATTATCTGTTTGAGTGTCGTCTTCTAAAGAAGAAGCCTTACTTTTCATTAATTTCACTTCTCTATACAGCAAAATTGAACTGAACATCATTGCAAAAAGACCAATAAGCAAAGGAAAAGAGGATGGTTGCAATCCATTATTAGCAAATGGAGCCCCTAAATTGATCGCAATGACAAAATATCCGACTGATAGAAAAAAAAGTAAAAAATGAAATACTACATTCTTGTTTAAAAGCATAACCCCTCCATTTACGCCTCGTATTTACGTGAGGCGTATATTACTAAGTCCTTATAGACCTAATGCATCCATTTCTTTGAACGTGCTAGATTGAAGTTCGTCAATCCAGGCTTGCACATCTTTAGATCCTAACCAGCTAGGTGTAACACCCACTTTCATTATCCACTCTTGAAATTCAGTGCTGTCGTAAGCTTTTTTGAATGAATTTTCAATAATAGCAATGGTGTCTTTAGGCGTTCCTTTGGGCGCGGCTAATAATATAAAGCTACCTGTTTCTAGTTCATAACCGAGGGTACTGATTGGTGGGACATCTGGGAAAGATGGATTCTGCTCAGAGGCTAATTCAATAACTCCTTTCGCATCACCTGATTCAATGATGCCGCTGAAATCACCTAAACTTGAAATTGCACCATCAAGCTCACCTGATAATAATGCTTCTGTTTCTGCACTTGATGAACCAGGGTAAGTAATAACGTTAAACTTAACACCGGTGAGTTTTTCTAAGCGATGTACCGCTAAGTAAGGACCTGAACCCTTTGGAGCAACGCCAATTCGTACTGTATTTGGTTTGGCTTTTGCCGCCGCAATCAACTCTTCAAAGCTGTTAAAACCGGACTGTTTAGAAACAACAATGGAATCAGCTTCTTTTGTGATGCGTGCAATCAGTGACATTTTATCCAGAGAGTAACCGGGTACCATTTTTCCACGTGGCAAAGTGATCACACTGTCATAGGTTAAAATACCAATTGTTTGACCATCTGGACGTGCTCGCGTCATTTGCATTAAACCAGTTGCTGTAACGGCTCCATTGATATTTTCAACATAAATAGATTTAGGTAATTCCTGCTCAGCAATATTACTAATTTTACGTGAAATGCCATCTGCGCCACCACCTGCTGCCCATGGAACAATGAGACGAATATCTCGTGATGGGAAATCTGCTGCTATGACTGAAGAGCTAAGAATACAAGCTCCTAATGCACACATAAGTTTGTTTTTTAATCCTTTGTATAACATAACTATTTTCCTTTTTTTATAAAACGGTTGATAATTAAACAATAAGTGAGATGCTTAAATAAACTATCCACTCGGTTTAATATTGGTCACTGTTTGTACTAATCAATGAAAAGCTTGTTTGAATTAATTAGCCTCAGCTAATTTTGCTTGGTTATATTCTTCTAATACTTTGTCTGTTGGTGGATAAAGGCCAATGACTTTGCTGCCAGTGCGCACTTTAGCAATCACATAGGCTTCAAAACGTTCCATCGCAGCTGCTTCAAGTGATATTTCTTCAGCAATTTCAAGTGGAATAACCATTACACCATCACCATCGCCGACTAATACGTCACCAGGGTAAACAGCAACACTGCCACAACCGATAGGTACTTGAAGTTCAACACCGTGGTGCTTGGTTAAATTGGTAGGAGCACTAGGTTTTGCGCAAAAAATAGGTAAGTCCATATTTGATGAATCATCAAAATCGCGAATGCCAGCATCCGATACAAAACCACCACACTTTCTAAATTCTAATCGAGCTAATAAAATACTGCCTGCACTTGCTGCTGAGGCATCTTGGCGGCAGTCTGAAACGAGGATCATGCCCTCTGGCACGGTTTCTACTGCGACCCTTTGTGGATGTTGCGGATCTTTGAAAGCGGCAACCGTATCAAGGTCTTCGCGAGCTGGTATGTAACGCAATGTGTATGCTTGCCCAACCATTTTTACTTTCTTTTTGTTAACTCGGCTGACATTCTGGATGAAGGTATTACGGAACCCTCTTTTAAAAAGAGCGGTATGTAAAGTAGCGGTAGAAACTTTACGAAATCTGTTTATTACTTGTTCATCTAATTCTTGAATACTAGTTACATTACTCATTAATAATCCCCTTGTGTATATGACGTTTGACCATTAATAAGATATGACTAAAAAAACAACAATTCAAACTAATTATTACTAATATTTACTAATTTAGGCGCGATATCTCACTTTCTTAAATAATGAGATATTGCGCATGTTTGCCTTTTATCCTTATTTCTAAGCGATTATTCATAATGATAATTGTTTTTATTTTATTTAATGTATTGATTTTAAATATATTTATTTTTAGAGTGAAATTTAAGGATAGATAATAAATTTCTATATTAGGAATTTTGTTGTTTTATTGTTTTTACACATTATTACAACTATTTTAAGGGGGAATATTATATTAATCGACTATTCGCATTCATATTGCTGGTGAAAATTATTGTACTTTTTGAATATATCGAGGGTGAGATCGACCAATAACTAAATAAAAGCTGTAATAGTAATTGCTGCTTTTATTCAATTATTGGTTCTTGAAAATCATTGATTTAAATTTATGTTATTAGGTAGGCGTAGACATTTGTTGAAATAGATAAGCATTTTTAATCGTTTTTCTGCCTTAAAAAATACTTAACTATAATAAAGCGAAATACGGTTACCTTCTACTTCCTGTACTTTAAAGGGAATTTCATAGATCTCGCTGAGTACCTGTTCTTGAATGACTTCTGACACCGTACCACTTTTAATGAGTTGTCCCTGTTTCATGGCGATAATATTATCGGAATAACAAGATGCAAAGTTAATATCATGGATCACTATGACCACTGTTTTATGGTGTTTTTTTGCTAATTTCTTTAGTGTTTTCATGATATCTACCGAGTGTTTGATATCAAGATTATTCAAGGGCTCATCAAGAAAAACATAATCAGTATCCTGTGCGACAACCATAGCGATAAAGGCCATTTGTCGTTGCCCGCCGGATAATTGATCAATATAGCGATCCTGCAAGTGAGTAATGTCCAAATTAATCATTGCTCGGTCAATGAAGCTATTATCTTCTTTTGTGAGTCTGCCCTGCGAATAAGGAAAACGGCCAAATGCAACTAGCTCACGTACAGTGAAGCGCATATTAATATTATTAGATTGTCTTAATACCGATAATCGCTTTGCTAAACTTGCACTGTCCCACTGATTTAATGGTTTGTCCGCAATCATGACTTGTCCTGCATCACTTTCTGTTAAACGGCTAACCATTGATAATAGGGTGCTTTTACCTGCGCCATTAGGGCCAATAATACTGGTCACTTTACCCAGAGGGAAAAGGGCATCGACATTGCTTACAACGTATTTATCGTTATATTTTTTACTTAATCCGCTAACTGTGATCACGAGACTAGACCTTAATCAAATTTATGTTTCATTAATAAAAATAGGAAATAACCACCACCGAGGAAGTTAATAATGACACTAATAGTGGTATTAAAATTAAATAAGTTTTCAACCATCCATTGTCCGCCAGCAAGCATCACAATAGAGACTAGAGCGCTTGCGAGTAGTAGAAATCGATGTTGATAAGTCCGAAATAATTGTCGTGTTAATGCCACTACAATTAAGCCCAAAAATAAAACTGGGCCGATCAATGCAGTAGAAATTGAAACCATTAAAGTGATAACAAACATGATATGCATGGTTAACTTCTGTGTATTCACCCCTAAGCTAGTTGCGTTATCAATGCCTAACCACATGACATCTAGTTTATTAGCGAGTTTCATTAGATAAGCAAAACACAGTAAAAGTGGCACTACACACCAGTAAACTAACTCTGCATTAATATTATTAAAGCTGGCAAACATTGAATCTTGAATATAGGTAAATTCATCGGGATCAATGACCATGGTAAAGAATCCAGTCGCACTATTGAACAGACTGCTGAGTACTACGCCAATTAATAACAGGGTGAATATGTTGCGTTGTCGGCTTTTAAAATAAAAATGAAATAAGACCATCGAGCAAAATATCATGATGCTAGTTGATAGTAAAAAGTTCATTTCACTATCAATGACAACTGCACTAAAACCACCGAATACAGCCACTAATAACACTTGGATCATGACATACAAGGAATCAAACCCCAGTATCGAAGGGGTAAGGATTCGATTATTGGTGACGGTTTGAAAAATCAGAGATGAAGAGGCAATCGCCATTGCTGATAAAATAATGGCCAATACTTTTGGGATCCGGCGTGATAAGAAAAACTGATAATTATCAACGGTCAGCCCTTTACTTAAAAAAAGTGCGCAAATGATAAATGCGATAGCGCCGACAATGAATAGCTTAATAGGATCACGCATTAGACTTGTCCCGTAGGATCAGATAAATAAACACAGCACCACCTAAAAGGCTAATGATCATCGAGATAGGGATTTCATAAGGGAAAATAATCAGGCGGCCTAAAATATCACAGCTCAGTACAAGCACCACACCAACGTAAGCAGTCCAGGGCAGGTTACGACGCATATTGTCACCAATAAATAGCGAAACGATGTTAGGCACAATTAACCCTAAAAACGGAATCATACCTACAATCATTACCACTGAAGAAGAAAGCAGTGCCACTAAAATAACGCCAATCATGATGATACGCTGGTAATTTAACCCTATATTTTTTGCAAAGCTTTCACCGACGCTGGCAGCGCTGAATTTATTTGCATAAAAATAGGCTAAGACGGCAACAGGTAGGGCGATATAAAGGAATTCATAGTTACCGCGTAATACAGAAGCAAAATTGGCCACTGTCCATGAATTTAAAGATTGAACTAAGTCGTATTTGTAGGCGATAAAGGTAGTCATGGAAGAAACAACATTGCCGTACATAATGCCAATTAAGGGCACCATCACCGTACTCTTAAACTTCAAGCGTTGTAAAAAATGTATGAACAAGATGGTGCCAAACACTGAGAATGCAAAAATAATTAATAAATGAACCCAACTACTCATCTCTGCAAATGCAACCAATGCGACCATGTAACCAAACATTGCCCAATCTATGGTGCCGGTTGTGGAAGGTGCTGCAAATCGATTTTGTACAATCTGCTGCATGATCAAACCTGCAATACTTAACCCTGCTCCGGCTAACATAATTGCTAATAATCGTGGTAAGCGGCTGGTTGTTAATATACTAAGAGCGTGTGGATCCGCATGGAATATATCACTCAATGAAAAATCAGCAACGCCGACCATTAGTGATGCGCAGGTAAGAGCCAGTAAAATGGCAATAGCGAGAAAGTGGGTAAACTTCATTATTATCTACATTGAAGAGCTTGAAAGGTTGCGAGTTTAAGCAAACCTATCAAGCCGTTCATATTTTAATTGTTAACGGATGGCATTATTAAGGTCGAGTATCATCTGTTTAATTGATCGATAACCACCTCCCGCTAAGTACCAAGCTGTAGTATCAAGGTAGATGATACGGCCATTTTTTGCAGCAGGGATTGAATTCACCAATGCGTTATTAAATAGTTGTTGTGCTTGGCCACTTGCTTTGCCAATAGCTTGGTCTCGATCCAGTATTAACAGTACATCTGGCTGAGCATCTGCAATATATTCGAAGGAAATTAAGTTACCGTGAGTATGATTTTTTGAAGCGACATTGGTAGAAGTTGATGGCATAAAGCCAGCGTCATCATAAATAAATGAAAATCGACTGGTTGGGCTAAATGAAGTGATATTACTACCATTACTCATAGCGGTGAGGACTTTTAAAGGAGTACGTTGCGTTTTTTGTTTTATTTTATCAATACGATTTTGTATATCGGCGATAAGTTGCGCACCTTTTTCTTCTTTTCCTAATATTTTACTTAGGTTAAGCCAATGTTTTTGCGTTGACTCCCAGTAGTGTTTAGCTTCTACCTGAAATAGGTAAGTAGGTGCAATCGCTGCAAGGTCAGGATAAAGCTTAGCCATTCGTCCTTCAGCGATAATCAAATCAGGCTTTAGCGTAAACAGAGTCTCATAGTTAACTTCTTGCAACGTGCCTGTGTCGACATACTTATCTGCTTTGTATTTTTCTAGTGTGGTTGGCAGTAGGCTTTTTGGCATCGCGATAGGGGTAACACCGAGTGCATCCACAAAGTCTAAGCTACCGAATCCTAATACAACTACTCGTTTTGGCACTCCATTTATCTCTACGGTTCCTAGGCTGTGTTCATAAGTGGTAGCAAAAGCAGGGCTGGTCACAACCACTAACAGTATTACTTTTAATAATCCGTGAAAAACATTTTTAGCAAAGGTCATGTTCTTTATTCCTATTCTTTAGTGTGGAGCTATTACGAATACAACCCAGTGATTAAACTGGGTTGTATTTACTATAATGGTTGCAAAGTTATCGAGACCATTTTTTCAATTAAAAGAGGTAAGATGCAGTTAATTTCACTGTTCTACCTGGTTCAAAATCGGTGTAACCATTAATTGAATTATTGTATGAAGCATGTGACGCATAAGTTTCATCAAAGATATTCTCAAGCCCAGCGGTAATGGTTAAATCTTCCACTTGTTTTGGAGTCCACTGAATAGATAGGTCATGTACGTCGTAACCTTCTTTAGCGACATCAGCGTCAACATCTTTATGCAAATCTAAGGTCAACATACTGGTCCAATTAAGTGATACATCTAATGCTGGGATGGCATAACCTAGGTTTAAAGAGAAGCTATCACCCACTTCATTAGTTAAGGCTTGACCTTTAGTCGGCGCACCCGTTGCATTGGCATTGATTGAGGTATATTTAGAATCAGAATGAGCGTAAGTTAAGCGACTTGTAAACTCACCTTGACGCATGTTAATTGAAGACTCCACACCACGGATTTGTACGTCACCTAAGTTTTCAAGGCCTGTTTTACCCGTTGTTGAGTTATCAATGTAATCATCGATATTGGTTTCAAATACACTTACAGAGAAACCGACGCTATCTAATCCTGCTAAGTTTTGCTGTTCAAATGATAAACCTAACTCATAGTTAACACCTGTCTCAGCTTTTAAGTCTTCGTTGATAACTTCTGGAGCACTTAGGAATGAACCTGGTAATGAAGGGCCTTGGAATAATTCAGTGGCACTAGCACGTGCAGTCCATTGATCATTAATCAGGTATTTAGCTGCTAATGCAAAGCTGGTTTCTTTGAAAGTATCGTTAGAAGAGTTAGCATCCATGGCATGATGATCGTAACGCACACCCGGTGTGACAGATAATTTTTCAGTTAACTGTACTTCGTCTTCAACATAAACTGCATAGCTATCGATTGATTCTTTCTCACCCGAACGATTGCCATTAACTTTTTTCTCTGACTCTTGTTGCTGGCCTTCAACACCGTAGCGAGCAGTATGTTCAATACTTGCGGTTTCAAGATAAGTTTCTGCTAATACTTTAAAGCCAATGTTATTGGTGATCCCTTCGTCGTTTGTACTACCGTAATCGCGGCGATCTGGGTTGTAATTCATTTCGTTGCTGTACAGAGTAGAGTGCACTTCTGTATTGGTTAGCGATAATTCATAATTTAATGCAATTGATTCACGTGTATATTCAATCGGATAAATCAAATTATCATGGCTGTAACCAGCGCCTAAATTAGATTTAATAGTGTAATCGCCATCATCATTATAATAATCGTAACTTAGCTCTAAACGATTTGAATCATTAATATCAAAACCTGCTTTAAGCAGAACATTTTGCATTTTTCCTTCTTGACCCACTTGTTCTACGCCATCACCGTCATCAGGGTTGTTACGATCTATCGCGCTGTAATAAGCGAGCATATCAAAGTGGTCATTTAAACGAGAGTAGACAGTGCCAGAGTAGGTGTAGTAATCGTTATCTGCATAACCACCGTAAACTCTTGCTCCTAACTTTTGGCCGTCTTTTAATAGGTCATCAGCATCTTTGGTTTCAAAGGCAACCCCCCCACCAAGACCACTGTTAATAATAGAGTTGCTACCTAATTTCAGGTCAACCGCTTTAATAATATCTGGATTAATTAATAGGTTACCAACATGGTGAAATACGTTGTTACTTTGATCAACACCATCGATCGTAATATTTAAGTCAGACTCGGTAACACCACGAATATTTATCGATTGATTAAGTGCATGTGAACCACCCACATCGATACCCGGTTGGTCACGTAACAAGTCACTGAGATGATCTGCCTGCTTAGATTCAATATCATTACTTAATAGCGAGCTATCATTATTGATTTGTGTTCCCCACACCTCAACCGTTTCGTAAGTACTCACCTTTGGTTCTTCTGCTTGTACAGAAAAGGCTAAACTTGAACATAATGAGCTAATAATTATTGCGATGCGTTTACGTTGAAATGGTGCAGATTTTTTCATTTTTCTATCTCGTCCTGAAATAATGATGAGTAATAAGTCGGTTTAACATTGCCTTTGTGATAATGGTTATCATTAGACTTGATGGTGATGTTAAAAGCAATCATTCTCATATTCATTTTCTGGATAGCTATTATGCAGCTTATGAATGGTCCTTATGTTACTTAGTGAGTGCTCGATTTTTCACTTAGTTAATGGTAGTTATGCCACTTTGGAACTATGGACTAATTTAAATTATCAAGCTTACAGTGGCATGGATCTTCTGAATAATCGTCGCTTAGTTTTTAGTTTTTAGTTTGTTAATAATTTTTCCACTAAAAAATTGTTTTATAAGTACTTATTTTCTAGATTGCTAATCTCGGTAATGATTGAACGAAACCACACACACATAGGATCTTGATGATAACGTTTGTGCCAGTATAAATAGAGTCGCTTGGTAGGATGTTGTAGGTTTGTTGGCACCTCTCTACAAACTATGTTGTGCGACTTTGCTGCCTGTAGGGCGTAGTCCGTTGGAAGGTGAAAAATAATATCTGAGTTGGCTGCAATGGAAGCAGCAGATGAGAAATTATTAAGACGTACAGGGGTCGCTATTTTGCCATTGTCACCTGTTATACCTAAGGCTTTAAAGCGTGGTTCAATGGATAATTTTTTGTCTCCCTGCAGCGAAACTTGTCCAAATTGGCAATTGCGTAATTTTTCTGCATCAAGAGGAGCATCTGCTAAGGGATGGTTAGCAGACATAATTAAACGAAAATCACGGTCTAAATAATGTTGACGATATAAGTCTTGGTCAGCAGCTGGCGGCTCTTGGTTAGTAATAATAAAATGATGTGCACCGGAGATCAGGCCAGTAAAGTGTGGTTTGGATACCGTATCCACATCGAGCGTCATTTGTGGAGCTCTATCTCTCAATATATTAACTAATTTCGGTAGCAATATATCCATTTGCGGCGCTAGTCCAAAAATACGAATAGTTTTCTCGCTGCTTGATGGGAAAAACTCATTGCCATCGATCAACTTTTCTAAGCTAGTAAGCACCGTATTTAAATCACGTTTAATGGTTTCTGCCTTAGGCGTTAACGCATAACCATTACTGGATTTTACTAATAATGGATCAGAGAACAGCTTACGCAATTTATACAGCGCACGACTCACCGACGATTGACTCATATTAAGTGTTAATGCCGTATTAGTGACGTGTTTTTCCTTCAGAAGTTGTTTTAAGAGCAGCAGTAAGTTGAGGTCGACTTGGTTTAAATTCATAGTTCGCTTAAATTGATAGTTTGCTTAGTTAGTGTGACTAGTTGATTGATAAAAAATTAAAACGGCACCTATAACCTATACCCATTTTACGGCTCAACTTTTTATTCCAATGCTTGAAATACTTCACTACTTAGGGCAAAAATTTTGTAAAGAAAATTATTCTTTGACGTAATCTATGCCCAATATTTGATCGCATACTTAATGGGATTAGTATCGATTATAGCGACTTACTCTTAACTTTTAAATAGTAAAAGGTATCATTACCATTCTCATTAGGGTTTGTCGAATGTGTCAGGCATTATCCATGAAACTATCGATAATCTACGCTATAGGGTGGTGAGTGGTTAACAATGACAGCCAATAATCACTGGCTGTGAATATTTGATGGTTATGTTACTTTGGAGTCCCTGTGAACTTATAACAGTGAGCTATTAATTTATTTGTTTTGCAATCTGTGATGCTAATTCATCTAAACCTTCTGCAAGTGCAATCACCAATTGTTGATAACCTTCACTTTTTAGCGGTTTGATTATTTCGAAATTGTCACTTTGAATAACCTTGCCCTGTGAATTAATCAGTAACCACTCGCCACTTAATTCAGCATTACCGGTATATACGCCATTGAATCTAGAGAGAGAGAGGTGTAATTGCGGTTGATTATTCAAAACCATTGCTGCGTTTAATTGCACTGGCCAGTAAGCGCTTTGTTTTGCCCGTAGATTAAGTATCATTCGTTGATTAATTTGCATGGATATTTTTTGTGCCCAGCGATTATGTTTGGCCAATATTACTTCGGTATCAGAGACCCTATACACTAAACCAACTTGATCTAAATACTCATCCAAATTTGTTTTAACTACTACAATTGGTGCACTTTTAGAGGTGACGACTTCAGTGCTATTCACTGGTAGTAAAAACAATGAATCTTGTTGTATTGCAGTATTGCTGCACCCCGCGATAAAGAGGGTGAATAACGTAAGCCATATTTTCATTAATTTACTCTCTTCGCTGGGATCGGATCTTGTACGGTGCCTGTGCCAAATATAAGTGAATTTGGTTTATCATTAATTTGTTTCAAAACAGGTTGTAATTCAGACATGACTTGCTCAAACTTTTTCATTGTTTGCTCTAAATCATTGTACATTACTGAGTTCGGACTGAACCCATCTAATGTTTTTTGTAGCTGTTTTAAACTAGTTTGAATATCTGCCGGTAGGTTTTGAGTTGCTTCTTCAGAAACCAAACCATTTAAGTTTTTGATGGTAGTATTGGCTGATACTAAGGCTTTATCTAAAGAATTCATTGATCGTGCCATTGACTCGACGGCATCATTTAAAGGTAGATCATTGACCTTGTTAAATAATGATGAAAGTTGCTGTTGAACCATTGCAAATTCGCCTTTTTTTGTTGGAAACACATTGTATTTACCAACTTCTGTCATCTTGAAGTTTGGCTCAGGTGCATCAAATTCAGTATCAACAAATAAAGCACCGGTTAATAAATTACCTGTTTCTAGTTTCCCTTTTAAGCCATTTTTAAAGTGTTGTTCAAAGGCTTGTTGGAATGTGTTTAAGGAAATGTTGCTACCTTTATCAAACAGCCTACCTAGTTCGAGTTTTACTAAAATCTGAATTTTGTTTGATGATGCATTATTTTCAGAAAAGGCGACATCATAGGGCGCTTCTAATACGGTGCCGATACGTATACCTCGATACTCTACGGGAGCACCTGCAGTCAAACCTCGAATGCTTTCATCAAATTCCATAATAAACTTAACGTATTGTTTATAAAGTCCTTCTTTAACTTGTTCATAATTATCAAAGAGAGGCAGTTTAACTAATTCATCGTCAAAGGGTTGTCCAACATCTTCACCCGCAGGAATACCAAAAGTCACACCACCGGATAGTAGGCTTTGTAACGAGTCGACTTGCACATTAAAACCATCGGCATTCAGTTTTACATCAATACCTGAGGTGAGCCAAAACTGTGAGCCAGAAAGAAGTAAACCATCATAAGGTTCAAAAATGAACAGTTGATACAGTGCTTTTTTTTCTGCTAAATCAAAAGATGTTTTTTCTACGCGCCCGACGGTAAAACCTTGATAGCTGACTGGATCCCCTATATTTAGCTTTCCTGCTTTAGCATGACTTAATAAAACGCGTACTCCTTTACTGCTAAGAGGAGTAATAGGAGGTAACTCTAACGCAGTGAAATCGAGTTTTTTTGTGGTGGATTCACCGGGCTGAATCTGAATATAAGCACCGGATAAGATCGTCTCTAAACCTGAAATGCCTGCACTGCCAACCCTTGGTTTGACCACCCAAAATTGTGTTTTATCATTAAGCATTCGCTCGGTATCTTTATTCATTTGCGCTTTGATTTTTATATGATCATAGTTTTCACTGAGCGTGATATCGGTAACCATACCTACTTTTACATTTAAGGATTTTATCTCTGTTTTCCCAATATTAATGCCTTCTGCAGTGGGCATGATAATAGTGATTTCAGGGCCTTTATTATTAATAAATTGAAATAGCATCCATAGGGCAATGACCAGAGCAACTATTGGCACAATCCATATCGCTGATATTGAGTTTTGTTTCTTTATATTAGCTTCTGCCTGAGTACTATTACTCGTCATGTTTTATCTCTTTTGTATCATTGGTTAAGTGAGAGGGACTTTCTATTTCACTGTTTATTTTTAGGCTTTTATTACTGCGATCAGGCCAAAGCATTCTTGAATCAAATAACATCGCCGACAACATGGTAAATATAACCACAATAGCAAATGAAAGTGCAGCGGGTCCGGGGTAGATTGCCATTAAACTTTGTAATTGCACAAGTGCAACTAATATAGCCACTACAAAAATATCTATCATCGACCAGCGACCAATAAATTCAGTTATTCGATACACCTTTAGTTTTTGAAGTGCATCTTTATTAGACAAAGTGTGCATTTTTTTTGCGCTGATGAAAAGCCAACACAGGGCAAATATTTTTACTAAGGGGATAAAGACGCTGGCAATAAAAATAACGGCTGCAATTGGGTAGGAGCCTAATTGCCACAATACAATCACACCTTCCATAATAGTCGAGGGACTGCTTGAACCTAAGCTTACTGTATACATTATCGGGTATAGGTTCGCGGGTAAATAAAAAATAATGGCTGTAAATAATAATGCCCATACTTTTTGCAAGTTTGCTTGCATATTAAAGGGATGTATTGGGCTGTCACAACGAATGCAGGTGTGATTGTTGGTTATCGGCTGAGGATTTATCTGGTGGCATACATGGCAGTTGAGATGGGTGTTGGAATGATGAGTATCACCTTGATAATCTTTTTTGAACTGTATCGAAGGAATAAATTGTTCCCAGAGCCAATTTTTATCAACTAAAGAAACGCACTTAACAACCAATACGGTATAGATGCAAAATGCAAAAAATGAATAACCGAGGCTAATATCTGCCAGTGACGAAATTTTTATAAGGCTGACTAATACACCCAATAAAAATACATCAACCATCAACCACGGCTCTATTTTTAGCAACAGTTTACAGAGTCGCTTAATATGCTTTTGCGATGATTTTACAACGAGGTTAGGCTTATTTTTGGCCGCCATAAAATACAGATACAGCATTGAACTGATGTATAGGGTCGGTAATACAATCACAGTGGCTAATAACAACAAGGCGAGTAATGAATTTTGAAATTGGTCGAGCATTTGCACTGCATGAAGCAAGGTTATTTGTTGCGTCAATCCCTGCACTGAAAATGACATAAATGGGAAACTAACGCTTAGCACCATCATTAGTAAACAGGCCGATGCATAAGCAATCGCAGTTTGATGAGGTTTAGCGATAGTTTGTGTCAGCATGTGCGCGCATCTTGGGCAGTGTGCTTTCTGCGCTTGGTGTAATTTAGGCACAGCTACAACTAACCCGCATTCCTCACAAGGGATCATTAAATTAACTGGTGTCTTGTTGATGTCTATTGTCACGTTATTGATGGGCTCACTTATTTTTCTATTGGCTAATTTAAAATTGCTAATGGTTAATTTGAAACTGGTACTGGTTAATTTAAAACTGCTGGTGGGTATATCCCCATCACCCTCTAAGGTGTAAAAGTCAGTAAGACGTGAGGTGAACAGATTATAGACATAAAGGTGAAGATCTAAGCAACATAATAACAGAACTATTGTATTTAGCGTTAATCCTACCAATTAGCTGCATTATATTTTCAATAACATTAAGCTGTGCCTTCAACCATATTAAATTATATTTTCAAGAATATTAATTCATGTCCTCAACAATATTAAATTATGTTTTCAAAAACATGAAATTGTGTTTTTTCATTGTAAAAGCACTTTCTAGCGATGAAAGTAACAATTAAGAGGTAATCGACAATTTATCTCTTTTTACGCTGTAATTTCACATATCAATCAGTTATGTTTACGCAATCATTTTTAACGTTATCTGGATCTCATTATGTCATTTAGTAAGGTGAGCTACCTCTCAATATGACCTCTATAATCGAGACCATATCGCGAATACTGCTACTATATTAACCAATGTTTTCGAAAACATTCGAGAGCTTCCTTATTACTTTAAATAAACCGGAGAAACATCATGCCAATAACAATTCTTTTGTCATTTCTGTTCTTTACCGGCCTTGTGGTTTTTGTCACATGGACTCGTGTAAAGGCAGATAAAAATGACTCTAAAGATGGCTACTTCCTTGGTGGTCGTAGTTTAACAGGTGGTCTTATTGCAAGTTCACTAATCCTTACCAACCTTTCAGCGACTAGTTTTGTTGGCATGAGCGCACTTGCATACAAAGGCAACATGTCAGTAATGGGCTACGAAGTGGCATCGGGTATTACCCTAGTCATCATTGCACTGTTTCTAGTGCCGCGTTACTTGAAGCAGGGGATAACAACTATTCCTGATTTCTTAGAGTCGCGTTATGACATGTCGGTAAAGAAATTTGTAACGATTCTGTTCCTGTTAAGTTACGTTATTAACTTATTACCTAACACGCTTTATGCTGGTGCAATGGTAATCGGTGGTATCTTTGATGTTGAAGCGCTACTAGGTATTGACCGCTTCCAGTCGGTGTTACTTATCTCTGCTATTATCGGATTTTTAGGTTTGTTCTACGCTATTTACGGTGGTTTAAAAGCCGTTGTTATTGCAGATAGTATGAATGGTGTTGGTCTTATTGTTGGTGGTTTGATGATCCCTATCTTTGGTCTTTATGTCCTAGGTGATGGTAGCTTCATGGACGGTTTTACAATAATCACAACCCAAGCAACAGATAAATTACAAGCTGTTGGTGCATCAGATGATCCGAACGTACCATTCTCAACTATGTTTACGGGTTTATTACTTGTTAACTTATATTACTGGGGTACTGACCAAGCGATTATTCAACGTGCTCTTGGTGCAAAGAATCTTAAAGAAGGTCAAAAAGGGGTTATTTTAGCCGGTGCGATTAAAGTAATTACACCGTTATTCTTAATCATCCCAGGTATTATTGCTTATCATATGTTTGGTACTACCGATGCTGCTGGACAAGCGTTTGAAGCAGATACGATGTACACACGTTTAGTTGGCGAAGTATTGCCTAAACCATTAGTAGGTTTCTTCATCGCAGCGATGTTCGGTGCAATTCTATCTACCTTTAACGGTGTATTGAACTCATCAACAACGCTGTTTACGCTAAATGTATATAAGCCTTTCTTTGATAAAGAAAACAAGCTTTCTGACCTAGAGTTAGTACATAAAGGACGTATATTTGGTGTGTTAATTGCAATCTCATCAGTTGTTATTGCCCCATTCGTTATGTATGCACCAAATGGTCTATTCGATCTATTGCAACGTCTTGCTGGTCTATTTAGTGTGCCAATCTTTACTATCGTATTCATGGGTTACTTAACCAAGTATGTGCCTGCTGTTGCTGCAAAAGTTTCGTTAGCATTCTTCGTGGTTGCTTACGGTATTATTCAGTTTACACCAACTCAATTCCAAGATTCATTAGGCCCACTTAAACCGCTTGCAGAGTTACATTTCTTCCATCAACTAGCGGTACTATTCGTTATCTGTTGTGGAATTATGTATGTTATCGGTAAATTGCGTCCTCGTGAAACTGCCTACGTAATGCCTGTTAACGAAAATATTGATATCACACCTTGGGCATTCCGCTTTGAAGCTTCAGGTATCATTCTTTATATGGTATTAGGTGCATACATTGTATTCTCTGACCTTGGTCTTGTTACTGGAGATAAAGGCTTGATGGTTATTTACGGCATCGTTGGTTTGGTTCTTCTTGTTGGTATGTACTTCAGAATTAAAACAAAACATAAAAGCATGCGCGAAATGGAAGCGTTATCTGCTAAATAATAGGTAATATTTTACCCTTCCCAAAAGCAGAGTTATTTAACTCTGCTTTTTTCGTTTTAAAAATGACCTAATCTGCTTAGAATCAAAAACCTTAATCTGATGAATGTCCTCTTTTTTAATAAGTGTGTAAAATGAAGGTCTGGTTGAATAAAACCTATTCCCGCCTAAGAAGTTTGTTTAGCGTAACAAGGAAGTGAGGCTATTATTATGTGTTTAGTATTCACATTAACAGAGATGGAAAGAGATTATGAATGTAACTTTTAAAGACGTTGCTAAACTAGCGAATGTATCGACGCAAACTGTTTCTCGTGTCACTAATGGCTCGTCTAATGTGGCTGAAGAAACACGCATCAAAGTGAATGCTGCGATTAAAGAACTTGGTTATATTCCCAATAAAGGCGCGCAGATATTAGGCCGTGCTAAATCAAATATGATTGGCGTTGTGACCCTTGATATTTTGTTGCATGGTGCATCATTGATTGCCAATGGTATCCGTAAACAGGCAAGAAGGTTAGGTTATGGGACCTCGTTAGCGGTGGTTTCGACGCACTCCTTGAATAAAATTACGGCGGCCATAGATGAACTAAAATCTCAGCAAGTAGAGTTTATCATCATGAATATTCCGCTCAGCAAAGAAGAATCAGAAATATTAATCGAACGTTATGTTGGTATTCATTTTGTATTTATTGATGTGCCACTTGATAGCCAAGTTAATATCGTATGTGGTGCTAATTATGAGGGCGCAAAGAAAGCTGCTGAATTGATGATCACATTACAAAGAAAACATTTTTTAATCATCACAGGTCCACTTTACTCAAGTGCTGCTGAACAACGTTTAAAAGGATGGTTAGATGTGCTTAATGAATATCCTGATGTTAAAGTTATCAGCCAATTTGAAGGTGATTGGCAAGCGGATAGTGGTTATTTGCATACACATCACGCATTGACTAATGGTGTCCATTTCGATGCGGTGTTAGTGGGAAGTGACCAGATGGCGCTTGGGGTGTTAAGAGCATTAAATGAGTTTAACTTGAGCGTTCCACAGCAAGTGTCTGTTATTGGTTTTGATGATACGGCAGATAGTGCGTATTTTTCCCCACCGTTAACCACGATAAGACAAGATTTTTTATTGATCGGAGAGCGTAGTGTTTTAATGGCGTTGAGCATGGAAGAGGAGTCTGATGCTGAGTTTAAGCAAGAATCGATTGTTACTGAAATTATTGAAAGAAAAAGCACTCAGGCCTACCAAAAAAACCTGAGTGATAAACAGCAATTGCGTGCGTTACTCAAACAATGCGAACAACTGCTTGATTAATCTGTTCAATATCCTGTTAAGCCAACTGCTAATTAAAGGATATATCTAAGATTATCAATATTGGTGATTTACACTTTTATGATCTTACAGGTATTCGTTGAGCCTGCAGAATGGTCATCTCCATGAGTAATCAATATAAGATCGTCCGTTTTTAGGTAACCCGCATTTTTTAATGTATCAATTGCGTTGCGAACATAATCACTGTTATTGGTTGCAGTCGAACTAAACCTAATCGGTGTGACACCACGATATAAAGCACAGTAATTAAGAGTTTGGGTGCTACTTGAAAGTGCAAAAATAGGTAACCCAGAGCTTAAGCGTGACATTAATAATGGTGTGCTGCCTGATTCAGTTAAAGCGATGATCGCTTTGATACCAACCGTATGATTTGCCGCAAACATGGCTGTCATTGCTAATGCTTCAGTTGGGTCATCAAAGGTACAATCCATACGATTGGTTGAGATGTTAATGCTTGGGTGCTTTTCTGCCCCGATACAAACGTCACTCATGGCTTTAACGGTTTCTAGAGGATACTCACCTGCCGCTGTTTCGCCCGATAACATCACTGCATCTGTACCATCTAATACGGCATTAGCGACATCCATTACTTCTGCACGAGTCGGCATTGGCGCGCTGATCATCGATTCCATCATTTGTGTTGCAGTGATCACGACTCTATTTAAACGGCGAGCAGTACGGATCATATTTTTTTGTACACCAACTAATCGTGCATCACCAATTTCAACGCCTAAATCACCACGTGCTACCATCACCACATCAGAAGCTTTGACAATATCTTCTAATGCTTCCTGTGTTTCTACTGCTTCTGCACGTTCTACCTTAGCAACAATTTTAGCATGGCAACCTGCTTCTTTTGCTAATCGGCGAGCATAGTGAATATCTTCACCATTGCGTGGGAATGAAACTGCTAGGTAATCACAACCAATTTCAGCAGCAGTAATAATATCTTTTTTGTCTTTTGGTGTTAAAGCTGCCGCAGATAAACCACCGCCTTTTTTATTGATCCCTTTATTATTAGATAAAGTGCCACCAATAGAGACGGTTGTGTGTACTTGGTTGCCAGTGACTTTTTCAACAATAAGCTGAATACGCCCATCATCTAATAATAAGACATCGCCTGCTGCTACTTCTTGTGGCAATGTTTTGTAATCTAAACCTACTGCTTGTTGATCACCTTGTCCCTTGTCGATATCACTGTCTAATATAAACTTATCATCTACGGCAAGTTGAATCTTTCCTTCTTTAAAGGTGGAAACGCGGATCTTGGGGCCTTGTAAATCACCCATAATGGCAACTTCAATGCCTAAGCGTTTGGCTATTTCACGCACTTCTTTGGCACGTTTTATATGATCCGCTGGCTCACCATGTGAAAAGTTCATACGCACCATATTGGCGCCGGCGGCTATAATTTTTTCTAGGTTATTATCGCGGTCAGTTGCTGGACCTAATGTTGTCACTATTTTTGTACGTCTAGTCATGTGAATTCCTTATTAATATATTTTCTCATGAAGGTAAAAAAGCGCTACTCAGGGTACCCTGTATTGTGTGTTTATTGTACTCATCTTAGGAGTTGCTATAAACATATTCGCTGATTTATCTTACGGTTTGAAGTCAAAGTCTAAAATGATAGTTTGAACTCTTAGTTTGAATTATTAGCTTTAATGATTTGTTTGAATTGCTAGATTTAATTTATGTCGGCTAACGATTGATATAGTTAGCCGACATAAAGAGGGGCTTAGATTTTTTTAACAGAAAGCATGAGTGCAGATTCAGGATCAAGGATTGGTAGTGTTAAGCCAATTTCTTTAATGTTTTCACCGCTTAAGGTTAATGTTTTGTCTAACCATTGCGGACGCTGTTTCATTAATTGGAAGCTAGTCTCTGGCATCTCAACTATTTGCACTTGATACTGTGCATCTGCATCAATACAGCTAATACGCAGTGGCGATGGCAATGCATAATCAGGCATGGTTAGCTGACAAACAGTCAACAACATCTCATTCTCATTTTGTACACCGTAGATGTTTTGACGCTTATCGGGAGTATCTAAACGGAAACTACGGCCACTGTGCAATAATTCACGGTATTGTTTATGTAACGCGATGTACTTAGCAAATGCTTGTCTTTCATCTTCAGGTACTTTTACTGGGTCTAATTCAACACCCATATGGCCACCTAGGGCTGTAATACCACGCATATTGATATGGTGACGACGATTAGTTGAATGACATTCTTCAGGCCCAATATGTGATCCCATTACTTCTGGAGGAAAGAAATAACTCATACCACGTTGGATTGCTTGACGCTCTAACGCATCGTTACAATCTGATGCCCAAAAACGATGAGTACGTTTAAGGATTTCAAAGTCAATTCGACCACCGCCCGATGAACAAGACTCAATTTCTACTTCACTATGTGCTGCTAATAATTTATCTAATAATGCATATAATGCTTTAGTTTGGCCGTTTACCGCTGGTTTACCTTCGTGACCTGGTTGAACTAACTCACGGTTCATATCCCATTTTAAGTATGAGATATTGTAGGTAGTGAGTAGATCATTGAGGCGATCAAATAAGTAGTTAAAACAATCTGGATTTTGTAGATCCAGCAGATACTGCCAACGACCCGATGGTTGATGATAACCCTTCAGCTCTAAAACCCAATCAGGATGTGCGCGGTAAAGATTTGAGTCTTGGCTAATCATCTCTGGTTCAACCCACAGACCAAACTCCATGCCTTGATTGTTAACGTGTTCGATCACTGGCTCTAAACCATTTGGGTATTTTTTCTCATCCAAATACCAATCGCCTAACGACGTGCGATCATCATCTCGACCTATGAACCAACCATCATCAATAATAAAGCGTTCAACACCCATAACAGCAGCTTCAGTTGCCATTTTCATTATGTATTCAGGATCATGTTCGAAGTAGATACCTTCCCACGTATTAAGGTGCACTGGACGTGGTTTATCAACGGGGAATTTTAAAATGTTGTTGCGTACAAAGTGGTGGAAATGTTCAGAAATACCATTTAAACCGTTGGCACTGTAAGTTGCGTATAACCAAGGCGTTGTATAGCTTTGTGATTGTTCAAGAACGGTTTCACCCGCCAGCAGTAATTCACCTGCTTGTACAAAACGACGACCATCACTTTTAACATCAGCACGTAGTTGATGATTACCGCTCCAACCTAAGTGAAAACCCCAAACCTGTCCATTTTGTTCAGTAAAGTGATCCGTGCCAACGAATAAACCAGGAAAGTTTTCATGAGAGGTTCTACCGCGGCGGTTTTCTTGCATGAAACCACCGTGTGAGAATGATTGACGGTGAGTTTGGAATTCTCGTGTCCAGCGACCGTAGAAAGTCATTAATTCATTCGCATGGTTTGGCACTGGTAACGTAGAAGAAAGCTTGGTGAGATGGTATTTTCCTTCACCAACATTAGTGACGGTTACACGTTTTTGCACAACATCGCTTTCAAAATCAAGCTTCAGCTCAATATCTAATTGTAGTTTGGCAACATCATCTTGTAATGTGAAGGTGACAGATTGCTCTGTAACTACTTGATCGATTACTGAAAAAACCGGTGCCCAATCATGGCTATTACGATGACCTTCTATACCTGGCGCATTAAAGTGCCCACTGCCTAACTCAGGACATAAAGACAAAGGAACATCAACATCAAGGCGCGCTTGAGAGATAGGGCGCTCAGTAGATAACATAATATCAGGGTCAATCTGACTTATTTTTGCGCCCCAATGTAGCACCTCAGGAGTGCGATCAACCTTGATTATTAGGCTACAATTTTTACTCGTTAGGTGAATAATTTCGCTCATTTTATCTCCAGTACGTAAAGAATATTGAAAAAGTAAGTTGTTTGCGTAAACATTATGGTTAGATTGTCACCTTTTAAAGGTTTTGTCAGCCTTTAAGTTGGTATATGTGATATGAAACAATAGATTTTATGTAACCAATTGTTTTTGAAAACATGGGTTGAACTTTTGTTTAACTTTAAAGTAAATGATAAGTCTTTTGTAACATAAAATCTGTTAATACGATTAGAGTCTGTTAATTTTCAGGCTTTATTTTTGTATTTTTTAATTAAAAAATTGGAAACGTTAACATCTTCTGATTTTGAGTATCGATAACGTTATAATGATTGCAATAATGAAACTAAATAAACTTCTTTTAAGAGAATCAAATGGCAACCATTAAAGATGTAGCTAGAGAAGCTGGTGTATCCATTGCGACTGTATCAAGGGTGATAAATAATTCCCCTAAAGCAGGGAAATCATCAATCAGTGCAGTGCAGTGTGCTATGAAAAAATTGGGCTATCGTCCTAACGTTAACGCACGCGCTTTGGTCAGCCAAAACTCTAATACTATTGGCGTGTTGGTGAGTGATATTTCAGATCCCTTTTTTGGTACTTTAATCAAAGCAGCGGATCAAGTTGCACGGGAAAATCATAAACATCTGTTAATTGGCAATGGTTACCATGACGCCGATAGTGAACGAGAAGCGATTGAGCTGTTGATTAATAGCTGCCGAGAGTCGCTTATTATTCATGCTAAAGCATTAAGTGCAGAAGAGTTGATTGGTTTTGCTAAAGAAGTGCCGGGGTTAGTATTAATTAATCGATATATTCCTGAAATTGCGGATCGCTGTATTGCCTTTGACAATTTTCAAGGGACCTATATGGCGACGGAATTTCTGATTAATAATGGCCATAAGCATATTGCTTATATTAACTCTAATCATCAAATTGATGATGCTTCGGAACGCCAAGCTGGTTATCTAAAGGCTTTGAAGGACCATAATTTACCTTCACCAATGCAATATATTGCTGCTGCAGATAGCAATGATCAAGGCGGTAAATCTGCAATGATCGAATTGTTATCTAAAAATATCCCAATTAGTGCGGTGTTAACTTACAACGATTTTATGGCTGCTGGTGTACTTAGCGCACTGGAAGAAAATAATATTGCGGTACCTGAAAAAATATCGTTAATAGGTTTTGATAACAGCTTAATTTCCCGTTATGTTCATCCTAAATTAACAACCATTAATTATCCCATTGAGATTATGGCTAAACAAGCAACAGAACTGGCACTTAAACTTGCTAAAAAAGAACAATATACTCCCGAAACTCGTATTTTTTCACCGACACTGGTGAAGCGTTTGTCGGTTAGCAAGCATGACGCAGAGTGAATATAATTGGGTGCAGTGAGCAGGAAAATTACTGCTCTTGGTGCAGTTTTTTGTTTGCTTGAATTCAAGTAATAAATCGATAGGTGGTTTGATAATGGTATTCTTGTCCCGCTTGTAAAATAGCGCTAGGCTGCCATTCTGGATGGTTGACAGCATCCGGTAAAAACTCTGTCTCTAAAGCTATGCCAGCATAGTCTTGATACTCTCCACCATTGCGATTAGGCGTTCCTTCTAACCAATTCCCAGTGTAAAGTTGCAGCGCAGGTTTATTGGTAAATACCTCTAGTGACAGATCATTATCTGCACTACTAAGCAATGCTGCACGGGCACCTTGTTGGCAAGGTTTGTTAAGCAAAAAAGCATGGTCATAACCTTTTGCTAATTGCTGTTGTGGCTCGGTCAGAAAATCACTTGTAATGACTTTAGGCTGACGGAAATCAAAGCTGTTTTTATCTACAGAAGCAGGTCCATCGAGTGGAATTCCGACTTTATTAGTTGGCAGGTAATGGTCTGCATCTATCTGTAGCCTATGATTTCTGCAGTCCTCACCTGATTCAGCACCGGCAAGGTTAAAATAAGCATGGTTAGTTAGGTTAATTGGCGTGGGTTTGTCAGTGATTGCGTGATAACTGATAATAACCTGATTATCATCGGTTAATTGATAGCATACTGATACTTGTAATTGCCCTGGAAAACCTTGGTCACCATCCTCTGATACAAGAGCAAAGCGAACGAACCCTTGCGTCTGCTGTTCTATTTCCCAACGACGTTTATCGAAACCATCAACCCCACCATGCAGTGTATTACCATCTTGATTGATTGATAATTGGTAGGGATAACCATTAATACTAAATTGCCCATCTGCAATACGATTGCCAAAACGGCCCACTGTCGCACCCAAATAGGTGCCTTGTTTTTTAAAATCAGCCATTGTAGATACACCTAATAAAACCTCTCGCTGCTGATCGGCAACGGGTACTTCACAACTCAGCCAAGTTGCACCGATGTCCATAAAAATAACCGATAGGCCATTTTTATTCTGCAATTTAACTAATTTTGCAGGTTGACCATCAAAAGCGACTTCTTCAGTCATGGTTTTAAAAAGTGTATTCGACATGATGATTACCTTTCGTATTAAATAACGCCTGCACCATTTTGTGGTGTGCAAATATAAATAGATTCTTTAATGCCTGTTTTTGCTTGATACTTAGCTTCAATAGCTGCCTGAACTTGAGGCACCATTTCTGTTGGCATCAAAGCAACACAACATCCACCAAAACCACCGCCAGTCATGCGTGCACCACCTTTGTTACCTAATGCTTCAGTTAATACTTCAACAATATAGTCAATCTCTGGCACAGTAATTTCAAAGTCATCACGCATAGAAGCATGCGAAGCATACATATATTCACCGACTTTTTGTAAATCACCTGCAATTAGTGCATCAGCACAGGCTACAGTTCGTTCATTTTCAGAAATAACATGATGTGCACGCTTATAAACATCTGAGCCTTTTTTAATACTTGATGCACCTAATTCTGCTAACGTTGCATCACGCAATGCCACTTTACCAAGCAAACGAGAAGCTTCTTCACACTGTTCTCGCAGTGCATTATAGGCTCCATCAACTAAGCTATGCGTGACATTAGAGTTAACGATCATAATGCTAACACCTTCGGGAATATGCACAGATTTTGTTTCTAGGCTTCGACAATCAAGCAATAGCGCATGGCCTTTTTCACCACAGGCAGAAATCATCTGATCCATAATGCCACATTTACAACCTGCAAAATTATGCTCAGATGCTTGGCCAATAAGTGCTAAATCAGACTGAGTAACATCTAATTCATAGAGCGCTTTCATGGCCTGACCTGTAACTACCTCAAGTGCAGCTGAAGAACTTAAACCAGAGCCTAGTGGAACATTGCCAGTAATAGCAATATCTGCGCCGCCAAGTGAGTAGCCCTTTTCTTTTAAGAAATGAACCACACCACG
This sequence comes from Psychromonas sp. SA13A, assembly GCF_011378715.1. Lineage (GTDB taxonomy): Bacteria > Pseudomonadota > Gammaproteobacteria > Enterobacterales > Psychromonadaceae > Psychromonas. Next base: position 404,677 of record NZ_WTKU01000001.1, on the reverse strand, counting down.
CATATAATTAGCCCATAGCTTATCTTCAGTTGGTTTTATTTCTTGGTTAACAACAAATGAATCTTGAATATGATCATAATCCACCGAAATTAAACGGATCACACCATCGTCGCGTTTAGCGCAGGCAATAACGGCTTGATAATCAATGGCACAGGGCATAACAAAACCGTCATTGTAATCGGTATGTTCACCGATCAGGTTAACGCGGCCGGGCGCTTGTACAAATGTTGTTGCAGGATAACCACATACATCTTGGAATACGTTTGCTGCGCGTTGTTTTAAGTGAGTGCTTGGCATACAGTAAATCTCCGTCCCTTATTGTTGTTCTTTGTAGTGAACATCGCTGACATCACGTAACTTCTGAGCGGCTTGTTCTGCGGTTAGATCGCGTTGCGATTCAGCCAACATTTCATAGCCCACCATAAATTTACGAACTGACGCAGAGCGTAGTAGTGGTGGATAGAAAATGGCATGTAATTGCCAATGGTCAATATCCGTTCCTGCTTCAAAGAAGGGAGCATAGTGCCAACCCATTGAATAAGGGAAAGAACACTGGAATAGATTGTCATAACGACTGGTTAATTTCTTGATTGCAATGGCAAGGTCATCACGTTGTTCACTAGAAAGCTCACTCATGCGGCGAATCGCTGTTTTTGGTAATAACATGGTTTCAAATGGCCATGCAGCCCAATAAGGAACAACAGCAATCCAATGCTCTGTTTCAACAACGGTACGTTCACCGTCTTTCATTTCAGCTTGCACATAATCAAGTAACAGGTTTGAACCCTGTTGGTCGTAATATTCTTTAAGGTGTTTTTCTTTGCGTTCAATTTCATTAGGCAGGAAACTGTTTGCCCAGATTTGACCGTGTGGATGCGGTTGTGAACAACCCATTGTCTCGCCTTTATTTTCAAAAGCTTGCACCCAAACGTAATCTTTACCTAATTCTTCAATCTGCTCGTTCCAAGTATCAATAACGCCACGAATTTTGTTTACTGGCAGTTCTGGTAGGGTTTTACTGTGATCCGGTGAAAAACAGATCACTCGACTTAAACCACGTACCCCTTGGGTTTTAAATAATGGGTTTTCAGATTCTGGCGCTTCAGGCGAATCCGTCATTAATGCTGCAAAATCGTTAGCAAAAACATAAGTACCTTTATAGTCTGGATTTTTATCGCCAGAAATACGTGTGTTATTAGCACATAAGAAACAATCTTTATCGTAACTTGGTAGCTGCACGTTTGATGGTTTCTCATCTTGTCCACTCCACGGGCGTTTCGCACGATGTGGAGAAACTAGGATCCATTGTCCTGTTAATGGGTTATAACGGCGATGTGGATGATCAATTGGATTAAATTTAATATCAGACATAGTTATTCTCGTTCCTATTTATAACGTTAGGTATTGCTTACTCAACACCTAACATTTGGGATAATTATTAATAGCCTTGTGGATTTTTTGACTGCCAATTCCAAGTATCTGCGGTCATTTCCATAATGCTACGGCTGGCTTTCCACCCTAAATCTTGTTCAGCTTTACTGGTACTTGCCCAACACTCTGCAATATCACCCGGCCTGCGTGGACAAATTTCATAGGCGATCTCTTTACCAGAGGCTTCACTGAAGGCATTAACCATTTCAATGACGCTAGAACCATTACCTGTCCCTAGGTTATAAATATGTAATCCAGATTTTTGACCGACTGCATTTAATGCAGCGATATGACCATCGGCAAGATCCATAACATGAATATAATCACGGACACCAGTACCATCAGGCGTTGAGTAATCATCACCAAATACAGACAGTTTCTCGCGACGACCAACGGCAACTTGTGCAATAAAAGGCATTAAGTTATTAGGGATCCCCTGTGGATCTTCACCCATAGAGCCAGAAGGATGTGCGCCAACAGGATTGAAATAACGTAGTAGCGTAATGCTCCAATCAGGCTGAGAATCATAAAAATCAGAGAAGCAACATTCCACTATATATTTACTACGACCATAGGGATTGGTTGTTGCACCAACAGGTGAGTCCTCTGTAATAGGCACGCTTGCTGGGTCGCCATAAACCGTTGCAGAAGAGCTAAAAACAATACTTTTTACACCTGCAGTGCGCATTGCACGTGCTAGTACTAAGGATCCATTAACGTTGTTATCATAGTATTCCAAAGGCTTCGCTACTGATTCGCCCACCGCTTTTAGGCCGGCGAAATGAATAACAGATTGAATATCATGTTCACTAAAGACTTTATCTAGAAATGCTTGGTCGCGAACGTCACCTTGATAAAATGTTGGGCGCACTTTTGTCAGCGCTTCAATACGATCTAACACGGCCAATTTACTGTTACAAAGATTATCAACAATAATAGGCTCTAGGCCAGCTTGTAACATTTGTACACAGGTGTGACTGCCTATATACCCCATACCACCAGTAACGAGAACTTTCATGACAAACTGCTCCTATAGCTATTCAATTAAGATAAATAATAACAATTAATATTTTGAAAAAAAGTGATCCAATACGCATAGTGTAAACGTTTACACTTTATTTTTGAAGTGTTTTTTTACTTACCTACACCCTCAATAAAGTTAGTTTTTTTAGCTTTATATTTTTTATTCGCTTGATTATTAGGTTAATTATAACAATTGTATTGCTTATAAAATAAGCATTAATAGTCTGAAATAGACCAAAATTGAGGCTATTTTGTATAAAAAGCATTGTGTAAACGTTTCCATTGTATGCTATAAATATGACTATATTGTCTATTTCTTAATGGTTGTATTATGTCAGAAACACTTATTCCAAATATTGAATCGTTTATCGCTAATATCGATCCATTCAGTCGCTTACCGGAAGCATTACTTCAAAAAGTAAGTGCGACAATTAAGATCGTTTATCTTGCCAAAGGAGAGGTGATCCCACCGCCTTCATCGGAACAAGATAACTATTTGTTTATTGTCAAAACAGGCGCTATTGAACAGCGGTGCGTTGATGGCAGCCTAAGAGGGCGGCTTGAAGAGGATGATGTATTTGGTTTTAGTTTATTTTCTAACTCCGAAGCGCGCTATCAAATAGAGGCAATTGACAATACATTACTTTATTTAGTGCCGGCCAAAACTATTTATTATATTCAATCTCAATATCCCGAATATGCACAACATTTTACTGCCAAACCGGAAGACCGGATCCATTCAGCACTTGAGTCAAGTTGGTCTGATATTAGTCAGAACTCTTTTTTTAATCGCGTAGAACAAGTAGCCAGTGAACAATTTTCGCAAGTTAATAGTGACGATTCCATTGCGCAAGCAGCTAAAGTTATGCGAGATAACGATGCATCTTGTTTAATAGTAAAAAAGGATAATCAGTTAGTTGGGATTGTTACCTGCACGGATCTTATTGGGCGAGTAATTGCGGAAGAGAAAAGCACACAATCGCCAGTTAGTGAGATTATGAGTGCACTACCAAGTACTATTTCTCCAAAGGCCAGTGTTTTTGATGCTGCTATCTGCATGATGGAAAACAATATTCAAAATTTGCCCATTGTCGAACATGGTAAAGTACTGGGTTTGTTATCTTTAAATCAACTTTTTCAAAATCAGCGTATTGAAGCTATTTATCTGATTAATAAAATAAAAAAATCAACTAGTGAAAATAAATTGGCAGAACACATGCCTGAACGTGACCGTATTTTTCAATCATTGGTCAATGATAAAGTGCCTGCAGACTTAATCACTACTATTTTGAGTACGATCATGGATGCTGTGAATCAGCGTTTAATTGATATTGCCATTGACCGACTTGGCCCTGTGCCCTGTGAGTTTTCTTGGGTAGTCTCTGGCTCTCATGCGCGTAAAGAGGCGCATATTTTGTCTGATCAGGACAGTGCGATTATTTTATCGAATGAGGCAACAACAAAAGATAAAGTATATTTTCGTCACCTTGCGATGGTCGTCACTAAGGGGCTCGACCTTTGTGGTTATGAGCTTTGTCCCGGTAAGTTTATGGCGGTCACTGCGAAGTGGTGCCAACCTTTATCTGTATGGCAAGAATATTTTAAAAAGTGGATCCGCAATCCAGAATACGAATGCCTTTTGAACCTGAGTGTATTTCTTGATACTAGGGTTATATATGGGAACCACCAATACAGAACAACCTTGGTAAATGAATTTAAAGAAATGCTTTCTAGCCGTATTTTCTTGAGTAAATTAATTCGTGATGCGGCAGAGAATCGTGCACCTTTAGGGATTTTCCATAATCTGGTATTAAGTAAGAATGAACATAATGAAAAAACACTTAATATAAAGCGTTATGGCATTAATATTATTGTCGATTTAGCGAGAATTTATGCGCTATCAGCTAAGTCTGATGCCTGTAATACCACTGACAGGTTAATTGCAGTCAATAAAGCGGGGCTGATGGATGATGCAACCTTAAAAAATATAATCAGTGCGTATAACTTTCTTAAAAGTTTCCGTTTTTCTTATCAAGTGGATATGCTCAATAAAGGCGAGATACCAAGTAGTAAGATAAATCCTGATTATTTTGGTAGTTTCGAGCGTAAGCACATCAAAGATGCTTTTCGTCTGATTGATGATTGGCAACAATATACGAAGATGAGATTTAGCTAATGCGTCGCTTTTTTAAAAAAAAGAATTATTGGAAAGAATTGGCGGCTAAACGCACAGAATGTTTAGCATCGAGTCTTCCTAATGAAGTTAGCTTGAATTTAAGTCAGCCATTACTCGATAAAAATACACTGTTTAAGGCACTGCCTTTTCTCGTAGTTGATTTTGAAACTACTGGTTTTGAGCCAGCCAAAAACGATATTATTAGTATTGGTTGGGTAGAAATTGTCAATATGCAAATCGACCTTGGATGTAAGCAACATTATTACATTCGTAATAGCCAAGACATTAATCATGAGACAGCGGTTATCAATCAAATCGTACCGCAAATGATCCAAAATGATGGCGTTCCTCTTGAGCAAGTGATTAATGCTTTACTGAATGCCAGTAAAGGTAAAATATTGGTGGTGCATGGCAAAGTGATTGAAAAAAACTTTCTAGACTTTTATGCACAAAAATTCTTAGGGCTCCCTGAGTTACCTTTGATGTGGGTTGATACCATGAAAATAGAAGAGTGGAAAACTGCAAAAACGGGAGGCAACACAATATCCCAAGATAATCGGCTTTCAGCGGTCAGGAAACGCTATAACTTACCTCAATATACCGCTCATAATGCCTTGGTTGACTCAGTTGCTAGCGCTGAACTATTACTTGCACAAATAGCGCATATGTACCGAGATCGGCAAGTCACCCTTGAAACGTTGTATGAAATGAGTCAATAAACAATAAAGTTTAATTTGTATAAAATATGATGTGTAGTAAGTAAGTTAGAAAATAAAGTGTTGGGAAGGAGGATTACTTTTTTGACGTTATTTTACTTTAAGTATGGGACTGTTTTACTTTAAGTATGGGACTGTTATACGTTGAAAGTTTTAATTAAATAAAAACGTATATACCCGTCACAAATCAATATACAAAAATCAGCAAGCCCTGAGGAGAGCTAATTTTAGGTATAAGAGTGACTATTTAACGGGTATAAATAACTTACGCGTTTTTAATACAGCCAAGCATTCTAACAACGGCAACCATACCAGGATCATCCATCCCAATAGTACGTTCGCCAAAGATGCGTGCACGACCAATTTTGTTAATCTTGCCATTATACTCAACTAATGCTTCATCCGCGGCTTGAACGCCTGCATCTAACATCGCACCAGTTGTTTGAGCTTCGCCCATTGCCAAAATCATCGCATTAAGGGAATCTAATACCGTTTTGTCGCCTAAGCTAGCGCCTCCACGACTCATCATTGCATCAAGTGCTGCTTGCAATAATTTAGGGATCTCAGTTGCTTCAATAGATTCTTGGCCTTTAACTAATTTTCCAGCAGCCATCATTGACGTTGCCATTAAGGTACCAAAACTAGAACCAGATACTTTAGTAACAGCTTTAGCACATTCAAATAATGCCATGCCCACATCAGCTGGTAAGGCATCAGCAGTACTTTGCATATTATTGAAGCCATTAATTAGGGTAACACCTAAATCGCCATCGCCCAGTTTACCGTCAAGTTCGTTTAGTTCAGCACCAACTACATCAATATTTTTGTGGATCGCGGCGATCGTAGCTTTTAAATCTTCAGTCGTAATTGTTGATTGGCTCATTTCAAGTTTCTCCAAAAAGGGCAGTCGGCAGGAGCGCCTAATAATGACTCTAGTTCATCATCTAATTTCATAATAGTTATTGATGCACCGGCCATTTCCATAGACGTTGCATAGTTCCCAACCATCGGTAAGGCGATAGTAATACCTTGTTTTTCAAGTAATTCTTTAGCGCGACGAAAAACAAGATATAGCTCTTCAATTGGCGTAGCACCTAAGCCATTCACCAGTATTGATACTCGATCTGATGCACCTAATGGCATATCTTTAAGGATGTAATCAATCATTTCATCAACCAGATCATTGACAGGTTTTATTTTGCCACGCCATACACCTGGCTCACCATGAATACCCATGCCTAGTTCAACTTCATCATCAGCAATTTCAAAGGTCGCTTTCCCCGCTTGAGGAACTATGCAAGACGATAATGCAACACCAATAGAGCGGCAGTTGTCAGAAGCTCTCTGAGTTGTCGCTGTTGCTTCTTCTAATGATTGCCCTGCAGCAGTTGCTGCTCCTGCAATTTTAAATACATAAACTAAACCGCCAACACCACGACGTTTAGATGCTTCTTCTGGACCTGCACTAGCAACGTCATCAGCAACGATGACCTTAGTCGTTACGATATCTTCTAGTTCTGCCATTTCACTTGTCATGTCGAAATTCATTCGGTCACCACCGTAATTACCGACAACACATAAGACGCCTTTTCCAGTATTTGCAATGCGCACTGATTCTAACATTGGGTTCATGTCAGAAGAGGCGAATACATCACCTATCGCGCAAGCATCTAATAGACCTTCGCCAATGTAGCCAGCAAACAACGGTAAGTGGCCAAAACCACCTCCAGATATAACGCCAACTTTGCTTTCTGCGGCAGTCGTACGGCGAAGTACTCGAGAAGTATCACCATCGACAGTATAAATTTCAGGATGCATAAGGCACATGCCTTCCACAACCTCATCGACATAATTAGCTGGGTCATTAATTAGTTTTTTCATAGGCACCTCTTTTAATTGTTTTGCATTGTAAAATTCTAGTTTCGCAAAACAAGATACGATGAATTGACAGGCCAGTCAAATAAATTCCGTTTTAGTCTTGGCGTATGGTATTTAATACAAAATTATTGGTATCGAGTATAATGACCAATTTTTTTAGGTTTATAGGAGATTGTTATGGCACGTGAAGTGCAAAGTTCCATCGTTGAAAAACTGGTGGTTGTATTGGATATACTGGCTAAAGCACCGGGCAAATTAACATATTCTGAAATTGTTGCTGCATCAGGTTTTAATAAAAGCTCGACGCATCGAATATTGTCTATTTTAATGGGGCAGGCGTTGGTTGAATTTAGCGAGCGCGATAAGTCATACACAGTGGGGCCCAAATTATTTAGTTGGGCAAGGGCTGCATGGCAGAAGACAGACCTAGAGCAAATAGAGGGGCAGGATTTAATTGATCTCGGTAATGCAACTGGGATGAATGTCGCCGTTGCTGTATTGAGCGATTACTCTGCTACTTTTATCCGCACCCGTATTATCAAGCCCTATAAGCTGGCTGTGAAATTGGGGGGACAATCGGATTTACATTGCACGGCAGTAGGCAAACTTTTCCTTTCGCATATGGATAAAGTGGAGCTAGATAAGTATTTAGATACTGCTGAACTTGAAAAATTTACAGAAAATACGTTGACTGATCAGAAGTCTTTATTACGTGATATTGAGCAGATAAAAATTAAAGGCTACGCGACCTCTAATCGTGAAGAGTTCTGGCAAGTCGTTGGGATTGCCGTTCCTATCGTGGATTATGATAATCGTATTATGGCCTCTTTGAGCCTGTGGACACCAACCCGCTTTGCCTCACTGGAAGCGTTAGAAAGTGAAGCTCCACTATTGCTGGAAACCGCTGCTAAAATCTCAGCTAGATTTGGTTCAATGGTATAAGTTAAGCATTGAGTTGATTGTCGTCATTGAATCGAATAACTCATGCTTTTTCTTACTTAATGCTGTGCCCCCTTTCTTTTGAGGTTAGGTGCAGTAATAACCTCAAGGTTAAAATACGAGCTAAAAATTCCTTTTAATAACAACAATTAACTTTCACATCAAAACTAAATTATCTAAAGCCTCGCACACAAGTCACGATAGCCATACTCAAAGTAATACCTAAAGTAATGCCCATAGTAATCAAGCAAATTTGAACGAATAAAAGTATTTATAGACCAATGAATATTTTCACTATGATGCAATATTTTTTACTCATGAATGGTCTTTATGCATGTTTAATTTTTATTGAAATGAACAGAATCTCAGCAATTTTTAAGCATAATATCTGGTTCTATCGATTATAGCTCTTGGCACTAAAGATAAGTAACAGTTCTAAGTTAGGGTAATTATCGTTCACTGTGATGTTCGTCACCCTATTTGAATTCTATCAGGGAAATGTCGCTGCATAACGTGTTTGAGTATGGAATTGAAGTTGCATATTATAAAACATGTATATAACATTGTGAAACAAATGAGTAACATCCTTGAAACAATTGGTGGAGTTATTAAAGTTGTATCCCACTATTTTGATTCTTTATTAAATTAAAAATAATTAAGAGGTCTAGTATGGAAATGAAACCTAAGTTTAAATCAACTGCTACGTTACTGAGCTTTATACTGTTAACAAGCGCTTCACTCACTGCAACTGCCAAAGAATTTAAAATGTCATTAGGTGGCGGAGAAGGAACCGCTCAACATGCACTAGCAACTAAATTTACAGAATCTTTCGAAGCAAACACTAAAGATACAATACGTATATTTCCAAATAGTCAGCTTGGTTCTGAGCAAAATACTGTGAATGATGCGTCTCTGGGTACATTAGACTTCTCTGTTGTTGCTATCAATAACATTACCCCATTTTCTCCAACGGTTGGTGTTTACACCCTTCCTTATATGATTACGAGTTTAGAAGAAGCTGAAAAGCTAATTCAAAGTGATGCAACTGATGTACTTGTTGAAAACACTGTTCGTGATGCTGGCGTGCGTATTGTCGGTTGGACGTTCTCTGGCTTTCGTGTTTTAACAAACTCTAAGAAACCAGTTAAAACACTCGCTGATTTAGACGGTCTTGTTGTCCGTGTCCCTAAAAACGCAATTATGATAGATACTTACAATGCTTGGGGTATCAATCCAACACCAATGGCTTGGTCTGAGCTATTTACTGCATTACAACAAAAAGTTGTTGATGGGCAAGATCTTGCATTGGTTGACATTGAATCATTGAAGTTTTATGAAATCCAAAAGTACATCAGTCTAATTCATTATAACTTCATGCTTGAGCCAATGATTATTTCGGAAAGTGTTTATCAAGATCAATCTAAAGACGTACAAGCAGCAATTTTGGCTGCCGGCAAAGCAGCAACTATTTATAGTGCTGAATTTTTACGAGAAAAAGAAGCTGAAGCTCTTGAAAAGTTAAAAGCACATGGAATGGAAGTCAATGAGGTCGATGAGACTGAGTGGATCGAAAAAGCGACAACTCAAGTTTGGCCTAAATACTATGATAGTGTCGGTGGTAAAGACAAAATAAACGTAGTATTGAAAGCGATCGGTCGTGAGGAAATCTAGTCAATAACCACGATATTTAGTCCGCTAGATAACATCTTCGGACTGTTTTGTTAGGTCAAATAGCCTGCGGAACACTTTGGCATAAAATGATGCTAATAAGTTATTCGTAAGGCTACATATATTTGGATTATCACGATGGGCGAAAAATTTAAAAAGTTTTATATTTTCATGGATAAATTGGAAGGCTATGTTTGCCGCGCCTTATTAGCCATATTTGTAACGCTATTGTTTGCACAAATTATCTCCCGACAACTCTTTGGCCATTCTATTGCTTGGAGTGAAGAACTGTCAGTTTATATGTTTGTATGGTTTGTTTATTTTGGCGCTGCACATGCAGCACGACTCAATGCACACAACCGTGTAACCTTTCAATATAAGCTGATGCCAGCCTGGCTTCCCCCAAAGCTAGAAGTTTTTACAGACATGGTTTGGGTAGCTTTCAATAGTTACTTTATTTACCTCTCATATGACTTCGTATTTAACAAAATGAATCTATTCTGGAAGTCACAAACCTTAGGCATCCCTATGAAATATATTTATTTCATTCTACCACTAGGTTTCTCGCTCATTACTTTTCGCGTACTTCAGGTGAATTACTTTAAGTTAGTTAAAGGTGAAGAGATTATCGATCCTGAATCACAAGAGATGGATAACCTAATTAATAAAACCAGCGAGTCTGACGATACAATAACATCAGCGACAGCAAGGGAAAAATCATGAACGATTCGTATCTAATTATTATTCTATTTGGTTCGTTTTTAGGCCTGATGATTATGGGCGCACCGATTAGTGTATCACTAGGAGTCGCCGCACTTTCCTCTTTTCTCTACCTCGGTGAAAACCCAATAAAACTCGTACAAGTCGCCTTTACTTCGGTCGGATCGTTTCCCTTAATGGCACTGCCAGCATTTGTATTAGCAGGTGCTTTAATGGAAGCAGCTGGCATATCGAAACGGTTAGTCGTATTAGCAGAAAGTTTTGCAGGGCCAGTCACCGGTGGTATCGGTGCAGCGACTGTATTAGCGTGTATGTTCTTTGGCGCTATTTCAGGATCAGGACCTGCAACAACCGCAGCAGTTGGTATGTTAATGATTCCAGCTATGGTCAACCGTGGCTATGATAAAGGCTACGCTTCTGCGATTACAGCATCGGCAGGTGGTTTAGGCATTATTATTCCACCCTCTATTCCTATGGTTATTTTTGGTATTTCAGCGATTGGTTTAAGTGTCCCGAGAGAAGCGATCGAAATGCATGGTGAGTTTCAAACCGTATCAATTAGCAAAATGTTTATTGCAGGTGTCTTTCCTGGGTTAGTTATTTCAATTAGTTTATTAATTTTGAACTATATTCGCTGTCGTCGTCGTGGTTACCAAGGTACAGCAGAAGGCTGGAGCTTTCGCACTATCCTTAATGCTATGCGCAGTGGTTTTTGGTCAATACTAGCGCCTTTAGTTATATTAGGTGGTATTTATTCAGGTTTCTTTACGCCAACTGAATCTGCAATTGTAGCCATTTTTTATACTTTATTTGTTGGTGTGTTTATCTACAGAGAGCTAACGTGGAAAAAGATTGTTGATTCTTTAGAAACCACCACTTGGCTCACTGGCCGTATCCTCATGATCCTGTTTACTGCTACAATATTTGGTCGTGTACTGGTTGAAAATCAGATCCCAGCTATTGTAGCAGAGTCAATGTTGAGCATGACAAGTAACTTATATTTAATCTGGGCAATGATCATCTTGTTTCTATTATTTGTAGGTATGTTTATGGAAACACTCGCTGCCATCATGATTCTGACACCGGTGCTATTACCAGTAACTTACAGTTTAGGAATCGATCCAATTCACTTTGGTGTCGTAATGATTTGTACACTATCAATTGGTTTTGCAACTCCTCCGCTGGGTGAGAACTTGTTTGTAGCGGCGGGTATCTCTGATATTTCATTGGAACGCGTTACAAACCAAGCACTACCATTTGCCTTTGTATCAACTATAGCGGTATTTATTATTGCGTATTTCCCTGAGATTACGTTATTTTTACCTCGCTTCTTTGGCTACTAAATAAACCTTGTTGGCTATCGCTAGACATATCAAGCAATAGCCAACAAATCGTTCACTGTTACTTGGATAACTGACTATGCTACCTAAATTTAATAACATACTTTACTGTACTGACTTTTCCGAAAGTTCTATTAATGCTTTCAAATACGTGGTTTATTTAGCCAAAACGACTGGGGCTGATATTCATGTGTTACACGTGGTAGAAAAACTCTCTACGGATGCGAAAATTACTTTACGGTATATTACCAATTCTGATACTCGCCATAAATTGCTAAAGGAGCGAGTCAAATCTGCGACAGAAATATTACAGGAACGACAAGACAATTTTTGGAATAGTCTCTCTGTTGAAGATCAAGCACTGCGTGTACAGATCAAATCATCACAAGTAATTGAAGCTTACCCAGCAGAAACTATCTTATCCGTCTCTAAAGAGATCAATACGGACGTTATTATCATGGGTACGCATCAACGAGGAGTCATTCATACCTTCTTAGGAAGTATCACGAAGAGCGTGCTGAGGAGTTCTTTGATACCTGTTCTTGTTGTACCGGCGCCTAAAGAAAAAAGATAAAAGAGTAATAAGTAAATCAATAAGTCCTCCATGAAAGATCATCCTTAGCACACTTTAATACCGCTCTCCAATAAGGTTAAGCGGTACTTATCATCTATTACCATTTTCTTTTTCGCGGCCATACAGGTGATTTTTTCTTGTTACCTTTTAACACTAAAATATAATCAGTTTTTGTTGAATTATTTGTTTGGTTAATCTCTTTCTGGTAGCAAATTACATCAAGGATAAAGTGCTATTTTCAATATCTAAAAAGAGCGAGTAGTTCGGGGGACGTTACGAGTGGCATTGTAAATGTTTGTTGATAACTCTAGATAAATATTAATGTTTAATTAAACAAAAAATACTCAATAAATCTGTAAGAAAAGCAGTTCTGATAAATCATCTCAGATAGGTTAAATGTCAGAATTTTATGATGAAGGTACTTATCAATATTTTGGGCCTTATTCGGATATATACCCATGTTACTTCAAGATGATTTTTTCAGTCGGTAGCTCGAATACTGCTAACCTCACATTGTCCTCGCAATATCAATTCATACTAAAAGACTCGGTTAATTTAAGAATTAGCCGAGTCTTTTTTATTGTTAATTAAATAATCGTTTAGATCACAAGTGTTTTCAAATAACTCATTTCGCGTATTGCGTATTTAATACCTTCTCGGCCTACACCACTTGATTTAACGCCACCAAAAGGAAAATGTTCAGCACGGAACCCTGGGCCATCATTAACGGCAAGAGTACCTATATCTAACTCGTCAAACAAATATTTAATAAGGCCTAATTGCTGTGTAAAAATGCCACCTTGTAAGCCATAAGCAGAGTTGTTAATAATAGGAATAATCTGTTCAATATCTGAGAATGACATCAGTGGAATCACTGGGCCAAATATTTCTTCAACCATCAACTCACAATCGCTATTTACGTTTTCTAAAATCGTTGGATAAATAACATTACCTTCTTGTTTATTACCTAACGCAACCGTTGCACCTACTGAAACAGCTTGTTCGATGCTTAGTTTAATTTCATTAGCCGCTTTTTCATTTATCACTGGACCGATGAATGTCTCTTCCTGTAGCGGATCACCAACAACTAACTGTTTTGTTTTAGCTATTAATGTATCTCTAAATTGCATGTAGATGTCTTCATGTAAGAAAAGGCGTTTAGCGGCTGTACAACGTTGCCCTGCAGTTGCAAATCGTTGGTTTATTGCTGCATTGACAGCTGAATCGATATCGGCGTCTGCCATAACGATGAGTGGATCATTTCCACCTAATTCAAGTAAGAGCTTTTTATAACCTGCTGCACGTGCAATTGAGTTAGCTGCAGCGGTTCCTCCGGTAAAGTTAACCACATTAATTAAAGGGCTTGCTATTAGATCACCCATTTCTGGAATATCTGGCATACATAACTGCAATGTATCTTCAGGAAAACCTGCTTCATAGCATAAGTCAGTTAATAGTTGGCTTGAGAGTGTATTTTGTGGTCCCGGCTTAAACATAACGGTGTTACCTGCGGCGAAAGCTGGACCAATTTTATGAATCGCAATATTAATAGGAAAATTGAAAGGTGTTATACATAACGCAGTACCAAGTGGGCGCCAGCAAACGATACCTAATTTACCTCTTGTAGGGGCATAAGCGTCAGAATCTAATGTTTCACCTATAATCTGTCTTGCTTCTTCACTACTAGCAATACTTGCATTGACGGCTCGAACCATTTCAACACGGCTATCAGCAATTGTTTTACCTGTTTCTAAAGTGATTAACTTCGCTAATTTTTCTGAGTTTTCATCTAATAATACCGATAAACGTCGAAGTATGTCTGAACGCTCATGTGCCGGTATATTTTTTAATGTTTTTTGGCCTTTTTTTAATAAAACTAATTGGGCTTCTACTTCTTCTTTACTTGAAAAAGGGAATTCTCCAAGTAATTCTTGATTAAATGGGTTATTAACTTTATATGATATTGACATAATAAATACTCGACTCTGATTAATAATAAATTACGATTAGTTGATAGCTAATTCGCAATGCAGCTAGTAATAACGCGACCTTCATGACCATGAAAAAAACATTATTTGGAATACGTTTGAGCATATAAACACCGACTTGTGTACCTAACATGGCAACAAATGAAAACAGTACAATGATATTGATGTTCTCTAATACTGAAAAACCGATAAATATTGCGGCTGGAATTTTTATCATATGAGCAATAAATTGCATCATTGATTTAGTGGCAACCACTTGCTCTTTAGATAAGTCGTTTCTAACAAAGAAAGCACCTAATAACGGATCAATAGCACCTGCTATAATGCCGAGGCTTCCAGTTAGTATTCCCACACCAAAAAACTGATTATTTGAAAGCAGTAATTCAGGTAATTTTTTTGGTTTACAAAGGGTATAAAAAATAAGTATTAGCAAAACAAATAGTGCATTACCTTCTGAAATATAACTGATCAGGAAATATGTAGTAATGGCAGTACCAATGAGTGCACCGAAAGCAAAAGGTAAACACATTCCCCATAGTATTTGAGGTCTTAGTAACCAACAACGAACACCATTACTAAATGCTTGCACCATACCGTGAATCGCAATTAACGGTTGCAGAGCGATTGCTTGATTCATACTGGCAAACATTAATACGCCACCTGCCATACCCGTCGCTGAAGAGATCACAGATGCTATGAAAATAGCAACGCATATCAAGGTAGAGGCTTCTAATGTTAGAGAGATAATGTCCATTGCTTCTTACTAAAAGTGATTGATGTATTCAATATATTCGATGCGCAGAGGGTAATTTAGAGCCACAAAATTCAACTTATAGTGCCAGATATGAAATAATTAAATGTCTTTTTATTTCAGCATGTTAGGTTTGTTTTTATGAGGGGTAATTAAATTTAAATTTATAAATAAAATGAAATTTTAAGGTTAATTTGAATTGACTGTACCTGATTGGATAAAAGCATGATGATTACGCTATCTTCTCCCCATAAACAATAGAAATGAAAATTAGAGATATCATAGGCCAGTCGACTAAAGTCGGTAGTTTTAACCTTAAAAGAAGCTAATACAAAATAACCTTGCTGGAGAAATTGCTTACCCCAACTTAGGTTAAATTAGAATGTCACCTTTCTGAACGCTCTATTACTATATTCTCTGCAAATTTAGCTAACTTAGCACGACGTATCCCATCGATTGAAAATACAGTAAAGCCCATCCATACTAAAATGAAAGTGGTTAGACGTTGCATATCAATTGCTTCACCAAATATAAAGACGGCTAACAAGAAATAAAGAGTAGGTTCTATGTATTGTAGAATCGCGATAGTAGAAAGGTTTTTTATCCGTGCGACGCCGAAAGAGAATAGGGCCAGTGGTAAAATAGTTACTGGGGCAGTTAGGATCAACAAAATTCGTATAGTGTTATCCCCCATTTCCCATTGTGTCGGCCCTGATATAACAACCAGATAAAATAGTACAAAAGGTATCATTAATAAAGTTTCTGCTGCTAATCCGTTGAGGGTATCAATACGTACTTGTTTCTTAATTACACCATAGCAACCAAATGCAAGTGCGATTCCGATCGTTAACCATGGGAAGCTTTCTAAGCTGATACATGCATATAAAAATCCTGATATGCAAAGTAGCAACGCGATTATCTGTAATGTAGTAAGCCGCTCACGTAGATAGATCACACCAATCAAGATGCTAATCAGTGGCGTAAGGAAATACGCAAGACTTACCATTAGTACTTGGCCGTTGGTAGCCCCCCAAGTATTTAGATACCAACTGGTAGAGATACAAGCAGTTGATAGAATTAATGAAATGAAAGTTTTAGGTACCATCAACATTTTGAATACACGTACTGGAGTACGCGTTACCCACAATAATATAGCGATAAGTGGTACTGAGAATAGAACTCGCATGGCAAATATTTCCACTGCATCTACACCATGAAAATACTGATAGAAGAGTGGTGTCAGCCCCCAAAGGATATAACCTGAAGTGATCCAGAATAGGCCGTCTTTTAAAAGGTTAGATCGTTGCATAGTCGATTCCAGCTAAAAATAGTGATGATGGTAGAAAAGGAATGGCGCATTATGTATGCACTAGGTGGATAGATTAATTAAAGGGCGTTAAATAAGGGATAGACCTTCCTTTTGGATACCTCCTGAACCATTATTTTTGGCATTTTTAATTAATCCTATTGAGTTTATATATAAATAACTTAACGATTTTATTTATCAATTTAACTATTATGATCTATCAGTTTGACCAAGTATAAGATTGATCATTTTAGTATTTTAATAAGGTCGTCTTTGTTGGTAATGATTTCCTATTTCCATTTTAGGGAGCCATTACCAAAAATAGTTATTCAGATGCAGGTACAGCGACGATCACAAAGTGTTTTTTTACAAAGTTATCAACATGCCATATTGGTTGTAAGCCATTATCCATCACAAAAGCATCCCCAGACTTTACAGTAAACTCTTTGCCATCTTCTGTTTTAATTAATGCTTCGCCTTCAAGAATGTGACAAAACTCAATTTGATCATTCATCGGGCCGCGAAAAACACCGGCAGTACTCTGCCATACACCTGAGCGTGTTTTGCCATCAGCACTAATAAAGTGAGGCCATCCAGTATGGATTGGTGTACCTGAAATAGTTACATCCGTTGGGGTTCTTTCGTTTGGCGCTGTGTCACAGTCTGAAAACTTAGTAAATGTAGTCATAATTAATTACCTATTAGGTCAAAAAGGGCTAGTGAACAGAGCATTCACTAGACCAGGTTTAGATTAATATTAAATGTCGATTATTGTGCTAATTTTATCTCTGATACTCATTGCTGGAGCACCAAATGGCAACGTAGCAGCCATAACTTTATGCATTGGGATCTTCTTAATAGGAGACACTGGAAATGCAAGTTGATCATCACTAGCGCCTAATATTTTATCCGTTATTGTTCGTCCCATGACGGATGTCATCGCAATACCACGTCCACTGAAGCCAAGTCCCGCGATGATGCCTGGTGCAGGCTCATGTAAGTGCGGCATCATTTCTGGCGTAACGGCAATGCGTCCTGACCAAGTGCGTTCGATTTTTGTGTTTTTTAGCTGAGGGAATACTGTATGTAAGCCCTCGCGAAGGCGCTTATGCCCACCTAACATACCAACTGCATCTGCACTACCTACGCAACCAAAAATAAGTCGTCCATCACGATCATAACGAGAGAAGTAAATGGCTAAGCGCGAGTCTGCAATGGTAACTTTACCTGGTAAAATAACCTCTTGTAATTCTTTTGAAAGAGGCTCAGTAGCAATAGCGATACTAATCATTGGTAAAAAAGTTTGTTTTAGCCCTGGCCATAAGTCAGTTGAATAGGCGTTGGTGGTTAGCACAACTTTTTCTGCGGTTACGGAACCTGAAGGAGAGGTTACTCGCCATTGTTTTCCTTGACGCTCAATAGATGTAACAGGACTATCACTAAACAACTGCGCACCTTTCTCTTGAGCATTTTTAGCGTAACCACGTGTTAATGATAAAGGTTGGACGTGGCCTCCTGCTGCATGACGTAAGGCAAAATTATAAGCTGGAGAACCCGTAGCTTGTTTAACCGCATCACCTTCAAGTGTTTCTATTTTCGCCCCTACTGCAGACCAAGCGGCACCAAGTTTTTCAAGTGATCTTCTGGCACTACGGTTGTGTGCTGCTTGAACCCAACCTGCTTGTACCGCGTCACAGTCTATATTGTATTTAGCAATGTCTGAAAACAGAGCATCGGCTGAATTAAGCGTTGTTTTAATCAAACGTTGAGCTTGTGCCTCACCAAAGCGCTTGATCAACTGTGCTGGTGTTTCACGCCAGATAGGGTTGCATTGACCACCACTTCTACCTGATGCACCCCAGCCAATTTCTTTGGCATCAAGTAAAGCAACAGACATACCACTCTCAGCTAAACCAAGAGCAGTTCGGCAACCAGTTAGCCCGCCACCGACAATCACTGTATCAACGGTTAGGTTAGTTTCTAATGATGAACAATCTGGCCCACGGGGCGCGGTTGTCCGCCAATGCACTTCTTCTTTGGGTTTCATCATGTTAGTCAATGGCGTATCTCTCTAATAGTTGTTCTGCATTGTAAAATATTACTTTCGAAATGCGAAACTACTATAAGCAATTGTGTTCGTCAATAGTTTTGTTCAATCTGCATAATCGATTGTTTGTGACTATTTTAATGTGACACATACATTTCAAAAAAAATAACTTTGTTATCAATATGTTGCGTTTTTGTTGTGTTTTTTTAAGCATTTTCTTGAAATGTTAAGTGATCACATTACACAAAATTATAAGGCTCTATATTGCTTTGGAGACTCTTAAATAATTAACTACAATTCTGGATAATGAGAGCGTCTTTATATTTAAATTCATAAAGCTATACCCGTTATCAATCGATATGCTTTATTCAGTTGTTAGCTTGGACAGCAAGGCAAGGCGTAGATGACCTATCGAGCGATTAACTACGTTAATCCTCTGCCGGTAGATGTAAAAACAAGTATTTACATCTTAAATGGCTAGTCCTTATCGAATGTTGCAACGCTGAATTGCTTTCGAGCTAACGACCCACAGGGCAAGTTGTGAGGCAAGCATCTTTGTTGTTTGAAAGTATTGATTGAACTCGTTAGATCTTCAACTTTCTGCCTAGAAGCTACTCGTCTCACAACTTGCAGAACTTTGCATCTTGAATGGTAACGGGTATATATGCACATTAGGCAGTGTCGCTAGTTTTGTTAAGTTCAAGGCTATTTAATGAAGTAATAACAGGTTATTGTAAGATGAATCAACGCAGAAATTCACGAAAATAGCGGTGTGACTCATTTTGCTTAGTCCGAACTGAGGTTAAATATAAAATTTGATTTAAGGTGTCGGTTTGTAGGAGCCAAGGCTTTATTAACGGCGTTGTTTTTATTTAGTGCTTGATAGATATTCTAGCCTTTTATTGTTTGGCAGATTTAATATTGAAGAGCATAACGATTAAAAAACTAACGTTACCAGATGGTCGATCATTAATTTACTAGCGTTTCGTAATTAATTGATATTTTCGTACCGTTTTCGCACCATTTTTGCGCTTAATTTGCACCAAACTGGAAGATGTTATTCTATTATTGAATCATAATATTTTTTACAGATAGGAAAATACTATAAACTAAGTGGGTTTTACCGATGAAGAAATAACATATTAAAAGGGTTGTTAAGTTAGTTAAGTATTTGTTTTATTTTATCTTATTTGTGTGGCTTCTTATTCAATAAACTTTCTTGTAGTGCTTTTTCTATATTTAATAATCAACCTTACGCTACTTTTGGAATAAGTTTTGCTTATATTGCTAATAAGCGACAAACACTAGCTACTTTATTATACCTTCAACTATAAATAGCTTTTAAAAGTGTATGTATACCGTTATTAACACTTATTCTAGGAGATAATTATGAGTATTCTACAGTTAAAACCCGTGCCTAATTCAGTAGATGTAGGTTATTCAAACCGATACCAAGCATTTAAAAAACATAACTTAATCGTTAAGCTTAAAAAGTTACTCTCACGTGTTTGGGATGCAAAAGGAAGCGATCGTTTAGTTGTGCCTTCCGATGGCATCTGGTGCATTAATGTAGGTTATGTATGGCCTGAAAAAGAGAAGTAATAATATGATTATTAATCATTTCTGGTTAATATGTAAAAGTTAAATATTGTATTGTGATTTTTATGGGCTTTTTCAGTAAATAGCTGTTTAGTCATTATGTACTTCAATATTGAATCCACCAGTTATGACCCTGTAAATCATTAATGTTATTGAAATTTAAATTATTTTTTATATCTGTATAAGCTATTTATACCTTTGTAAGCTAGCAGTGCCTTTATAAACTAGTTGAACTCATACCTCTTGATAGCTTTCAGTATTTCTAATCCACCAATAAATCCAAGTCTTATACTGATTCCAATAGGGATTATTTATTCTAATGTTGGTTATCATTGGCTACATAGATTGAATAGTTGAATAGGTTACTAATGCTATTAAGCACCATCAAAAATAGGTGCGAAATAGCGAGAGTTTTAAATAACCTCAGTAACACGTGTCAGATAAAGGTAATCATTCAAAGCATACTTTGAACAGTCACATCCGATACCAGATTGTTTAATGCCAACATGGGGTAAATCTATACCGTACTTAACACCATTAATTTGGATTTCTCCAAACTCTAACGTATTCGCTGCATTATTTGCTTTAACATGGTCTTGTGTAAAGACATAGGAAGCTAATCCAGTATCAGTATCATTTGCTCTTTGTAAAACCTCATCTTCATGTTCAAACGTAATCAAACTAATAACGGGGCCAAAAACTTCTTCTTGGTAAATTGGCATAGTATCTATTACATTTCTTAGTACTGTCGGTGGGTAAAATGCTCCAACCTGTTTAGCATCAAAAGTCCCTCCTGTAATAAGTTCTGCCCCAGATTGAACCGCGTTAGTTACTAAAGCATGAACCTTTTCTCTCGACGCTTTATCTATCAATGGCCCCATTGTTGCGTTGCTGTCTTTTCCGTAACCTACAACAACATTTTTAACTCGTTCTAATACTTTGGCTGTAAATTCTTTCTCAATAGCTGCTTCAACAAATATACGATTGGGAGCTACACAGATTTGACCTGCATTACCAAATTTCAATGCGGTTAGTATGTCTGCCGCGAGATCTAAATCTGCGTCTTTATAAACAATAAATGGGGTGTTTCCACCTAGTTCCATAGAGTAACGCTTAATAGTACTTGACCCTGCTTGCATAATTTTAATGCCGGTACTAATAGCCCCAATCAATGTCAACATTGCTGGAATTTTAGATGATGAGATGTAATCGCCAATATCGGCATCATCACCGCTAATAATATTAACAACGCCAGAAGGAAGACCTATTTGTTCACAAATAGCACCTAAAGCATAGGCTGACAAGGGAGATTTTAATGAAGGTTTTAATATAATCGGGCAGCCTGTTGCCATTGCAGGACCTAACTTAAATCCAAGATTTAATAATGGAAAATTCCATGATAAATAAGCAACTACAACACCTACAGGTTTAGTACTTAGTGTATGTTTATGAGTACCTGCGATATCTGGAATTTGGGTAACACCGTGGCGTTGAATCTCTTCGGAATAAAATCCTAAACTATCCACTAATGATTGATAGTCTTCCTCAGTACCGGCCCATGTCTTTCCTGTTTCTTCATGCACACACTGGCGCAATAGTTCTTCATTTTCTATGACTGCTTGTTGTAGTTTTTTCATCCATGCTACACGCTCTGATATCGGTGTATTCGCCCAAGGCTTTTGTGCTTTCTTTGCTGCATCTAATGCTTTTTGAGCATATTCTTTATCTGCGCTATATATCTTCGTAATCACATTTTCTGTTGCGGGATTCACAATTTCAATTTGTTGTGGCGATACCACAGTAACACCATCAATATACATTTTTTGATATTTCATAATATTCAAATCCTCTTGTAATAAACTGCAGTGATCAAGTGTTATAGGACTGCATCAGTAGATAATCTTTAGCTTTCTAGCATAAGCCAATGAAGTCATTTTTCCTATTTGGTTTTTGTTTTCTCCCATATGATGGAATATTAAAATTGATACTAACCCATTAACAAAAAACTGATTTGTTCCATCATGTGGGAATGTATTCTTACGATGGTTTATTGGTAGTTAGATCTCAATATTTTCACTATCATCTCTCCATAATATTGACTTACATAATAAGCCAACAATAAATTTATCAATTGGAAGAGTATGAAATGAAAATCATAGATGTTATTCCTCACGCTATATCAGTACCTCTTGATCAACCTTTCTATTTTTCACAAGGATGGGTACATGAACGAAGCTCACTTATTATTGAAATTGTTACCGACAAAGGTGTAACTGGCTGGGGTGAATCTCTATGTCATGGCCTACAGTCTCCACATATTGCTGCTGCATTTATTAGTCATATATTTAAAAAAATATTATTGAATAGAGATCCCTTTGACGTCGAGGTGTTGTGGGAAGAAATGTATAACCACACCCGTCCATATGGCCAAGGTGGCGCTGCCGTCAATGCGATGAGTGGTGTTGATATTGCGCTATGGGATATTATGGGCAAGACAGTAAATAAACCTATTCATGCGCTTATTGGTGGTGCATTCAGAACCGAAGTAACGCCCTATGCAACAGGATTTTATCGAGTAGAAAATGGTAAATATCCAGAAGATTCCATTGAAGAAGCGGCGCAATATGTAGATAAAGGTTTTTCTGCGTTTAAGTTAAAAATTGGCTTTGGTGTTGAACAAGATATCAAGTTCATTAAAGCGATTCGCGAATCCGTTGGTAATGATATTAAGATTATGGCCGATGCGAATGGTGCTTATAATGTTGGTGCTGCACGTCGAATTATAAAAGAAACGGAAGAGTTTAATCCTTACTTTCTTGAAGAGCTACTAGCACCTGAAGATCTGCAAGGTTATGCACAGATAAAAAACTTATCTAAAACTTATATTGCCGCAGGAGAACAAATTTTTGGTAAAACTGGTTATCGTCCTTGGTTTGCAGCTAGTGCACTAGACATTGTTCAGCCAGATTTATGTTCTTCAGGTGGTATTACAGAATGTAAAAAAATTGCTGCAATGGCTCAAGCGCACAATACCATGATGATTCCTCATGTTTGGGGGTCTGGTATTGGTATCGCCGCATCTTTACAATTTATTGCTTCCATTCCTGCCACGCCATTATCTCTTAATCCCCTTGAACCCATGCTTGAGTTTGATCAATCGTCTCACCCATTTAGAACGGATCTTATTTTTGATGGGATCAAGCTAAAAGATGGAAAAGTTCAGATATCTAAATTACCGGGTATTGGTGTCGAAGTGAATAGAGAAATCATAGACAAATATAAAGTGAATTAAGTTAATAAAATTATTTTCACTTTAATTAAAGGGTCTGAAATGAATTTAAACAAACGAGAAATAAGTTGGTTGATCATAGACTGGGGAACAACAAATTTTAGAGTATTCGCTATGGATGCAAACAATGATGTTGTTGATAAAAAAGAAGAAAAATTAGGTCTACTACAAGTGAAGGAGGGAGGCTTTGCAAAGCAACTAGAGGAAATATTATCTGGATGGTTAGCAGAGTTTAAAAGTTTGCCTATTTTCATGGCGGGTATGGTTGGCTCAAAACAAGGCTGGCATGATGTAAATTATCAAGCTACGCCCGTTGACTTAATTAACCTTGCTTCAACTGCTTATCAATTTTTATTACCGTGGGGGGCGTCGGCTGTTATTTTTCCCGGGGTTAGCCATCAATCGAACGGTGATCAATATGATGTTATGCGCGGTGAAGAAATCCAATTAATTGGCCTTTCTTATCTGCTTGAATCTACTTCTTTTTTATCAATATTACCAGGTACTCATAGTAAACATGCGGTTATGAAAAATGGGAAATTAAGCTCATTTTCAACTTATATGACAGGTGAGCTCTACTCTATATTGTCCCAATATTCGATTTTAGGTCGAGGCTTATCTGAACTACCTCAGCCCCATGAGCTTGGGAAAGCATTTATTAGAGGGCTTAATGAAGGACAATCAGGGCTGCTAAGTAATGCATTATTTTTGGTTAGAACCCATCGACTCTTTAATAACCTGTCTGATGATCAGGTATTAGAGTATTTGTCAGGTATGTTAATAGGCAAAGAGTTAAGCGCATTAAAAAACACGATGAATGAAACGGATGAGCATCTTTATTTAGTTGGCAGTGAAAATTTATGCCGTTCCTATCAACTTGCTTGTTCTGAGTTTGGTATAAAAAATACTTATGTTAATGGTGATGATTGTTTCATTAAGGGCATGATAGAACTGAAGAAGGTGATTAATAATGTTAAAAAATAAGTTTAAGTTAGAAGACCATTTACCTCTTATTGCAATTATTAGAGGGGTAGAATCAGATGCAGTAATACGCGTGACGGAAATCCTAATTAGTGAAGGTTTCACTATGATAGAGGTACCATTAAATAGCCCAAATGCGCTTGAGAGTATTAAGAAGTTAGTTGAAAAATTTGGAGACGAATATTTAGTCGGTGCAGGTACAGTGACAACCGGCGAGCAGGCGAAACAAGTGATTGCGACGGGTGCCAACTTAGTGGTAACACCTAATTTTAATCAAGAAGTTGTCCATTTATCTGCAGCTGCAGGCTGCGCAGTATTCCCTGGTATTGCTACACCTTCAGAAGCTTTTTCCGCTTTGGCTGCTGGTGCAACTGGTATAAAGATTTTCCCGGTTTCCGCGTTGGGTTTAGATGGGTTTAAAGCATTAAAATCGGTACTTCCACCGAAGACAATTTGTATGCCTGTTGGTGGTATCAATCCAACCATAGAAAGTATGAAACCTTATTTAGATCTCGGCGCATTAGGCTTTGGTTTAGGATCTGCTTTATATTCTCCATCCATGAGTGATGATGAAATTCGTAACAATGCCAAAGCATTTGTTACTGCTTATAATGAAAGTCTTAATTAAAAAAAGAATCAAATAGTCTATTTTAATTGCACTATTTATTATTATTTATAGGCTAGTCTACCTAGCCTATAAAATTTAATTTTAACTAATAAACAATAGCTTATGATTTGAGTTGATGTGTCTTTTTAATTTTCAGTAGCGTCTCTTTGTCATCTAATCAATCCTCTTATTTCACCTTCTTTATTTAAATTTCTCACCAACTTAAATTCATATTTAAAAAATAGTTATCACACTTCTTAGTAAGATTTAAAAATCAATATTTTTCTTAGATTTATCGATAATAATTAATCTAGATCAATTTTGTTCCACTATATGGGAATCATTCCGTATAAAAAACAATCGGTAGGGCGATCACAATAAAATGATTTTATTGCATTTAAACTCGTCTCAGTTTCATTATTAATAGGTTAATTTTTAAACATAAAATATTTTTTAAACAACATCGTTATTATCTATTAAGCATTATTTATAACGATCCCCTTAAACCTAAATAACATACAGTTTAATTTAACAAGGAATCTTAAAATGAAAAAACTATCAACTTTATTGATCGCTGCAATAGCTGGTTTTAGTCTCAATGCGACTGCTGCTCCTGAAGTCATTGCTTTGATGCAGCATAATCAATCGGATTCATTTCAACAAAGCATGCTACGTGGTGCTTCAGAAAATGCAAAGCGATTAGGTTATGATTTCATGGATGCATCTTCAAATGATGACCCAGTAAAAGAGTTAGAAATTATTAGAAACTTCTCAAAAAGAGGAGCAAAGCTTTTAATCTTAGGCTCAACCACACAAGCTGCAGGTGTTGCAGGTGTTGAACTAGCTCATTCTCTTGGAATGAAAGTAGTTACTATGGATTCAGTTCAGCCTGATTCAAAAGCTGAAAGCCAAGTTGGTGGTGATGATGTTGCTGCGGGTTATTTTGCAGCTAAACAATTAGCTGAATCTATTGGTGGTAAAGGTAAAGTTGCTATTAATAAATTTCCAGATCCTATCCCACCATCAGAAGACCGCGTAAAAGGTTTCTATAAAGCATTTGCAGAATATCCAGAAATCAAAGTAGTTACAGAGGCTGGTCCAGGTTACGACACTATTAAAGCAATGAACTGGACGGCTGCAACTATTCAAGCAAACCCAGATATTAAAGGTTTTATTTCTATTGAAGATACGAGTGCATTAGGCATTGTACGCGGTATTGAAAATGCGCATATGGAAGGGAAAATCAAATCAGTTACAGTGGTGGAAAGTACGAGTATCTATAAAGAATTAAAAAAAGACAAAGTAATTACGGGGGTGTTTGCTATGCATTCATACAATTACGGCGCTCTTGCGGTAACTCTTTTAGATATTTTGAATCATAACCGTCCCGTTCCGTTTATTGTTAAAACAACAGGTGTTTTAGTGACTAAAGATAATGTTGAGGAAAATTTAGAGTTCTTAAATTTCGACTAACTATTTAGTTTAATAAGCATGCTAATACCTTAATTATCATGCTTATTAATATTACCTTAATGATCAATTCTGATTAATACACCATAAAGTACTAGGTTGAGTTATGGATAATACAGCACTAAGAATTAACAATGTTGTTAAAAGCTTTGATGGTACCAAAGCATTAAAAGGGATCTCTCTTAATTTTAATAAAGGTGAAATTATTGGATTAGTAGGATCAAATGGTGCCGGGAAATCGACTTTATTAAATGTTATATACGGAGCTTATGCGCCAGACTCTGGAGAGATTTTTGTTAATGGAGAAAAAATTAACAATATTAATCCACAAAAAGCACAGGCACTGGGTATTAGTATTATATTTCAACATCGTCGGTTAATGCCTTATATGACAGTGTCTGAAAATATATTTTTAGATAATATGCCCAAAAAATATGGCATCGTTGATTTCAAAAAAATGAATGAAGATGCCACTAGTTTATTAAAAATGCTGGAGTTGAATATTGACTGTAAGGCATTAATTTCTGAGTTATCTGCGGAAGAAAAGCAATTGGTAGAAATAGTAAAAGCTTGTTCAAAAAATCCGAAAATATTATTAATGGATGAGCCGACCACAACACTTCGTCAAGGTGATGTAGAGCGATTGTTTAAGTTGATGAACAAACTTAAATCCCAAGGTTGTAGCGTTGTTTTCATTTCCCATCGATTAAAAGAAGTCATAGAGATATGCGATAAAATATCCATTATTCGTGATGGTAGCAATATCGTTGAAGGCGATAAAAAAGATTTCTCAGCCGATCGGATT
Organism: Psychromonas sp. SA13A; assembly: GCF_011378715.1. Taxonomy (GTDB): domain Bacteria; phylum Pseudomonadota; class Gammaproteobacteria; order Enterobacterales; family Psychromonadaceae; genus Psychromonas. The sequence continues at coordinate 377,369 of NZ_WTKU01000001.1, read as the reverse complement.
ATTGAAAGTATGAGCGGCATTACTGATCAAACCGAGTTTGAGCATCATAAAGATATTAATGATAGTTCTCAGACATCAGTATCAGATGAAGTGTTGTTAGAAGCTAAGAACCTTAATGTTGCTAATGTTAAGAATGTTACTTTCAAACTTCACAAGGGAGAGATCCTTGGTTTTGCAGGTTTAGGTGGTTCTGGTGTTGAAGATGTTTTTGAAAGTATTTATGGGCTGAAAAAACGAATTTCTGGTGAAATTGAAATCGAAGGAAAGCAGGCCAAAATCAATAACCCAATTAATGCTATTAACTATGGATTAGGTTTTGTTTCTGATGATAGGCAATCAAATGGTGAGTTTCTTGAACTTAGTGTGAAAGATAATATTTGCATTCCAAATGGACAAAAAAACAAAGTATTTTCTTTGATCAAAAATAACCAAGAGGTACTTGATTCACGATCTTTTATTGAAAAATTAAATATAAAAACTGAATCAGAAGAAAAAGTCATTAAAAACTTAAGTGGCGGAAATCAACAAAAAGCCATTATTGCAAAGTGGTTACAACTCAACTCTAAAATAATAATTATGTGTGAGCCTACGGCTGGTATTGATGTCGCTGCCAAACTTGATGTTAATAAATTAATTCAAGAAATTGCAGCAGAAGGCAGAGGCATTCTTTATACATCTTCTTATATCACTGAGTTGATGCATGTGTCTGACCGAATTATTACTATTTATAAAGGTGAAATATTTAAAGAGTTTACACGTAGCGAATATGATCATAACGATATTTATTTGGCAATGAATGGAATTCATACAGAGCAAGAATTAGGAGTCGCACAATGAGTAATAACCCAAATTCAACCACGACAAGTGAAGAATTAGTGGCTAAAAAACCACTTAATTCTCTTTTTCAGTTATTAACATCTAGTTATTTAGCTAAATTATCTATTGCCTGCGTGGTGCTCATTATGGTGCTCTCTTATCTGAGCCCATATTTTTTCACTATCACCAATTTCAAAGATATTTTATTAGGCACAGCCGTCATTGGTATTATTTCTTTTGGTATGACCGTTGTACTGATCAGTGATGGTATTGATTTATCAGTAGGTTCAGTGGTCGCATTTTGTAGTGTAATACTCTGTGTCAGCCTTAACGCAGGATTAGGCTTAACCATTTCTCTAATGCTTACTTTTGTTGGTGCTATCAGTGTTGGTTTATTTAATGGTTTCTTTATCTCGGTATTAAAGATTAACCCTTTTATTATTACTCTAGGTAGTATGAGCTTAGTACGTGGTATTGCTTATATTATCATTGGTGGCCAGCCTCAACCTTTCGAATCAGAAATTATCCGTTTTATGGGGACAGGCTCTATCGTAGGTATTCCTGCTCCTATTGTGATTATGATAGCGGTATTGGTGATCATTGCATTTATGATGAAATATACGCAATTTGGTCGTAATGTTTATGCTATTGGTAACAACCAAGAGACCGCACGTTTATCGGGTATCAATGTCGTCAAAACTCGAATTTTAGTCTATTGCATTATGGCTCTACTTGCCGGTATCGCGGGTATTTTACTTGCAGCCCAAACATATGCAGGTATTCCAGCTGCAGGTAATGGTTATGAACTTGATGCATTAACCGCGGTTATTCTAGGTGGTACTAGCTTAAAAGGTGGTGAAGGGCGACTTGCAGGAACATTGCTAGGAACGCTAATTGTTGCTTTAGTCTTAAACGGTCAAAACATGTTAGGCGTGCCTTATTTTTACCAGCTTGTTAGTAAAGGGCTGATTATTGTATTCGCCATGACGGTTGCAATGAAAAGAACTTAAACAGGTAGAAATATAAATTCTGGTAAGCCTTCTGTTAGTTAAATAGGTGATAAATAAAAGCAGGGATCAATACTGATCCCTACTTTTTTAATTTCATTAGCTAATTATTAATGTTTTTCATTAGTCTAAACGACAACTTTTCCTGGCAATACTTTATGACAACATTTTCTGGTAATAGGTTTTAACAGCCTAAAATTTTTAACACCATCTGCTCAAGAATAGACTTTACTCAAGAAGGAGAGTATTCACTTTGATAAAGTCATGTCCATTCCAATTAATATTAATTTGATCCATTTTAATTTGATCCATTTTTCCTGCCTAATATTTGATTGCATGTTAAATGAAATGGGTACTAATAGATCTGGTTTTACTCGTTATCACACTGCCAATAGTCGAGAGTCTGTCGATGGAAAAATGATTAGTGTGAGTCATTGAGGATGAATATGTTAATACCTATTTTTAATCCGAAAATGATCATAAGTTTAGAGGCTTAGTGCTAGGTATTAAAAGAATGATGATAAGTATCAACTAGCTTGTGGTGAGGCCTTTAAAGGGCTTCTTTTTCGTCTTAAAGAGTAGATAAGTATTATTGATTACTATAGGTCTTGCTAGAGAAGGTATTGTTGGGGATTAAACGATAAATTACATAACAATTTAGATAAAAGCTCGCCTGATTAAATCATGACGAGCTTGGCAGGGAATGCATATTTTAGGATGCCACTAGCTCGTTAGTGAAAGCTCTTTATCATCAAATAGATGACAACTTTCGACGTCAAAGCTTAATACAATTTTCTGATAAGGTGCAATTTCACTATCACCCGTTTGATGTACGCGGAAGCCATCAATACCAGCAGCTTGACCAAAGAGGTAAGTACTATTACCCAAACGTTCTACAACTTCACTCTGAAAATCAAGCTTAATTGGTAGGCTATCATTAATTTGTATGTGCTCAGGGCGAATACCAAGGGTAAGGTTTTTGCCTATAGCGACTTTATCAACCAAATTTTTATATGTTTTAGGTAAATAAATAGGTTGGCTATTTATTATGGCTAGCTTGATAAACTGCTCATCAATAGATTCTACTGTACAAGGTATGAAGTTCATCTTTGGTGACCCTATAAAACCCGCTACAAACAAGTTACCTGGCTTATTGTAAAGCTCCAGTGGCGAACCAACTTGCTCAATTTGGCCCGCTCTTAATACGACTATTTTACTGGCTAATGTCATCGCTTCTACTTGGTCATGTGTAACATAAACCATCGTATTTTTTAGTTCTTGATGAAGCTTAGCTATATGTAAACGCATATCTACTCTTAGCTCCGCATCTAGATTGGATAATGGCTCATCAAACAAGAATATTTTAGGGTTACGAACAATGGCTCGTCCTATTGCAACGCGTTGACGTTGACCCCCTGATAAAGCTTTAGGTTTGCGTTTAAGCAAGTCTTCAAGTTGTAATGACTTGGCTGCAATCGCAACTTGTTTATCAATGAATGCTTTGTCATGGCCACTCATTTTTAGACCAAAACCCATATTTTGTTCAACGGTTTTATGTGGGTAAAGCGCATAGCTTTGAAATACCATTGCTACGCCTCTTTTTGCAGGATCTACATCATTAACTAAGTCATTATCAATATATATTTCGCCGTCAGTAATATCTTCTAAACCGGCAATCAGTCTTAATAATGTAGATTTACCACAGCCTGATGGTCCAACAAATACAACAAATTCACCATCATTAATATCTAAGTCTATACCGTGAATTATCTTTACATCACCAAAGCTTTTAGTGACATTTTTTAAATTAATATTAGCCATTTTTTACTCACCTAATCTTTATCGAGCTCGTTGGCTCAAAACCGGAAATAATTATTTAAATCACTAACAATTACGATTTAAATAACGTTTGCTCTATTTCACTGCACCTGCAGTTACACCAGACAAAATACGACGTTGGAAAAATCCAAATAGTATTAATAACGGTAATGACCCTAATACTGCTGCTGGGAAAAGCATATCTGGTTCAATACTTCGATTACCTACAAATCGATAAACTGAAATCATCACAGTAAATTTACTTTCATCTGTTAACAGAAGTAGTGGATATATGAAGTCATTCCACACCATCAACATCACAAATAGCGATAACGTTGCTGTAGCCGAACCAAGTAAAGGGCGGATCACGTGCCAATATATTTGCCAGTTACTACAGTTGTCTAAACGTGCCGCTTCTTCTAGCTCTTTAGGAACTGAGCTTATAAATCCGGTATAAAAGAAAATAGATAAAGGTAAGTTCAACGCGGTAAAAACAATAATAATACCGACGTAACTGTCTAATAAACCTAAATCCCGAAAGATGATATAAATAGGCGTGATGTTTACAAAGTTCGGAGTCGCAAGACCCAAGGAAACTAACATGATCACCGCTTTGGAAAAACCATTAGTACGACGAGCAAGAGGATAGGCAGCCATAGATCCAAGTAATGAAACTAATGCCGTGACAGACAAGGTAATGCCAAGCGAGTTTACTACACTACGGAAATAATTCATTTTATCCATGGCATTGATGTAATTGCCAAAGTATAAGCTAGTCGGGAAACCAAGTGGATCTTGTGCAATTTCCGAACCGGTTCTAAATGACATCATAATCATATAGGCAACAGGAATGAGCATCGCAATAACGAGGAATAGTACAAACACATTCGCAGAAGCCGAAAATACGGTTTTACCAGTGAATTTCATACCGTTACCTTTTGGGGATCCTGATGAAGATTTATTCATGGAGATACTCATGTGTTGTTCTCCCTATTGCGCAGGTATTTATTCATTAAGGTTACAACCACAACAATCACAATAAGCATGACAATAGAAAGTGCACTTGCGAAACCAAATTTATAACGACCAAATAAATTGGTCATAATTTCTAGACTTAAAGTTCGTGTTGCACCTGCAGGACCACCACCGGTCATGATAAAAGGGAGTTCAAAGGTCTTTAATGTACCAATGGTTGCTAATACGATATTAATAGTGATGCTTGGCGCCAAAAGTGGAAACTCTATATGACAAAAACGCTGCCATGAAGATGCACCATCTAATCGGCTAGCTTCTTGAATATCGGTAGGTATATTGGCATAACCTGCTAAGAATATGGCGCAGGAATAACCAACAAACATCCAGATATGAGCCGCAGTAATTGCAAATAATGCCGTTGATGGGTCGCCTAACCATGGTCGTTGAAATGACTCTAAACCAATAGAAACCAACATTGCATTTAGGCCTCCACTATATGGCGAGTAGATGAACTGCCATACATAACCAACAATAACAAAAGACATCATTGCAGGAGTGAATAAAGCTGCACGGCTAAAATTACGGATCCTAGGTAACCTAAATAAAGCCGTTGCGAAAAATAGCCCGATTAAGTTTTGTACAACAACAACTATAAAAGCAAATGCAAAAGTGATCGTAATCGCATCTAAATAACGCGATCTAGAAAAAATACGTTCGTAGTTTTTCAATCCGACATCATTTCCGATACCTACCCCAGTAAAGTCAGTAAAACTCATTTGCAAAGAAAGACTAATTGGGTAGATAAAAAATATGCACAATACAAGCAAAGCAGGAATAGTGAATAAGTAAATATTTAATTTATTGTTCAAAATTCAACCTCCATATTAATTTGGCTCGCTGGTTAAAAATCCGCGAGCCTTTTTCTCATTGTTAACGTGGTTTACAATTGATTACATACTGTCTTCAACTGTTTCATCCCATATTTCAAGTACTTCTTTACTGCTCATATCTGGATCAAGTAAAAAGGAAGCCATGCCATCGACTGATTCGGATTCCATCGCTTGTGGCCAATGGTTCATATAAACAGGCCACATCACAATATTACCGGCCGCACGAGCTGCATTATATTTTTCAGCTAATGCTGGTACGCCATCAGTACCCTTTATGTATGGGCTATAAGCCGATTCATCTTTAAGTAATACCGCTAAATTTTCATCTTCAGCGAAAAAGTTTAAGAACTTACGAGCAGCTTCTGCGTGTTTCGTTTTAGAGCTGATTGCCCAACCCATACCAAAAGTATCTAAAGCCGTTCCGGTTGCTTTATCTGTTGGAATTGGACCTAAAGTATAATTAAGCCCTTCAGTCTCAGAGAAACTTTTAATATTCCACGCGCCATGCATTACCATCGCAACTCGACCACCTCGAAATTCTGATAGAGTGGTTGTCCAAGGGTCTAAAGCTGCTTGTATTTTTGGGTCAAAACAATTAGCAGCGATCAAATCTCTGGTTAAGCTAAAAGCTTTATTAAAGCCTGGGTCATCAACAAAGCTAGCCGTTCCATTACCTAGTTCCCAAGGTTTTGATGGTGAACGGCTTAAGCCATTAGCAAAAGCAAACAGGCGAGCAGATAAACCTGAAGGAAATAACATAGGGCTTATACCTGCATCGTTAAGTTTCTTACAAGAGTCGATTAGTTCATTGACCGTTGTAGGCGTTTTATCAATACCTGCTTTTTTCATTAAGTCAGTGTTAATAAAGTTGCCCATTCCTACTAACTCTAGTGGTTGAACATATAACTTACCTTTGGGAGCGATAGATTCTTTAATTGCAGGCGCAATATCTCCATACCAATCACTCTTAGTATTTAAATCTTTCAGCATGCCAGCATCACCCCAAATTTTAACTAATGGCATATCAACCATCATTACATCGGGTGAGTTATTGCCTTGAAGTCTAGGAGGAATAACAACATCGGTATCGCCACGGCTAATAAAGCTTAATTTAATTTTAATATCTGGATTTTCTTGTTCAAATTTCTTAAGTAATACAGGAAAACCTGCTGGTTCCGCTTCGTTACCTTTCCATGCTGTTACATCTAAAGTAACGGCAGCTGCATATGAATAATTACTCGCTAAAAGTAGGGAAATGGCTGTGCCAATGAGCTTTATTTTTTGTTTGTTCATTGTTAGATTCCTTTGTAGTTAGTCTGGGTAAGGGAATTTCATCTATTTATAATCACTGTAAGTTACAGTGAAAAGTGTTAAAAGTTTGTGATTGCCATCACCACCAATAAATTGTGATTTCGAATCCCACATAGTGGAATATTTTTCATTAAAGCTGAGTAAATCTAAAAAATAGGTCGTTATTTTTTGATAATTCACTCATTTCACCCTATAAATTGATATTTATTATCAAGCGATGACCATTTTTCCCACTCTATAAAATGGTTATCTCATTAACATATTAGTTTGTATTGGAATCACTATTAGATTGATTCATACCTTTTAACTACACTCTTGAAATTTTTCGTAAGCTGCTGATAAATAACTTTATTCTATATGATGGGATTGTTTTTATTGGTGTTTATGGTGCGACATATATCACATTAAAAAGTAAGGTAAATGATATTGTATTTCCCTTTTATAATTTTAAATGGGATAGATGATGAATATTTTTATGGTTTTATGTGATGAATTGCGCGCAGATGCATTAGGGTTTATGGGCAATGACATTATTAAAACACCAAGAATAGATGAGATGGCAAAAGACTCTGTTATCTTTGAAAACTCATTTTGTGGTTCACCGATGTGTGTACCTTCTCGTGTTAGTATTTCAACTGGTCGTCATGCTCTTTGTCATGGTGCAGTTGATAACTTATTAAAGCCTTTAGAAACTGAAAAGTCATTTTATGAAATATTAAAAGAGCAAAATTATTCTACTGCTAATTTTGGAAAGTGGCATAGCAATATAGCACCAGAAAAATTTGGTATAGATATTTCAAATACATACGAGAATGAGACCGATGAGATTGAGCAAACGATTAGCTGCTTTGGGATTGCAGATAAAAAAACGCGTCAATCTACAACCTATAAAAAAAATCCCGGTGATATTTCCCTAATTATGTCGGGCACACGTCCAACTCATAAAGATCACACCTTAGATACGGTGGTCACAAAGCATTATTTAGACTATCTCGACAGTATTAAAAATAGTGACCAGCCTATTTTTGCCCGCTTATCTATTTTAGATCCACACACTCCTTATTTACCATCGGAACCATTTGCATCGATGTACGATCCTGATTCGTTACCTATGCCAGAAAGCATGTTTGATAATTTAAAAAATAAACCAATATTACAGCAATATTTCAAGAAAGTGCGTGGCTTTGAAGCTTTTAATGAAGCTGACTTTAGACGTTCTAAAGCTGCTTATTATGGGCTTGTTTCACATGTAGATGAACGTATTGGCATATTTGTAGATTATTTAAAAGCAAATGATCTTTATGACGATAGTTTGATCATCTTTACATCCGACCATGGCAGCATGTTAGGAGAACAGGGGTTTCTTGAGAAGTGGGGCTATATGTATGATCAGGTTATACACACTCCTTTATTAATCAAAATGCCAAATAATGAAGCTGAAAATACGCGTAAAAAAAGTTTTGTAGAATCAATCGATTTGATGCCAACTTTACTAGATTTATTGAATGTGGATATCCCTGAAAATGTGCATGGTAAGAGTTTAGTACCCTATATTCGAGAGCATACTTCGAACCATAAAGATAAAGTATTTGCGCAATACTATTGTGGCTCTCTTCAAAATACCCCTGCATTGATGGTTCGTGATAAAAAATGGAAATTAACTTCTTATCCAGAAGGGCATGCCCTTGAAGATTTTTTATTGGAAGATCATCCATTAAAAATGTCAGAATTTTTTGATTGTGAAGAATTTTTAGGGGAATTGTACGATTTAGAAAAAGACCCCGAGGAAAGGTACAATTTATTTAATGACGAGCAATATAGTGAGATAAAAGATAATTACCTGACAGAAATTAAAGAATGGTTAACTAGCTTAGGAGAGCTCGTTAATACTCATACCAATCAACTACCTAATCGATTTGGACAATATATTTTGTTGCAGGGTGAAAATATAAATAAAGTAAAAAATTCATTAGCCGATGATGGCAAGTTATCACAATTAAAAATATTAAAATAAAGCTATTAAAATAAAGTAGGAAAATCATTAACAAATCAGTTGCTTAAATAAGGTCTAATTATTGCTCATGCTAGATGAACTCTATCCGTCATCAACCAAAATACATTATTAAGCCACTGATTTGGACACTAAAAAAAGGCACTGCATGAAGGCATATGAGTGCTTATTGAATGTTAGATTAACATATCAATTTTCGCACTAATGACTCAGAGCTTAATGATTTTTTCACTTTGATGGCAACGGATATAAATAGGTGAGCAGCCTTATTCTTTAAAATTAACTGTATTAAAAATCTTAAATAGAGAACAAATGTTGCTCAGAAATTTTACTCTATTCTCTATTTTACTAATTTAATTTTTCAGATATTTTTTTACTATAGATGGTAATAGTCTCAATTAATTCAATCATTCTGGCATCAGACATATAAGGTTTAATACTGGTGACTGAAATGGCCGCTATAATGTTGCCATATTTATTACGGATAGGAACAGCGACGCAACGAACAAGCTCTTCATTGTCTTCTAAATCAAATGTGTAATCATGCTTTGCATACTTTTCCATTCTCGTAATCATTAGATCCGTATCCAAGTGCTTTTCTTTGTCAATTAAGCGTTTCCACTCCATCTTCGGCATATCTATCATCAAGGCTTTACCAACACCAGTACCAGCTAGTGGAAGTCGGTCACCGATTTGTGAACGAAGTTGAATAGCACGATTTCCTGGCACTTTATCTAGATAAAAAATCTCATCTCGATCTTTGATCCCCAAGTGCACGGTGTCATTAGTTAATTCTGCTAACTCGCAAAGATAACCGTGTGCAATCTCTTTTAATGGCATATCTCTTTGTGCTCGATTGCCTAATTGAATCATTTTAGTGCCAAGTACTAAGCCGATCCCTTTCACATCTCGAATATATCGCGCTTCAATGAGTCCATATAAAATTCGATGCACAGTAGATTTGGGTAAATTTAAATGATCGCAAATACCTTTAAGGTGGCGGTGGCCATCAGCTACGGCATCAACAACTAAAATAGCCTTGTTAAGTGATTGATTTCTAACATTGGTAGTCATTGTGAGTCCCCTTTTATTAGAGTCGATAGTTACATTTATTTGTACAAAAAAATGTGAGTATGATTAAAATTCTATATACAGGACATAAAGTTCCATATAGTGGGAAAATGATCAAAAACTATATGTTTGTTAAAAAATTAACTCTCTATAACGATAAATACACGTTAAATCAGTGGATAAAAGTCCAATGTTTTCAATTAATTCCACATAACGGGACTATTATTCTGTTTTTTTAAAGAGAGATCCTAGTCACGTTTATTATCAGCTTGATCGCTAAAATCCGCTTTGTTATTTATTTCCAATACACCAACTCTTTCAAAATTTTATGTTTTTTGAAAATGGTGTATTGAAATTAAAGTGATCCTTTATATGTTACTTATGAGAGAGTTAATATGAATATAAAAGATAAAAGTGCATTGAAGTACATACTTATATTGGTTGTGAGTGGGTTTGTATTTGGTATCGATGCAGGGCTTATTTCCGGAACTATAAAATTCATTCGAACTGAATTTTCTTTGACCGATTTACAAGTAGGAACAGTGGTTAGTGCACCAGCATTTGGTGCAATTATTGCGTTGCTTTTTACTGGTAAAATTGCACATAGTTTAGGTCGTAAGAATGCGATGTTATTAATTGCATTTATGTATTTCCTTTCAGCTGTCGCTTCAACATTTGCAGTTGGATATTGGTCTTTAACCCTTGCTCGAATGCTTGGTGGTATGGCTTTCTGCTCAATTAGCCTTGCTTCGATGTATGTCGGTGAATTAGCTCCTGCAAAAATGCGTGGTAAGTTAGTCGTTGCAGCACAGGTAATGATGGGGCTCGGTTTCTTTATCGCTTACCTTATCAATTATATTCTGATCCTTAATGTTAGTGCTGAATCAATATTATTCTCTCCAGAGAATGTTTGGCGAACTATGTTTGCAACTGAAATTCCTGTTGTTGCTATTTGGTTTGCTTTCCTATTGATTGTACCTAAATCGCCACGTTGGTTAATGATTAAAGGGCGCGAGAAAGAAGCAGAGCAAGTTGTTAATTTAGTCAACCGAGATGAAGATGTAAAAGATGTCATTTCTCAAATCAAGAAAAATATTACAGAAACAGCTTGTAACACGCCAATCAAACAACAGTTACAAACCTTACTATCAAGTAATATGCGCCTAGTTCTATATATAGGTGTTGGGCTTGCTATTGTTCAATCCTTAAGTGGAATGGGGGCTGTTTCATTCTATGCACCGATGATTTTTAAACAAGTTGGACTAGGTGAAAACAGTGCCTTCTTCCAAACGACACTACTTGGTTTTGTCAGCATTATATCTGCATTAGTTTCAGTAAGTTTAATTGATAAAATTGGTCGTAAACCTATTTTAATTATTGGTCTATTAGCAATCAGCTTGAGTCATCTTACTATTTGGTACAATTTTAGTAATGCCTCTTATTCAATAACAGAAGCAAATATTGCTAAAGTTGAAAAAATTATTGATGTGGCACCGTTACGAACACATATCGGTAAGGTATTTAAAACGGATATTGAGTTTAAAAACTTACTTCAACAAAACTATGGCGAAAAAGTAACTCGTTTGCATGCAGATGCGTTGATAAAAGCCTTTGTTAAAGTAAGTGCGACGCCAATTATCTCCGCTATTTTCCTATTTAAAATTGCTTTCTTCTTCTCTATTGGGCCTGTTATGTGGGTTGTATTTTCTGAAATTACGCCTAACTCAATTCGCTCTGCAGCTATTCCTGCCTTTGGTTTGATCGCAAGTTTATTTGCGTTCTTTGTACAACGTTATTTCCCTTGGCAGTTAAATACATTTGGGGCTGCGGATACATTTTTATCCTATGCATTATTTAGTGGCTTAGGCGTTTTATTGGTGAGTATGATTTTGCCAGAGACAAAAAACAAATCGATTGAAGAAATTGAAGATTTAATGGTGAAGAATAAAAAAGTAACAGCCCCAATCATAGTAAGTAATTGATGGCATATTTTTTATGACAGTCACTTTTAAAGGTTATTCATAACAGCGGTCTGTTTTATTTAGGCAGTTTCTATCAAGGTTTTTTATGAAAAAAAATATAATTATTCTACATACGGATCAGCAACGCTTTGACAGTTTGGGCTGTAATGGTAATTCATCTGCTCGCACAGAGCATATCAACGCGCTTGCATCTGAAGGTTGTAATTTTTCTCGTCATATTACTGCTAATAGTGTGTGCATGCCCTCGAGGGCAAGTTTGATGACTGGTCTTTATGTTCCAGGTCATGGCGTTTCTTCTAATGGCATTCCATTATGGCGTCGAGATAATGGTTGTGAGGATAAACATAACAGTACATTTAAGCGTATTTTTGGTGTATCAGTGAAAGATAAAATACCAACTATGGCCGATATTATGGGAGAAAATGGCTATCGGACCGCTTTATTTGGAAAGATTCATCTTGAGCCGCATTTGTCCGATCGTTCTTATGATTTCTTTGAATCTTATAGTCGTTGGGAAGAGGAAGATGCAGTAACAGATGCTAAGCCTTATTATGGTTTTCAAACTAGAAAACTTATTTTAGGTCATGGCGAACAACCTTGTGGTTTTAATCGTGGCCATTATGGGCGTTGGTTGCATAAAAATTTCCCTGACGTGATTGATAAAGTTTTCCCTGGAGAAGATGCCAATACTAAAGATGGCTCTATTAGTAATGATATTTACATGTCTAACCTTACACCTGAACAACATAATTCGATGTGGTTAGCAGATGAAGTATCCCAATATTTAGAAAAAAATAAAGACAGTGATGAACCAACATTTATGTTCGTTGGATACCCTGATCCTCATCATCCTTTTACGCCACCAAAGGAAATTGCAAAAGAGTTTGTTGATCTTCCACTCCCTGGTTTTTCAGATAAAAAAAACATAGTAGGGGGTAAACCTCAGGCTGTCGCTGATGCGATGAATTCATTCAGTGTTGAGTCAGATGATCTTACTAAAGCGTATCGATATACGAGTGCTTCAGTGCATCTCATCGATAAGTCTGTTGGCATTATTGTTGATAAATTAAAGCAACTTGGTATCTACGACGATACCATTATCATTTTCACTTCAGACCATGGCGATTTTCTTGGTGATTTGGATATGATTTGTAAAACAGATTTGGCATTCCATAATCTTCTGCATGTGCCTTTTATCCTTAAACCTGCTGCCGACCATGTTGAAATCCCAAAGAAAATTGATACGGCAATGAGTAATGTTGATGTACTTCCTACGTTGTTATCTATGGTCGGTATTAAACCAGATGACTACCTGCAAGGTATCGATATTCTAAGCCCTAAAGCTAAACACAACACACCGATGGCAACCTGTTTTTCTGCTAGTGGGAAAAATAGAAATATTACCTTATATGATGATAACTATCGTTATACCTATTATTTAGATAGTGAAGAAGAAGAGCTATACGACCATCGTACGGATTATCAAGAACTCATTAATTTAGCCACTAATGCAACACCTGAAATGGGATCATTATGTGAGAAATTTAAAAGTAGCGTACTAAAAAAACATGTCGAAAGTGATAATGGTTTATTCAATCATTACTCACTTTGGTAATGGAAGCTTTATAGTTTCAATTATAAAAATCAATGTTTTATAAGAGCAGTAGGCAATTAAAGTATTTAACTGAGGTATTTAAAAATGGATAATTTTTCAAAATTCCAAACATTAAAAACAGGTGATTCAAAACTAACAACCGGTTTTTGGGCTAATCGTGTTAATGATTATATGGGCATTATTTTTAACTTAGAGGAGGCGTTGCTATCGAATGATAACGCCGCACGTATGCTTAATTTTGGCATTGCGGCAGGGGAAGTTGAAGGTAAATTCCATATGAATGAGTGGTCTGATGGTGACTGTTATAAGTTTCTTGAGGGTTGTATCAATCAATATGCTGTGACAAATGATGAACGTATTTTAACGGTCATTAACAAATATATTCCATGGATTGAAGCCTCTCAAGAAGAGGATGGTTATATCGGTACACAAACTTTATTAACCGATAGAGAACGATGGACTGATACTGAAAATCATGAACTTTATAATATGGGTCATTTATTAACAATGGCTTGCATACATTTTGAAGTTACCGGAGATGAGCGACTATTTAATGTAGCAAAAAAAGCTGCTGACTATCTATGGGTAACATTTTCTCCCCGCCCTCCAGAGTTAAGTCATTTTGGTTTTAATCCAAGTCAAATTATGGGATTAGTTGAGTTATACCGTTTAACTAATAATGAAAACTATCTAAAGTTAGCTGATATTTACACTCAAATGCGCGGTGAAAATCCTGCAATTGGCGGTGATTGTAATCAAAATCATGTTGCTCTTCGAGATGAAACTCACCCGACTGGTCATGCAGTAACTGGGGCTTACCTTTATGCAGGAGCTGCTGATGTTTATGCACAAACAGGTGAAAAAGCATTGCTTGATGCGATTGAACGCATTTGGAATGATCTGATTAAACGTCGCATTTATATTACAGGCGGTGTTGGTCCACAATATGTCGGTTATTCAGATCGTGGCGACCCTGTTTATGAAGCATTTACCTCTGAATACAATCTTCCTCAGCGTGTAGCATACAATGAAACGTGCGCCAATATTGCCGTCGCAATGTGGGCTAAGCGAATGTTATTACTGACTAATAAAGCTGAATATGGCGATTGGATGGAAAACATATTATTTAATGCGGGCATTTCAGGTTCAAATTTAGAAATGACGCGTTATTTTTATGCCAATCCTTTAGCTCATAAAGCGCATCATCATATTGAACCTACTTTTGGTCAATATTCGCATGTTCCTAATGAACGCTTCTTTACCTTTGATTGTTGGTGTTGTCCTCCGCAATTGTTACGTACCTTTACTGGCATGCCTAAGTGGATTTATGCGATTGCAGAGAAAGGAGTTTCGATTAACTTGTTTGCAGGTGCCGATCTAGACACCAAGCTTGCTGATGGTAGTCAGGTGAAAATAGTAATGACTACGGATTATCCATGGGATGAGAATGTCAAAATTGAAGTGGTTGATGCTCCTAAAGATGGAATAGAGCTGACATTTCGTATTCCTAATTGGTGTAATAAAGCAACACTTGATAATCAAAAAATTGCATCAGGTATGCATACAATTGAGGTACAAAAAGGCCAAGTTTTAGAGATTAAATTACCGATGAAAGCTCAACTTTATGCTGCAAACCCAATGGTAGAGCAAGCTAATGGAATGTGTGCGATCAAACGTGGTTCGGTTGTTTATTGCCTAGAAAGCTCTGATATTAGTAATGGGGTTTCTATTGACGAGCTTGTCATTAGTAAAGACACGTTATTTACCGAAGAAGCAATTCCAGAGTTCCCATATAACATGGTTGGTCTGAGAGCTGATTTAATACGCCGTCCACAGGGGGATAAACTTTATTATCCTATTCTTGAGGATCAAGAAAAAGTATCGGTGCGGTTTATTCCTTATTTCTCTTGGGCAAATAGAGAAGAGCAGGATATGGGCATCTGGTTTCCTAGAGCCTAGCTAATAATAAAAAGGGAAGTGCTTATGCTCTTCCCTTTTTTAATGAAGGGAAAAATGAAAACACAATTTTACAATAGCGAATATAAAGGGGTGGCTTCAGTTGTCCTTGAGAATGAAAAAATAAGAGCAACTTGGTTACCAAGCTATGGTTCTAAATTAGCATCTCTTATTGCTAAAAATCAGTCCGGTGAACAGGAGTTATTATTTCAATCTGATTTGACAGAATTAATTATACCAAGCTATGGAGCTGTATTTAGTGACTATGATTCAAGTGGGTTCGATGAATGCTTTCCTAGTATAGATAGTTGTGAATGGAATCATCAAAATATGCCTGACCATGGTGAGGTTTGGGCAATGCCATGGCATTGTGAACAACTCCTTAATGGCTCATTGACCTTTAGTGTTTATAGTGAAAAATTTAATTACACTTTTAGTAAAAATATTACCCTTGATGATGATTCCTTAATAAGTACCTATCAAGTTCAATTACATAAATCAGTATTATCATTGCCTTTTATATGGACTCCGCATGCACTGTTTCGTGGAACAGCTACAACCCAATTTATCATTCCTGAGTATATGGATAAAATTTATAATGTATGTGGCGGAGGCCGTTTAGGTCCTTATGGTTGTGTATACGATTACCCGATTGCAATTAAGCAGGCAATGTTGGATTTAAGGTATCTTGAACCAAAATCTGCAAATAACTGTGAAAAATATTATTTTACTAAGAAACTTTGTGCGAATAGTTTGTTTGGTTTTAACGATAATAATATCGAAGTCAGAATGAGTGTTGATCATCATATTGTTCCCTATTTAGGTATTTGGAAAAACCAAGGGGCCTATAAAGGGCATTACAACTTTGCTATCGAACCTTGTACTGGTATTTATGATGATACAGCCCATGCATACGACTCAAAATTATGCCAAGTTGTTGAACCGAATAGCAGCATTGAGTGGAAATTTTCTATAAAAATTAAGGCATAACCGTCTCTTTAAAGCTCATCATCTCCTTATTGCTGAAAAATTTTAAGGTGATCTAAGAGATGCTAATGCTTTAAATTTATTTGTATTAATTTTGCACAATATCATAAAAATTATTCCTTCCAAGATCACACAAAATAGAAGATACCAGATGGTGGGATATTTCCCTTTCTGGGCTTTATTATGTAGTTCCTAACCTTGTCATAGGCTAATATTTATCCTGTGAAAAATAGGTTTTTAGTTTAAAACCTTTAACCCTAAAACTACATATTGCTTTAAATTCAAAGGCTTATTTTAATTTTTTAAATGGCTTTTTATCATTTAGTAATAAAAGTATTAATCAAAAAAGGAATTAACATGAAAAAATCACTACTGTCTTTATTGTTATTATCATTAGTTACAATTGGTGCATCTGCTAAAGATGTTTACCCTGATGGACCTGTAAAAATCATTGTCCCTTACTCAGCAGGTGGTGGCTCAGATAGTGTAAGTCGAGCATTAGCTGAAGCTTTAAAACCTGAGTTCCCTGATGGAATAGCGGTAGAAAATAGAACTGGTGGCGCAGGTTCAGTTGGTATGTCATATGGTATGCATTCGAAAGCAAACGGGAGCATTATTACTATGGTTGCGCCAGAGTTAGTGATGCTTCCACATACTGGAAATGGTGGCGATATTGATTATAAACAGTTCATTCCTTTGGCAATTGTTAACTCAGGTTATGCTGCAATTACAGTCCCTTCTGACTCTCCATACAAAACGTTAGATGACCTATTAAAAGATGCTAAATCGAACAATCTACTTTTTGGTAATTCAGGAACAGGTTCTATCTGGCACCTAGCTGGTGCAGGGATGGAGCAATCTGCCGGTGTTGAATTTACGCATGTACCATTTAAAGGCTCTTCTGCTGCAGTTACCTCACTACTTGGTCATCATTTAGATGCTGTTTCTGTTTCTTATGCAGAAGTTGCATCTCAAGTAAAAGCAGGTGCATTAAGAACTTTAGCAGTATTAGCGCCAAATAGATTAGCTGATGCCCCTAATGTGCCTACTGCAACTGAACTTGGTTACGATGTGGTGATTGGAACATGGAGAGGTTATGCAGTACCAGTGGGTACGCCGACAGCAACAGTAGATTTTTTAACTAAATCAATCTTAAAAGCAGCTGAAACAGATACTTTTATTAAATTCATGAAAAATACTAACAATGATATTGAAATCATTGACTCTGAAGGTTTCGCTAAGAAATTAAAAAGAGAAGATGATTTTTATAAAAACCTAATTTCAACTTTATAATTTTAAAATAACAAAGCATTACAGCAGACTAATCACTTGTTCTGTTGTAATGCTTCATAAAAGATTTAAGTGAGAATTATATGAGAAAAGGAAAATTGGTATTAGCAGGTGTTTTTATCACTTTATCACTATTCATTATTGCGTTCGCCCTTGAACTACCCGCTTCAAGAAAAGGTGTTCCTGGTCCTGGAACTTGGCCAATATTAATATCTTTAATTATGCTGTTCTCTGCAATCACCGTCGCTATTAAATCTTTTAATGATAAGGATAAAAAACCACTAGGTATCGCTGGGAAAGAGCAAGTTAGAGTTTATCTATCAATGATCTCTTTAGTTATATATTTGATAGCGATGACTTTTATTGGGTTCGCAGTATCAACCTTCGTAATGTTATATGGCTTTATTACATGGTTTAGTAGTTATAAATGGTATTTCAGAGTTATTTCTTCCTTTGCTATCACCGCAGTTATTTATTGTGTTTTCCACTATGTTTTAAAAGTGCCATTTAGATTTGGTGTGCTTTTTTAGGAGTTGATATGTTAGCTGAAGCATTAAATTTGGTATTACAACCCTCTGTTTTATTATATATCGTATTAGGTGTCGCAGGAGGAATGTGCATTGGATGCCTTCCCGGCCTGACGACCACAATGGGGGTTGCTTTAGTTTTACCCTTAACCTTCGGAATGGATGCAACACATAGTATTTTATTATTAATTGGCGTGTATGTTGGTGCTGTATACGGTGGTTCTATATCAGCAATTTTACTTAATACTCCAGGAACGCCTGCCTCTGCTGCAACAGCACTTGATGGTTATAAAATGGCATCCAGGGGAGAGGCTGGGCGTGCCCTAGGTATTTCGACTACCAGTTCGTTTTTAGGTGGCACTATAAGCTGTATTTTCCTGATTCTAATTTCACCATTACTAGCTAAATTTGCACTAAGGTTTAGTGCGCCTGAATTCTTTATGCTTGCAGTGTTTGGATTGTGTGTTATCTCGAGCATATCAGGGAAATCAATGCTATTAGGTTTGATAAGTGGCGCGTTTGGGATACTTATTGCGACGATAGGAATTGATGATATTACAGGCACGTTACGTTTCACCTTTAATAATATGAATCTTTTTAGCGGCATAAATTTTATTCCAGTCATGATTGGTCTTTTTGCAATGAGCCAAGCCTTTGTTGGTGTCGAAGATATCTTTAAGAAGACCGCGCCGACTAGAAAAGTCACAAAAGTGTTCCCTGAGCGTTCAGATTGGGGAGTGATTATTAAAAATAGTTTTGCTTTTGGTTCATTAGGCACCTTTATTGGTAGTATTCCTGGTGTGGGGGCTGATATCGCTTCGTTTATCGCCTATGGCCAAGCAAAAAGTATGTCTAAACATCCTGAAAAATTTGGTACAGGGTTGCCTGAAGCGATTTCAGCACCTGAAGCTGCCAATAATGGTGTGACAGGTGGGGCGCTTATACCAATGTTAACGCTAGGTGTTCCCGGCGATGCGGTTGCTGCTATTATGATAGGTGCGCTGACAGTGCAAGGTTTACAGCCCGGTCCTTTATTATTTCAAAACGATGGCCCAATTGTATATGCGATTTTTATAGGTTTATTGATTGCTAATGTTTGTATGTTGGTATTAGGTTTAAACAGCGTTCGGTTATTTACCAAGGTTTTATCGGTTCCAAAGTCAATATTGGTTCCTACCATTTTTCTTTTATGTTTTGTCGGTTCATATGCTTTAGCTAACAATATATTCGATGTGATTGTTATGTTATTTTTTGGCATTCTTGGGTACTTCTTCCAAAAAATAGAAATGTCCTCATCACCTATTATATTAGGACTGATTCTTGGACCTATGGCTGAAAGTAATTTTAGAAGGGCACTATTAATGGGGCGAGGGGATTATGGTACTTTCCTTTCTACTGGTATTTGTTGGGTATTCTTTATATTAATAATCGTATCTTTGTTTTTACCTATGCTACAAAAGAAATTATTAAAAAGCAGATAATAGAAATTGTTAAAAAACAGGCAATAAAATGCCATTCATCATTTATTACAAGAGCAAAGGTGTATTACAAACGCAAAGGTGTTTACTCCATGACTTGCTCTATGAGGTGTTAATTCGATAATCTTTATTTGTAAAATAAGAAGGTTATCGTAGTTAGCTGCCCGTAAGGTCATTGCAGGTATACCTCGTTTGAGTGTGGTGTTGGCGATAGCATATGCATCTTGATGATTAATAGGTAAGTATCGCTAGCCCATATATTGTGGCTGGCTAGTTAGTAAAAAAGACCGTAGTGTCCTGTTATAAGTCCGTTTGTTAACGGTCGAGGTACTACTGGTTTAAATTAGCCGTTTCAGTTTCGGTTCAGTGGTAGTAGCTGTAGTAGTCGTTTTTAGCCATTTTACTTATCAGGTCTTACCTCCTTAACCCCTTCTTAATTTTTAGTCATCTAGTTAACTTCAGTTCTGTATAAGCAAAGCGATACAACACTCTTATTTCCGCTTATTTCTTCGTTAAATTACCTCTCAATAACCAGTTATTGCTTGTTGAATTCAAGTAATAACTCGCCTTGAACTACGCAAAACTAACAGCACGGTATAGCCCCAAAATATAATCTTATGATTTCAATATAATTCCACTTCCATTAAGCAGAATTGAGGTTAGTTAATTATCATTGGTAGAGGTGAAAATACTACTACATTGCATTATTTTGATGGCCGCATAAAAAAAGGAACTGTTATTAACAGCTCCTTTTTAAGTAGTAACGCTAGAGGTAGTGCCTAGTTAGCTAATTATTTAATGTTTATTTATCAAATATTTAGTTATTTAGCATCTGCGATCTATTTTTTAAAAGTACGTTTACGCACTTTTTCTAAACGTTTAAGAATGCTATCAAGTCGCTCTGGTTTTACCATAAACTCTTGGAAACCTTTCATTGCTTCTTTAGCCATACCTGGATCGGTATCTCGGTCAAAGAACTGAGCCGTTCCATCGGCATTATTAAGCATGGTAACCCCTTTATTTAGGAAAGGATTATCAACTGCTTTTGCTTTTTTATTCGGTGGGATCTGTAATAGCGCTTTGTTAACTAAGGTTTGGTTTTCAGGTCTTGCCATAAATGCGAGGAAAGCACGTGCATCTTCTTTGTTTGCTGCTTTTGACGGAATATGTAAGGTATCCATTGGCGCATCTTCAGCCATACCAACTTTTGGGTTGATCACTGGGAATTGCATGAAGGCCATTTTACCTTCTAATTCTGCTGGGAAGTTAGGGGTAATGAAGTTACCGATCAAATACATTGCCGCTTCACCACGGTATAAGAAAGGCTGTGCCTCTTGCCAAGAGTAAGTGGCATGGTTTTCTAGGAAATAGCCAGGTTCAACCATCTGTTTCCATGTGTTGAAGGTATTTTTCACACGTTCGTCTGTGTATGGTATTTTTCCATCCATTAGATCCATATGAAAATCTAAGCCATTGACACGTAAATTAATGTAATCAAACCAACCGGCCGTAGTCCAAAGATATTTACTACCAATCGCGACGGGTGCAATATTATTTTTTTTCAGTGTTTCACTAGCTGCAAGGAATTGATCCCATGTTTTGGGTTCAGCAATACCATATTTATCAAAGATATCTTTACGGTAATAAATACCCCATTGATAATAAGTATAAGGTACCCCCCATTGTTTCCCATCTATGGTCATCGCTGGTTTAGAGCTGGCAAAATCTTGGTGCATATCGTTAGCATTCCAAATATCGGATACGTCTTCAAATAAGCCTTTGTCCACAAATGCCTTCATGCGGTTACCTGCATACCAAAATACAACATCTGGTGGTGACGTAACTAACCAATTACGAATAGTGGTTTTATAACCCTCATGGTCATAAAGATTGTAAGTTACTTTAATATCTGGATTTTCTTTTTCAAAGGCAGTGATTATTTCACCAAATGCCGCTTTTGGTGCTGGATCTGAAGCATCTGAATTGATGACTAAGTTACCAGCATAGGACATGGATGATAGCGTCACGGAAAGCGCACTAGCAGCCAATATTGTATTGAACTTTTTCATATTTTTTCCTTGTAAGTAATGGCAGCATCTTGTCGCCAATGGTTATTTAAACTTGATCTATAAGATCACTATTATCCTTTGGTTGCACCGAGTGTTAACCCTGCAATGAAGTGACGCTGCATGGCAAAAAAGAGTGCTACAGGTGGCAATGCGGCCACGACTGCACCCGCTGAAATTAGATTCCAAGACGCTAGCCATTGGCCCTGCAATGAACTTAGGCCAGCCGTCACAGGACGCACGGTATCACTTTGTACCAATACCAATGCCCAGAAGTAATCATTCCAAATAAAAGTAAAAATAAGTACAGAAAGTGCTGCAAGTGCGGGGCGTACTAAGGGTAAAACAATATACCAAAAGATTTTAAACTCACTAACGCCATCAACCCGCGCAGACTCTAATAATTCATTAGGCAAACCTACAATAAAGTTACGCATAAATAGCGTACAAAAGCCGGTTTGAAAAGCTACATGAAACATGATTAATCCCATGTGAGTATCATACAAACCTAAAGAGATAGTGAGGTCTCGTACTGGGATCATTAAAATTTGAAAAGGAACAAAGTTACCACCAATAAAAATAGCCAACATCCAAATATTTGCTTTAAATTTATACTTGGCTAAAGCAAAGCCCGCTAAGGTTGATAAAGCGACCGCACCGAGTACGGCAGGTAGAGTGATGATCATGGAGTTAAGTAAATATTGTCCCATCTCTGTTGATTGAAAAACCATATTATAGTTTTCAATGAAGTTAAAGCTGGTGGGCCAACCCCAATAATTACCTTGGTTAATATCTTGAATGGATCGTATCGAAGTCATCATTACCGCTGCTAAAGGCATTAACCATAATAAAATAGTTATCGGTAGTGAAATACGATAAAGAATGTTGGTTAACGGTGAAGCATGTTTTATCGGTGTTGGATACATTATCTTTCACTCCTCAACATATTAACTAAGAAATAGGCAATATAAACAGCCATAATCAAAAACAACACAACGGCAACGGCAGCGCCATAACCCATACGGTAATTGAATATAGATTCTTCATACATCATGTAGGCGAGTACTGTGGAACTTCCCCATGGTCCGCCGGCTGTCATGGTTGCCACTAAGTCAAAGGAACGTAGTGCACCTATCACGGTCACGACGACAGCGATAAATGTTGCAGGTGATAGTTGCGGTAAAATAATATAACGCAGCATTTTTAAACCTTTTGCGCGGTCCAAGCGTGCCGCTTCTATTTGATCGGGACTGAGGCTATTTAATCCTGTGAGGTACAAAATCATGCAGTACGCTATTTGTGGCCATAAACCCGCAACAATAATGCCGTAGGTGACATATTCTTCGCTAGACAGTAAGGCAATGGTCTGAAAACCAAAAACATCTAAAATGGTATTCAGCAACCCTAAATTAGGATCATAAAACCAAGAAAAAACTAATCCTATAACTACTTGGGAAATTACAAATGGAAAGAAAAAGAGGGCTTTAACTAAACGTATACCGGCCACGTCTTGATTTAAAAACAGTGCGATCGCTAACCCGATCGGCGGAGCTAACATAAACAATATCATCCAAAGAATATTATTTTTTAATGCCGTCCAGAAGCTTTCTGAGTCAAACAACTGAATATAATTATCGAAACCAATCCAAGTTTTATCGCCAAGACCATCCCAACTATAAAAACTAAGCATAAAGCTATCAGCGATGGGATAGAGCACATAGAGACTGAATAATATTAAGGCTGGTGCCATAAATATCCAAGGTACCCACTGTTTGGATATTCTGCGTGTTGGTGTTGGTAAGCGCTTTGGTCGTTGAATTCCATTTGTTTTGGCTGTTGATTGCTGCAACATATCTGCTCCATCATATTGTTATCAGATAATCATCAATTGCGCTTATGTTTACGCAATACATTTCAAGCCTTTATTTCACTTATTTCAAATAAGCCTAGCTAATTACCCTAATAAGGTAAACATTTTCACTCACGATTTCAGTTTAAAAATTAAAAATTGGGAGGTTGGTCTCTCTCCTTTTTTATGTGTAAATAATTCAAAAATAACAGTGAGATCCCAGTCATACTTATTATAAATTGTATTTTTATAGATCACATTTAATGTGCTCGGGACTATCTACACGAGGAAAGTTGCGATAACGTAAATTCATTTGATTGAGCGTTTTCGCAAACATTATTTTCGCTTCGCACTCGGTTTTCATCACACGTTCTTAAGAGGGTAATTAGTCATGGCTGCAATTTCATTACATCAGGTTGTTAAGCGCTTTGGAGAAACCGAAATTATCCATGGTGTTGATTTAGAAATAAAAGAAGGTGAGTTTACTGTCTTTGTCGGTCCCTCTGGTTGTGGTAAATCTACCCTATTGCGTCTCATTGCTGGACTTGATGATATTACCAGTGGCACACTTTCTATTGGAGACATCGATGTCACCAACGTAGAACCTGCTGATCGCGGAGTCGCCATGGTATTTCAATCCTATGCACTTTATCCGCATATGACGGTTGAGGAGAATATGGGGTTTGCTTTAAAAATGGCAAACGTTGAGATAAGTGAGATTAAAAAGCAAGTTAAGAAAGCCAGTGATATTTTACAATTAGAGCCATTATTAAATCGTAAACCAAAAGAACTATCGGGTGGCCAACGTCAACGTGTTGCAATAGGAAGAGCCATCGTTCGTGACCCTGAAGTGTTTCTATTTGACGAACCATTATCTAATCTAGATGCTGAGTTACGTGTTGAGATGCGCTTGCAAATAGCTAACTTACATTCGCAACTGGGTAATACCATGGTTTATGTTACCCATGATCAAGTTGAAGCCATGACCCTAGCAGATCGAATTGTCATATTACGAGATGGTAGAGTGGAGCAAACTGGCAGTCCAATGGAACTGTATTACCGTCCTGGTAATGAGTTTGTTGCCGGATTCATAGGCTCTCCTAAAATGAACTTTATTAGTGCAACATTACTTGATGTTAGCGGCTCTCAAGTTAGCGTCGGCTTACCTGATGGGCAGTCGGTATTGATTAATACGCATTCAAGCAATTGCCAAAAAGGCGACCAAGTTAAGTTGGGTATCAGACCGGAACATATGCAACTAGCTGCTACAGAAGCAAACGCACTGACGCTATCATTTCTGGCTAACAACGTAGAGCGCTTAGGTAATAGTACTTATCTATTTGGGCATTATCAGAGCAATGATAATTTTATTGTGCACATTCCTTCGGATCAACAAGTGAATAGAGGCGATAAAATGTCTTTATATGCAGAGCAGTCTGACCTGCATTTATTTGATCAAGAAGGGCTGTCACTACGTGATTATGAATCCAAGTGATGTTTAGGCTGTTATTTTAGTACTTTACTTAAAACTTACTTTTACCGTTTAACAAAAATGCCTCGATATAAGTTACTTATATCGAGGCATTTTTATTTACGTTAACTGGGTGTTATTAAATCACTGTTAACACCCTTTTGTTATAACACTTTTTTTAAGCACATGCAGTTATGTTTAATTGGCTAATTTGGTCTGTAATTGCCTGTCCTAGTTCACCAGTGCTGGCTGTTCCTCCCATGTCTCTTGTTAAACACTGTTGTTTTTTAATTACTTTTTCAATAGCATCGATCATGAGGTCATGTATATCTGTTTCCCCTAGGTGTTTCATCATCATTGCTCCAGCCCAAATAGTCCCGATAGGGTTTGCAATACCTTGGCCAGCTATATCTGGTGCAGACCCATGGACTGGTTCAAACATTGATGGAAATCGTTTGTCCGGGTTTATATTGGCAGAAGGGGCAA
Source organism: Psychromonas sp. SA13A (assembly GCF_011378715.1). Classification (GTDB taxonomy): domain Bacteria; phylum Pseudomonadota; class Gammaproteobacteria; order Enterobacterales; family Psychromonadaceae; genus Psychromonas. The sequence continues at coordinate 351,763 of NZ_WTKU01000001.1, read as the reverse complement.
TCGCGATGGTGCCAGTACAAGCGGGTCCTAAATCAGATAAAATATCACCGAATAAGTTAGAGCCGACGATGACGTCATAAAACTCGGGCATACGTACAAGGTTAGCAGTGAAAATATCTATATGAAATTGATCTACATTGACACTAGGGTACTGTTCTCCCATATTTTTCACTCGACTATCCCAGTAAGGCATTGAATGAAATAAACCGTTTGACTTAGTGGCTGAGCTTAAGTGTTTTTTAGGGCGGCTTTGTGCTAGTTCAAAGGCATATTTTAAAACTCGGTCTGTTCCTTTTCGTGTAAATACACTTTGCTGTAATACAAACTCATCTTCAGTACCTTCATATTGTATGCCTCCAATCGCCGAGTATTCACCTTCCACATTTTCGCGAACCACATAAAAGTCTATGTCTCCTGCTTTTTTATTTGCTAGCGGTGAAGGAATACCATCAAATAATCGCACAGGTCGTAAGTTTATATATTGTTCAAATTCTTTTCTTATTGGTAATAAAAGGCCCCATAAGGAAATATGATCTGGTACACCAGGGTAACCAACTGCACCTAAATAAATAGAATCGAAAGCTTTTAATTGTTCAATACCATTTTCAGGCATCATACGTCCTGTTCGATGATAGGTTTCACATGACCAATCAAAATAAGTAAACTTCAGGTTAACGCCATGTAATTTTGCTGCTGCCTGTAGAGCAATAATTCCCTCTGGAATCACTTCTTTACCGATTCCGTCGCCAGCTATTACTGCTATATTGTATTCTTTCATAATTAATCCTTTACTATATAATGATTTTATTCGTTCGAAAGATAATAGAATGAAACGACTTAACTAAGGAGTGCCAAGGTGTAAAGTATGAGATTACAAAATGTAAACAAATTACCCTCTTTAGAAGATTTAAAAGTGTTTAGTGTTGCGGCTCATTGCGAAAGCTTTAGTATTGCGGCAGACCAACTAGGCGTATCACCTGCATATATCTCAAAGCGCATTAAATTATTAGAGGATAATGTTGGGGTTACTTTATTCTTTCGTGCACCTAGATCTGTACACTTAACTGAGCAGGGGAAAATTGTACTCAACACATCTGAACAGCTATTAATCCAACTGGATAAAATGCAAGCTCAACTACGAGAGCTAGCCATTGAAACTAAAGGCTTAATCCGTGTTGGTTGTAGCTCAGGATTTGGGGCCACTTTTTTAAGTCATTTTATTGCAGCTTTAAAACAAAAATACCAACAGCTAAATATTGATTTATATTTAAATGACAAACCTTCTGATCTTATAGAAGACAATCTACACCTAGATATTCGGATCGGTGGCTCATTTCCCCCACAATATATCGCCAAAAAAATAGCTAATAACCACCGAATCCTATGTGCGAGCCCTAGTTATGTAGAGCAACATGGCAAACCAATACATCCATCAGATCTTGAGTCAAAGCATGTTTGCATTGGTATTAGAGAGCGCGATACCTTATTTGGGAGTTGGAAATTAGGTTGTCATGGTGAGTCTGTGGTTATCATGCCGAACACTGAATTAATTGTGAATAATGGCCATGTAGCCAAGTTATGGTGTCAAGAAGGGCAGGGTATTATATTGCGTTCAATTTGGGATGTTGAAGCAGAATTGAAGTCAGGACAGCTTATTCAGCTATTACCTCAATGGAAACAAGAGGCAAACGTTTATGCTGTTTACCACCAAAAAACCAGTCATAACGCCAATCTACGGACATTTTTAATTGAATTTGAACAGTTTTTAGCGACTCAAATTCAGTCTGATTTAAATATACCAGCTACCTGAGGTTATAACTTTCATGAGCACTGAACAGTTCAATCAACGTTTTGTTAAGTTACTTAAAGATAAAAAAATAACGCAAATAAAAGTTGCTAAAATGCTAGATATTTCTCGTACTGCAGTCAACAAATGGACTAAAGACGGCAAAATCGATGATAATAATCTAGAACAGTTAGCTGACTTTTTAAAAGTAGATCAAATATGGCTTAAATATGGAACGCCTAGTGAGGAAATGCACCCCATTTCTACCAAGAAAATTAATGAGTTAAATATACTGCATAGTACTGGTGAAATTGTAACTTGGGAGTGGGATTTGTTTAATGATACTGCCACTTATTCTGACAATGTTGAAAAAGTTTATGGTGTTAACGTTACCTCTAATAGCGATTTTTGGAGTTTGATGGATGAAAATACAAAGCAACGCTTAAATAGTAACTATGAAGATATTATTAAGCATGGCGGGGCACATGAAATTGATTTTAAAATATCTAAAGATGGACTTTCTCGTTGGATAACCTCTCGTGCTACAGGTGTTAGGGGCCGTAACGGGAAAATAACAAAATTGATTGGTATCAGCCTTGATAATACAGTGCGTAAGGAAGCTGAAATTAATTTGCAAAAAACACAACACTATTTTAATACGCTATTGAAGTACATCCCTAAAATTGTTGTATTTACCGATAAAGAAGGAGAAATTCTGGCCACAAACTATCATGACAAAAAGCCAGAGATCTCCTATCTAAAACTGCAAACAAAAATCTATCACTTTATTGCAGCTGAACAAAAACTAGTGGAGCAACTTCAAGTGGCATCAAATATGCGATACGAATTTGATCATTCAACTATTATTGCAAGTTATCATGAGCAGAATAAACAACCTTATTTGATGTTAGTTTTTGAACAATTATAAATCGAGAACTAGTCGAGCAGAGCGAGCACGAGACACGCATACCATCATAGTAGATTGCTCTTGTTGCTCTTCTTCTGATAGATAAAGATCATGATGCTCTGCTTCACCTTCTAAGATAGTTGTTTCGCAGGTTCCACAAACACCATTTCGGCATAGACACTCAATATTAATACGTGCATCTGCTTCTAATGCTTGGAGGATAGACATATCTTCTTCTACTCGAAGCGTAATGTTAGATCGCTTACAATGCACATCAAAAGCATGGCCAGTTTGAATACTTTCAGTAAACTTTTCAAAGTGAATATATTCATCGTCAAATGACTTTTTGCCTCTCTCAATGACTTCATCAATCAGAGAATCTGGACCACATACATAGCAATGGCTATCTGCAGGAATAGTAGACATTAGCTCAGCTATATTAATCCTTTGTTGTTGTGCGCCATTATACAAGAATAGCTTATCGCCTAACTGCTCTTTTAACTCTGATATAAAGCCTGCGGTATTTGGCTGACGAAAACAATAATGTAATTCAAAGTCAAACGCTCCTTTTTGTAGCGTATGTAGATATGAAAGAAATGGAGTAATACCAATACCACCCGCAATTAGAATATGTTTCTTTGTACTATTTTCTACTAAGGGAAAATAGTTTTCAGGCTCAGAAATATCTAAAGTATCACCCACTTTTACATTGTTATGCATATAATGTGAGCCACCCTTTGAGGTTTCATTAAGGTGGACTGCAATCGCATAAAAGCGTGTGTTTGTAGGTGCGCTTAACAAAGAATATGAGCGTTGTAATTCCCCATTTTGCATCGATACTGTCACGTGACTGCCAGGTGAAAACTCTGGTAAAGAGCCATCAATTAACTCAAATTGAAAGTATTTAACTGTTTCACTGATCAACTTGCATTCAGTAACCGTTACTACTAATTTTGCTTTCTCTTCCATATAAACCTCTGTTATTACGCTATATCTAAGCAGAGGTATTTAACCTCTAAGTAATCTTCGATACCATATTTAGAGCCTTCTTTGCCCAAGCCTGATTGTTTTGTACCGCCAAATGGAGATACTTCATTTGAAATTAATCCAGTATTAATACCTATCATGCCGTACTCTAAATTTTCTGACATGCGGTAAACTCGTTTAATATTATTGGTATAGAAATAAGAAGCCAAACCGTAAATCGTATCATTAGCCCGTTCAAGTACTTCTTCTTCAGTACTAAACCTGATGATTGAAGCAATAGGTCCAAAAATTTCTTCATGTACAATATTCATACTATGGTCAACATCTAATAGTACTTGTGGACTCATATAGTTAGCATGGTCAGGTGTTGAAATAGATAAAGGAGCGAGTTTGGCCCCTTTGTCTAGCGCATCTTGAAGTAAGCTTTGCATATTTTTAATTGCTTGAGACGTGATCATCGGGCCAATATCAATGCCTTCATCAAGTCCATTGCCTACTTTAAGATTACTAACTTTATCCATGAATTTACTGACAAATTGATCATAGATCGCATCATGGATATATAGACGGTTTACACAAACACAAGTTTGTCCCCCGTTTCTAAATTTTGCGATCATTGCGCCTTCTACCGCTTTATCAATATCTGCATCATCGAAAACAATAAAAGGAGCATTGCCGCCTAATTCCATTGAAGATTTTTTAATCGTTGTTGCACATTGTTTTAATAGTTGTCGCCCAACAGGGGTGGATCCTGTGAATGAAAACTTTTTCACCAGTGAATGCGATGTAAGTATTTCACCAATTTGTCTCGACTCGCCCGTTACTACATTAAATATACCTGCTGGGATCCCAGCCTGATCTGCTAACTCTGCTAGGGCTAGAGCAGTATAAGGCGTTTCAGAAGCTGGTTTAATAATAATACTGCATCCTGCCGCCATTGCTGGTGCCGCTTTTCGAGTGATCATCGCAGCAGGGAAGTTCCATGGAGTAACTGCACCACACACACCAATAGGTTGTTTAATTGTTGTGAGGCGGTTTGTTCCTATGGTTTGGGGAATAGTTTCGCCGTAAGTACGTTTACCTTCTTCTGCAAACCATTCAATAAATGAAGCTGCATATTTAATTTCACCACGTGATTCATGCAACGGTTTACCTTGTTCCATGGTCATAATGTATGCTAAATCATCAATATTACTTTCAATTAAATTAAACCAATTTCGTAAAATAATTGAGCGAGATTTTGCAGTTTCTTGTTTCCATTTTTGCATTGCCTGCTGAGATTGTTCAATTGTGTCTATTATTTGTTGCTCTGATAACTTTGGGATCGTGCCTATCAATTCACCATTTGCTGGGTTTGTTACATTAATAACATTGCTCGAAGAGATCCACTTACCACCGGCATAGCAAGACTGTTTAAAAAGTGTTGGTTGTTGAAGTATGTTCATTGCAAAGTCCTTTATTAATCTAAATGTTGTTGAACAAGAATTTGATGGAAATGTGCGACACCATGTTCGCTAATACCACTTCTTTGTTTATCTGTCATAATACGGCCTCGACCACGATAGCCTCTTGAGCTTAATCCCTTTTGAACACTCTCAACTAAGCGTAAATCCTCTGGGCGAAATACATCTTTGTACCACTCCACTAAACGTTTTTGATCTTCTGTAAGTTCTTCATTTAGAAAATAAATATCATAATATTGTAATGTTTTCCCTGCGCTCATTGGAAACTCATAAATAACGGTCATGTAATCGCCACCAGGGGGCATATTAAACATGGTACAAGGCCAAATCCAAAAGCCACTAAAGCGAGGATCTACGATGGACTCATCAAATTTATATGAGGATTCAGAAGGCTTTGCTTTACCTACTTGTAGTGTCCAATTGTGGTGCAAGCTATGCTCATAATCTCCAACATCTACAGACTCAGCAAAACTCACGTGATTAGTTGGACAGTGATAACATTCAATATAGTTATCAACGATAGTTTTCCAGTTCGCTGGCGTTTCGCTTACAAAACGAGCCGCTAATTTGAGGTCTTTTACTACAGTACATGCTTCAAATACTTTATCTTCTAAACCTACTAATTGATCTTCTATCGGCTTAGGCGTTTCACTTAAATTAATAAAAATAAAACCTGCAAACTCTTGAACATGGAAAGAGACTAAACTAGATAAATCTTTATCAAAATTTTCAACATTATCACAGTTATTTGCATGTACTAACTCACCATCAAGCTTAAATGCCCATGAGTGATAAGGGCACGTAATCACATTTTTTGCTTTACCAGAATCCCCTGATAATAACTGATGTCCTCTATGTGGGCAGACATTGTAAAAACCCCGCAAGATATTATCTCTACCACGAACAACAATAAGGTTCTCGCCAATAATCTCGCGAGTAATATATGAATTTTTTTCTTTTACTTCACTGCTATGTGCTACACAAACCCACGAATTAGCGAATATTTTCTCTTTCTCAGACTCAAAAATACTTTCATCGGTGTAGTACTGTGCAGGGATGGTCCATGCATTGTCGATATCAGTATATTCTTCTTTGTTCAACTTAGTTAATGGACGCATCATTGTTTCCTCATTAGTTTTGCTTGTTAACTTCAGGTTTACGTGAAGGCTATATCTTAAATTAAATCCGATCAATAACATATTAATGTAAACTTGCAGGAAACAATTGTCGATCACAATTTAAACAATTTTAACTCATATTTAACACTTTCATAACATGTTGATCTTGTTTTTTAATTGTTATAAAACATATTGTTATGTATATTTTTTTAAGTTTGTTATGTTTTTTATCTCCTTTTGTTGTATTGACAGGATTAGATTTTAAACACTTAATGTTAAGTACTAGTTAACAAAAACTCTACTGATGAAAGGATAGTAATGTGATGATAAAAAATGGATCCAGCAATATTGACTACACGCTCTTTATACCCGCAATGATAATAATTATATCGAGTTGCTCATACCTCGCTATTGAACCAGAGGCCGGCTCTCAAATAGTCGATACTCTTTTTAATTGGACAACGAGTAAATTTGGTTGGCTTTATTTGAGTATTGGCCTTGTTTGTTTTTTTGTGATGTTCATTCTAGCTTTTAGTCGTATAGGACGGATTAAATTGGGTAGAGAGGAAGATCACCCTGAGTTTAGTAAAGCTTCTTGGATTGCCATGCTTTTTTGTGCTGGAATCGGTATTTCATTATGTAATTGGGCGTTTATTGAGCCTATTTATATTATGTCTTCACCACCTTTTGGGATCGAAAAAGGTAGTGCAAAGGCGATTGAGTGGGGAGCTATGTACCCATTATTACACTGGGGAATAGTACCTTGGTCTATTTATTTGTTGCCCGCTATTCCTATGGCCTACAATTTTTATGTTCGACGCATTCCTATCATGAAATTTAGTGAGGTGTGCCGACCAATTTTAGGTAATTTAGTTGATGGAATTCTTGGTAAAACAATTGATCTAATTGTTATTTTATCAATTGTGGGTGCCGTAGGAACGTCGTTGGGATTGTCTGTTCCACTTGCTTCAACATTGATCAATAGCGCTTTTGGTATTGAAGAATCCTTTGGGTTGCAAATGGCCATTTTAGGCGTGTGGATTATTTTGATCGGCTGGTCTGTTTATAAAGGGCTGGGTAAAGGTATTCAGATTTTGTCTAACGTTAATGTTGGTTTAGCATTTCTATTACTTGCTATTGTTTTCATTGCTGGTCCAACGATCTTTCTTTTAAACCTTAATGCCAATAGTTTTGGGTTATTTTTAGATAACTTTTTCCGTGTTAACACATGGACCTCTCCTGTTGTACATGACAGTTTCCCAAGAAGTTGGACTATTTTCTACTGGGCTTGGTGGATTGCTTATGCGCCTATGATGGGTATCTTTGTTGCTCGCATTTCAAAAGGGCGCACTATAAAAGAGTTTATATTAAATGGTGTTTTATGGGGCTCTGCTGGTACATGTGTATTCTTCGCCGTTTGGGGTGGATACTCTTTACACTTAGATTTTAATGGCATATTGGATGTTGAAGGGATTTTAAATAATGAAGGTATTCCCGCAGCTGTGACGCAAATTGTTAATACATTGCCCTTAGCTGGAGCAGTAGTATTACCTCTATTTATATTATTGTGCTTTATCTTCTTAGCGACCACTGTTGATTCATCTGCTTATACGTTAGCGTTAGTGACGTCTAAAAAGCTCCATGTTACAGAAGAACCAAGTCGTATTAACCGCCTATTTTGGACTGCTTGTCTTGCCTTTGTAGGGGTGGGATTATTATCTGTCGGGGGATTAAAAACAGCACAAACCTCTACTATTATTGTCGCTTTACCTATGGTTCCCGTTATTATTATGATGATTTTAGCTTTCTTTAAAATGGTTAAAGAAGACTTTCCTGATGAGTTACAAGCTAAATCCGTTATCTTTAAAGGTGAGACTGAAAAAGACTGCGTTATAGCAAAAGTGTAAAGTACTATTGCATTATGACGGCTTTCTAAGGAAAGCCGTTTTTTTAAATAGGCGGAGCGACAACCTAACCTATCAGCTATTGATGTTAAAAATACCCTCTTCGATTTAAATGATTAAAAATCAAAATGCCGTTGCAGTGTTATTTTCCTCTTCTTGAATTCAAGTAAGAAAAGCAACTTACACTAAAAATCTGTAATAGCCCTCAAACAATAACTACGTAACTAAACCGCCACTACATCATCATTATACTGCCATTAAATAACCACTACAGCTCGACTACAAGTATGTCATTAAACCTAGGTCACATTCGTGTTCCTTTTTGCTCATTTAACGTGTTCGAACACGTGTTTTCTTGTTTGTGATGTTTAATCTTTGTTAATCAAGTGTAATCTTGTTGTTGCTAGTTGCTCTGTTTACCTAGAGCAATATTGGTCAGGTGTTTAGGTATTTATTGTGCGGTTTTAATGACTCTTTATTTGTTATTTAGCGCTACCCTCTCCGAGTAAAAGTCTTAATTATCAATCTACTTCCTCGTTAAAACTGCATCAATATTCCTATCCTAGATTCGTATAATAAGCGCAATTGCTTATATCGACTGCTGTTATTAACTGACTTAGTTATTTGGTTGGTTAATCGCTATTGAAAGCAAAAATTTTTGAATGTTTGGAAAGTAAAAAATAAGTGGAAAGAAATGCAAAAGGTTATAAATACAGTTTATAAATTAATACGAGGTGAAGTTTAATGAAAGCAAAAGCAAGGTATTTTGGTATCGGGTTTAGGCTTGTTTGTGCTTTCAGTGTGTTGGCTTTTTCAGCCATTTTAGTCTCCAGTGTTTCCTATTCCACTTTTAATGAAACCTTGAGTAAGCTGACTGAAATCCAACAGGAAGATATGGTTTCTTTAGAAGAAGCGGCACGCCTTAATGACCTTGCTCGTGTCATTATTTCTACTTCTTTTATTATTCTTTCTGCGGAGTCAGATCAAGAACGTGACCAAGCAATGCAAGAAATAGATAGTTCACTTTCTACTATGAGTGAGTTGATGGTTAACTTCCCCGATTACAATCAATACTTTAAAAACCTAATCAATCAAATTAATTATAACTTAAGTCTGCTATACAGTAATGAAGTAAAAATGCAGGTGCTAAATACACGATTTAAAGATTTATTAAGTGGATTATTTCCATTTTTGATTGCAACGGATCAATGGTTATCGCAGTTAAGTGAAACAAAAAAGCGCGCTATTAATCACAACGAATTAAGAAGGTTATTACATTACCAATTTGGCTTAGCTGAAAAACTGTATAACGACCTGACATTTAACGAATTGGACGACACTATTTTACGTTTAGAAAGAGTGAGTAGTAATTGGTGGGAGTTATGGCAATCAGGGCAATTAGAAGTCACTGATCAAGCACTTAATAAACGCCTTTTATTTATTAACAACATGATGTCTCGGCAGGGTAAATTATTTGAATTAAAGAACCAACAGATCGATTTACATTATCAACAGAAATTCCTTTGGGGCAACAGTCGTTTACAGTTACATCAACTGGCGGTGCAAGTAGAAAGTTACGCTAAGCGTGTTAATCAGCAAGTCGACTCAGAAATAGATTCGACGGAAAAAAGACTATTACAGAATATGAAATTAGCACTGTTGGTTTCATTTTTCAGTTTAGGCGCCGCGGTCTTTTTCTCTTGGTTTTATGTTCGAAATAATATTCTACAACGTATTCGTAACTTGCAATCGAGCATGCGCTTAATTTCATCTGGAAAGTTAGATACTGAAATACAAATCAAAGGGCGTGATGAAATAACTGAAATGGCCAAAGATGTGCTGCTATTTCAAGCCAATTCACAGAAGCTCGAACAGACCAATAAACAACTCATATTACTGCAAAATGAATTAGTGCAATCAGGGAAATTAGCTGCATTAGGTGAACTTAGTGTCGGTATCACCCATGAGATAAATCAACCTTTGACGGCGGTTAATAGCCACTTACACAGCGCGTCGATTTGGTTGGAAAGGCAGCAACTGGATAAGGTAAAAAATAGCCTATGTAAAATAGAAAAGTTAATTGCTAAAACCTCGGTTATTACTCAACACCTTAAGTCATTTGCTCGTAAGTCAGATGGAAAACTTGAAAAAGTGAGTGTTAATGAGGTGATTAAAGAGGCGTTGGAACTGTTATCAAGCCGTATTGACCATGGCAAATGTAGGATCAGTTATTCCCAACTCGATGATTACTCTGTGTGGGCTAATGCTATTCGTTTGGAACAGGTGATGGTTAATATTATCGCCAATGCTTTGGATGCAGTGGAAGGTGTAAAAGACCCACATATTACTATTTATCTTACTGAAAGTGAGCAGTTACTTTGCATTAAAGTCAAAGATAATGGGGCTGGCATTATCAGTGAAGATTTACCGTATATTTTTGATCCTTTTTTCAGTAAAAAAATGGTCGGTAAGGGATTGGGCTTAGGTTTATCAATTACGTTTAATATTATTAAAGATTTCAATGGCAACTTGTCTGTGCAATCAGAACTAGGGAAAGGGGCAACCTTCACCATTGAATTGAAGAAAATCAACGGGGAGTGTATTAACCATGCAAAATACTAAAGTAGTAGTGCTGATAGATGATGAAATCGATGTAATTGAAGCATTAACTGAAATGCTTGAACTAGAAGGGTTTGACGTGTTGCCATTTACCGACCCTAAATTAGCGCTGCGCTCTATAAAATCTGACAGTCATTGTGTGGTGTTGTGCGATGTGAAAATGCCACATATTGACGGCTTAACCTTGTTGGATGCTATCAATAAACGTGCCTCTAATTTGCCGGTGTTATTGATGAGTGGACACGGTGATATTCCGATGGCAACGCAAGCCATAAAAAATGGAGCTTACGACTTCTTAGAAAAACCGCTAGTGCCTTCTGATTTAATTATTAAATTGAATGATGCATTTGCTAAACGCCAGTTTGAAAGCATTGATGATGCCGTTGAAAACAACTCTTCGCTCACTATTGAAGAATTTTTGATTGGTGAATCACGCAGTATTGAGCAGATTCGACAACAAATATTAGTGCTGGCAAAAACAGGGGTCGATACCATTATCAATGGTGATACGGGCACTGGGAAAGAGGTTGTCGCCAATGCTTTACATCAGTTTAGTACACGAAAAGAGCAACCTTTTGTGGCCATTAATTGTGGCGGAATGACAGAAAGTATTATTGAAAGTGAGTTGTTTGGACATGAATTAGGGTCATTTACCAATGCCAGTAAGCAACGAATAGGGAAAATTGAACTAGCGAATAATGGAACACTTTTTTTAGATGAAATTGAAAGTATGCCTATTTCAGTGCAGATAAAGCTATTGCGAGTAATACAGGAAAGGGTCGTTGAACGTGTTGGTGGTAATCAATTGATCCCTGTAAACATAGTGGTGGTCGCGGCGAGTAAAGCAAATTTAGAGGAACTCAGTGATCAAGGGCTATTCAGAAAAGATCTGTTTTATCGTTTAAATGTGGCCAGTATTAATATTCCTAAATTAAAAGAACGGGTCGAAGATGTGCATCCGCTATTTTGTCATTTTGTGAAAAAATCCTGTCAAAAATTTCAAACTCAACCGCCTATTTTATTGTGTGAGCAATTACGTGCTCTGAATATGCATGATTGGCCGGGTAATACTCGAGAGCTGAGAAATGTCGCAGACAGGTTTGTTTTAGGTATTGATGGGCAAGGCTTTAACCTACAGAAAACAACCTCAGAAACAGAGCCTGAAGGATTTGATTTTGACCTACAAATGGAAGGCTATGAAAAAGCATTGTTATTAGAAGCACTAGCAAAATCAGAAGGTAATATTAATGCTTCTTCAGAGCAATTAAACCTGCCTAGAAAAACGCTATACCGTAAGTTAAAAAAATATAACATCAACAAATTTGACTTTAGAGTGAGTGCAACAAAAGAGACATAAGTGACCCATTCTTCCTTTGAAAGCATTAAATTAGTTGACTTTATTGACTCAAAAAATAGAGTTTTTTATTTGTATTTAGTTTAAGTTGTTGATTAATATCTGTTTTTTGTTTTGGCATTTGGCTTGCTATAGGTTATTCCTGCTCAATAGCTTATGTCTGGCCAATACCTCTGCGACAATGTAATAAGTTTCAGAGCAGACCAATAGATAACCTGATACGAGCATGACAATCTCATAACTAAAAGGAAGTAAAATGAATAAATTATACAAAGGATTACTACTCGCAGGCGCGTTAACTGTGCCGACATTAGCGATTGCTGATGAGTGTACAAATCGCGGTGTATTAGATGATAGATACTGTGATGAAAATAATGATTTAGTGGCAGATTCACCTAAAGATCCTGAACAGTGGCGAGACCCAAGTACTTTAGTATTTACTTACACACCTGTTGAAGATCCCGCTGTTTATAAAGATGCTTTCAAAGACTTCCAAGAACACCTCAGTAAAGTTACAGGCAAGCGTGTTGTTTATTACACAGTACACTCTAATTCTGCACAAGTTGAAGCGATGCGTTCAGGACGTTTACATATTGCAGGATTTTCTACGGGGCCAACAGGTTATGCCGTTAATCTAGCGGGCTATGTTCCGATTGCTGTAAAAGGCACCGCGGAAGGTTTTCAAGGTTATAACTTGATCACCATTACTCGAAAAGACAGTGGCATTGATGAAATGGCAGATCTAAAGGGTAAAAAGGTTGCACATACTTCTGCTTCTTCTAATTCTGGCAACTTAGCACCTCGTGCTTTATTCCCTGCCTTAGGTATCGTGCCAGATAAAGACTATAAAGTGTTGTACTCAGGTAAGCATGACCAATCAATTTTAGGCGTGTTTAATGGCGATTACGATGCTGCACCAGTCGCTTCAGATGTTTACGACCGCATGGTAGCTGCGGACCGTGTTGATGATGAAAACATTAAAATTATTTACCGTAGTCCAAAATTCCCAACTTCTGCATTTGGTTATGCAAATGATCTTAACCCTGAACTTGTTAAAAAAATAGAGAGTGCCTTCTCAACTTACCGCTTTACACCGGAAATGAGTGCCACGTTTAAAGGAGCAGATAGATTTGCACCTATTACTTATAAAGAAGACTGGGGTGTGATCCGTGATATCGCGCATGCTACTGGCACGGCTTATACAAAAGCTGGTTTACAAAAGTTAGCAGAACAGAATGCTGCTAAAAAAGCCGCAAAAAAAGCCGCAGCTTTAGCCGCTGAAAAATAATAAAACTACCTAAGTAATAGGCTGAAAATCGAGCTTCAGCCTATTTTACCAATCTAACGAATTATCCGTTCATTTATGCCTTTTTTGATCACTTTTCCTTGGCATCAAAATAGATCTTTTATTAAATTCGATTGGTATTACTTAGCATTTCTGTTGATACAAGGAATTGTCACCATGGCATCTACAAGTTCTAACGCAATTAAAATTAACGATCTTCATCATGAATATATCGCCGGTAAACCTGTCCTTAAAGGCATAAATATTGATATTAATGAATCTGGCATCGTAGCCATTATTGGCCCTTCAGGCACCGGTAAAAGTACATTATTAAAATGTATCAACCGTTTAAATGACCCTAGCAGTGGTGAAATCTTATTTGACGGTGCTGATTTAACTAAACTTCAAGGTAAAGCATTACGCAAGATGCGCAGACACATAGGCATGGTATTCCAAGAATATAATCTTGTGGAGCGATTGACTGTTTTAGAAAACGTATTAAGTGGGCGCTTAGGTTATATGAGCTCTTGGGATGCGTGGCGCCGCAATTATAAACCGGAAGATTTAAAACATGCCTTTGAATTATTAGAGGTGGTTGGATTAACTGACTTTGCCAATCAACGAGCCGATGGATTATCCGGTGGGCAACGACAAAGGGTAGGTATCGCCAGAGCAGTAATGCAGGGGCCTTATCTATTATTAGCCGATGAGCCAACTTCTTCATTAGACCCAAAAACAGCCGTTGAAATCATGGAGCTAATGGAAACTTTTGCACAACGCAATGATATCCCTGTGTTGCTTAATATCCATGATGTAAATTTGGCCAAACGCTACGCTAAACGAATCATTGGTATGTCCAACGGTAAAGTCCACTACGATGGCCCACCTGAAGATATTAGTGAGGCGGATCTGAAAGTCATTTATGGAGGTGAGTCATGGATGGATTAGCCAAATCTAGCGCTAAGCATGCGGTTAACCCATTTAAAGCTTCGTTATTAAATCGTGCGCTGTGGTTAGTTGTAGTTGCTTATATTTTTTATAGTGCTAGTTCATTAGGGTTATCGTTAGAACGTATTTTATTAGGATTTAGTGAAAGTGAGCGTTTGCTAACAAGAATGTTCCCACCAGACTTTTCTCGTGCTGGTTTGTTGATGGATGGGGTGGCAGAAAGCTTACAGATTGCCATTATTTCTAGTTTTTTTGGTATCGTGATTTCATTGTTTATTGGCCTTTTAGCGGCTCGTAATATGATGCCTATTATGATCACTGCGCCAGTACGTGCGTTTATTGCGCTGTGTCGTTCATTTCATCCCGTTATCATCGCTATTATTTTTGTTAAAGCGGTGGGTTTTGGGGCGTTAGCTGGGATATTAACGCTGATATTTGCATCAATTGGTTTTATCGCTAAATTATTTGCTGAAGCCATTGAAGAGATTTCATTTAACTCGGTAGAAGCGATTAGAGCGACTGGGGCAAGTTTCTTTAGTGTCATTATTTACGCCGTTATGCCACAGGTATTCACGCGTTTTATCGGCTTTGCAAGTTATCAATTAGATTCAAATTTAAGAAACTCAACCATGGTTGGCATCGTTGGAGCTGGTGGTTTAGGCGGAACTTTATTTTCAGCCTTCCAACGCTTTGATTACGATTTTGTCTCTGCCATTTTAATTACCATTATCGCTATTATTCTGGTTGGTGAAATGCTATCAAATTTAGTTAGAAGGATTTTCTAATGACAACTTCAAGTATCGATTTAGAGTGGAAAAGATTTACGTTACAGGAAAGGATTTCGCGTTTTGCTGTTTATTTGGTGATCGTGGTTTCACTAGTATGGTCATGGCAAAGTGTAGAGGTGATTGAAGAGTTTTTATACGATGCACCAGAGCAATTGCTGGATATGTTTCAACGGATGACACCGCTAGATTATGCGTTTTACCCTAGTTCAATTCATGATGCATTAATTGAAACTTTACACATTGCTACGCTGGGTACGCTGATTACGTTAATTTTTGCTGTGCCTTTAGCCTTATTAAATGCACCTAATATAACCCCTAGTAAAACACTCAATTGGATTGCACAATTCTTTTTAGTGGCAACGCGATCTATTAACTCGTTAGTTTGGGCATTGTTATTTATTGCCTTGTTTGGACCAGGTGTTATTGCAGGGATAATGGCTATCGCGATTCGTAGTATTGGTTTTGTGGGTAAATTATTATCTGAAGCATTAGCTGAAGTAAATATGGGCACCATTGAAGCCTTGAAAGCAACGGGAGCACCTTGGGGCAGTATTTTAGTAAAAGGTTACTGGCCACAGGTGATGCCGGCATTTTATTCAATTGTATTATTTAGATGGGATATTAATGTGCGTGAATCGGCGGTATTAGGTTTAGTAGGTGCTGGTGGTATCGGTGTGGTACTGAATGATGCGCAAAACTTATTCCAATGGCAGAAAGTTGCGATGGTGCTTGTTAGTATCTTTGCAGTGGTTATTGTTGCTGAAATTATCGCTATTCAAATCCGTAAGCGTTTGATCTAGTTTCGTACGATCTCGTTTATGGTTTAGAGCAATCATTATTTACGTAAGTTATTTATTTTATTTCTTGTGTGCTTAGAAAGGGAGGCCTTATGTTGTTATATGTAAGTAGTTATTTAGCTCGACCTTTCAGGTTGCATTCACTTGAAACGAATCAATAAAACAACACTATAAAAAGCCAACTGATTATGAACTGCCCCCATAAAGTTGGCTTTTTTTCATTTAACTTTTTATTTAATTTTTTATTTAGTTTTTCATCTAATTATTGTAATCGCTGCCTTCGTCTGTCCATTATTAATGGAACAGGTATCACTTTTTTATTCGTAAAGTGCGAATGATCATATTAATTAGAAAAACATTATGTTCTAATGTGAGCATTAACTGGCGCGAACGAACATTTAATTCAAGGATTCCGAAATGAGCCTCAATAGAACGAACAATATTAAACAACTAGCTGAAGAAGAGTTAGATGTCCTTATTTTAGGGGGCGGTATCAACGGTGCTGTCGCTGCTGCATCTTTGGCTGCAAAGGGAGTTAAAGTTGGCCTGATCGATAAAGGCGACTTTGCTGGCGCAACAAGCTCTAACTCATCAAATCTTGCATGGGGTGGTATTAAGTATTTAGAAAGTCACGAATACCGTTTAGTGAATAAACTTTGTAAGAGCCGTAATAACTTAATGAAACATTACCCGTCATCAGTGACTGAGGTACGTTTCTTAACTACTATTCAAAAAGGTTTCCGTTTCCCTGTTTGGTTTGTATTCATGGGGACGTTAGCTTATTGGTTATTTGGTCGACTATTTACTATGGCACCTAAATACCTAACACGTAATGCTATTAAACAACTTGAACCAAGTATTAAAGTAACTGGCGCTCAAGCAGGTTTTGAGTACTCAGATGCTTTCTTAAAAGACAATGATTCACGCTTTGTATTTAACTTTATAACGGCAGCTGCAAAAAAATCAGCGCTTGTTGCAAACTATGTAGAGTCAATTAAGGCGGTGCGTGAAAATAATCAATGGGTTATTGATGCTAAAGATAACACCACTGATGAAACCTTTACGATTAAAGCAAAAACCTTGATCAATGCCTGTGGACCAATGGTTGACCAAGTAAATAAAAGCACCAAACAGAAAACATCACATCATCACTTGTTTTCAAAAGGTGTGCATTTAACGGTTGAACGTATTTCAAAAGATCACCGTGTATTGGCCTTTTTTGCAAGCGATGGACGTTTATTCTTTGTATTACCAATGGGTTCAAAAACTTGTATCGGTACCACTGATAACCAAGTAGAGAGCCATAAAACAGAAGTTACAGACGAAGATCGTCAATTTATTCTTGATAATGCTAATACATTATTAGAGTTAGATAAGCCGTTAACTAAAGCAGATATTATTGCAGAAAGATGTGGTGTTCGACCATTAGCGATTGAAGCTGAAGAAGGCGTGGCAGACTGGGTTGCTTTATCTCGCAAGCATGCGATAGATGTTAATAAGCAAGATAAACACATTAGTATCTTTGGTGGTAAATTAACTGACTGTATTAATGTTGGTGATGAAGTGGCTGATATCGTTAAAGATCTAGCCATTCCAATGAAAAAGAATGATTCACTTTGGTATGGTGAACCAGCTGATTCAGTTAAAGCTAAATTTATGAGCGCAATGGTGGAGATTGATAAATTAACACCAAAAGGTGCACTAGAGCCTTTATCAAGTCGTTTCTGGCGCCGTTATGGTGAAGATGCTTTTGTTTTACTTGAGGCAATCAAGCAAGATCCTAGTAAAGCTGAACTTGCTCTTGAGCATACAGAGTTTACTTGGGCTGAAATCGATTGGGTTGCTGAGAATGAGATGGTTGTTAACCTTGATGATCTACTGCGTCGTCGCTCGAAAGCAACATTAGTGATCCGTAAAGAACTTTTAGATAATGCTGAAGGGCTAGAAGCGGTTAGTGAACGTTTATTTGGCGACAAGGCACAACAGAAAGTTACTGAGTTTCGTAACGCGGTTTCATTCAACCGAGATTAATTGCGCGAAAGTTAGTTTCTTAAATTGAAAATTAACTAAAGCTTTAAGCTAATAAAACCACTACCAAGCGTAGTGGTTTTTTGTTTTTTAAAAGAATAAAAATGATTCTTAGCTTAATGCAATTTTATTCGATTGCAGTGATAGGTAAATCTTGAGGTAGGTTAGTTTGATTAGTATAGATCTGATCAAATGTTGCTAATGAAGCTATTTTCACTGAAGCTGAACCTGACCATTTGCTCGCATCCGCCACTAACCAGGTTTGTCGTGAGTTATGTAAAATACTTTGTGATAACTCTGCTTCAGCGGTTTCATGTTCCATCGCAGTATGACTTTCAGTGATGGCGGCACAGCCTAAGATGCCAATATCTGCTTCAAAACTATTAAAAAACGTTAACACACTATGACCCACCACATCCTGTTGCTGAGATCTAAATAACCCGCCGGCAATATAAACTTCAATTTCAGGGTTCGACTCTAAAATCTTCACTACTTGTAAGTTGTTGGTGATCACTCGATTTTTGGTTTTTAAATAATAAGCAATACGTGTCACTGTGGTGCCTATTCCCATCATGATGGTTGCGCCATCGGGAATCGAGTCGGCGACTTTCTTCGCGATCGTGTCTTTCACATTAAACTGCAAGTCGCTACGCAGTTGATAGCTGGTATTAGTGAGTAGTACTGGTAAACCAACACCGCCGTGAATACGCCGCGCATAGCCAGCTTTACACAGTTGGTTAACATCACGGCGAACGGTTTGAGTGGTAACTTGAAAATATTCAGCAATAGTATCAATCTGAATATCTTCGTGTTGCCTCAAACGAGCGAGAATATTTTGTTGGCGCGCATTTATTTTTATCATGCTTGAGCAAACTGATCAGGTTTGTCAGTGATGATCATCTCAACTCCCCAAGCTCTAAATTTACTCGCTTGCTGAAGATCATTAAGCGTCCAAATATTTAATTTTAGACCTGATTGTATGACTTCTTTGGCCATCTCTTCGGTTAATATTTTGTAATCAATATGCAGGCTGTATAAATTGATCGGTTTTAATTTTGCTAATGTTGCTCGCGGTTCATGTTCGGTAATATAACCGAGACGAATCGTTGGCATTACTTGTCGACAGTGCGTTAATGCTAATGTTGAAAAACTAGATATGATTAATTTTTCATGCGGGAAGTTCATTTTTTCCAACACTTCTGCCACTTTATCGACTAAAGGTTGTACTTGATGATCATGATGAATTTTGATTTCTAGGTTCATAGATAAATCATTAGCTATAAAAAAGGCTAACGTTTGCTCTAAAGATTGAATCTGTTCTCCTGCAAACTCCTTGGAAAACCAGCTACCTGCATCTAATGCTTGTAACTGCTCAAGCGTTAAGTCTGCGACTTTATTTTTGCCATTAGTACAACGATCCACTGTCTCATCATGGAATATGACGGGCGTGTTATCGGCACTCAATTGTGTATCAAGCTCAATCCATTTTGCACCAAACTGTAAAGCTTTTTTGAAACCAGCTAATGTATTTTCTGGTGCTAGCGATGCTGCACCACGATGACCTGCAATCATAAATCCACCTGTAATGTTCATTTGAACGTTAATGACTTTGTTGATGATAATGTATTTTAGAAAATATAAAAGGCTTAAAAATACAACAGGCTGTCATATTAACTTAACAATTCAGTGGTATTTATACGTTCAGGTCTACATTTTTGTAACCTACTATTTGCACGATAATCATTTTCATATGATTCTACAAATGTTCATATGAATAATGTTGTGTGGGTTAACAAAAAAGCACATATAACCTATTTCACTATTTTTTTGTTTTAATAAACAAACTAATTTATTAAAACTAACTTTACAAACAAAGGTACTATTTATGATAAAGGTAATCGGAACCGTATTAACAGCTGTTGCATTGCTTGTTGGTTGTGGCGAAAAACCTGCTGATACAACGAAAAGCGCAGACGTTGCAAAAAAAGTTGAGCCAATCGACATCAACATGAGTTTAGTTTTTACTCAAAATGAGTTACTAACTCAAGAATTAATAAAAGCAACGGACAAAATCCGCGAACGTACCGATGGTGGCATTAATATTAAAGTTTACCCAGGCGGCCAGTTACCTGTTTATAAAGATAATCTTGAGCAAGTTGTTAATGGCGCAGATTGGATTGCGGTAGAAGATTTAAGTTACCTAGGTGATTACGTGCCTGACTTTGCTGCATTAGCTGGTCCTATGTTATACAACTCTTACGATGAATACCTTGCCATGATGGATACAAAATTAGTTGCTGATTTAACAGCACAAGTAGAAGCAAAAGGGATCAAAGTATTAAATGCCGATTACATGTTTGGTTTCCGTCACATGATCACTAATAAAGAGATTAAAAACTCTGCTGATATGGCTGGTATGCGTATTCGTGTTCCAGGTAGCCAATTATTTATTAGCACATTGGCATCAATGGGCGCTGCACCTGCATCATTACCTTTCCCTGAAACCTATGCTGGTGTACAACAAGGTGTTGTAGATGGTCTTGAAGGTTCAATTTTAACAATGTACTCCACTAAAATGTATGAAGTCGCTAAAAACATGTCTTTAACTAAACATTTCTTAGGTACTGTTGGTCTGTATATTTCACCTACATTATGGGATAAATTTACACCGGAACAACAACAAATTGTTAATGAAGAGTTTGCAGCTGGTGCCATTTCAAATACGAAAGAACTAGTTAAGCTTGATGCTGAATACACGCAAAAACTGGAAGAGTTAGGTGTTAAATTTAACGAAGTTGATAGCGCTGAATTTAGTAAATTAACTGCTGACGTTTATAACCAGTTCCCAGAATGGAGCAGTGATATTCGTAGTAAAATAGGTGCAGAGTTGGAAACAATTCGAGCAGCTAAATAGTCGAAATGAAGTCATTATATTTAACTGGCCTTTAATCACTAAGACTGAGTGCCACCGTTAAATATTAAAAAATAATGCTGCTTTATTGTTTTAACGATAAAGCAGCATCTTTTTTGGCCTGTAATAGTTATTGTGTCATTCGCATTAGTTATGTGTTTTTAAGCAAAACAAAGTATCACCAACCTAGTTGCTTTTCAGTGCTGCAATGGGTTAACGAGTAGGAGAAGTCATGGGCTTCTTATTTAAAAATTTTGAAGAAATCTTAGCATCAGTTGCTATCTCCATTACCATTTTGATGGTCATTATTAATGTCATCCTACGTTATGGTTTTGGTTTTGTTGTTCCGTGGAGTGAAGAGTTAGCCGTTATTTGCTTTATTTGGTCTGTCTATTTTGGTATTAGTTCTTGTTACAAACATAAGCTACATATGGGCGTAGATGTGATCATTGCGCTATTGCCTGAAAAAGCAAAAATTCCATTCAATATAGTCATTTCAGTTTTTTTACTGGCAATAAATTTGATCCTTGCTTACCTAAGTTACGATTACATGATGCTGTCTAATAAAGTGACTCCGGTGATGGGCATGTCCTACTTCACTATTAATGGTGTGCTATTTCTTTGTTTCTCTTTGATGTCGATTCATACCGTCAATTTTATTTTCAAAGATATTAAGCAGCTTAGGCAACCCGCACAAACTAAGCAATCTAGCGACGCTTCCTCGTCGCAGTCAGACATATAGGTGACACAGTGGAAATCTATCTTCCTATTATTATTTTGTTCTCTCTGTTTTTGCTAAATGTACCGATTGCATTTTCTTTAATAGCTTCTTCGTTGGTTTATTTTTTATTTATTAATACCTCGATCCCTGTGACGCTAGTGATGCAACGATTCATCTCATCAGCTTCCTCATTTCCGCTATTAGCGATCCCCTTCTTTATTATGGTGGGGTCGGTAATGAATTATTCCGGCATTAGTCGCAGTTTGTTATCTTTGGCGGATTCATTGATCGGTCATAAAACCGGTGGTTTGGCGCATGTGAATGTGGCTTTAAGTACGTTAATGGGAGGCATTTCGGGATCTGCGAATGCAGACGCAGCCATGCAATCGAAAATACTTGCACCAGAAATGACTAAACGAGGTTACGATTTACCCTTTACCGCTGCAATTACAGCGGCATCATCGAGTATTAGCCCAGTTATTCCACCGGGTATTAATTTGATTATTTATGCTTTGCTAGCCAATGTTTCAGTACATGAAATGTTCATCGCAGGTTATGTGCCTGCTTTTATGATGGCATTATCATTAATGGTGACGATTGCAATTATAGCGAGACGTAGAAAGTATGCCCCATCAAGATCTGAGCCTGCACCAGCCAAAGAAAGGCTTCATTATTTAGGTAAAGCTATTCCAGCTTTATTGATTCCCTTCGGGATTATTTTAGGCATGCGCTTTGGTTTATTCACACCTACAGAAGCAGGTGCGATCGCAGTTTTACTGTGTGCAATCATTGGTTTATTTGTTTATCGCGAGTTAAAGCTGACACATTTCCCTGCTATTTTTAAAGAGACGGTGCAAGGTACCAGTAGTGTCATGTTCATTATTATCGGTGCGATGATCTTTGGTTATTACATGACCTTGGAGCAAATTCCACAGAGCGTTGCCTCAGCATTAATCTTAGTCACCGATAACAAGTTAGTTCTATTAATGTTGATCAATTTACTGTTGTTGATTGTGGGTATGTTTATTGAAGGTGGCGCTGCAATGATTATTCTTACGCCATTATTACTACCGGCAGTACTTAATCTTGGGGTGAACCCTGTGCACTTTGGGATCATCGTGATTGTTAATATTATGATTGGAGGTGTTACGCCACCCTTTGGATCCATGATGTTTACGGTTTGCTCAATTCTTAAAGTAAAACTGACTGATTTTGTACGAGAAGTTGCACCTTTATTATTAGCATTATTAACCGTGTTAATGATTTTAACGTACTCGGAAGGTTTAGTAATGTTCTTACCTAACTTGCTGTAAGCATGAATAAATAAGCATTAATAGATAAGCGTTATAGATGCTTAAGGAAATACAATGAAGCAATTAAAAAACACCTTAACCAATGATTGGAAAGAGGTGCAATGGGTATTAACAGATGTTGACGACACACTAACCTGGCACGGGCAACTACCTCCAGAGACTTTAATAGCGCTAGCTGCGTTACAACAGGCTGGGCTGAAAGTGGTTGCTGTCACAGGCGCTTGCGCGGGGTGGTGTGACCATATTGCACAATTGTGGCCAGTTGATGCAGTGATTGGCGAAAATGGTGCCTTTATTATGGAAAAGGAAGCGGGTAACTTAACCCTTAAGTCAGGGCTTCCTCTTCAACAAATTGCACAAAATAAAGCCACCTTAAAAGAGCAAGTTACTAGCATTTTAGCGGATTACCCTGACTTAGGTTTAACATTGGATCAGTCTTATCGCTTGTGTGAAGTCGCGATTGATATCGGTCAAAATCGAGACCCTGTTGCTACGCCTATTATTGAAGAAGTGGTCTCTAAAATTAAAGCCTTGGGCGCTAATGCAACGGCAAGCTCAATCCATATTAATAGCTGGTATGGAGAGCATTCAAAAAAAGCGACATCGTTTCAGTTTTTGCAGGAAAAAGGCTTATCAACCTCTGAGATACTTGCACAAGCTTGTTATGTGGGAGACTCTTTGAATGATCAATTTATGTTCGCGGCTTTACCTAAAAGTGTGGGTGTCGCTAATATCAAAAATTACTGGGAAAGGCTTTTACATCATCCAGAATTCATTATGACTGAACCAGGTGGTTATGGTTTTGCTGAGTTTACTAAACAGTTATTAGCGATAAAGAACTTAGCTTAACAATGCATTCACTGTTACGATTATTGCTTTGATAGGTTCATAGCACTTATAGATCATCCCTACGGAGTAAACATTGACTAACAGAGCGGCGAGTAATACTACAACGACTAATAATCGTATTTTATGGATGGCTTTTTTAGGTTTGTTAATGACCAATTTGTTTTGGGCCATTAATGCTATTTTAGCGAGAAGTTATATGCCTGAAGTCGCGCCTATTGCGATGAATCTATTCCGTTGGTTCGGTGTTTTTATATTGCTGACGCCTTTTTGCTTACCTAGAGTGATAAAAAATTGGGCAATGATCCGCCCACATTTATCGGCGTTAACAGGGCTAGCGATATTAAGTATCGTATTTTATAACAGCTTACTTTATTTGGCCGCTAACTTTACCACCGTAGTAAATATTACCCTTATTAATACGCTTATTCCGATTGCCACTTTATTGATGGCATGGCGCGTCTTGGGTAATCGTCCTCGCTTGATGCAATTCCTTGGTATGGTGATCTCAATATTAGGGGTGTTACTGATTTTAACAAAAGGGCAGTTGCTACATTTATTGAGCCTTAAATTCAGTCAGGGTGATCTATTGATGATTGCCGCTGTGGTGGTGTGGGCATTGTTTACTGTGTTGTTGAAAAAGTTGTCACTTAAATTATCGTCTATTAATGTGCTGTATCTATTGATCATGTTGGGGCTGCCTTTCTTGATAGTCGCCTATGCCATTGAAGCTGTATTTTTTAAATTTTATTTACCTTCTTTTGAACACATCAGTTTGTTTGCTTATTTGTGGGTGTTCCCATCCATTCTTGCCTATATATTTTGGACCAATGGGGTTTTACGACTAGGCGCGGAAAGTGCGTCATTATCAATAACCTTAATGCCTTTATTTGGTGCTGTATTGGCGATTGTATTTCTTGATGAATCCATATTTTGGTTCCATATTGCAGGCGGTGTGTGCTCTCTGTTAGGCATGTTATTCGCGCTGCTACCAGCCAATAAACTGGCTGTTTTGTTTAAATTCAATACTCAGGCTAGAGGTATGTCAAAAAGTTGAAAATAAATCGACACTTAAGGGATGATTTATTTGCTACTTGTTAGCATTTCATTAACATCCTAAAGACTTTATTACAGATAAGTGAAGCATTGGAAAATGTAACACTATAAATAATCGTTACCATTCAAGGAGTTTAGAATGCCGTTAAAAAGAATAATTACAAAATTAGCGATCGGAATGACGATGGCAGGGGCGTTATTAACGCCTTTTATGGCCAATGCCGCTAAAGCAGAATATAAGTGGAAAATGGTAACAACTTGGCCAAAAAACTTTCCAGGTTTAGGGACAGGGGCAAATGAATTAGCGAAACTCATTAATGAGATGAGTGATGGACGAATTCAAGTCAAAGTTTATGGGGCAAAAGAGTTAGTGGGTGCATTAGAAGTGTTTGATGCAGTCTCTCGTGGTACCGCAGAATTAGGGCACAGTGCAGCCTATTACTGGAAAGGTAAAGTACCAGCAGGCCAATTTTTCACCGCAGTACCTTTTGGTTTAACGGCGCAAGAAATGAATGGCTGGATATATAGTGGAGGCGGGCTAGAACTTTGGCATGAAGCTTATGCACCTTTTGGTATTGTGCCTATGCCGGGCGGTAATACAGGCGTGCAAATGGGTGGTTGGTTTAATAAACGTATCGATAGTTTAGCCGATGTTAAAGGCTTAAAAATGCGTATACCGGGTTTAGGTGGTGAAGTTTTAAAACGTGCTGGCGGTACACCTGTATTGCTACCGGGTAGCGAAATTTTCCCTGCTTTACAATCGGGTACTATTGACGCGACGGAGTGGGTTGGTCCGTATAACGATTTAGCTTTTGGTTTAAACAAAGCAGCTAAATACTATTACTACCCAGGATGGCATGAGCCAGGTTCATCAATGGAAATCCTGATCAATAAAAAAGCATTAGAAGGGTTACCTGAAAATCTGCAATCGATTGTGTTAAATGCAACAAAAATTGCTAATGCAGATATGTTAGCCGATTTCACAACGCGTAATCATGCGGCCCTTGGACAGTTAATGAGTAAAGGTGGTGTTGAGTTATTACCTTTTCCAAAAGATGTGTTAGCTAAATTAAAAACCTTGTCAGAAGAAGTGGTTGAAGAAGAAGCTCAAAAAGATGAAATGAGTAAAAAAGTTTATGCATCTTATAAAGCTTATCGAGATCAAGTTATTAAATGGCATGATATTTCAGAAAAAGCTTACTTAAATGCAAGAAGTCCTGAGTAGTTAGCCCCTATTTCACTACTCTCAATGTTAATCCTGTTCATTAAAGTGTTATTAATACCTTTATGAATAGGATTAATTTCTGTTTTAACGTCATAATAACGGCCGTGATATTTTATTGAATCGTAATGTACTGGATTGCATTAGATTAATAGTCACACTGCGCCGTTTCTTTTAGTTTGTAGATTGAGAATTTTGTATGGATACACCATCCCCTTCATTAATAGCAATGATCAGGAACATTAATCGTTTCAGTGATTGGTTAGGTCGTTTTGTCTCTTGGTTTGTTTTAGCGATTGTGCTGATTACCTTCACCGTTGTTGTTATGCGTTATGCTTTTAATACTGGCTCTGTATTTATGCAAGAATCTATTAGTTACTTTCACAACTATGTGATCATGTTAGGTATGGGCTACACCTTGCTCAAAGGTGCTCATGTCCGTGTTGATATATTTTACCGACCTGCCTCCGCAAAGAAAAAAGCCTGGGTTAACTTATTAGGCTTCCTATTTTTATTACTGCCAACCTGTGTCTTTATCTTCTATATCGCGTGGGAATATGTGGCTGCCTCTTGGGAAATATTAGAAGGTTCACAGGAAGCGGGCGGAGTGGATGCGCGTTACTTGTTTAAGTCTACGATTTTATTAATGCCGGTATTAATGATCATTCAAGGCATTGCCGAAAGCTTAAAAGCGATATTAATTATTAAAGGATATGAACAACACGTGTTGGCATTAGATGTAACTGAAGAGGAGCATGGACTATGATCGAATTTATTCCTCTGTGGTTATTTGCTTTTGCCTTCATCATTTTATTGATTGGTTATCCGGTTGCGTTTGCGTTAGCAGGCTCAGCTTTATTGTTTGCTTTAGTTGGCTTTGCAACAGATACCTTTGATAGTGTTTTTTTAGAGGCTATTCCTAATCGTATTCAAGGTATTCTCGCTAATGATCTATTAATAGCGATCCCCTTATTTGTATTTATGGGGGTGATGTTAGAGAAGTCTAAAATAGCGGAAGAGCTATTAGATACCATGGGCCAAGTTTTTGGTGGCAAACCAGGTGGTCTCGGCTTATCGGTACTGATTGTTGGTATGTTATTAGCCGCTAGTACTGGGATTGTTGGTGCAACGGTTGTCACTATGGGCTTGTTAGCATTACCGACCATGCTTAAGCGTGGTTATTCTCCACAAGTTGCAACGGGTGTAATTTGTGCCTCCGGCACCTTAGGACAAATCATTCCTCCTTCTATTGTCTTAGTGTTATTAGGTGATGTTATTTCATCTTCTTACCAACAAGCACAATTAGACCAAGGCATTTTCTCTCCGGAAAGTGTCACCGTAGGAGACCTATTTTTAGGCGCTTTGCTTCCAGGTATTTTATTGGTCAGCTTATATGCGCTTTATATTATCGCCATTGCTATTATTGCCCCTAAAAAAGTTCCACCGATCCCTGCCGATGAACGTAAGGTAAGTAGAGAACTGTGGATGCAAGTACTAACCGTATTGATTCCGCCAATTGGGTTAATTGTTTTAGTACTAGGTTCTATTCTTGGCGGTATCGCAACACCAACAGAAGCTGCATCAGTGGGTTCTATTGGCGCGATTATTCTCGCTAAACTTAAGAAGACACTCACCTTTCCTGTATTACAGAAAGTGCTACGCAGCACTACTGAAGTAACCTCAATGGTATTTATGATACTCATTGGTGCTTCTATCTTCTCATTGGTATTTAGAGGTTTTGGTGGTGATGACCTAGTACGTGAGTTTTTAACTAACTTACCGGGTGGTGTGTTTGGTGCCGTCTTTTTAGTAATGTTAGTGATGTTCTTATTAGGGTTCTTTTTAGACTTTATTGAAATTACTTTTGTTGTGATCCCAATTGTTGCCCCTATCTTGCTAGCAATGGGTATTGATCCTGTTTGGTTAGGTATTATGATCGCGTTAAATTTACAAACGTCGTTCTTAACACCCCCCTTTGGATTCTCACTGTTTTATTTGCGTGGTGTCGCGCCCGACTCGGTATCAACACCACAAATTTATCGCGGTGTTATTCCCTTTATCGGGATTCAAATAGTGGTGATTGGGCTGCTTGCTTATTACCCGCAACTGGCAACGTGGTTACCTGAATTAGTGTACGGTTAAAAAAGCTACTCACTGGCCTTCACTCTGCTTAAACTTTAAAAGCGTTCTTTTATAAAGAGCGCTTTTTTGTTTGTTGTTGAGTCGTAAAGAGAGTTATTTGTTGTCGAGCTGTAGAGGGAATTATTTGTTGTTGAGTCGTAAAGAGAGCAGTCTATTTTCCTTCGTTATTTTTACTACTAATCGTTATTTTTATTGCTAACACCACAGCCCTTTAAAATCACTTGTGTTAATAGTTGCACGCCTTGTTCAAAGTCTTGCTCTTCTAGCTGCTCTTTCTTCATTAGAATACTTATTTGTAAACCATGGTCTGCATAGGCCTGTGTACTGGACCATAACATAAACAATAAATGTTGCGGATTCATCGGATCCATCCATTTTTTATCGATCCAACTTTGGAATACTTGGCAGGTCTGTTCATATTGTTCTTTTAATTCTGCCTCTAACGGTGCACGAAGATAATGAGCACCATGTAAGACTTCTGCAGCAAAAATACGAGATGCATTGGGATGTTTCTGGGATTGACGCATTTTATTGGCGATATAAATCGGCAGGGCATCTCTAGGGTGAGAGTGCTCATTCATTTCATTCATGCTGCCCATCCATAGCTTTAATAATTGGCTCATGACTTCTTTATACAAACCTTCTTTGGTTTTAAAGTAATAAAGAATATTGGCCTTTGGTAAACCTACTTCCTGTGCGACTGCTAAAACAGTGGTGCCTCGATAACCGCGCTCTGCAAATATTTTTTCAGCGGCTGCTAAAATATGTTTTACATTATCTTTACGTATATCAACTAATTTTCCCCGTTCATGTATTGCTCTTTTTTGTCCTGTTTTTTGAGTCGATTTTTTAATTGTCTTGTTCATAACTAGGAAGCACTCTTTAGGGTTGTTATGTTAATAACTGACGCATTTAAAGATGTAATAGATGTTTAACATGATGGGATTTAGATAATCTTAAATCCCATCTATTTATAATGTTAAGAGGAATGAGGGCTATTTTAGTTTGCCATCAACGCCTTCAACATAATAATCCATACGTAATAAATCACCGTCTTTCATCACTTCGCCGGCAGGTACAATTACTTTGCCAGACTGATCCTTGATTGGGCCTGTGAATGGGTGGAATGCACCACTGACAATTTGTGCTGACAATGCATTTACTTTATCTGCCACATCCTGTGGAACAGCTTTATTGAAAGGAGCAATTTGTGTCATACCTGACCCAATACCTTCCCAAACATCTTCCGATTTCCAAGTACCATCCATAATTGATTGCACACGTTTAACGTAAAAGCTGTCCCAGTTATGAACCGCTGCTGTGAGCTGTGCTGTTGGACCGTAATCGCTCATATCTGAATGGTACGCAATGGCATAAACACCTGCATCTTCAGCTGCTTGTACTGCTGCTGGAGAATCCGTATGAAAAGTAATAACATCGGCTTTTTGGTCGATCAAGCTGTTTGCTGCTTCACGTTCTTTTGCAGGGTCAAACCAAGTATTTACCCATACTACTTTTACTTTTAGGTCTGGTTTTACTGAACGAGCACCTAGTGTAAATGCATTAATACCACGCACTACTTCAGGAATAGGGAACGCACCGATATAACCTAAGGTGTTTGATTTAGTCATGTAACCTGCAACCACACCCGTTAAGTATCTTGCTTCATAAATACGGTCGAAATAAGTGCCGACATTTTTAGCACGTTTATAACCCGTTGCATGTTCAAAGCGAACATTTGGGAAACGTTTAGCTACTTTAAGTGTTGGGTTCATGTAACCAAAAGAAGTGGTAAAAATTAATTTATGACCACTTTGTGCAAGTTGTGTGATCACTCGTTCAGCATCCGGCCCTTCTGCAACATTTTCGATAAACGTTGTTTTAATCTTATCGCCAAATACTTTTTCTAGGTTAAGTCGTGCTTGGTCATGTGTGTAGGTCCAACCTGCTTCTCCCGTTGAGCTCACGTAAACAAACCCTATTTTTAATGGCTCTTCGGCGTGGCTAAATGCAGAGAAACCCAAGGTCAGGGTTAAACACAACATTTTGAAAATCTTTTTCATATTTATTCTCCATATATCGATTTTTTGTTTTGCATTAAAAACTGCTTAATGACGTTCCATATCAAATACCATTTTTTGAACACGAATCAAGGTTGGTACATAGTATGCAGAGCAAGAAACTGACCAAGTGGTCAAATGCATTTAAAATTTTTTAATGTTCTACAATTAATAATGCTAAGAACCTATAAACAAAGGCTCAGTTAGTAAAGGGAGGTTTACGTGATTCAGTTTTTACTTAATAACGAAATGATTGAACTGAAATCGTTTGCGCCAAGTCTGAGCATTTTAGACTGGTTACGCACCAATATGGGGAGAGCAGGGAGCAAGGAGGGTTGTGCTTCAGGAGATTGTGGTGCCTGTACAGTAGTAGTTGGCGATCTCATTAATGGCCAGTGGCAATACAAAAGCATTAATGCTTGTTTAATGCTGGTGGGCAACTTACATGGTAAGCATCTAATCACGGTGGAAGCACTCACGACTAAAGTTGACCCCACGCTAGAAGATTTACATCCAGTACAACGTGCGATGGTGGAGTGCCATGGTTCTCAATGTGGATTCTGTACGCCCGGTTTTATTATGAGTTTGTTTGCTTTGTACATGAACCATAATCAATACCCTGGTAAAGAAGCGGTTATTCAAGCGCTAGGCGGTAACTTATGTCGTTGTACCGGTTATCAACCGATTTTAAAAGCCGCAAAAAAATGCTTTAGCTATCCAAAGCAGGCAGCACAAAATATTTCACACCAAGATCATCGTTTTAGCCAACAGGTTAGCGTATTAACAGAAACGCTTAAAAAAGCCCTGTTAGCAAATCAAATTCCAATGTTAGAAGAGGGTGATCAACATTTTTATTTACCACAGAATTTATCACAGTTGTGTGCCTTAAAAGCATCACATCCTCAGGCTCAATTTGTAGCTGGTGCAACGGATTTATCGGTAGAGTTCAGTCAGCGCCTTAGTTATAACAATAAACTTATCTCAGTACGTTACTGTCCTGAATTAATGCAGTTTAATGAAGATCAGCAAGGTTTACATATTGGGGCTGCATTACCTTATAGCGAATTTTTAGAGCGGTTTTGTGAAATTTACCCAGAATCCCATGAACTGTTTGAACGCCTAGGATCATTACAAATTAGAAATGCAGGTTCGCTAGGTGGCAGTATTGCTAATGCTTCACCGATTGGCGATCCTGCTCCACTATTTATTGCGCTAAACGCTAACATTGAGTTACAGAGTTGTCGTGGACAACGTGTGATTGCATTGGCCGACTTCTTTATGGATTATCGCAAAACACAATTAGCTGATGATGAGGTGATCGTTGCAATCCATATTCCTAAGCGTGAGACTACATTGCAATTAAGCTGTCATAAAATATCGAAACGTATAGAAGATGATATCTCCGCTGTATGTTTAGTTTTAAGTTATCAATTGGATAACGATAAAATGCACAATGTTAGATGTGCAATGGGTGGCATGGCTGCAACGCCAGCACTGGCTAAAAATGTTGCCAAAGCACTAAATGGTCAAATCTTAAACCTAGAAAATCTACAGCACGCCGCACAACAAATAGATGTCGATTTCCAGCCGTTATCCGACGTCCGTGCTTCTTCTACTTACCGTCTTCAAGTTAGTAAAAATCTCTTTGACCGTATTTGGTTTCAAGCATTAGGTAAAATTCAATTAAAACAAAATACGCAAATTAGCAGCGCCATTCAAACAAGGATCCATCATGAGGCACTTTAAAACAGATAAACCAAGTGGCCTTGCAAAGAATGCGATTGGCCAATCTTTTGCGCATGAAAGTGCACTTAAACAGGTCACTGGCAAGGCCATTTATATTGATGATAAACCCGAAGCAATAAACAGTTTGCATGCCTACCCTGTGTTATCAACAATTACCTGTGGCCATATTGTTTCCATCGATACACGCGATGCTTTGTCAGTAACAGGTGTGGTGGATATTTATAGCGCCAAGGATATACCGGGTAAAAATGATGTCAGTCCTGTATTTAGTGGCGATATATTATTGGCAGATGACAAAATTGAATATCATAGTCAGCCTATTTTATTGGTAGTCGCAAGCAGTTATCAAATAGCTCGCACTGCTGCTAGAAAAGTGAAAATTGAATATCAAGAGACAGCGACTGTGCTTGATATTAAACAAGCGATGGCTGAGCAACATTGGGTGCGCCCTCCACATGCATTACATCGAGGTGAGCCAAAAAAAGCAATTAATGACGCCAAGCACCAAATTAATGGTGAACTCTACGTGGGTGGGCAAGAGCATTTTTATTTAGAAGGGCAAGTGAGCACTGCCACGCCAACGGAAGATGGTGGCATGTTTATTGAGTCGTCAAGCCAACATCCCTCTGAAGTGCAGCACTTAGTCGCAAAAATTCTTAATAAACCATTTAATTATGTCACCGTAGAAATGCGTCGTATGGGTGGTGGTTTTGGAGGAAAAGAAACGCAGGCTGCACCTTGGGCATGTCTAGCTGCACTGGCCGCTTTTTATACGGGTAAAAGTGTTAAAATTCGTTTAGCACGTGGCGATGATTTTAAAGTAACGGGCAAACGTCATCCCTTTTACAACACCTATCAAGTAGGGTTTGATGATGATGGACTGATCACCGGTGTTGATATTGATATCAATGGTTACTGTGGTTACTCCGCAGATTTATCCGATGCAATTGTAGACCGTGCATTGTTTCACGCTGACAATGCTTATTATTATCCTGCCGCACATATTAATGGAAACCGTTGTAAAACGAACACCGTTAGTAATACCGCATTCCGAGGTTTTGGTGGTCCGCAGGGCATGATTGTCGCAGAGCAAATTGTTGATGATATTGCTTACTACCTTGGTAAAGACCCATTACAGATTCGTAAGCTTAACCTGTATACGCCTGGTCGTGATATCACTCCTTATAAACAAAAAGTAGAGCAATTTATTCTTCAGGATATGATTGCAAAAATGGAAGTAGAGGCCGATTACTGGGCTCGTAAAGCCAGTATTGAAAACTTTAATCAGCATTCTCCAATCATTAAAAAAGGGTTGTCATTAACACCGGTTAAATTTGGCATTTCCTTTACCGTACAGCATTTAAACCAAGCCGGTGCGCTAGTGGTTATTTACGCCGATGGCTCCGTTCATGTGAATCATGGCGGTACGGAAATGGGACAGGGTTTACACACCAAAATAGCACAAATAGTGGCACAGGCTTTTTCCATCGATATGCAACATGTACTAGTCAATGCAACACGTACCGATAAAGTGCCCAACACCTCACCCACTGCAGCATCAAGTGGAACCGACTTAAACGGTATGGCTGCATTAAACGCAGCAAACACGATTAAAGAAAGATTACTCACCTTTGCTAGCGAGCACTTTGCAGTAAAAGCGGACAGTTTACAGTTAGTGAATAATCAGTTGATCCATGAAAAAGGGAAAATCAGCTTTCCAGAATTAATTAACCTGGCTTATTTAAATCGTATTTCACTTTCTAGCACTGGCTTTTATGCCACCCCTGAAATCTATTACGACCGTGAAAAAGCGGAAGGTAATCCTTTCTTTTATTACGCTTATGGAATTGCACTGAGTGAAGTAGAAGTTGATGTGTTAACCGGAGAAAACTCAGTCACACGAGTTGATATTTTGCATGATGTCGGTAACTCGATTAATCCCGCATTAGATATTGGACAGATTGAAGGTGGCTTTATTCAAGGTATGGGATGGTTAACCACTGAAGACTTAAGTTGGAATGATAAAGGTCAGTTGGCCAGTAACGCACCTGCTACTTATAAAATTCCAGCGATAGGCGATACACCTGCAGAGTTTAATGTCACGCTTTACGATTCACAAAATCCAGCGACAACCGTGTTTAAATCCAAAGCCGTCGGTGAACCTCCTTTCATGTTAGGAATCAGCGTGTGGAGTGCGTTGCGAAATGCCGTCGCCAGTATCACAGATTATCAATTTGCACCGAGCTTAAACACGCCTGCTACAGCAGAATGTATTTTAGGTGCCGTGCAAGTGGCGCAAGAGTGGTTACAAGCGCAGAAAAAAGAGGGCAGTGAACAAGGCCAACAAGGAGTTGATGATGCTTAATATTTCAATGCAAGGTTTGCATAAACATAGTTGGTTACAAGCTGCCACTGAACTTGAACAGGGTAGCGAAACCTACGTCATTATTACGTTATTAGGCGCGGCAGGTTCAACACCGCGTGCCAGTGGCACTAAAATGGTGGTGAGTAAAAATAATATCTACGCGACTATTGGTGGCGGGCATTTAGAGTTTAAAGCGATTAAACATGCTCGACAGTTGATAACACAGGGAGAAACCTGCCAGCAAGTTGAAAACTTTCAACTAGGGGCCAGTCTCGGACAGTGCTGTGGTGGCCAAGTGTTAGTATTATTTGAAGTCTTTGCTAGCGACAACATGCACTTAGATATATATGGTGCAGGTCATGTGGCGCAAGCCTTGATACCAATGCTCGGGCAGCTGCCAATACGCGTACGTTGGATTGATAGCCGCACAGATCTATTTCCAGAGCAGATACCAAGCAACGTCCAAAAAGTGGTTGATGAAGCGCCTGTGGATCAAGTTAACAATGCAGTAAAAAATACTGCTTCTTTAATCTTAACGCATAACCATCAATTAGATTTCTCGTTAACGCAAGCCGTTATAAAACGTGCAGATTCACTATGGTTAGGAGTGATTGGCTCAGAAACTAAAGCGAAGAAGTTTCAATACCGTTTATCGCAAAGAGGTTTCACTGATGCACAGGTTCAAACCATGACCTGTCCTGTTGGCCTAAAAGAAGTATCAGGTAAATTACCAATGGAAGTCGCTATTTCAATAGCAGGGCAGTTAGTTGAGTTATACCAAAGTGTGCAAGTGCAATCACCAAAACGACAGGGTAAAGAATGGAAAGAGTTACAAAGTAACTTGGTTCATTTAAGTGAATTACAAAGTAATAAAAGTAAGGTTAGTTAGTAGTTTCCTACTATTGGCTATAGCTCGTCTGCGCTCGCCGGTCATTAAGGTTAATGGTAGGCTTTGGTATTCCGTCTTTGTGACGCCTTTCTTTCCTTTGATTAGCCAAAGGAAGCTGTTTCCTGTGCCAATGGGCTTATAAAAAGTACCAGTAAAGGGCCTTGTCGTAGTTCGAAAACCAAAGGGATCAATAGTGCGATCAGTAATGAGTTTTTAGCCAGACAAAGTTTGATGTAATTAAAGGACTTGTGGATTAATATTCACTATTCATCATAAGATGAACCGCCCTGTGAGGATCCGCATGCAGGGTGGTGTGGGGGCTGGAGGTTAGATACCTCCGGCTACCCGATTGAAGTTTCGTTTACTTAAATGCCTTTTTGAGCATTTTTTCTATTTCTAATTTAGCATAATCTGTGGCTAACTCTTTGCCCTCATCAGATGCAACATCGATTAATGCATCGTAATCATTTAATTCACCACATTCTTGGCACTTTAATAAATCTCCTGACTTGAACTCCGTTTCAGACTCCCCTTCAAGGGGACAATCACAAAACAAACACTTTAAGCTAATTGAGAAGCTTTTATCTTCCATTTTACTCTCCCGTAACTTTTAAAATGAATGTAGCTAGAGCAATAACAGCACCGAAAAATATTAAAATGCCTTTGTGGTCTTCAATATAGTCAGATGATTTCTTAAGCCATGTTCGTGAGGCTTTTAGTTCTTCGGCTTTTCGTCTTGAACGAGCCGCACCAACACCCTTTGGGGTAATTCGTAAACTTCCGTATTTACCGCCCCCCATAGTTGCATGTGTTAACCACTCATGAGCCAAACACTTATCAGCGGCTTTCTCTAATTCGTTGAGCGTATAGGTTGTATTGTTTTGACTATTGATTTCATTTAATAACTTTTCATCTACACCAAGAGTTACTAACTTATATGTTGATCCAGTGGATTCCATGTAATCAATAACATTATCTAAAAGTTTAAATTCTGGCACCAGACCTCCTTAGAAACTTAACAGCGTAATTAAGCAGAACTATTCTGTATTTCTGGTGGATAGATAGAACGCGATTGTTTATTTAAATTTGATGTTAGAATAACAAGCTGAATAAACTAATCAACAAGTTAAAAATAAAACTGAACCTTGGTCATGTAGATAGACAGAATAATCCCACATTTATGGCGGAAATACAGAATCAAATAGATTATGTGAAAAATAGATTATAGTTTTGCTATGCTGAATAAAATAAGCAGTTAACATTGCCCATCATGGACGCACAATCCCACCGTTAAGTTTTCCCAAATCATCAATGGCTTTTAGCAAAGCCAAACAGGATGTTTGGATTAGGCTCGTTTGTCACATGGATGTGCCGTAAGAGCCGGTGTGTTATAAAAGCCATTTATTATTTGGACCAGAAAACGACTCGGTGTCAGTCTCTTTGCTTACTTTCTCTTCTGATCAAGAGAAAGTAAAGTCGCCGCAAGGGCGAAATACCAAAGCATATAATTAATCAAGCAGACCGGATGAGCGGAGACGAACCCAACTCAAAGTTTATGGGGGTCCACGATCTTCGACGAATTTCAACTCGTGATATTACCTCTTGAAGGTTTTGCTAATATGCTTGTAGTCAAATTTAATGTAGCCCAGCTAAGTTTCAGCTCGGCTAGTGTATGAAAAATATCAGATATAAAATATGTGTACGCAATTGTTTTTTATATATAAAAGCAGAATAAACAACTGTCTTTAACTGTAAGAAATGAAACAAAACACAAAAGATTAAAATTGGATGAAAATGGTGCTGCAATCCGTGCAGCTAGCCTACATTTCCTAAGATCTTCTAAATACCATTAAACACGAAAGAAATATCACAAAAAGTGCAGTGAGAGGGGGCTCACTAACCGCAACAGGTTCATTTACAGGCACAGCTAACCCCGCATAAGTAAATTCAAATGTTTCCCCAGGATAATCTATGTGTCTGCCAAAAATGCTCATACTACCAGTATTCGTATAGGCCGTGGCATTGGAGTTTATTGAAAGGAAATAACTCTGTTCTTGAGGATTTGCGAATAAATTAGCCACTGAGAGTGGAAACAGGAAATCAAAACTAAGCTCGTTTCCATCTGCCGAGCGAGTTGCCGTATTAGGCCCTCTGTCGCCTAAACCATCGCTACGATAGTTAACATCTAACACAAAATCAGAAAAACCAGCGATGACAACTTGGTCGACAAGAAAGTTACCAGTAGTGTTATTCAATGTAGGTACTAATCTAGGAGAAAATATTAAGCTATTGTTAGCATTTGAGCGAGTCACTCTATTGGTAACATCAATGCCTACTTGAAAAAGATTGTTACCACCTGGCACTATAGAATCGTAGATTGAATTATCAGAGATAACTACGCCAGCTAATTCCGGCTCCATTGCAGCCGTTGTACCAGGAAGAAAAGCAGTATCGCCTGCATTTAACAAGATCGCGTTAGATTTAACCGGAATAAGTGCAACAACGCAACTCATTACAATGCCTATTACTATAGATTTATTCATGTCAACATCCTCTTTTATGTTAGAGCTATATTAAATTCATGTTAAATTTTCGTTATATTAGAGGAGAAATAAAAGAGGAGAAATAAAAGCGCTTTACTACGATTATTCAATAATCAGACAATTTTTCTGTTCCAATTAAAACCATTTAATTGAGCTATCATTAACCTTTTTGTATTTGTTCCTTCAGTCAAGTTCAAAGCATAAAGTATACCGAAAAAAGATTATCAACAGTTTTAATGAGTTATAAAACAACCTTTTCTATATAATTGTAAACTGTAAAATATACTGACACATTTTAATATTATTTAGCATCAACTGAGATAAGATTTTATAGCTGATCAGTAGCTTACTTCTTCGGTATAAACAATATGAGAAAAAATAGACAGCCAATAATTTAAAATCTGAAACAGGCTTAAACATGATTGTTAAAATCATAGTCGTCATTATCTGCTGGAATTCTTAGGTGTTTAAAATACCCAAATAATACACATTTCAACATAAATCGTGAGTTATGCGCACGTTTACGATTAGCTATCGCTAATTATATTTTGATTAAGGAATTTTTAAGAAAGATTAATGAGCTTGTCGTCATAATTGGTTCTTACTGGCTATCCAGCATTTACCTGTATGTTCTGCAAATGAAGCTAATTCTTCTAAAGAGCCAACAGCACCTTGATAGTCTTTACCAAATCGACTAGCTAACGTTAACCAAGTTGCTTCATCTAGGCCAAGCTTACTGAGCAATTTAGGATGATGGCCTGCAATAGCACCTCGCTTATCTTCTCGTAAAATACGTCCACTCCAATCCACTAACTCAAGGTATCAATAGTGCGATTAGTAATGAGTTTTTAGCCAGACAAGGTTTGATGTCATTAAAGGGCTTGTGGATTAATATTCACTATTCATCATAAGATGAACCGCCCTGTGCGGAGCCGCATGCAGGGTGATGTGGGGGCTGGAGGTTAGATACCTCCGGCTACCCGATTAGCTTTTACATACGCTATAGTCAAAATCTTCGGGTACTTCGTGCGGCATTTGGTCAACTTGAAAGTAGCCCCAAATAGAAAACAATATTAAGAAGGTTGGTATTAATAGATGAAATACCGATTTTAAATTACCTTTCCAGCCTCTTAGGATTTTCGTGGGCTTGTACACTTTCATTCCCTTGGGGGGAAACTGTTTATGAATAATACCTTTATAGCCAATTGGAACAGTAACAATACCAATCATGAAAGCACCGAAGAGCGGTATACCTACAAATAACGAATACCACATAACTGAAATTCCAGAGTAACCGAACGGTGTGTGACAATGAACAGTATCTACATACCAATTAAGAAAAGGTAGATACCACTTTTCATTAATTATTAGGCACAGCACACCGAGCAAAAGAAATAAAAATATCCTTTTGTATTTTTCCGGTTTTGAGAACTCTTCTGCGTATTCGATAACTCTCTCCTTGAGTAAAAGCTAACAGCGTAATTAAGCAGAACTATTCTGTATTTCTGGTGGATAGATAGAGCGCGATTATTTATTTAAATTTGATGTTAGAATAACAAACTGAATAAACTAATCAACAAGTTAAAAATAAAACTGAAACCTTGGTCATGTAGATAGACAGAATAATCCCACATTTATGGCGGAAATGCAGAACCAAATGGATTATGTGAAAATAGGTTATAGCTTTGCCATGTTGAATAAAATAAGCAGTTAACATTGTCCATCATGGACGAACAATCCCACCGTTGAGTTTTCCCAAATCATCAATGGCTTTTAGCAAAGCCAAACAGGATGTTTGGATTAGGCTCGTTTGGCACATGGATGTGCCGTAAGAGCCGGTGCGTTATAAAAGCCATTTATTATTTGGATGAGAAAACGATTCGGTGTCAGTTTCTTTGCCGCCTTTCTTTTCTGATAAAAGAAAGACGTGTCGCCGACAGGGCGAAACCACTGATAATAAATATCAAGTAGACCGGATGAGCGCAGACGAACCAAACTCAAAGCGAACAATTAATCGCACTGACCTGATGAGCGCAGACGAACCCAACTCAAAGCAAACCCATCCAAAGCATTAAATAAGCGATGACAACCTAGCGAGGTTAGCTACTCCTGTGCCATGGTTTCCCTAATGCCATCGGCTCAAACAACTTCAATCGTTGCTTGTCGCGACTTAACATCACCAACACCACTAATGTCGCAACATAAGGCATCATCGCTAATAAATTAGAAGAGACATCCCAATTTAAACCCTGTGCCACAAGGTGCATAATACTTGCAAAGCCAAATAAATATGCGCCTAAAATAATGCGTTCTATTCGCCAGCTCGCAAACACAACCAAGGTTAATGCAATCCAACCCTTGCCTGATACCATGCCTTCTGTCCACATGGGAGTATAAGCAATGGATAAGTAACCACCTGCTAATCCAGCCATTGCACCACCAAAAATAACCGATAAATAACGAATGAACATCACCGGTAGTCCTAAGTTGCTAGCAACGCTTGGGTCTTCGCCAACCGCTCTTACTGATAAACCTTGGCGGTGATAACGGAAGAATAAATACACCACAATGACCAATATCCAGCTTAAATATACAATCGCATTTTGCCCGAATAGTGGCTTACCTATTAATGGAATGCTTTGTAATGCATCGATAGATAACGAAGGTAGCACAGCTATTTGCTTGCCCTCATAATCGTTGCCTAAAAAAGCGGACAAACCAGTGCCGAAGATAGTTAGGGCTAGGCCTGCTGCAACTTGATTTGCATTTAAATTTAATGCAATGAAGGCAAATAAAAGTGACATGGCAATACCGACTAAGATCGCCGCGATAAAACCAATAAAGTGATTATCCGTGTGGTACATGGCAATAAAGCCTGCAACCGCGCCCATTAGCATCATGCCTTCTTGACCTAAATTGAGCACGCCACTTTTTTCACATACCATTTCACCTAACGCAACCAATAATAGCGGGGTACCGGTCATGATCATGGCGTATAAAATATTGGTAACTAAATCAATATCCATTTGTTGATCTCCTTGTTAATCTTTAATGTTTAGCAGCTGCTGTGAAACCAGGTAA
This sequence comes from Psychromonas sp. SA13A, assembly GCF_011378715.1. Taxonomy (GTDB): domain Bacteria; phylum Pseudomonadota; class Gammaproteobacteria; order Enterobacterales; family Psychromonadaceae; genus Psychromonas. Next base: position 310,884 of record NZ_WTKU01000001.1, on the reverse strand, counting down.
CTTAACGGTGAATACGATACGGTAACGGATCAGCACATCACAGGAGAGCAAGAAAAATAAGATCAACCCCTGTAAAATACCTGTGATTGCTCTAGGTAATTGCAATACCATTTGTGACATTTCCCCGCCCATAAATATTAAGGCAATTAATAACCCTGCTAGGGTAATTCCCACTGGGTGCAAACGCCCTAAAAAGGCAACAATAATCGCCGAATAACCGTATCCGGGAGAGATAGCGGGGATTAATTGGCCGGTTGAACCGGTGACAATGACTGCGCCGGCAAGCCCTGCTAATGCACCTGAAACCAAAAACACCATCGCTGCTAATTTTTTCTCTTTAAACCCTGCCATGCGAGCGGCTGGTTTATCCAACCCTAGTACTTTGATTTGGAAACCTAAAAAAGTTTTGCTCATAAATACCCAAACAATAACCAAGGCTAAGATGACCAATAACAAACCAAAATGTAGGCGTGTTCCTTCAAATAAAATAGGTAATAAAGAGCTGTCTCCAAATAGGGCACTTTCAGGAAAGTTATATCCGCTCGGATCTTTTAAAGGGCCATAGACCGCCCACAAAAGAGTATTAAGCGCGATGTAGTTCATCATGATGGTCACTAGCGTTTCGTTACAATTTAAACGCAAGTTGAGGAACGCTGAGATGCCGGAACAAAGCATACCGCCAACCATACCTGCCAGTAATACTAAGGGCATTGCCCATAAACTATCTGAATCAACAAATTTTAAGGCCATTGTGGTGGCAACCACTGCACCTAATAATAATTGTCCTTCTGCACCGATATTCCATATTGAAGCGCGATAGCATAAGGCCAACCCATAGGCGCAGAGTAAAATAGGGATTGCGACAACTAGTAATTCTGTAATGCCGTACCAATTTTCAATAGGGCTGATGAAAAAGGTATACAACGCGAGTTGTGGATCTTTTCCTAATCCCCAGAATAAGACAGTGGCTGCAATCAGGGTTAAAAAAACGGCCAATACAGGGGATAGGTAACCCCACTTTGCCGAAGCTTGCGCGCGAGGGGTTAACTTAATCATGACTTGTTGCTCCTATTTCCACTGTTTTTGTCGCAGCGGTTGTTGCTGTCTTTGGCTCTGTACTTGGTCCAAAATCACCGGCCATCCATTGTCCTAACTTAACTAACGGTAATACTTCCGGTACTAAAAAGTCTGATACGCTACCGTCACAGATAGCACCTAAGCGGTCACTGATTTTATATAACTCGTCTAAATCTTCGGAAATAATTAAAATTGCGCAGCCACGGTCTCTTAACTGTAAAATTGCATCGTGAATAGCGACTTGGGCTCCAATATCAACTCCCCAAGTTGGGTGCGACATTAATAAAAATTTTGGCTCTTGATCTATTTCTCGCCCAACAATGAATTTTTGTAGGTTGCCGCCAGATAAGCTTGCGGCACTAGTGTGATTACCCGGTGTTTTTACTTTATATTGTTTAATTATTTTGTCTGCTAACTGCACAATTTTAGATTTTTTTAAGAAGCCATTTTGCACTAAGCCTGAATCAAAGCTGGTCAGTAGTGCGTTATCGCATAAGTCTAAATCAGGAACAGCACCTCGGCCTAAGCGGTCCTCTGGCACAAAAGCTAACCCTAAACGACGACGTTTTAATGGGCTGAGTTGATCAACAAATTGACCTGCAAACTTTATTGCTTGTGAATTACGGTGGATCTCTTCACCGGATAACGCTTTTAATAACTCTTCTTGTCCATTGCCAGCTATTCCTGCAATACCTACAATTTCGCCTTGTTTAACCTGTAAATTAATATTTTTAAGTGCAATATCAAATTGCCCGATTGACTGTGTAGACAAGCCTTCAATACTGGCAAAAACATCACCGCCTAGAGCGCGTTTACATTCATTACTGATCGCTATATCGTCGCCTACCATCATACGTGCGATGGACTCGGAGGTTTCATTCTTAGGGATGCAATGACCAGTTACTTTACCTGCTCTAAGGATGGTTGCGCTGTCACATAGCTCAGTGACCTCATGTAACTTATGGCTGATAAACAGTACTGAGCAGCCTTCTTTAGTGAGTTTTTTTAAGGTTTTAAATAGGTCCTGTACTTCCTGAGGGGTTAATACCGAGGTGGGTTCATCTAAAATGAGTAGCTGTAAATCTAATAATAAACAACGCACGATTTCAACACGTTGGCGTTCACCTGTGGATAAACTAGAAATACGACGCTCGGGATCTAAGGGCATACCATAGCGCTCAGACGTTGCTTTGATACGATGCGCTAATGTCTTCAGGTGGCCTGCTTGATCACCTAGTACGAGTGCTATATTTTCAGTCACTGTTAAGGTTTCAAATAATGAAAAATGTTGAAAAACCATACCAATACCTAAACCACGTGCAATCGCAGGTTGATCTATCGATACAGGTGAGCCATTCCAAATAATGCTGCCAGCATCGGGTTTGACTACGCCGTATAACATTTTCATTAAGGTGCTTTTTCCGGCGCCATTCTCTCCCAATAGGGCATGAATTTCACCATGCTCTATATCTAGAAAGACTTGATCGTTGGCTTTACAGCCTGGATATTCTTTGGTTATCCCCTGCATTGCCAAACGTTTAACATTGCTCATTAATAAATCCCTTTTAATTACAATGATTACTGTGTCTTTTAAAAACAGCTTTTAATAAAGGAGTATTTTGGTTGTTCTATAACCATCAGAATGCCCATCGAAATAGCCTTATTAATACTGGTTTACACTGTAACCTGTCCAATTGGTCAAAGTTGGTATGATATTAGCAATAACCTTACCAGTTATTAAAAATCCATTGGCTGAATGCCCGTAAGTGATATTTTATAAATAGCTTAAGGCACTAATAAATAAATGATTTTATGTTTTTAAATGCATTTTTAATGGTTTTTTAAACCTAGCAAGTCAGGTCTTAAAATAATTTTATAAGCACCAAGAGTGGACATTATTTTCTCTTTTGCACCATTACAGGGCTTCGATTAAAACAGTAATCGATTAACGATTTGTAGTTAATGAGTATTACTATTTGTTGCTGTAACAGATCATCAACAGCGTTTAGCGAACAGCAGAATAGTGTTTTTATATAATGAGGTTTATTGTCAATCTTACCGAGATGAAAAAGGAAGTTAGATGAGTTTGGATAAAATAAATAATGCCAGTGCAGAGCAAGCTTATGATCTTTTTGAGCACTGCTGTTGCGCGCCAAACTGGATTAATAGCATGGTTGCAGAGCGTCCATTCAAAGATATGAGTGCATTATTAGCGGCATCACAACGCATATTTCTGCAATTATCTGAGCAGGATTATCTAACTGCTTTTACCGGACATCCGCAAATAGGTAATTTAGCGACTCTACATGAAAAATATGCCAGCACTTCTGGCAGTGCAAGTCATGAGCAGTCAGGTATGTCAGTGGCAGAACAAACACTGCTTGAGGAGATGCTGGACTTAAATAAAGCTTACTTAGCCAAGTTTGGTTTTATTTTTATTGTTTGTGCATCGGGGAAAAGTGCACAACAAATGTTAGCGATTATTCAATCAAGGATCGGTAACGATCGTCAAACTGAACTCACAATAGCCAGTCAAGAACAGGCCAAAATAACGCAAATTAGGTTGGAACAATTATGATCAATAAAAACCCAATAACCACACACATACTTAATACTGCACTGGGTAAACCGGCAGCGGATATAGCCATTCAGCTTTTTGTTTTAAATGAGCAAACTTGGCAGTTATTGTCTGCTGCTGTGACTAATGAAGATGGACGCATTGACGATTGGTTGGATAACAGCTGGTATCAAGATAAACAGCCAGAGGATCTTTTTTCGACCTATAAAATCGTATTTGAGCTGGATGCTTATTGGCAGAAGCAAGGTATTGATGCCTTTTATCCTAGCGCTGAAATCTGTTTTAAAGTGCAGGACAGTAAGCACCATCATGTGCCTCTCTTGCTCTCCCCTTATAGTTATTCCACATACCGTGGTAGCTAGTAAGTATCTATTTTATAGACCGTAAAAAACAGCTCTATAGACTCTAAAAAACCGTTACTAAAAAAATAGCCACTAAAAATGTAACTACTCAGCACCCATTAAAACTGAGTGCTTTTTTACCAAAATAAAAACGTAAATGCTCAGGGCTAAGCTATTTATGCTTAGTTCAAGGCGAAAAAGCGCAGTTTAGTCGTTTAAATGAGCATTTTTCAACGAAGAAATAGGCTTAAATAGCGACGGCCTGAGTAGTTACCTAAAAATAAGAATAAAAAGGACGATATAAATTATGGAAAATTACTTAATTGAGGTCGCGCATTTAGTATTGCGTTATTTCCATGTAATTGCAGGCATCGCATGGATTGGGGCTTCTTTCTATTTTGCTTGGTTAGATAACAGCTTAGAAACGCCCCCAAAAGTAAAAGCAGATAAAGGCATCAGTGGAGACCTGTGGGCTATTCATGGCGGTGGTTTTTACGAAGTGGCTAAATATAAAAATGGGCCAGAGCACATGCCAACCACTTTACATTGGTTTAAATGGGAAGCTTATACAACTTGGATCACCGGTGGTTTGTTATTTAGTTTGCTGTATTACGTTGGCGCGGATGTAAACCTATTAGATGGTAGTAAAAGTGAATTAAGTAAACTGGCGGCGATTGCAACATCACTGGGTAGTATCGCGGTAGGTTATATTATTTATCGCCTATTATGTAATTCGCCTTTGGTTAAAAACGGTTTGTTATTTGCGGTAGCTATGGTGCTGCTGTTAGCAGTATGGGCTTGGGGTTTTGACCAATTGTTTGCTGATAAAGCAGTTTATATTCATATCGGTGCATTAATTGGTACCTGTATGGCGGGTAATGTTTATCATATCATCATGCCTGGTCAGCGTTATCTAGTTAAAGAAGTAGAAGCAGGGCGCATTCCTGATCCGGCTGTAGGTTTAAAAGCAAAGTTGTGTTCAATTCATAATAACTACGCAACTCTGCCGATTATTTTCATTATGCTAAGTAATCATTTTTCACATACTTATACGCATCAGTATGGTTGGTTAGTGTTAATCGCCTTTATCGTGATTGGTATGTGGATCAGACATTATTTTAATCTTAAGCATCGCCATATTAATAAACCTTCCGTATTAATCAGTGGTATTGCTGCATTTTTTGTATTGATGTTGGCGATTGCACCTTGGGATAGTTTTGCGCCGAGAGTTGTTGCAACGGGAGCAGAAGCAACCGATATAGCGCAAGTTTCAGATGCGCAAGCTTGGTCTATTATAGAAAAGCATTGTACTGAGTGTCACAGTGCAACACCGACTTCAACGATGTTTGCTAGCGCGCCGTTAGGGTTTACGCTTGATTCAATGCAAGCTGTGGAAATCCAACATGACAAGATCTATTCGCGAGCGGTGTTAAACCAAGACATGCCTTTAGCTAATTTAACGAAGATCACAGCAGAGGAACGTGAAACTTTGGGTAGATGGATTGAAAACTATCGCCTGAAGAAAGCCAAGCAGTGATTAAAATTTAACGTTCAAGATGAGCCCTGTTTAATATGTTAGGGCTCCTCGATCACGCTGGCTGATCATCGGCTAGTCCTGCTTCTATTTATGAATGTGTTGGTTATAAACGTACTGAATAAAATCTTGAATAACGTATGAAATAAAGCACTTATCTTGAGTGCTTTTAACCTATCCCGCTACATTGAATTTTTCTCATCTTCATCCAGCGTAAGTTTCATTATGATTTTTGTCTAAATATGTTTAAATAAGGACATATCTTTTAGACGTATAGAAGTCCATTAATGAAAAAATTAACTATATTAGATGGTGGCATGGGACGCGAACTTAAGCGTATTGGCGCACCGTTCTCGCAACCATTGTGGAGTGCACAAGCACTGCTAGAAGCCCCACATTATGTAACGCAAGCACACCAAGGGTACATTGATGCAGGTGCTGAAATTATTACGGTTAATAGCTATGCCTGTGTGCCTTTTCATCTCGGTGAAACATTGTATCAACAACAAGGTAGTGCATTAGCAACACAAGCTGCAGTGATTGCTAATGACGTTGCAAAAGGCGCTAAACATGAGGTTTTAGTAGCTGGATCTTTACCGCCTGCTTTTGGATCTTACCGTCCAGATTTATTTGAAAGCGAAGGTGCCTTTGATATTTTAAGCACTTTATTTAACGCACAAGATGAACATGTAGATATCTGGTTGGCTGAAACCATCTCAAGTATTGAAGAAGCACAGGTTATGTCAAATGTACTTAAGCATTCAACAAAACCTTGCCACTATGCATTCACATTAAGCGATGAAGTTGAACAAGTTGCTAGATTAAGATCTGGCGAGTCTGTTACAGAAGCGATTAACATTATCCTTAATGGCAGTTTTAATGAAAATATTGACGGTATTTTCTTTAACTGTTCTATTCCAGAGGTAATAGAGCAGGCAATAGCAGATACTAACCAAGCTTTATCTGTGCATAACATACAGGCCAACATCGGTGTGTTTGCTAATAGCTTTACACCGATCGCTAGCGATTATAAAGCCAATGAAGGTGTGCAAGCTTACCGTGAGTTATCCCCTGAAGCCTATCTCGAATTTGCTAAAAAATGGTATGAGCTAGGAGCCAATATTATCGGCGGATGTTGTGGTATCAGACCTGATCATATTCAAGTGCTGGCTGAGTGGAGAGATAGTATCGAAGCTGCTTAAGCTAATACCGACTCCGCTAAGTAACTGATCAATCTTACTGGCTAAAAGAAACTATTTTTGCGTTAAAAGTTTTGTAAAGGGAGTAACCATTTACGGTAACTTTTGCCTTAAACTAGCTCCTTTTCCCTACATAATATTCGATTATTAAACTAACGGGGTAGGTATAATAAAGCCCATTATTGGGTCACTAATATCTTCTGTGGCATCAATGGCTGCAACAAAAATCATTGCAGCATTGCCCGGCTTTCTCTTATCCACAATAACTACTCCTTGTTTTTCATCCTCACGCTTTCCCTATATTTTTTGTATCACTATCTCACTATCTCACTATGTAATGACAGGTGAAACTCTATTTCCAGCAATAAAAAAGTGATTCATTTCAAATTTTTATAAAACCATCTCTTTTAATCTCTATTTATACGATCTCCTTCAAATTTATTTTAAATCCTTTTAAAACAATTATTTATAAATTTTTGTGTGCTTTGTGTCTAAAAACAAGCCTTAAAATAGTGAATAAAATGGAATCTTGGTTAGTATTAATTCCGTATTGTGGAATTCATAACTGGAGGTCAAGATGGCATTAGTAGCAATTAAAAGATTACAAGAAGAATACGAACGCATTTTATTAGCGAGAGATATGGATGGCGAAATGGCTACAAAACTAGCCGCTGGTTTCGTAGAGATGGCTAACGAAGGAACTTATTCTCATGGTATTAATCGCTTTCCTGTTTTTATTGATCAAGTAGATAAAGGCCAAATCAAACTTAATGAAGTGCCTAAATGTGTTAACAGTATGGGCGCGCTTGAGCAATGGGATTGTAATTTTGGACCGGGTGTTTTGAATGGTTTGATTTGTTCTGAACGAGCAATGGAATTAGCACGCGAACATGGTATTGGCATGGTTGGTATGCGTAATTCTAACCATTGGATGCGTGGTGGTGCTTATGTATTAAAAATGGCGAGACAAGGGTTTGCTGGTATCGCATCAACTAACTCTATCGCTGTTATGCCTGCTTGGGGTGGTAAAGATCATCGTGTTGGTTCTAACCCGCTTATTATGGCAATTGCCGGCGATCCACCTGTAGTTGTTGATTGCTCAATGAGCCAATTCTCTTACGGTCAATTACAAAACTATGTATTAGCTGATAAGCAATTACCTGTTGTTGGTGGTTTTGATGATAATGGTGAGTTAACGACTGACCCGCATATCTTATGGGAAAACAAACGTTTATTACCAATGGGATTTTGGAAAGGTTCGTCGATGTCTATCGTATTAGACATGATGTTAACGGCAATCACTGGTGGTAACTCTGTTCCTGCTCTTACTGAAGATATGGGCGGCGAATTTGGCGTATCTCAATTCTTGATTGCGATTGATTTGAGCAGAACTATGGAAAAAGACCAATTTGCTCGTGAGATGAAACGTATTCGTGATTATGTATTAGCGTCTGAGCCTGCTGAAACAGGATCTGTAATGATTGCTGGTTCAGAAATGCAGAACTTCATCGATAAGCATGAAAAAGCCGGTGGCATCGAGATTCACGATGAGATTTGGAATCAAATCACAGCCTTGTAATTGAGCGCTAGATTAGGAGAACTTTATGCGAAGTGTATTTAAGTGGATCTGGAACTGTATCGATATTTTAATGGCAGCCGTTTTGTCTTTTATGATTGTGCTTGTCTTTACTAATGTTGTTTTACGTTATGGATTTTCCTCAGGTCTACGTCCTTCCGTGGAACTTTCTCGTCTAGGCCTTGTTTGGGTTGTCATGTTAGGTGCAGTCGTTGTGCTGCGCCGCGGTGAGCACCTTGCTGTGAGTGAATTTTCCGAGAAATTGTTTCCCAAGTTCGTGCCCATATTAAGACGCCTATGTTGGGCTGTCATTTTAGTGTCAGTTAGCATGTTATACCTAGGTTCATTCAATCAAATGATGGCTAATTGGGGAGATATTTCTCAACTGACGGGGCTACCATCTGCACTATTTTATCTCGCGGGTGTTATTTCTGGCGGGCTGATGGGAGTGATTGCTTTGGTACGGATTATTAATCCAGATTGGTTGCTCGATCATAAAGAGAATGGAGAATAAATAATGGTTTTAGCAATATTTTTATCGGTATTGATTATCTCAATTCTGTTAGGTCTTCCGGTTGCATTTGCATTGCTATTGTCATCAATAGCACTGATGTTCCATTTAGATCTATTCAGTGCGGATATTCTTGCTCAAGGCCTTATTAATGGCGTAGATAGTTTCACATTATTAGCTATTCCATTCTTTTTAGTCGCTGGTGAGGTGATGTCTGCAGGTGGTCTGTCTAAAAGAATTGTGAGATTAGCAACCACCTATGTTGGGCATCGTAAAGGTGGCTTAGGTTACGTAGCAATCTTAACTTCGGTATTACTGGCGGGTTTATCTGGCTCAGCAGTAGCAGATGCGGCGGCATTGGTTAGTATTTTATATCCTATGATGAAAGCAGCTAAATACCCTGAAGGTTCATCAATGGGCTTGCTCGCTTCCGGTGGCATTATCGCCCCTGTTATTCCCCCTTCACTACCACTGATTTTAGTGGGTGTTGCAGGCGGTATTTCTATTAAAAACCTTTTCTTAGGCGGTATCGTACCTGGTTTGTTAATGGGCTTAACGCTCATGTTTGTATGGAGCTTATTAGTTAGAAAAGAAGATTTAGAAGTCAAAGAGAAAGCATCAAAAGCAGAGAGACGTGCAGCACTAAAAGATGGTATTTGGGCGTTGTTCTTACCATTCATTATTATTGGCGGTATACGTTTTGGTATTTTTACACCAACAGAAGCGGCTGTGGTTGCTGCTGTTTACGCCATTTTTGTATCAAGTGTCATCTACCGTGAAATATCCTTAAGAGATTTTTATAACATCTTATTAACTGCGGGGCGTTCAACTGCCATGGTTATGTTCTTGGTGGGATGTGCAATGGTTGCGGCTTGGTTGATTACTGTTGCGCAATTACCACAACAACTTGCTGGCATGTTAGGTCCACTGGTTGATAGCCCTCGCTTATTGATGGCTGTGATCATGTTATTGGTATTGTGTGTGGGTATGGTAATGGACCTTAGTCCGACGATTTTGATCCTCGTACCATTACTGATGCCGATTGTTAAAATGGCGGGTATTGACGTCACTTATTTTGGTTTGATGTTTGTTATTAACTGTTCTATAGGTTTAATCACTCCACCTGTTGGCACCGTTTTAAACGTGGTGTGTGGTGTGGCTAAAGTACCCATGTCTACCGCGGTAAAAGGGGTGTTACCTTTTATTGGTGCGTACATGATTCTGTTAACTTTATTTGTAATATTTCCAAGTATTATTACTGTCCCGATGGCTTTTGTCATTGGTTAAACTACCCAAGGAGAAGAAAATGAAAACATTTTTTAAAATAGTAGGGATTGCATCGACGATTGCTTTTTGTTCATCAGTGTCGGCACAAACGACATTAAAACTGGCTCATGCTGCGCCTGAATCTGATTTACAACAAGACATGTCCTTATTCTTTAAAAAAGAAGTAGAGGCTCGTACCAATGGCGATATTAAAATTAATATCTTCCCACAGGGACAGTTAGGTAACGATAAACAAATGATCGACGGTACTCGCTCAGGGATTCTAGATTTCTCCATGGTAGGTGTAAATAACTACTCTGGTTTCTTACCTGAATCATCGGCTTTTACACTTCCGTTTATATTTCCTACCCGCGAATCTGCTTATACAGCACTTGATGGCGCACCTGGTAAAGAAGTATTAGTTTCAATGGAAAAATTCGGTATTAAAGGTTTAGGTTATCCTGAAAGTGGATACCGTAATGTTACTAACAGCCGTCAACCAATTCGCACACCAGCAGATCTTGAAGGCTTACAAATGCGAGTAAATGGTTCGAAAGCATTGAATGATATGTTTAATGAGCTTAAAGCCAATCCACAACAAATCCCTGTTGCTGAACTTTACAGCGCATTAGAAACAGGTGTTGTTGATGCACAAGACCATCCAATTGGCGTGACATTGTCATTTAAATTTTATGAAGTTCAAAAATACTTAAGCATGACGCAACACGCTTACTCGCCTTTAGTATTGACTATGAACTTGAAAAAATTCAATAAATTAAGTGCTGAAAATCAAAAAATCATAACAGAAGTTTCTAAAGAAGCCGTTGATATGCAACGTAAGCTTAGTATTGCTAAAGAAGATCAAATGATCGCTGATTTAGAATCGCATGGTATGAAAGTTAACCGTGATGTTGATGGTGCTGCTTTCCAAGAAGTGGTTAAGCCAGTATGGGCTTCATTTATTGAAGCAAATGGCGATGACATGATTAACAAGATCCAAGCTGCTACAAAATAGATAAGAAAATATACGTCATCTAGTTAAGGGTGTGACTAGGTGGCGTATTTATCAATGTAAATGATAAAAAGGGGCCACAGGGTATGAGCATATATAAAGAATTAAAAAAAAGAGTATTAGAGGCTAATTTACAACTTCCTAAGTATGGTCTAGTGACTTTTACTTGGGGTAATGTCTCTGAAATCGATAGAGAAAAAGGTGTGATTGCGATTAAACCATCGGGTGTTGAATATGATGTAATGGCAGAAGAACATATTGTCATTATTGATTTAGAAGGTAATCGAATTGAAGGTGAGCTTAACCCTTCTAGTGATACGGCAACGCATATCGAACTCTATAAAGCTTTCCCTAATATCGGTGGCATTGTTCATACGCATTCTAGAAATGCAACTATTTGGGCCCAAGCTGGCATCGATATCCCGGCGCTAGGGACAACACACGCAGACTATTTTTACGGCAATGTTCCATGTACGCGACAATTAAGTGATGCTGAAATCGAGCATGATTACGAAAAAAATACAGGTACGGTGATTATTGAAGAATTTGCTAAACGCAAGTTAGATCCAAAAGCAATTCCAGGTGTTGTAATTGCTGGGCACGCTCCTTTCTCATGGGGAAAAGATGCCTTTGATGCCGTGCATAATGCGGTTGTATTAGAAGAAATATCTGCAATGGCGATTGGCACTAGAGCATTAAATCCTGAGATTATGATTAATCCCGCGTTATTAGATAAACATTATTCTCGCAAACACGGTGCAAACTCTTACTACGGTCAAAAATAAAGGCACATGCTTATGTATAAATTATTGGCGTTGGATCTCGATGGTACTGTTTTAAATTCAGAGCATAAAATTAGCGCTCAGTTAGTTCAGGCAATTCAACAAATTTCACAGGTTCACCATGTTGTTATTGTGACTGGACGTCATCATGTGGCGGCTGCTCCTTATTACCATGAGTTAGGCCTAAGCACGCCAATTATTTGTTGTAACGGTACTTATATTTACGATTACCATAATAAAAAAGTGCTCTCTGAAAAATCAATAGATAAGTCAAAAGCACTTGATTTCATTAAGCTTGCGAAACAATTCAACCTCAAAATGGTGATGTATAGCCGAGATTCAATGCTGTATTCAACACAGCAACCGGTTGCTTATATGGAAAAACTGTCACAGTGGGCAAATAACTATCCAGTAGCCGAAAGGCCAAGTATTTTACAGGTTGATAGTTTTACTGATGCCTTACAAGAGACAGATTATATTTGGAAGTTTGTTGTTGAAGGCGGTGAAGTGGACTCGTTTAATCAGACTGATTTTATTAACAATAATTTTAATGGTGAACGCTCTTGGGTAGATAGAGTTGATTTTGCCAATAAAGGTAATAGCAAAGGTAATGCGCTCTCTCAATATGCGCTTAACTTAGGGATTGAAGCAAATCAGATTGTCGCGGTTGGTGATAATCATAATGATATTTCTATGCTGCAATTAGCAGGGTTAGGCGTTGCAATGGATAACGCTGAGCCAGAGGTTAAGCAACACGCGCAACACGTCACCTCGAATAACGACCACCCAAGTGCACTTGCACAGCTGCTATTAAAAACATTTTTATAGAGGGTACATGATGTTAATTGGACATATTGACAACAGTGCAATGAGAACTAGCTATCCGGCGATCATTGATGATGTATTGAATGAGTTATCAGCTTTAGACTTGCATTCATTAGCGCTGGGGCGACATGAGTTTAACAACTTAGATAATCAAAAAGTGTGGTTTGTACTTCTAGAATATAACAAATCACCATTAACCGACTTACAGCCGGAAGTGCATCAATACCATTCTGATTTACAAATAGTATTAACAGGCCAAGAAACGATGGCATGGGCATTAGATACAGGTAAACATCAAATTAATCAGCCTTATAACCCAGACAGAGATATTCTTTTTTATGAATATCAAGGTATCGATTTAAATTATATCGCAGCGATCCCTGGGTGCTTTTATCTGTTTACACCGAATGTGGTCCACATTACGAACATCCAAGATGATGATCAGCAAATAGTTCGTAAGCTGGTGGTGAAGATCCATAACGATTTATTGGACATAAAATAATGAATTATTATATAGGTTTAGACTCTGGCGGCACTTTTATGAAGGCTGCTTTATACGATAGTAAAGGTGTACAAGTTGCTTTAACAAGAACCTCTGCAAGTGTCATTAATGAACAGCAGGGTTGGGTAGAAAGAGATCTTGATAGTTTGTGGGATGATGCAGTTATTGTGATCAAAGAGTTATTAGCAACCACAGATATCAATCGTGAAGATATTAAAGGCATTAGTATTTCCGCGCAAGGAAAAGGCGTTTACCTACTAGATAAGCAAGGTCACAACTTAGGGCGTGGCATCATGTCTTCTGACTCACGCTCATTAAGCATTGTTAAAGAATGGTTACAACAAGGTTTACCAGATCAGATCTACAGCAAAACGCTGCAAACGCTATGGACTGGACACCCGGTGTCTATTATCCGTTGGTTAAAAGACAATCAACCTGAGCTTTATTCTAATATTGGAGCGATCATGATGGCGCATGATTATATTCGATATCGTTTCACGGGTGAGGTGGGTGCTGAAATAACCAATATGTCGGAGAGTAATTTCTTTAACGCTCAAACCGGCCAATATGATATGGATTTATTAACCTTATTTGATATCGAAGAAGTTTGGGATGCTCTACCTAATATTGTTCAACCGGATCAATTAGCCGGTAGCATTACTCAGCAAGTCGCGCTTGAAACGGGTTTAGTTGCTGGTACACCTGTTTTTGGTGGATTGTTTGATGTTGTTTCTACCGCATTGTGTTCGGGTATTGATGCATCGGAACAAGCATTAAACTATGTGATGGGAACGTGGGCGGTGACCTCAGGTATTACACGTGAAATAACTCAAGCAACACATAATTTTGTGTACGGACATTATGCCGTTGAAGGTGAATATATTATTCATGAAGCAAGCCCTACATCGGCGGGAAATTATGAATGGTTTGCTGAATATTTAAGTGCAGATGGGGAATTACAACATCAACACAATGAGTCATTAGTGGCTAACTTGGAAGTGGCATCGAGTAGTGTTTATTTTGTTCCATTTTTATATGGTTCTAACCAAGGTTTAGGCCTTAAATCAGGCTTTTATGGTTTGCAGGCTCACCATACTAAGGCGCATATTATTCAAGCAATCTGGGAAGGTATATTGTTCTGTCACAATATACACCTAGAAAGAATGAGAGCTAGATTCCCACAAGCAAAAATACTAAAAGTGACTGGCGGACCTACTTCTAATAATACGTGGATGCAAATGTTAGCGGACTTGACCGGTATGGAAGTGGAGATAACGGACATAGATGAAACCGGTTCATTAGGGGCGGCTATTGTTGCGATGGTTGGAGCTGGCGAGTATTCATCGAGCCGTGAGTGCATGGATAATATTGTCAGTCAAAGCAAGCGTATTCTGCCTAATGTTGATAACCACCAAGCTTTGAATAAAAAATATCATCACTATCAGCAATTAGTTCAACTATTTAAAACATTTGAGGAACAGATTAATGACTAAACCCTTATTACAAATGGCCCTAGATGCAACGGATCTAGAAACGGCAATAGCTTCAGTAGCAGATGTTTCAGAAAAATTAGATGTGATTGAAATAGGAACGATTTTAGCCTTTGCTCATGGTGTGGATAGCGTTCAAGTATTACGCAATAAATACCCAGATCATATTATTGTTTGTGACATGAAAATTACCGATGCCAGCGCCATTCTAACGCGTTTAGCTATGGAAGCCGGTGCTAACTGGGTAACAGTGAGTGCTGCTGCACATATAGAAACCATTCGTTCTGCGAAAAAAGTAACCGATGAATTTAATGGTGAAGTGCAAATCGAGCTTTATGGCCATTGGACATTAGATGATGCTAAAGATTGGGTTGAAATGGGTATTACTCAAGCTATTTATCATCGCTCTCGTGATGCTGAATTAGCTGGGGTGAGTTGGACAGATGAAGATTTGAAAAAAATGAAAAGCCTATCAGACCTTGGTATTGCGCTTTCTATCACCGGTGGCATTGTGCCTGAAGATGTACATCTATTTCAGGATATATCAGTTAAATCATTTATTGCTGGTCGCGCTTTAGCGGGTAGCAACGGTGTTGAAATTGCTAATAGCTTCCATAGTCAAATGAATAAATATTGGTAATGACATTATGAGTGAGCAAATTAAATCCTTATCGAAAGCATTAGTCGTTTTAGAATTTTTAGGGCAGTTCCCTAATGGCGTTTCTCTACAAAAAATTGCAGAAGGAACTGGGTTTAATAAATCCTCAGCTCATCGAATTTTGGCAACCTTTGAAGAAGCAGGATATGTTGCTCAACTCAGTTCAGGTAAAGAGTACCGATTGACCATGAAATTGGTGCACCTTGGCCATTCTGCAATGAATTCTGACGTGACTGGCATAGTAAAACCCTATTTATCTGAGTTATTAGGTGAAGTGAATGAGACAGTTAATTTCTTATCATTTGATGCTGATAACATTGTCTTTAAAGATAAGTTTGAGCCTGAGAATGCGTCTTTTAGAACCCGTACTTACGTAGGCTTACACTCGCCAATGTATTGCTCTGCGGCTGGGAAATGTTATTTAGCCTTTAGCTCTGACATGGTCAGAGAAGCTTACTGGCAACGAAATGCTAGCACCATGAAACCGCTAACCGAGAATACCATCCTAGATAAAGGTCAGTTCTTTACTGCTTTAGATGATATTAAAAAATTAGGTTATGCCCTCGATGATGAAGAAAATGAAGCTGGTATTTCCTGTGTTGCGGTACCCGTTTTTGATAAATTTCAAAAACCTGTTTACGCGGTGAGCGTCTCCTCTTTAACACCTAAAATGAGGAAAATTAGTTACCCCATTTTAGCTCAAAAAATTCAATCCTTTACTGCACGTATAGAGCAGCAACTTTACTAAGGACCTAGTATGTTTAATTTAAAGAATAAGTTTCGTTTGGGTATTTATGAAAAAGCGATGCCAACCTCATTAACGTGGGAAGAGCGTTTAATCAATGCTAAACAAGCGGGATTTGATTTTGTAGAAATATCTGTGGATGAAACTGATGAACGTCGTGCGCGTTTAGATTGGAGTGATCAAGAAATATATGCTTTGCGCCGTTTATGTGAAGAACATGAAATGCCTTTGCAATCTATGTGTTTAAGTGCGCATAGAAAATTTCCATTTGGTTCAATGGACGATGCTATTAGAGCTGAGTCATTAGTGATCATGGAAAAAGCAATCGCACTGGCTTATAAGCTAGGTATTCGTTGTATTCAAATGGCGGGTTACGATGTGTTTTATGAACCGCAGTCAGAGGAAACTCATTTGCGTTTTATTGATGGCATGCAACAAGCAACTAAAATGGCTGAAAGAGCAGGGATCATGCTTGGTGTAGAGATCATGGATACACCATACCTTAACTCATTAAGTAAGTTTGAAGTGTTAAAGCGTGAAATTCCATCTCCATTTTTTATGGCTTATCCTGATGTGGGTAACATTACAGGTTGGAATTATGACGTGTGTACAGAGTTGAAATTATCGCGTGACCATATTGTGCAAATACATCTAAAAGATACGCTGCGTGTTTCTGAAACCTGTAAAGGCCAATTTAGAGATTTAGTTATTGGTGAGGGGCAAGTGGACTTCCCAGCGATCTTTAAAACATTAGCTGAGATTGATTATAGCGCTCCCCTCGTTATTGAAATGTGGGCGCAAAATGATCAATGGTTAGATGATATTAAAGCAGCTAGAAGCAAATTAAAAACCATTGCTAATGCGGCAGGCTTTGCACTATAAATATAAGAGGTGGAATAGTAATAATGAATAAATTAGAACAGCTTAAAAAACTAACCGTAGTGGTTGCTGATACTGGCGATATTCAAGCGATTCAAAAATATCATCCTCAAGATGCAACAACTAACCCTTCTTTGATTCTAAAAGCGGCACAATTAAGTGATTATGCACCTTTAATGGATCAAGCGATTGCCTATGCAAAAACACAAAGTGAAGACAGTAAAGAACAAGTCCAAGCAGCCTGTGACATGTTAGCGGTAAGCATTGGTAAAGAGATATTAAACGTTGTCCCAGGGCGTATTTCAACAGAAGTCGATGCATGCCTTTCCTATGATTGCGAGGGCAGTATTGCTAAAGCACGTCAGTTAATCAAAATGTATAACGATGCTGGTATTAAGAATGATCGTATCTTGATTAAGTTGGCGGCTACTTGGCAGGGTATACGTGCTGCCGAGCAACTTGAAAAAGAAGGCATTAACTGTAATTTAACTCTGTTATTTTCATTCGCTCAAGCGCGTGCTTGTGCTGAAGCCGGTGTCTTTTTAATTTCGCCTTTTGTTGGTCGTATTATGGATTGGTATAAAGCGAAGCAAGGACAAGATTTTGAAGCCAGTGAAGATCCTGGTGTACAGTCTGTTAGCCAAATTTATGATTATTACAAAGCGCATAATTACAAAACCGTAGTGATGGGAGCTAGTTTTAGAAACGTAGGTGAAATTCTGGAATTAGCAGGTTGTGACAGATTAACGATCAGCCCTGATTTATTGCAAAAATTAGAACAGTCAGATGGTGATGTTGAAGTTAAATTACAACCCGCTCAAACACAGCAAGATCGCCCTGAAGCAATGAGCGAAGCTGAGTTTTTATGGGAACATAACCAAGACCCAATGGCGGTTGAAAAACTGGCTGAAGGTATTCGAAATTTTGCACTCGACCAAGGCAAACTTGAAGCGATGATTGCAGCTAAATTATAATCTGCTAAAGCTTGGTTTAACAGTTTAATAGGTTACAAAGGAAATACTGAATGACTATTTTAAGAACGGCATTTTTTGAAGCCAACTTGAGTGCTGAAGAAAAAGAAGATTTTTATCAATATATGCAACAGGTTGTTGCACCTATTATTGATACTTTTCCTCACAATCAAGGTGTTGTATTAAGTAAGCCTGAGTTTATTGAGTCTGAAGCGCATCAGGAAGTATTGTTGATAATGCAGCATAGCTATGCAAACAAAGCATTAATGCAACAGGCTTTAGATTCTGAACAAAGAATACAGAGTATGAATGCAACTAAGAAAATTATTGAAAAATATAACATTAGGGTGCATCACATGAATCTTATTCAGGATTAATACATTTGATTGCTGTGCTAGGCGAAGTGTACTAAGCCTATATCAGCATAAGAATATGGATGATTGTTAAACAAGAGGCGTCAGTAGTGGATCATTACTGGCGTTTTTTTATTGTGGTGCTTGTAATAAGTGCTATTAGTACCCCAAAAAGGGAGACTTTTTTCTATATTATGTTTTCGTTTTTAAATATATATTTTCATTTTTAATTAAAAAAATGATTAATTAAACCCAAGCTGACACTTCTACTAAAATAATTGCACTCATCACAATCGCCATTTTCGCGAAGAAAAATGCTTTATCAGCAAATGCTGAAACGTTGTCTAAATTTTTTACTGAGTTATCTAAAGTTGTAGTATTCATACGTAATTTCCTTACTTATATAATGAATTCGTACATATTATCCTCAAAACTGTGACTCAAGTCAACTTTGCGTTGTAATATTATTACCTCTTTCAGATTGGTAATAAATTCAAATTAGATCAATGACCTACCTAAAAATATCAATAAATAATGCGATATAGCTAAGTTTTTGATGGCTATTTTTTGCATTTCATCTGTTCATTTTTACTTATAAAACCTTGTTTTTAGTGAGTGATTTTAATGGGATGAAGATCAATTAAACAGAGATTAGTGAACCAATAGATTTAAATTAGGAGGTGAATCACATCTTATTTCAATGACTATCACTACTATAATATGGAATTTGTCGGAATGATATTCCACATTGTGGAATTTAGTCCTTATATTAAAAAGACAATATAAGAGGATTGTATGAGATTTGTAGAGACCCCCGAAGGTAGTTTGCTTTCGATTAATAACCTGACGAAACGGTTTTTTAATTTTGTAGCGTTAGAGTCTGCTTCTTTTAATGTGCACCCAGGTCGGTGCGTTGCTTTATTAGGAGAAAATGGTGCTGGCAAATCGACTTTAATCAAAACCTTGGCTGGCATTAATAAAAAAACCAGCGGTGACATTCTTTTTAAGGACAAGTCGATAGAAGATGCCACTGTTCTGAATCGTTCTGGTAAATCACCGATTGCATTTATCCATCAAGATTTGGGATTGATTGAATGGATGACAGTTACCGAAAATATTGGGTTAACGTTAGGTTTTCCTAAAAAGTGGGGCTTAATTAATTGGAAAGAAGCTGAAAAAAAAGCAACTGAAGTTCTTAACTTAGTGGGCTTAGATGCAAAAGCTTCTGAACGTATTTTTAACTTGAGCGCTGCTGAAAAAGCATTGTTAACGATTGCTCGTGCGCTGATAGCTGATGCAGAGGTGTTGATATTGGATGAACCAACAGCATCTTTAGTGGCGAGTGATGTCGGGCGCATGTTTGATGTACTTAAGCGTTTGAAGTCTCAAGGTGTAGGCATGATTTATGTTTCACACCGTTTAGATGAAATTCATGATATTTGTGATGATGTGGTGGTGTTACGTGATGGAAAAATGGTGGGCTCTGGTTTAGTTAAAGATTATTCATTAGATGATTTAGTGACGTTAATCGTTGGTATGAAAAAAGAGATGAGTTATAGAACGCCATTAAACTCAACCGCTGACATTGTTTTAGATATAAAAAATCTACAGGTGGGTGACCTTGACCCTTTTAATATGACGCTACGAAAAGGTGAGCTAATTTCTTTAGTTGGGTTGAGAAACGCAGGGCAAGAGGCAATAGGACAATCGTTATTTGGTCGCTTAAATATTCACAGTGGCAGTGTAGTGATTAATGGGCAGCCAGCGAATATTTCCTCACCAGCAAATAGTATTGCCAGTGGTATAGCGATGGTCGCAGCAGACCGCGTAAAAGAAAGTATTTGTGGATCGATGAGTGCTTTGGAAAATTTAAACTTAAATCCGAAGAACTTAGGCAAGAACGATTTATCGTTTTTGTCCAAGGAAAAAGAGCAGTCATCGACATTACAAGCGATGCTCGAGTATACGGTTAGACCAAGGGATCCTGACATTGCTATCAATGCTATGAGTGGTGGCAACCAGCAAAAAATTATCCTAGCTAGATGGTTCAATATGAATAAACCAGTCATGATTTTAGATAACCCAACTGCTGGCGTTGATATAGGTGCACGCTCTGAAATATACAAAATAATGCAAAAAGCGATTAACAATGGTCTCGCTGTGATCGTTATTTCAAGCGACTTTGAAGAGGTCGTCAATATATCAAATCGCGCGTTAGTCTTTAACCGTGGACGAGTCGTGAAAGAGTTAATTCAAGAAGATGTGACTTTATCAAATTTATTGAAGTACGCGTCAGGTTCAAAAGTAGAAGAGGTACAACATGTCAACATCTAATATTAAGTCTACCGCGTTAGAAACAGAAGTGACGATGAAGCTAGGTTTAGGAAACATGGTCACACAAGTATTAATGAGATATGGCTTATTAATACTAACCGTCTTATTAATTATATTGTTTAGTGCCACCACAGATACTTTTTTCTCGATGTTAACGCTACAGGCGATCCTCAGTGAAAAGAGTGTGGTCGCGATTCTGGCGCTAGCTGCAATGGTCACTATGGTGACAGGCAAGATGAATCTGAATGTAGGTTTTGGTGTTACGTTTTGGCATGTTTTAGTCATTACACTACAACAACGTTACGGTTTTTCATGGGAAGTGGCTGCAGTTATCGTGGTGTTATGTGGCTGCTTATATGGCGTGCTAAATGGCATGTTAGTGGCATTAGCAGACATTGATTCATTTGTTGCAACATTAGGAACCGGCACAGTGATTTATGCTATTTCACTTTGGCATACGGATGGTCGTCAAATAGTCGGTGCTTTACCTGAAAGTTTTTATAATTTAAGTGGTTTTGAAATATTTGGCTTGCCTGTTGTGGTGTTTTATCTCGCAGCAATCACTTTTGCTTTGTGGTTGTTAACTGAATATACAGCGCTGGGCAGAAAGTTGTATGCGGTAGGTGCGAACCCTAATACAGCAACCTTAAATGGTATTAATACAAAGGCTTGTTATATCGGATCTTATGTTGTTTCCGATGGCCTGATCGCCTTTGCTAGTGTGTTGTTAGCTTCACATATCGGTATTGGTTCCTCTTCGGTTGGACAAGATTTTATGTTACCTGCTTTAGTGGGGGCTTTTTTAGGGTCAACCACATTTAGAGCTGGCAGAGTGAATGTATGGGGCACCATTATTGGCGTCTCCTTGGTAAGTGTTGGTATCTCAGGTTTACAACAACTGGGTACTCCTTTCTTCGTCGAACCCTTATTTAATGGCGCAATTTTACTAGTGGCTATTACCTTGGCTGGTTTTAGTCAAAAACGAAAACAAACCGCAACTAAAAACAACGTAAAGGTGAAATAATGAAAAAGACAATGAAATATTTGAGCTTTGCAGTGATCACATCACTAGCAAGCTACGCAAATGCTGACACCAGCAGTGCCCAACAATATGTTGATATGGCAAAGCAAGTGGTTGCTGAAGCATCAGGTGAAACTAATAGTGTTTTTTCTTTGCCTGCAGGACCTGCCGCAGTTAAAGATAAAACAGTTATCTTTATCGCATCGGACTTAAAAAATAGTGGTGTCGCTGGCGTGGTAAAAGGGTTTGAGGAAGCTTCAGAAGCGATTGGTTGGAATGTCAGAGTATTGGATGGCGCGGGTAGTGTGCCATCGCAATCATCTGCGGTAAAACAAGCCCTTGCCTTACAGCCAGATGGGATTGTGATAGGTGGGTTTACACCAAATACTATGGTGCCGACATTACGTAAAGCTAATAAATTAGGTATCAAGTTAGTGAGTTGGCATGCAACGCCTGATCCAGGCCCTATCAAAGATTTATTTATTGAAACCAATATTACGAGTTCAGCTGATGATGTAGCCCGCGTATCTGCGATGTATGCAATTGCTAAATCAGAGGGGAAAGCTAATGTTGTTATATTGACCGACGGTCTGTACAGCATTGCTGTTCATAAAGCGGATGTAATGAAATCTTACATTGAAAAATGTGAAGGTTGTTCGGTATTAGGTTATGAAGATACACCGCTAGCGAACACGTCATCACGTATTCCACAGCTGACTTACTCTTTAGTGCAAAAACACGGTGAAAAATATAATTATACATTAGCGATCAATGATCTCTATTTCGATTATATGTCCCCAGCATTAAGATCAGCGGGTAAGAAAAAAGGTGATGCACCTTATAACATCTCTGCGGGTGATGGTAGTGAATCGGCATTTGAAAGAATTCGTAATGGTGATTTTCAGGTAGCAACAGTAGCTGAACCATTGAGTTTACATGGCTGGCAAGTTATTGATGAGTTTAATCGTATCTTCCAAGATCAACCTATTAGTGGTTACGTAACACCAGTACATTTGGTGACTGCCGATAACATTCATAGTAATGGTGGGGATGATAACCTTTATGATCCTGATAACAATTACCGTGCTTATTACTCTGCGTCTTGGAATGCTAAATAGAGGAGATAAACATGCCATTTTCTGAAGCAATTGTCTCGCCATTACGACGAGTCAGCGAAGGACATATTTGGTGTGAAGGTGCGGCTTGGTTGCCGCATTCTAACCAACTATTGTTTTCAGATGTTAAAAAAGGGGCGTTACACCTTTATGATGTTGATACCCAATCAACTTTGTTAGTCACGGACCAATCTAATTATGCTAACGGTAATTGCACCTTAAGCAGCGGCGATGTGATCTCCTGTGAACATGGGCGAAGATGTATCTCTTTAAGGTCTAAAGATAATTTAGCTATTGCGAAGGTGATTATCGAAAAGTTGGATGGTAAGCGATTAAACTCACCTAACGACTTAGTTGAACGAAAATCTGACCAAACGATTTGGTTTACAGATCCTCCCTACGGCATTATTAGTGATGATGAGGGGTTTAAATCAGAGAGCCAAATAGTCGGTTGTTATGTCTATTGTTATGACCCTAAAACGGAGCAGTTGACGATAGCTACCACTGATGTGCAAAGGCCAAATGGTCTTGTGTTCTCTCCGGATGAATCAATACTTTATGTCGCTGATATGTCCATTGTGGATTTTCCAACGCAAGGTTTAAAACATTTAAAAGCCTTTGATGTTAATGGTAGTACTTTATCGAATGGCCGTTTAGTGTATGAAGTGGAGCATGGTATACCGGATGGCATGACAGTTGATCAATTTGGGACGCTTTATTTAAGTTCTTCTGAAGGCATATTAGTGCTTAGTAAAGAGATGCAATTATTAGGTAAAATTGCGACCACCGAAACGGTTTCTAATTGCACCTTTGATAGTGCAGAGAAAACGCTATATATCACAGCATCAACTTCAGTGTATGCGATAGATATTGATACCGCTTATTTAAGCAAGCTGAGTTAAAAGAAAGCTCGCTATTAAGTTAACCTTAAGTGGCTATGCTAGAGGGATGTGAACAAATCAGCAAACCTTGACGCTATGCCACTTATTTTAAGCCTTGTGCTTATATTCTCAACTAAAGGCAACGATACGCTTAAAGGTCAGCAGGTATATTGTGCTGCAATCATGTAATATGGCACATTCTATCTATCAGGGGATAAAGCCGGGTTATCATATTATTACCTTTAAATTCTCCTCGTTTAATACATTGTCGCTAGTGCCATTACACGGTATCGAGTGATTAGCGTATGTAATAATAGTAAACTATCCCCACTTACATTGGTTTAATTGCTACAAAAAGTAACAATAAAGATTGATGAGCAAATAACTAAAATAAAAAATGCAGGCAAACGGGCAAATATACTATGCAATCAGTTAATAAAACTTTCGAAGTGCTTGAAAAAATAGCTAATTATTCCAATGGTATTACATTAGAGCAATTGGGGAAGGAATTACCTTACCCTAAACCAACACTGCATCGAATTTGTAAGTGTTTAAACCAAAATGGCTATATCAGCCAACGCTCAAGCGGCTTGTATCAGTTAACGACTAAAATGATCTCATTAGGTTACAACGTCATACATAATGATGCCTTACTGATGGATATTACGCCTCATATGTCAGATCTAGCTAATAGAGTGGGTTTTACAATCAATTTACAGCGCCGTGATTTTGATAACGTTATTTTGTTAAAAAAAGAAGAATCTCGTGCTTCTATTTTCCATACTAATGCGCATACTGGCTTAACTTCCTCTTTGCTTAATGCGGCTTGTGGCAAAGTGATTTTGGCCAATTTTTCACTACAGGATAAAGAGAAATACTGGGCTTCACATTGCCAAGATTTGAACAAATTACAGCACTTCAGTGATAATACCATCAGTGATAAAACTACATTTTTTGCAGCACTAGACAGTATTAAAGAGCGTATGTTTGCATTAGATGGTGAAGGAAATGAATCAGGCATTACTTGTATCGGTGTGCCTTTGGAAATTAATGGCATCGTCTCTTATGCGATTAGTGTGTCTGGTTTAACCCCTGAGATTAAGCGTTATGGTCAAAGTAAGCTAATAGATGAATTACATGAGTTTTCTGCATTTGTCTCTGCAAAACTAGGGCAAAAAGTAGATAAATAAATGAGTAGCTTGCTACTAATACACCGTTAGCAGGCTCATTCTGGAGACTACTAACGGCGACCGTAGCGTATTGAAATTAATACCTTAACTTGTTAAGAATTGATACAACGCGGTCTTAATGGGAATACCTTCTTTTTGGCATTTTGCTTTATACTCGACCTGAATGTCATTAGGTGCTAACACCTTTTCAACTCCTGGTGCTGGTGGCGCAGCCTGTAATTCTTTGACCATCATTGCCATGATAACGGGAAATAGAGGCGAACCTAATTTACGTGGATCAATGACAATAACTAAACTAGCTAATTTTCGCATTTTGTCATATTCATCATACATTCTGACTATGTGATTACCATATTCAGCGCCCATTAATATTCCTGTTAACGCATCGATTGCAAGTGCAATACCTGTCCCTTTATGGCCACCGAAAGGTAATAATGTGACGGCTTCATTGGCATCTGTTGTTTCATATCCATTAGCATCTATCGCTAAACCTTTCTCAATTGGTTTACCCGATTCTTTAGCTAATAATAGTTTACCAAATGCGGTGGCACTGGTTGCAAAATCAACAATCATTGGTGTACTCCCTTCTACTGGGAATCCAAATGCCAGAGGGTTTGTTCCAATAAACCGAGTCGCACCACCATAGGGAGCAACGCAGGTATCTGTTTGTGTCATTGCAATAGCAATCATTCCTTGGTCCGTTGCTTGCTCCATGAAGTATGACAATGCACCACAATGCGAGGTGTTTTTTACACTGACAAAACCAAGTCCTGTTTCAGCAGCTAATTTAATACCGTGCTCTGTGGCTGCAATTAATGCCGCATGTCCCATACCATCATCTGAATCTAAAATTGCTACGGAGGGAGATATTTGTTCAATTGAAAAATTAGCTGTTTTATTTAAACCACCTGCTGCAAGGCGTTTACAATAATGTTCTATACGCATTACACCGTGGGAATGGACACCGGTGATATCAGCATGAACTAATACATCTGCTACTTTTTGTGCTGTTTCTTGATCCAGCCCTGCACCATGCAATTTATCAAAAGCGAGTTTATTGAGTTCTTCTGCAAATATAAGTTGAGTTGTCATGTTTTGGTTCCCTTCGCTTAAAATTTAATGATGCCTTTAACTAAAGACTTATTTTCCACCACATTTTCTTTATAGGTATTCCCAAAAGTATGAAAGTCGTATTCTTTATTTTTCATTATTTTTTCGTCTATTTTGCCTAATGACATTAATTCGATGACACGTTCAAAGTCTTGTCTCGTTGCATTACGACTACTTAATAGGGTGGTTTCTTTTTTATGGAAAGTGGGATCATCCAGTACTAAATCACCAATATATAAGCCGATAAATACAATTTTTCCTCCGTGTCGAATGAGTTCAACGGAGCGGCTCATTGAGGCTTTATTTCCTGTCGCATCCATTAATACGCATGGGAGTCGCCCTTTAAATGTTGATTTCAAATCATCAACATACGTTTCAGACATTGGATTTAGCGCTGTTATTTGTAATAAGCTTTCTGCATGTTCTCTACGGGCATCTGATACATCTGCAATAATTACATTTGCACCTTCTGCTTTTGCAATCGAAGCAACGCCAAGCCCTATTGGTCCTGCACCAATAACTAATACATTCTGTCCTGGCTTTATTTCTGCCCGTCTAACTGAGTGAGCCCCAATAGAAAAACACTCAACGATAGATCCTTGGCTATCGCTAACGTTATCAGGTAGCTTCACCAAGTTATCTTCTAATACGGCTAAATATTCAGAAAAGCCACCATCTTGATGAACGCCATAAAGAGAAATATCTTCACAGCAGTTTGTTTTCCCTTCGGCACAGGCGGCACATTGACCACATGGAATGGCGGGAATAACAGCACAGCGTTGACCCTGTGTAATATCCTTACAATCACTCCCTACTTGGCTCACGGTGCCACTCATTTCATGGCCTAATACGCGAGGATAAGAAAAGAAAGGTTGGTTACCTGTATAAGCATGAATATCAGTGCCGCAAATACCAACAGATTTTATTTTCAATAACACTTCATTGGGTTGGATAGTTGGAATATCACGTTCAATGTATTCAATAGAATGTGGTTCATTACAAATAAGCGTTTTCATCTTTATTCCTTATTTAATTTTTTCTATAAAGGCACAAATACCCTTATCACTAATTTCTTCAAAGGCTTTATTCACTAGGTTAAATAGTGCCTGGTTTGGTTTTCCAAAGATTCTTTCTATGTTTAATAACTGCTGTAACGCTTGCTGAGGGCTAGATGCTGTTTCGACGATCTCAATAAATTGAGAAGCGAGAGGATCTTTAACATCGACATGGTTGTTGATGGAGTTGATGATGTAATGTGCCCAACCCGCGACCATGATTGGAATATAAATGCTATGGCAGCCTGTTGTTTGTAAGGTTAAAAAAGGATCTAATGCGCGTTGTGGTAGTTTTTGAGAGCCATCCATCGCAATTTGCGCTGTTTTATGTTTAATTTTAGGGTTGCTGAAACGTTGTAGAAGTAGATTAATATATTCATTTATATCAACATTCAGTCCTTTTTTTAAGGAGTGAGACTGCTCTTCCATCAAGTTTTTAGTGACTTGTTTTAGACTATTGTCTTGCATACATTGATAAATAAACTCATAACCCGCAAGGGAGCCGTTATAAGCTAAAAATGAGTGGCTGCCATTTAACATACGTAACTTCATTTCTTCATAGGGCACAACATCATCTACAAATAATGCGCCAGCAAGTGCCCAATTAGGTCTACCTGCAATGAACTTATCTTCAATCACCCATTGTGAAAAATCTTCGCATACCACACCGACCTGATCTTTTACATTAGTCAGTTTCTCTATTAATGCATACTCTTCAACTTGCATCGCGGGGACTATTCGGTCGACCATTGTGCTCGGGAAAGATACTTTTTTAACTATCCAATCTGCCAACATTGCATCTTTCTGTTGTGCAAAACCAATCACTGCATTACGCGTTAAAATGCCGTTTTCAGGAATGTTGTCACAGGACATAATACTTAAACCACTTTGTCCATTGAGCATTCTTTGTTTTAAAGCTTGAACGAGTAAACCAATAACAGTTTTAGGTAGGCCTTCTGACTCTAAATCATGTATGACATGTTCATTTT
Organism: Psychromonas sp. SA13A; assembly: GCF_011378715.1. Taxonomy (GTDB): domain Bacteria; phylum Pseudomonadota; class Gammaproteobacteria; order Enterobacterales; family Psychromonadaceae; genus Psychromonas. Next base: position 282,890 of record NZ_WTKU01000001.1, on the reverse strand, counting down.
TAATATCTAACTGACGCGTTTGAGGATCGATGCAGTAACCTTTTTCAGTGACCGTTAAAGACACTATCGCTACTTGTGGTTCAGCTATTTTTTTAATAATTGCTTGAATACCATCATGGCGACCGTCCAACGCTTCTGAAACTGTTCTAATTAAGCGTGTACTTGTTTTCTCTGCTGACTGTTCAACAACACTAAAACAACAATCTTGAATTTTAAGGGGCTCAATGGAGCTAAACATGCTTACTTCACAGATCCCCCAAAGGTCACCACTTTCCTGATTAGTGATATCGTTATAAACCGCTTGATGACCGCGATGAAATGCACCAAATCCTATGTGTACAATGCGAGAGGTTAAATCAGAACGATTGTAAGTTGTGTGTAAATCAAAATGACCCTGTTGTTCAAATCTGTTCATCAGAAGGCTACCTATTTATGTTTTATCTTTTTGTGTTAACCATTATCTACAATTGGACAACCAATTTCCATAGGGAAAATAAGCAAAGTCTTGAAATGTGATCTTGAAGCAAGCTCATTATTTTTGATTTCTTAGTTTGTTTTTCTTAATTTGTTGATTTATAGTTATTTTTTATGTTTCTAGCTTTGAGGGATATTTAAATTAATTGTTATAAATAGCCGGCTGATAATAGTGCAATATTAAAATTTTTAATTTTTATCAACCAATTTCATTGGGAATCAACTTTTGACAAAGTAACTGATAAGCCATGATTTACTTTGAGCTCATTTATTGAACCTCCATTATTAATTTTTTAAGTTAAGCTTTGTGTCGCTAGTCCTTATAGTGCTTGCCTTTCCTTGCTCATTGTAGGGCTTTTCGTTATTATCAGGCGTTATAGAATTGATAATCCATCATGAGGAAGTTTAAAATGGATAAAGCAGCGACAAAGAGAAGATATTTTGAAATTGGTTTACAAATTGAAGAGTTGCTGCATACGGGTGTATTTAAAGCAGGTCAACGCCTGCCATCTGAACGAGAGCTAAGTGAGCGACTTGATACAAGTCGTGCAACTATCCGTGAAGCTATTATTATGTTGGAATTAAAAGGTTTAGTTGTCGTTAAACAAGGTGCAGGTATCTATTTTATAGATTCTCCAGATGAGTTAAATCAACGTAATTTTATTCCAATTTCTGATGTTGGTCCTTTTGAGTTATTACAAGCTAGACAAATTCTTGAAAGCAGTATCGCTGCTTTTGCTGCCAGCCAAATCAAGTTTAATGAGCTTAGAGAGTTAAAAAGTGTATTGAGGCAGCAAGAAAATGAGATTAACGGAGATAGTGAAAAATTCGAAAGTTTAGATCAAGAATTTCATCGACTTATCGCGGAATCGACACAAAATAGAGTGTTGATAAAGCAAGCCAGTGATTTGTGGAACTTAGTCCGCACTAAAAACCCGTTATGGAAAGAACTGAACCATAAGTATTTACATGAAGAAAAATTACAAACAACTTGGATTCAAGATCACAAAAGAATATTGATGGCGTTACAAAAAAAATCCCCTGAATCTGCACGCCAAGCAGTATGGCAGCATATAGAGAATAGTAAGCAAGAGTTGTTAAAATTGGCTGATATAGATGATAGTAATGAATCGATGGATGATTATTTTTTTGCTACTGAAATGGATAATATAGATATCTAATTTTGTTTTATTTTCTTTATTTATAGTGCTTGCTTGATTGTCGAAAATAGCTGATCTTTGGCTTTTTAGAGGGCTATAGTTTTAATTTAATTACTTTAAATTAAAAAATGTCACTGAGTGAGGTACTGTCCATCACACTCACTCAGCAACAAAACTGCTTCTACTTGCTTACTTCACCTTTTACATTATTAGGCCTGCCATCGTAGGTAACATCATTGAGATAGCTGGAATGTATGTTACTAACATGAGTACTAAGAAGATAACTAAAAAGAATGGTAATAAGGTTTTGATAACCGAATCAATACTGATACCGCTTATTTTACAACCCGTAAATAAGATCGGCCCAACGGGTGGCGTGATAGTCCCTAAAGATAGATTAAATACCATCAAAATACCAAATTGTACTGGGTGCATTCCTAAGTCCATACAAATGGGTAAGAGAATGGGGGTGAAAATTAATACTGCAGGTGTTGGGTCCATAAAAGTGCCGATAAATAATAACACTAAGTTAATGATTAATAGTATTAATATAGGATTATCGGTTAGTGAAAGTAAGCCATCTGCGATCATGCCTGGTATTTGTGTAAAGGCCATCACCCAAGACATTATTGAAGATGTACCAATCATAAATATAACAATCGAAGCCATTTTCACTGTGCTTAAAAGGATTTCTGGTAAATCTTTAATTTTCAGTTGTCGATAAAAAAATCCCAATATAACTGAATAAACAACGGCGATTGCGGAAGCCTCTGTTGCAGTAAATACTCCGCCTAGAATACCTCCAATCACAACGACAATTAATGACAGACTAGGAATGGCATCAATGGTTACTTTAATACACTCTTTAAGTGTCATTGAATGCTTACCGATATATCCTCGACGTTTTCCCATTATTCCAGCCACAATCATCACACCAAGCCCCCATAGAAGACCGGGCACATAACCGCCTAGAAATAATGCAGATATAGAAACACTACCAGCAACCGTAGCGTATACGATCAGAGCGTTGCTTGGTGGTATTAGCATTCCCGTTGGTGCTGAAGCAATATTTACCGCGGTACTAAACTTAGGATCATAACCTTCTTTTTTCTGAATTGGGCTCATAATGCCACCAACAGCTGCACATGAAGCAACGCCAGAACCACTAATTGAACCAAATAACATGTTAGATACTACATTAGTTTGTGCAAGGGCTGCGGGACAGAAGCCGCTCACAATTTTTGAAAAGTTGATTAGTCGTATTGCAATCCCACCATTATTCATTAGGTTACCGGCTAGAATAAAAAAAGGTATTGCTAGCAAAGCAAAGGAGTCTAAGCCAACAAACATACGTTGTGCAGACGTGGTTAACGCGCCGTTGTAAGGGAGAATAGTTGCCATCGCTGCCAACGATGAAATTCCCACACTCATTGCTATCGGCACACCTATAATTAATAGGACCACAACACCGATAAACATAATTAGCGAAGCAGTTAATGCTATATCCATTATAAATTACCTCCTTGCTGTGGTTGATCGTGCTTTAAGTCTGCTAGTTGTTTAACAAAGCCCACTTCATGACAAATAAAATAAAATAACATGATTGCTCCAGATGCTGGAATGGCGATATAAATGACACCGATTGGGATCTGTAATGAAGAATCAAGTTGCCACATTTGGCGCATAGAGCCGTTATAACCACCTGTAATCATCACGGTATAAGCAAAGATAACGATGATTAACTCAATAAACATTTCAACAATAATGCGTGTCTTTTTATTGAATTTATCTTTAATGAAGGTGATCGCCATGTGTTCGCGTAATCCAAAAACATAGGCACTTCCAAATAGAATCATCCAAATAAATAGGTAGCGTGAGGCAACTTCACTAAAAGCACTAGGGTTATCAAAAACATAGCGAACGATGACTTGATAGGTTACCAGTAAGGTCATTAATCCCATCAGTGCGATTAAAAAAATTGAAAGTATTTTATCGATTCCGAATTTAAGTTTCTGAAACACTGAAACTAAGCGGTTTAATTTATTATTTGGCATAATTTAATCCTGAAAAAATAAGGTCAGTGTTTTCCTGACCTTATTTCTCAAATAATTATCGCAGAGCAATAACTTTGTTGTATAACTCTTTTTGAGCGGCAGTTTTGATTAACTCTTGTTGAAGTGGAGTACATGCTTTTTGGAATTGAGTGATATCAACTTCGTTAAACTTAGCTCCTTTGCTCTGTGCTGCTTCTTTAGATACTTTGATTTGGCTCTTCCATAAATCAAATTCAGCAGCAGTACTTTCTTTGGCTAGACGTCTAAAGGTAGCTCGATCTTGTTCTGACATTGAATTAATAAAGTCAGTACTCACAATCACTAAGTCTGGCACCATTAAATGGCGGGTCGCTGAATAAAATGGGGCAACTTCATATTGTTTAAGGTCGTAGTAGGTGATTTCACTGTTTTCAGCGCCATCAAGTACACCCTGTTGAATTGCTGAGTAAACTTCACCCTGTCCCATTGGAACGCCTTGGCCACCCATGCATGAAAGAGTCTTAATCATGGTGTCAGATTGCATCACTCGCGTTTTCACGCCTTTCATGTCTGCAATCGTATTGATAGGGCCTTCTTTAGTGTACATGCTACGAGCACCACCAGTGTATGCAGCTAATACTTCAAAACCCATTGGCGTGGTTTGTTTGAATAGGTTATCTAATACACCTGAAGTGAATACTTTTTGTTGGTGGTCATAGCCACTGTATATGTATGGCAGGCTAATAATGCCAAAATCTGCACTGTAGTTTTCAACCAGCGGATTAGCAACTATAGCCATTTGAATTGCACTATTTTGTACCAATTCTAATGATGCGCGTTGATCGCCCAGTAATTCATTTGGGAAAATATTCAATTTATAGCGACCGTCAGTTGCTTCGGCGAATTTTTTTCCAAAATCGTTGAGGGCTGTGTATTGGGGATGTTTATCTGATTGGTTGAAGGCTGCTTTTATTTCCGTTGCAGCATTCGCCATTGAAAAAACGCCAAGTGCACCGACAATAGTGGTAGCAAGGGTTAATACTTTAAACTTAGACATAATTGTACTCCGTGTCATTATTAATGAAAAATTAACGAATTTTGTTCATATCAACAAAATCCATATCATCGAATGTAAGATTTTCACCTAGCATTCCCCAAATAAAACTATAATTTTGTGTTCCACATCCTGAGTGAATTGACCAACTTGGAGATAGCACCATTTGATGGTTTCTAACAACAATATGGCGAGTTTCTTGCGGTTGACCCATGAAGTGAAATACCACCTGTTGTGGTTTAATATCAAAATAGAAATAAGCTTCCATACGACGTTCGTGGGTATGAGGAGGCATGGTGTTCCAAACACTGCCAGCTTTTAATGAAGTTAGTCCCATTGATAACTGTGAGGTAGGTAAAACATCAGGATGAATGTATTGATTAATACAGCGTGCATTTGCATTGCTTTGATCACCTAAATCTACGACCTTTGCATCCTCAAGACGAATAATGCGAGAAGGATGAATATGGTGAGATGGTGCGCTAATACAATATAATAAAGCGGGGGATTCACTCTCTAAAGATTTAAATACGATATTTTCATTGCCCTGACCCAGATATAAAGCATCTTTATGCTTTAACGTATAAACTTTTTCTTTGGTTGTTATTTCTGCTTTACCACCGAGGTTAATCATTCCTAACTCGCGACGCTGAAGAAAAAAATCGGTACCAAAATCTTTATTATTAATAAAGTCATCTAATACTAAGTTATTGTTTTTAGGTGAGACTCCCATTACCACAATACGATCAATATGGCTGTATACAGTTACAATTTCATTATCTTTAAACATCTCTTCGGTTAAGAACTCATCTCGAAGCCGCGTGGTATCGTACGTTTTTGCGTCTACTGGATTACTATTATAATTAATATGCATTTTTACACCTTGTGAAGTTCGTTAATGCTTTGATTTATATTAGGTTGCTGCATTTTTCTTATTGTTAGCAACAATTAAAATCATCAAAATTCGTAACTGAATAACGCTATTCAAATATTTTAATCGTCTAATAATTAGTCGTCTGTGAGTACAATACGACAGGGTTGTTAACCAATCAATGTTATTGGTTGTCAATTTGTTTTATTTTTGACAGGGATCTAATAATTGAACTTAATTGAAACATTGTTTCAAAAAATAACTTTTATTACTTTGTTTTATTATTTTTTGTAATTGCTTTTAACTTATTGTTTTTTATTATCTAATTTTCCTGTCTTTAACTTTTTTGTTCTTCAAATAAATTTTTGTGAAAATGAGAGGGGGTAATACAAGGAAAAAAACTTAAAAAAGGTAAACCAACTTGTTTTGTCGTTGGAAGTAGTGAGGTGAAAATAGGATTTAACTGTTATTGAGATATAGATAGTTAAAAGGATTGAGTTATTAAGTAGCAAGTACTTATTTAATCTAGAAGAAATATAGTAAAGCGTTGAAAAAACTAGGTAGTGATGAAATATAAAGGTCTAACATTGTTAGACCTTTATAAAAACATTAAGCAATAGCAGGTGATTGTGTTGCTGGATATTTTGCTTTTATTGGGTTAACCAATCAGTGGTGTCATATCAGTAAACAGTCCCATAATAAGATTCGTGGCAAATATTGCTAGTGCTAATGGGATACGTATTTTTATGATCATTAGCATCATTCCATGATACCGAGGAAAATACCTATTAATGTACTATCCATGGTGAACCCCTATTTGAACTTACTTTTAAATAAGTTTAAATAGGCTACTAAATAAATTAGTAGCCACTTTGTTCGGTCATTTGGCTAGCTTGCTATTGGACGTTTATAAGTAAGGCTTAACCCAGTCCAAACCTTCTTCTGTTGTATTTTTAGGGTTATATTCGCAACCAATCCAACCGTCATATCCAGAGTCATCCAGTACTGTAAATAAGTGTGGATAGTTGATTTCACCTTCGAAAGGCTCATTTCTACTTGGAATAGAGGCAATTTGAATATAGCCAGTAACATCAGCAAGATCATTAATAAGGTGTGTAAGATCACCATCCATGATTTGAGCGTGGTAAAGATCCAGTTGAAGCTTCACGTTAGCACGCTCAACTTGCCTAATTAAATCTGCAGCTTGTCGTTGATGCGCAATAAAGTAATTAGGCGCATCGCGTGTATTTAATGGCTCTATCATCAGTTCAATATCTTGTTCTGCAAAAGCATCAGCAGCAAAACGGATATTGTTAATAAAAGTATTTGTATGTTGTTCACGTGTGAAGCGTGGATCAACAATACCTGACATTGCATGCACTTTTTTACAATTAAGTGCTTTAGCGTACGTTAGCGCTGTTTTAACACTTTCTTGAAATTCTAGTTCGCGTCCAGGTATTGCTGCAAAACCACGTTCACCAGCATCCCAGTCGCCAGGAGGCATGTTAAACAGTGCTTGCTCAAAGCCAAATTGTTGTAGTTTATTAGCCAAAATATCGGCATCAAACGCATAGGGAAATAAATATTCTACTGCTTTAAAGCCAGCATTATGTGCGCGTTCAAAACGCTCTAAAAATGGAACTTCGGTAAAAAGCATGGTTAGGTTTGCTGCAAATTTAGCCATTATTTTCCTCTCCCTTTTAAATCAGTTACTTCTTCATCTGTTAGGTAACGAGTTGGTTTTCCTGTTAATAAAAATACTAATTTTGCAGTTTCTTCTAGCTCTTCAGCATTATCAATAGCATCTAAAAAATCAGTTCCAGTAATAATAGGGCCATGATTTGCAAGTAAAAATGCACGATGCTTACCAGCAAGTTTTGATAATTCTTGTGCAATTTCTGGTGCACCTGGGCGGTAATAAGGTACCACTGGCAATTCACCTATGCGCATCACGTAATAAGGTGTGAAGGCTTTAATTGCATTATCTTGATCTAAGTTTTCAAGGCATGATAAAGCAGTTAAATAGGTTGAATGTAAATGTACAATGGCATTACATTGTTCATCTTTCTCATAAATCGCTAGGTGAAAAGCGACCTCTTTAGAGGGGCGTTTGCCTGAAATATGTAAGCCATCTTTATCTACGACAGAGAGTTCATCTGCCACCAAGCGTCCGAATGAAGAACCTGTTGGGGTAGCAAGAAAGTTACCATCAGGTAGTTTTAATGATAAATTTCCAGCACCACCGGTTGCGTAACCTCGTTCAAACATTGAACGAGCAAGATCAACCATTTGTTGTCTTAATTGAACTTCATTCATTGGAAATACTCCTGCGCTTTAGTAAAGAAGGTTTGGTCACCAAAATTGCCTGATTTTAAAGCCAGAGATAGATTTTGATTAACCGCTTTTACCCAAGGCACACCCGGTGTGATTTGCGGGCCAATATGGAAACTATCAACTTGTAAGCTTTGTGTAACAACACCTGATGTTTCTCCTCCAGCGACAATAAAGTTAGTAATACCTTGCGCTTGTAATTTAATTGCTAATTTACTAAAGAAGTTCTCAACCGCTTGGCTTGATACTTCTGCACCGTATTTTTGTTGTATCAGTTGCAGTGCTTTAGCATCCGCTGTTGCATAAACAATTGGCGCTAGTGGACCTGTAGATTGATTGATCACCCAATCACAAACTTGGGTGCTGTATTCTTTTTTATGTAAACAATCTTCGATATCGATCGCAAAGTGCGGTGCTTTTGCTTTGTAATCCTCAACCTGTTTATTTGTCATTACAGAGCAAGAACCAGAGAAAATAACAGTAGGTGCTTTGGCTGGATAACCTGCTTTTTTCGCTTCGGATTGATCCTGCAAATGCTCGGCCCAGTTGTTTGCGATGCCCACTGCCAAACCTGAACCACCGGTAATCAGTTTAAGCGAGCTGACTGCTTTACCAATCTCATCTAGATGAGTTGCATTAAAAGCATCCACTACTGCATAACGTTTTCCCTGTGCTTTAAGTTGCTCGAAGCCTGATACTATATGGTCAGCACCTTGCTCAATATTTTGATAATCAATTAGACCTGTTTCACCCTTTGATTGTGCATCCATTAACTGCATAAGATTAGAGTTAGTCATGGGTGTGACAGGGTGGTTACGCATGCCTGATTCACTTAACAACTGACCAAGTACAAAAAGATGGCCATTGAACACTGTACGCCCATTAACTGGAAGAGCTGGGCAAACAATCGTAAAGTCTTCTCCTAATTGATCTAATAACGCATCTGTAACGGGGCCAATGTTGCCTTTTGCTGTACTATCAAAGGTAGAGCAATATTTAAAGTAGAACTGTTGGCAGCCTTGGGCTTGTAACCATTTTAATGCGGCAACTGAATCATCAATGGCTTGTTGGCTTGGACATGAACGAGATTTTAAACTAACCACAACAGCATCTGCATTTATGTCTGTTGATGTCGCTGGCACACCGTTAACTTGGATTGTGCGCATGCCATTTTCAACTAGAAAACCTGCAATATCAGTTGCGCCTGTAAAGTCGTCTGCAATAACACCTAATAACATATTATTTCTCCACACCTGGTAACTCTATTCCATCAAAAATTTTGATCACTGCGCTATCGTCTTCTTGTCCAAATCCTGCATTGCTGGCAGAAAGGAACATGTTTAAAGCCGTGCTCGATAAAGGAAGAGGGAACTTCAGTTCTTTAGCGGTATCAGCAACAAGGTTGAGATCCTTAACAAAAATATCGACCATTGATTTTGGTGAGTAATCGCCATCAACCACATGCTTCATGCGGTTTTCAAACATCCAAGAGTTTCCTGCTGCATTCGTCACAACGTCATACATAAGATCTAGTGGAATGTTAGCGCGTGCGGCAAGTGCCATTGCTTCTGCGCCTACTGCAATATGCACACCGGCAAGTAACTGATGAATAATTTTAACGGTTGCACCTAAACCAATTTGTTCGCCAATGTTATAGACTTTGGCGGCTGTAGCATCGAGTACAGGTTGAAGTTTTTCAAATGCGAGTGTTGAGCCTGATGCCATAATGGTCATATCGCCAGTGGCAGCTTTAGCTGCACCACCAGAAACGGGTGCATCTAACATAATTAGTTGGTGTTCTTTTAGCTTCTGCTCAATATTTTTAGCATCTTCAGCTGATATAGTTGCTGATACCATTACTACTGTGCCTGGTTTAAGTGAAGCTGCTAATCCAGTATCAAATAACACCATATTGACTTGTTTAGAGTTAACAACAAGTACCAATACCGCATCTAATTGGTCTGAGAAATCTAAGGCATTATTGGAGACAGCTTTAGCACCAAACTCACTGAGTTCTTGTAATGCTTTATTATTTAAATCGATACCATAAACGTCTAATCCTGCAGTAACACAAGATTTTGCTGCACCCATTCCCATCGATCCTAGTCCTATCACACCGATAGATTTAACTTGATTTGCCATACCGCCTCCGTTAATAATTGTTAATTTATGTCTTGATTTGAGATTGTACCCCTTGAATAGGTCAGATAATATGTTTTAAATCACATTAATTAACTTTATTTAACATTTATTAACATTTTTGGTGTTTTCAATGAATAAATACAATTTTTAGGAAAATTGAATACTGCAGCATAATAAATTAAGTTGGGCATTATTTTAATACGGAGGTTGTTAGTAAATAGATATCTAATGAAGTACTTAAATGTAATATAGTTATTTTAACTAGGTAGTTTAGGGAAATGAAAATAGTATTAACGGAACAAATAATTTTATTTTTTTAATCTAAATTTTTATTTACTTGTACATAAAGTGTATTTCTAGTTATTAATTAAGGCGAAAGAATGGAGTATTTCGAGTGCTCCATTCTTGATTTAAGTACTAGTGCTTCTATTATGCAGTTTGTTGTATAAGTTTTTCTGTTATTTTACTCTGGCTTTTAACAAAAAATATGCAACCTGCTAGAACCAATAAAGGGAATAATGGATCATAGATACTGCCTTGGCTGCCAAATATTAGGTTTAAAGTCATAATCAATGAACCACCAATAGCCCATGCAATAGTGGTTGGTATCGTCCAAATGATTAGTTGTTTCTTGACTTCAGTAACGCCCATTAAACGGTTAACTATATGGAATAAACTGTCGTTAAAGTAACCTGCAAATAGGCTTCCCATTGTTGCAGCTGAGGCAGCAAATAACATATTGACCCCTTGCATTTCGGCTAATACTGGAGCTGATATTGATGCCGCTGTTATCATTGATACTGTACCACTTCCTTGAATTATTCGAACAAGTGTAGCGATAATGAACGGAATCATAATTGGTGAAATCGATAAGCTAACAATCTGATTAGCTATTTCCGCGCCTGCACCAGACTCGCGTAATACACTTCCTAACGCTCCACCTGCACCTGTCACTAATAAAATAATTCCACATGTTGAAATTCCTTCTTCTAATTTAGAAGTCGTAGCTTCTTTATCTAAATATGGTGTTAGTGTATATACTGCTAATAAAGTACTAATAGATAATGCAATAATTGGGTGGCCTAAGAAGTTAAAAAGAGTACCGATTGTACTAGACGATAATCCTTCCATATTAAATTGATTTTCGGCTAAACTCATCAGGGATTTGATTAAAATTAATGCTATTGGAACAACAATTGGCATAATCGATTTAATTAAAGAAGGTAAATCCTTAGATGTTTTAGAAGCCATATAATCTTCGTGTACTTTCTTAAGATCCCCATCTGTTTTATTTAACTCAGGGATTACTGTAAATTCAGGAAAATGTTTCTCAAGCCAACGTGAATATAAAATAATGCCATATACACATGGGACTGCAATCAGAAGTCCAAAACCAAGCATAGAAGCTAAATCAACATTAAAGATACTTGCAACACCTAAAGGACCTGGTGTTGGTGGAATACAATGGTGTGCAACAACTAAACCACCAGCAAGTGATACCGTTAATGTTAAAATTGAGCGATTTGATGTTTTTGCTAACGACTTTGCGATTGGATATAAGATTATAAGAGCGCTATCAACAAAAACAGGAATACTAACGATATAACCTGTGATTGCTAAAGCCATCTCTTCTTTTCTTTTACCTAGCCATTTAATAAAATGATAAGCGATTGACTCTCCGGCACCTGATGTTTCCAAAATAGCTCCCATCATTACCCCTAAACCAATAACAATGCCGATGCCACCTAGTGTGCCACCAAAACCTTTACTGATTGCAGACATTGTTTGATCTACACTTAAGCCTCCAATTAATCCGGCAATACAAGCTGCTACTAGCATTGCGATCAATACATGAACTCTGGTTCTTAAAACTAAAAATATTAGGACAAATACGGCTATTATTAAACCGATAACTGATATGGGTAACATGTTGTAGCTCCTCGCGATAATTAGTAAAGGTTTAATTCGTTGTATTTAAGAATTCTTTTAAGATTACAGTGAAATTATTGTCTTTCGAAAATCCTAATTCTAGTTCTCTTTCGTTATTCATCGACTTCGGCCAACTAGCAACGATACTTTCTATATTTATATCTTTTTCATAGGAGATAAGCTCTGACGCAGGTTTTCCATTTTTTTTAATGAGGCATGCAATCATCTCTCTTGGTGATGTTTGCAGTCCAGGTAAATTGATGGTGCGGAAACCTTTTAGCGATGAAGTATTTAGTTGACTTGCATGAATAATATTTTTTATGACGTTGTTTGGGCTAGAAATCCAAAGCGCTAAATCAATATCAACGGGGCAGTTAGATTGTTCATGTTTGAGTGGCTCTCGTATGATGCTACTAACAAATGACGATGCCGCTTTATTAGGGCTACCTGGGCGTATACAGATAGTTGGTAGTCGAACTGAAAGTGCATCAACAAAACCTTTTCTTGCATAATCATTTACCAATAATTCACAAATTGCCTTTTGGGTGCCGTATGAAGAACTTGGCTGCATTGCTGTCATATAATCAATTTTTTCAGGCAATTCTCCACCAAATACAGCAAGAGAACTAGAGAAAATAAAGCGAATTTTAGGATTTACATGACGACAGCGTTCAAGCAAAAGTTCTGTTGCTTTTAAGTTAACTAGCATGCCTAGCTCAAAATCTTCTTCGGCATGACTTGACACTATTGCTGCTAAATGAAATATATGGGTTGTTTGTTCAGTAATGATCTGAGCAATTTCTTCTGATTTTGTAATATCTGCAGTAATAAATTGTACTTTATCATTCGCAGCTAAGTTTATACTTGGCTGGACCCGGTCAACAAGTTTAATTGAATTAATTTCAGAGAACTGAAGTAATAAACTTTCTGATAGTTTGGCGCCCAAAAAACCTGCGCCACCTGTGATGATAATATTCATATAAATAACCTTATATATGTTGATAAATGAATTTTTGTTAAATTGTCAGTGTTTTGCCCATATTTAATTTCATCGAACACATTATTTATATGAAAGCGATGAATGTCATTAGTTAACAAAATCTGTAGTGATGAGGATAATGTTAATTTACTGTTAATTTATGTTTATGTTTGGGAGTATATGCGCAATTACGTATGAATAACATGCTGTAAATCACATTTATTAACACTAAGTAACATTTATTAACATGCAGTGGTGTGGGTTAACATGAAAAGAACATTTTTTACCAGAATAACGTGAATGTAGATTGATTTATAACCATAAGTAATAGTAATTACGATTTTTGGCTATTTGCCTACACATAAATTCACAGATATTCACAAGTTGGTGTTTATCTGCTAATATTATTATTCCTTTTGTTATTAGATAGTGACCTTATGATCCCAGCTGAAAGACAACGAAGAATACTGACGCTTTTAAAAAGCCAAGAAGTAGTTAGCATTACTGAACTAGCTGATTTATTAGATGTTTCTCATATGACTGTGCGTAGAGATATTGATAAATTAGAAAAACAGGGCAAGGTTAATTCTGTATCTGGTGGGGTTCAGTTGACACAAATAATTCATAGTGAATTATCTCGTGAAATGAAGATTATGCAGTTTTCAGAACAAAAAGAACAAATTGGAAAGTTGGCTGCGAGTCTGATTCCGGGAAGCGCGACGATTTATTTAGATGCAGGTACTACCGCATTAGAGATTGCTCACCAAATCTCTCAACGTAGTGATTTACTCATCATTACTAATGACTTCTCTATTGCTACCTTTTTAATGACCCATTCTTTAAATGAGATTTACCATACCGGTGGAAAAATTGATCGAGAAAATCAATCAACGGTGGGCTCTAAAGTGGCTGATTTTTTATTGAGTATGAATATTGATATGGCTTTTATTTCAACCTCATCATGGAGCTTGAAAGGCTTATCAACTCCGAATGAAGACAAAGTAACTGTTAAACGAGCAATCTCGAAGGTCTCAAAAATAGTTTATTTGGTATCAGACTCTTCTAAGTATGGAAAAATAGCTTCTTTTCACGCTTTAGATATCGACAAAATTGATGCAGTGATCACCGATGCGTCTTTACCGGAAAGTGCGAAGTTGGATTTAGCTGAAAAAGGTTTAGAAGTGTTGTGTCCATAAGAGTATTAAAAAACGAGTTTATTAGAACTATCAATAAACTCGGCTAATCTCTTATTTTTAAATCAGTGTCAGTTGCTTATAGACTGCTAATTTTTATATCTTGAACGGTACATGCATATCAACTGTTTTCATCAATACAGCATTCATCTTGTAAGAATCCAATGACTGATTGTAGTTTTTTATATTCGGCGACACAAAAAAGTGTGCGTCCTTCACGACGTTGCGAGATAAGTTCTGCTGAAAGCAAGCTGGATATGTGATGCGATAGGGTAGAGCCGGGTATTGCTAGCTTTTCTTGTAAGCTGCCCACCGCGATACCTTGATAACCTGCTCGAACGACGCTTTTATAAATACTCAAACGTGTTGGGTGACCTAACTCTTTTAATGCTTTGGCTACAACATCAATATCCATTATTTTACCTTTTCTATTTAATAGGTTAGATTTTAAATTTTATATATTTCGATATTACTGGAAATCTTAGAGAGTGCCAATCATTAGTCATTAAAAGGTGGGGCAATCAGGCCGACTATAAACGACCTGATTGCTTTATTTTAAAACAGAAAAGAGTAAAGATAACCGGCAGCCATCGCCATACCTAAGATCACCGCAAGAAAAGCAATAATCATTTGGTTTTTGAAAATAGATTTTAACAGGATAACTTCAGTTAAGCTGGCACCTGCGCTACCAATAATCAATGCCATCACAGAGCCTAACGCCATACCTTTTGCCACTAATGCCGCACTTAAAGGAATAACTGCTTCAGCTCGAATATAAAGTGGGATACCAATAACGGCTGCGATAGGAATTGCGTACCAATGGCCTTCCCCTGCGTACTCTGCAATTAAATCTGTTGGCATAAAACCGTAAATGAAAGCCCCTAATGAAATACCAATTAATAAGTAAGGAAAAACTTGCTTGAAATCTTTCCAAGTTGATAACCAAATACGTAACCAACGATTATCTTCTTTTTTAGGCTTAACATTATTGCCGCAGTCCGAAGTCACGGCTGCATTTACTGCACAGGAACTATTCTTCTGAGTGTTTTTGGTAACAGTGTTGGTAGCGGCGCTTGCACAAGCATTGTTCTGCACTGCTTTGTTATTATTATTATTATTATTATCAATATCACTGTTTTTATTGTCATCGCTATCGCCACTGCAAGAACTTGTGGCTGTTTCTTTTTTTGCGCTGCTGCAAGGTTTATCACTTTTTACTGCTTCGTAAGCTTCCGGTTTTACATACCTTTCAAAGCCCAATTTTTCTAATACAAAGCCAGCAGTGACCGCTACAATAATAGCGATAAGAAAATAAAATAAGGCGACTTCAAAGCCAAAAGTAATGACAAAAAGACCAATAATGACAGGGTTAAGTAAAGGACTAGAGAATAAAAATACCATCATTGGTCCAAAACCAGCTCTTGCTCTGAGTAAGCCTTTTAAAAAAGGGATGGTTGAGCAAGAGCAAAAGGGGGTAATCGAGCCTAATAGGGCGGCGATAATGTAACCCTTGCCATTACGTGAACTTAAAATTGATTGAATTTTTTGTGGCGTAATAAATTCTTGTAATACCCCTACTAAATAGCTGATTGCTAAAAAAAGAATGATCAATTCTGTCGCTAAAAAAGCAAACATATTTAAGGCCTCTTTGGCCATTGTTAATATTTCTGGACTCATTTACTTACCTTTATTCGTTATTTCTGGATTGTTCGAAATATATTCCGGTTTAAAGCTTATGTCAAACTATTATTCTAGATTTATCGAAATGACGGGGTGGCAAGGTGATGGAGTAATGAAGTTAGGAAATGAAAAGCGAAGCTTGGATCTATATTGGCGAATGTTGATTTTAGTACCCTGAACGATAACGAGAATATTCATATTAATTGCTACAGACTACCGAGGGTATTTCTTAAATTTTTGAACTTTATTGTAGAGGATAGTATGATCTTTATTGTAGAAGGTAGTTGGCAGGGAGGTAACTTTGCCGCGTCATTTAAAGAAAAACTCACCATTTCTGTATTAATTGCATCAACGTATGCATTAAGAAAAATGGTGAGCTAATTTTTTATGTTATTTTTTTTGAAAATTTAATTTTTCACTTGTTGTGGCATCTCTTCATCAATCGGAAAGTCTTGAATAATAGGGTTATATTTTTCAGGGTATTCACCTAAAAATAGCGTTAAAAATACAACTGTTAATCCACTCGCAGTGATTGGTGAGCCAAAGATACTTTTTACTATTGCACCTAAATCTCCGCCAATATTTGCGGCAACAGTATTAACCACTTGCGGTACTAATAACACGCCTAATCCCATCCCAAATGAAACGGCTAAGGTGAGCATATTTTTTCTATTTAATTCCACATGAGTTAATATTTTTACTCCAGCCATAGCAACGGTCGCAAACATAATAATGGTTGCACCACCTAAAACAGAGTTAGGAACTGCACGAAATAAAGCGCCAATATGAGGAAACAAACCCATCACAATTAAGATCATACCAATCCAAACGCCAATGAAGCGGCTAGCAATACCCGTTAATTGTATTACTCCGTTGTTTTGGCTAAAGGTAGTATTTGGAAAAGTATTAAATATGCCCGCAATTAATGAGTTAACACCATCGCCTAAGATACCTTGTTTAATACGTTTAAGGTAAGAGGCTCCGCTGATAGGTTGTTTTGATACCATACAGTTGGCAGTAATATCACCAGATGTTTCAATCGCAGTAATCAGGTAGATAAGCGCAACAGGAATAAACGCAGCTAAATCAAAAGAGAAGCCGTATTTAAAAGGAACAGGTATGCTAATTAGTGTCTCTACATTACCGATAGCACTGTAATTAACTTTGCCCATTAATACCGCAGCAGCCATACCTACTAACATGCCGATGATAATTGAGGATAAACGCACCCATTGGTTACCGTATTTATGTGCAACAATAATACTTGCCATCACTAATACACCTAAAAATAAGTTATCAAAACTCGCAAAAAGCTCTGGTTTATTGGTTAATAACCACTGTCCACCGGCTAAATCGGTAAAACCTACTTTGATTAAACTAATGCCAATAACCGTGATCACAGTACCTGTAACCACAGGAGTAACCACTCGTTTTAGCTTTTCTAAAAACTGGCTGACAGCAATCTCTACAAAGGCACCTAGAACACAAACACCAAAAATAAGCGATAAGATCTGATCTGGACCACCTCCATTTGCTTTTGCAATAAATCCGGCTGCTAATACTGAGCTTAAAAAAGCAAAACTTGTGCCTTGCACACAGATCATGCCTGCGCCAATACCCATTGGTTTCTTAGCTTGAATGATGGTGCCTACACCAGACACCATTAATGCCATCGATATTAAATAAGGGATCTCCTCACCTAAACCAAGTACACCACCAATGATTAAGGTGGGGGTAATGATGCCAATAAAACTAGCCAATACATGCTGTATGGCTGCAAAAAAAGATTCTTTGCGCGATGGATTATCATCGAGCTCGTAAATTAACTCTGAAGCGTCACTCATCTTGTATTTCCCTATGCATTATGTGGAACGATTGGAACTTGTAAGTTAATTTTTGCAACGATCGTGCCACTTAAAGAGGGCTTTATAAAGTCATTTAAAAACAATGAATTAAAGTTTTTATCCGTTTAAATGTGAAAAATAGTAAATGCAGTTAATACATTTTTGGTGCACTAGTTGCACTTTAATTGAGCAGGTTATTGGAAGTTTATTTTTTATAGTGTTCACTTGTTACCATGGTTTTGTACAATCTTAGTTATGCTTGCTAATGTATATTTACATAACATCCTATACCCGTTACCAATGAAAGATGCGTTATTGATAGCTAACACGGACCTCAATACAAGGCGTAATATATTGATCTTTATAAGAATCAACTTCGTTAATGTGCCTCGACAGGTATAAAAATAAGTATTTACTCCTTAAATGGTTAGCCCTTATCGAATGTTATAACGACATCTTATATTTAAAATAGTGGGAGGAATCAGCACCTAGTGGGGAAGTCGTGAGGCAACTATCTTCGTTGCTCTTCAGCTTATAAGCCTAAATTCGATTCGAGTAGTCAATTTATAAACGATGCTTATATTCAGCCGGTTTTATTATTGCTGAAGCACAAAGCACAGATTTCCAACTACGTGTTGGTATGTCAGTGGTGCCGACTATCATGACCGGCGAACAGCAAAAAGAGTCTTTATAATAAAACCAGACCTTATAAATTTTTATAAGCTATGGTATTAATAAATAAAGCAAACTTATTATGCGAATCTAGAAAATAATAAAACTAAGGAAGGTTAATAAATGAGTATCAATAATCCTCGTGATTACATCGGTTATGGAAGAGATAATGTGCCCGATGCAAATTGGCCTAATGGCGCTAAGATAGCGGTTCAGTTTGTGCTCAACTATGAAGAGGGTGGGGAGAATTGTGTGTTGCATGGTGACCCGCACTCTGAAACCTTTTTGTCTGAAATCGCGGGTGCTGAAGCTTATCCAGAGCGTCACATGAGTATGGAATCATTATATGAATATGGTTCTAGAGCAGGTGTGTGGCGTATTCTTAACGAATTCAAATTACGTGATTTACCATTAACTGTTTTTGGCGTAGCAACTGCTTTACAGCGTAATCCAGAAGTAACCCAAGCGATTATTGAAGATGGTCATGAGATCGCTTGTCATGGTTTAAAGTGGCTTCATTATCAACATACGCCGATTGAAGAAGAACGTGAGCATATGCATCAAGCATTGGATATCATCGAAGATCTAACAGGATCGCGTCCACTAGGATGGTATACAGGGCGTGACTCACCTAATACTCGCGGTTTGGTTGCAGAGCAGAGAGGCATGTTGTATGACTCTGATTATTATGGTGATGATCTTCCTTTTTGGGTGCAAGTACCTAGCGATGAAGATGGAGAGGAAACTCGTCCACACTTAGTCATTCCTTATACGTTAGATAACAACGACATGCGTTTTTCTTCTCCCTATGGTTTTAGCCATGGTGAAGAGTTTTTCCAATATTTAAAAGATAGCTTTGATTGTCTATATGCTGAAGGTGACAGCAAACCTAAAATGATGTCTATTGGTTTGCATTGCCGAGTAATAGGGAAGCCAAGTCGTTTTATGGCGCTGAAGAAATTTTTAGATTATGTACAGTCACATGATGATGTTTGGGTTGCACGACGTGATGAGATTGCACAACATTGGATAGCAAACCATCCTTGTATCGACTAGTGTATTTGAGTTTATTAAAGTTTTAGTTATTGTATTGAACTCAACAACCACCTACTAAAGTAGGTGGGTTAGTTTTACGGACTAAAGTCCGGATACGGGTCAAAGACCCGTTGAATTAACCTTCCGTTCTAAAATTGTCGTCACCTTTAACTTCAAAGTGGTGCTCTAGATATTCCTTAATCATTTCTTCGGTAACATCTCCTGATGTGACACAAAAATATCCCCTAGCCCAGAAATGACGACCCCAATATCTTTTTTTTAGATCCGGGAAACTTTCAAATAATTTAGCAGATGAACGCCCTTTAATTCTTCTCATTATTTCACTGGGCGCCATATTCGGTGGCGCTGAAACTAAAAGATGAACATGATCCTTACTCACAACGCCTTTTAAAATCTCAATTTCAAAGGCATTACATGTTTGCCGAACTAATTCTCTTACTTTTAAACCAACATCCCCTTGTAATACTTGATATCTATATTTAGTCACAAAAACAAAGTGGTATTGAATTTTAAAAACTGTATGGCTGCCATATCTATAATCCATAACTACCTCCTAACACGAATAGAGAGATTATAGCTAAAGCTGACCGGCTAAAGCCGATGGTTTTAACCTTTTAGGTGACTAATAAAAGAGCACTTAAATAAGGTATTTAAGTGCTCTTTTTTATCTCTTTTTTTGCTATGCGAATTTAGAAATGAAAAAGCTTACGCAGCAAGTTTTTTAACCATATCGATTAAACAATCCAAGGCTACGGCGACATCGGAAACCATCACCTGTTCTCTAGGGTTATGACTAATCCCTTTTTCACAGCGTACAAACAACATGGCGATATCTGCAATATTGGTGATCACCATGGCATCATGACCTGCACCACTTGATAGAAAACAAGGTGTTTTTTGAGTATGCTTTTCAACCACTTCACCCCATTTTTGTTGTAGATCATCACTGCATAAAACTGCTTCTGCTTGGTAAAGTTTTTCATGTGTTAAGGTCAGTTGACGTTTGTCGGCAATATCAGTTAAATTCTGTAATAGCTTTTCACAACAACTCTCTAAAGTTGACTGAGATTGACTGCGAATATCGACGGTGAAATGTACTTCACCTGCAATCACATTCACTGCACCAGGAAACACATCGCAGCGTCCAACGGTAGCGACAATGCCATGGTCAAAGGCAAATTGCTCAATCATACCAATCATTTGTGCGGCACCTGACATAGCATCTTTACGTAATGCTAAGGGTACTGTGCCAGCATGACCAGCCATGCCTTTAAGTTTGAATTGATAGCGTTTTGCACCGGCAATACCAGTTACAACTCCCACCGGTAAATTGAGATCTTCTAGTACCGGACCTTGCTCAATATGTACTTCTAAATACGCTAAGATATCATCGGCATTGCGTTTATCTTGGCCTGCTCGCATCGGATCTAAACCAAAATCAGTCATCGCTTGTGCCATGCTAATGCCTTGGTTATCAGTGATGGCTAACCATTCTGGCTTAAAGCAGCCGGCAGTTGCACTAGATCCAATCAGGGTAGTATTGAATCGTGTACCTTCTTCATCTGCAAAGGCTACAATATCAACATGAAAGGGCAATTCTTGATCCATTAATTGCGTCATTGCTTCAATTGCAAGTAGCACACCTAAGTTACCATCATATTTACCCGCATTGGCTACGGTATCGCTGTGAGAACCTATTAATACAGTGGGTAATGTTGGATTAGCAGATAGCTTACGTCCCCATTGGTTTCCGACACTATCTTCCCAAGTTTGTAGGCCAGCTTGTTGCATCCACTGTTCAATTTGTTGATGCGCTAGTTTATGCTCTGCTGTTAAATAAGCACGAAGCAAACCGCCTTGCATGGCCGTGAATGTGGCGAGGTGATCCGCCCATTGCATGATTTTTTGCGCACCGTCATTTGTTGTAGTCTGGGACATAAAGGCTCCTTTTAAACAGTGTAATACTGCATTGCAGTAGTGACTGCTTGACCAGGCTGAATGCCAGCTTTGTATTTTAATAAGATCGACTCTAGTGCCGCTAATGTTGTTAACACACACTCTTGGCGAGCGTTAAAGCCCATCGTTCCAATGCGCCAGATCTTGCCATGTAGAGGGCCAAAGGAAGTACCAATTTCAATGCCAAAACATAACAATAACTCTTGTCGTACTTTGTCACCGTCAATGCCATCTGGAATATAAACACCGACCACGTTATTCATTTTAAATTGTTGATTACCGAACAATGTTAATCCCATTGCTTTCAAACCCATTGCCATTGCATCACCAGCTTGTTTATGACGAGCAATAACATTTTCACTGCCTTCTTCAAGGTAAATACGCGCACATTCTCGTGCTGCATATAACATGCTGGTGGCTTCGGTATGGTGGTTTAAACGTTCTGGCCCCCAATAATCCATTACCATGGCTAAATCAAAATAGTTAGACTGAATTCTAATATCGGTACCGGCAGTATGATGGTCTGCTTTAATCCCTGCTTCAACGTGTTTACGACGGTTGATAACTTCTGCACATTGGTCGCTTAGGCTAATAGGTGCGCTACCCGATGGACCACCTAAACATTTTTGTAGACCAACTGAAACTGCATCTAAGTGCCACTCATCCATCTTCAGTTCATTGCCTGCAATAGAGGCAGTTGCATCACAGTAGAATAAAACGCCATGGCGTTGACAAATTTCACCTATTTCAGCAAGCGGTTGATTCATGGTGGTAGAGGTATCACCTTGTACCGTTGCTAATAGTTTCGGTTGGAACTCTTTAATTGCTTGTTCTACTAATTCTGGCGGGCAAACTTCACCCCATTCAATATCGATGGTTTTAACAACGGCACCAACACGCTGTGCAATTTCACACAATAAGTGTCCAAAGCGGCCAATCACTGGAATTAATACTTTATCGCCAGGTTGTAAAATGGAAACCAATACCGCTTCGATACCTGCACGTGCAGTACCATCAACTAACATCGTTTGTTGGTTTTCGGTTTCAAGCACACCACGGTATAGGGATTGCACTTGATTCATGTAACCTGTCATGACCGGATCGTATTGACCGATTAATGCACTAGAAATAGCTTGATGAACACGTGGATACGCATTGATTGGTCCCGGCCCCATTAATAAACGAACTGGCGGGTTAAGTGTTTCAAATAGGGATTTAGTGGTCATTTTTTTCTCCAAGTAAACTTTGCCCATCACTACGAGGATCGCTAGTTGCTGCTGCTTTCCCGTTTTTATCGAGCATAATGGCACCTGCGTGCCCCATTAATTCATTATTATCAGCCACTATTGTTATATCGTGACCCAGCGCTCTTAAGGTGGCACCGTGTTGTTTGTAAAGTTGATTTTCTACTCGTAAGTTATTGCTGCTGTCACCCCAAGTTCTCCCTAGCAACCAACGAGGTTTTGAAACTGAAGCCGCTAAACTTATGCCTTGATAAAGGTGGCGGCTAAATAAACAAGCTTGCGTTTGTGGTTGTCCTTCACCGCCCATTGAACCGTAAACAAAACGACGTCCATCCTTGAGCTCTGCATAGGCTGGATTTAAGGTATGGAATGGTTTTTTACCTGCAGCAAGTACGTTGTGATGATTTGCGTCAAGGCTGAAACTTTTACCGCGAATATTCCATGTAATACCACTGCTTGGTAGTACTACGCCTGAACCAAACTCCCAGTAAATACTTTGAATAAAACTGACCATGGTGCCGTATTGATCCGATGCTCCCATCCATACTGTATCACCGGGTTTTGCGACATGTGGCCAAGGTAATGCTTGTTCAAAAGAGATATTAGCTGCACATTTTTTTATCACATCGTCATTTAATAATTGCTGCAAAGGTACATCTAGGTACGCGGGATCGGTGATTTGCTGATCGCGAATGATAAAGGCTTGTTTAGTTGCTTCTACTAACAGATGAATATGTTCAACTTCAGAGGTCACTTGATCCACTAAACGGTCGTAAATTGCTAAGATTAATAATGACGCTAAACCTTGAGTGGGTGCATCTAAGTTATATAAACTACCCTTAGAGATATCCACCGTTAACGGCGTTGATACCGTGGCTTGGTACTGGTTAAAATCATTCAACGTTAACGGGCTGCCGGCATCAGCAAGTTCATCCGCCATTTGTTTGGCAAGCTCACCTCGATAAAAGTCATCTAAACCCTTCTCAGCTAAATGTTTAAAGGTATCTGCCAATGGTTGATTAATGAGGCTTTCACCTACTTTTAAGACTTCATCTTGATCCAAAAAACGCGCTGCAAAATTAGCTAAATGACTTAAACGAGACAGCGTTTTTTCACTGGCATCAACCAAACTTTGGGTGATTTCAATTCCTTGTTCAGCGGCATCAATAGCAGGTTTAAGTAGCCTATTTAAAGGCATCGCTTTACCATTGAGCCCACTGCTATCTAACTTAAGAGCTTGTTGCCAACCTGCAACCGTACCCGCCATGGTTATTGCTGATTTACCACCACTTTCTGGTAATTCATCCGCTTGCTGTCGGTAACTTTCCACATCAATATTTAGCGCTGCACCACCGCAGGCATCAATTGCGACCGGTTTTTCCCCTGCTTTACAAATTAACCAGAAACCATCTCCACCAATACTATTCATGTGTGGATATTGCACTGACACCATCGCCGCCGCTGCCACCATTGCTTCGCTAGCCGTTCCGCCGGCATCTAATACTGCTTGTCCGGCTTGTGCTGCTTTGTAATGTGGTGCGGTAAATGAAGTTTGAAATGTCATCGTTATTGCTCTCCTTGCCATAAGCTAAGACCCGTTTTGATCAGATCCGCTTCCTGGTTATCGATACCCATCAATGAAAATCCGCAGGGTCCTTCTTGTAAGTTTTGTATCGGTAGATGTAACTGTGGAAAACCGGCTAAACCTGCAATGCTGGTTAATCCCATTAATTGCGACCGATATTCAGCTAGTGCTTCACCTGCCATAGTCAGCGCTGGTGGGCCTGATGGAGTGGTTGGTATCACCCATAAACCTTGCATATCATTAAACTGGCTAAGTAATTGTTGTTTAAAATTATGCTGTTGTACTTTAGCTTCACGATATTGTTCGGGCGTAATAGTACGTGCCCAAATCACACGTTGTAGAATTGAAGGATCTAAGGCGTCACCGTGTTTTGTTAACCAAGCCTCGTGCTCCTCAATTATTTCAAAACCTTGAATAGTGCGGAATAATAGACTCAGCTTATCAAGAGTTTGCTCTGTGTCGGCTAATAGATCACAGCTTAGCAGTGTGATATTAGCTTGTTGGCACCAACGGCTTAATACACTCAACCTTTGGGCACTGAATTGTTGCTGTAATGTTTTATCTAGATACAAATTTTGTGCAACTTGTCCTTGTTTTTTTAAAGTAATTGCCGGTTTTTGGGGATCAGTTACCGGTTGTGTTGAAGCACCTAATAATGAAAAAACATTCGCTAGTTTGTTTAAGTCTTGGCTGAAAATGCCTGCGGTATCAAAGCTTTTTGATAATTGAAAAGCATTATCTAAGCTCACTTTCCCAAGTGTTGGGCGTAAACCAAATAGACCACAATAACTGGCAGGAACGCGCACTGAACCGCCAGTATCTGTGCCGATTGAGAAATCAGCTTCACCCTTTGCAACGGCCACTGCACTACCACTTGAAGATCCTCCCGGTAAGCAGTTTGGCGCAAGCGGATTAACGGGCGTACCATAGTGGATATTTTGCCCGTTTAAACTGTAAGCAAGCTCATCGGTTTGAACGCGGCCGACGCAGCTTGCACCATTGGCTAACAAGCGCTCAATTAAACTCGCACTTTGCTGCGCTGGTTGATGGCTTGCTAACCACGCCGGATTACCTGCTCCTGTGACATAACCTTGGACATCGAATAGGTCTTTAAACACGAAGGTTAAACCACTTAGCTCACCGTCAGCAGTTGCCGCTAAATTATCGGGCCCTTGTGTACAGTACACACTTGCGTCTTTAGTTATTAGGTGATCCATGTTTAACGTACTCCCTGTTTAAGGCTGCTTTATTTAACCTTGTTTTTTTGTCACTATTTTTTACTACTGTTATCTTTAAAGCTACTTAACACTTAATGTGAAGAGGCCGTCTTAACTTGTTCACTTTGAGTGGCATAACGGCTAGCTAGTATTGCGCAGTAGAAAATCTGAATCGGGTGATACAGCATGATAGGTAATAGGATCATGCCTAAGTCGGGATTACTGCCAAAAATAACGGTCGCCATCGGAATACCCGCTGCGAGTGTTTTTTTAGTGCCACAAAATACCGCCGCTACTTCATCGGCTAATTGAAATTGACAACGGCGAGCTCCCCATTGAATAAGGTGAACCATACACAGTAATACCACTGCACAAATGGCAATCGAGGTGATCAACATTTGCATTGAGAATGAACTCCAAATGCCGTTCGCAACAGAGTCACAAAAAGCGTTATAAACGATTAATAAAATGACGTATTTATCAACCTTACTCACTACTGATTTATGTCTTTCCGCAAATTTTAATAAAAAAGGTCTCGCTAATTGCCCTAGGATCATTGGTAATAACAGTAACTTAGCAATCGAGGTAATAGAAGCGACTAAATCAAGTTCAACACCTTCAAAACCCATGAATGCTTGGATTAAAAGAGGCGTGATCACAATGCCTAGAATACTAGATAATGAGGCATTAAAAATTGCCCCCGGAACATTACCTTTACCAACACTGGTCATCGCCACTGAAGAAGAGATAGTGCTTGGCAAAACGAATAAGTAGCAGAAACCAAATGCTAATGCTGCTGGCATATAAGCTAGCAATAGATCACCAAAAATGATCCAAAGTAGAGGATAAGCAATAAACGTCGCAGCTTGAATGTAGATGTGCATACGCCAGTTGCTGACACCGGCTTTAATCGCAGAAGGGGAAAGCCCTAAACCATGTAAAAAGAAGACAATCGCAACACCGATACCGGTAAGTTTATCAAGATGAATTAATCCTCCTGATTTACCAAGTTCAGCGGTTATTGTAGCTAACGCAATGGCGATCACCATGCCCACTAAAAACCACTCTTTTTTAAGTTTATTTATAACATTTATCATTTAATTATTACTCTTACGGCTGATTATTTAATTTAATATTTACTCTAACTCATTGAGCTTGGAATAATTAACACTTATTTTACTGCTTACTTTGGTCGCTTCACCATTTAATAATTGATAGGTGTTATTAACCAAATGAGAAATTAAACTCATGGGAACCGCATAGCTATCTAAAGGCGTTTCATTATTCATATGGCAAATCAGTGAATGGGTGGTACTTTGTACGTATTTTTGCCCAGATTGATCCGTGATCAATAAACATTGATGTGTTTGCAACTGCTCAATTATTTTTGAAAAATGACTTACTCGACGGCGAATACCTATCACAATCACAAAATCGTCTTCTTCAATTGCAGCTAAATCTTCACCGATAGTTTGCCCTGGTAAAGGAAGCAGTTCTACATGACTGCGGCATTGCATCAGCTGTTGTCTAAAGTGAAGCGCCAGAGGGTAACTGTTGCGATAACCAATAATTTTAATACGTTTCGCTTCAGCAAGATGTTTAATAATCGCTTTCATATCAACGCTTTTAAGTTGCTCCCGTAAGCGCTCTAAAGCTTGAATCTCTTGGTGAAAATCGCAGTTATCTAATGCACTTGTTAATACCGGTTGGCCTCTTTCGCGTACTGCTAATAACTCATTACGTAGAGAAAGATGATCCGCATAGCCTAAGCGACGAATAAAACGACTGACACTGGTTTTAGAAACAGAACACACCTCTGCAATGTCATTTGTTGACATGATCAGGACTTTCTCAGGGTTCAGCAGTAAATAGTCGGCTAAGCGACGACTATTTGGCGTCAAGTCTGGGTAATGTTTAGTAATACGCTCAATCAATGAGTGACTGTTGCTGGTCATCTACTCTTCCTTGTAGGCTAATATAGGCAGTAAAAATAGCTTTCTATCATCTCACAGCCGCAAGAAAACTTTGTAATTCTTCGGTTTGTGGGTTAGAAAATACTTCATCACTTTGACCTGTCTCCCATACTCGGCCTTGATTCATAAATACCACTCTATCGCCAACATCGCGTGCAAAGTTCATTTCATGTGTCACCAGTATTAATGTCATACCTTCTTGTTTAAGTTTTTCTAATACTTTTAGTACTTCACCTACTAGCTCTGGATCTAATGCAGAGGTTATCTCATCACATAATAAAACTTTAGGTGACATAGCCAGTGATCGCGCAATAGCAACACGCTGTTGTTGACCTCCAGATAAATTACCAGGATAAGCTGAGAATTTATCTGCTAGTCCAACTTTCTCTAATAGTTCTTTAGCTAACATTTCACTTTCCGCAGAAGACTTTTTCATGACTAGCTTAGTCGCTAGCATGACGTTCTCACCTACCGTCATATGTGGAAAAAGATTAAAGTTTTGAAATACCATTCCCACACTACGACTTAATAAACGTAGTTTGTAATCATCATTTTCAACCGACTGATTATCAACAATAACCGCACCTTTTTGGTATTCTTCTAAACCATTCATACAACGTAGAAGGGTGCTTTTACCTGAACCACTGCGACCAATGATAGAAACTACTTCACCAGCCTCGACCTTAAGGTCAACACCTTTTAATACGTGGTTTTCGCCATAGTATTTATGGACTTGATCTAGGCTAACGAGCGACATGATTTTTTTTCTCCAAATGGCGAGCTAAAACAGAAAGTGGAAAACAGATAAGAAAGTACAATACTGCAACTAGTGCAAAGACTTTAAAGGGTTCAAAAACGGCATTATTGATCATGGTGCCAGCTTTAGTTAACTCAACAAAACCAATAACAGATGCGAGCGCTGTACCTTTAACTATTTGTACAGAAAAGCCGACGGTAGGTGCGATCGACATGCGCATCGCTTGCGGCACAATAACGTAACGCATGGTTTGTAAATAAGTTAAACCTAGTGTACGACAGGCTTCCCACTGACCTTTTGGTAACGCTTCGATACAACCTCGCCAAATGTCATGAAAAAAGGCACTACTAAACAGGGTTAAAGAAATTACTGCGGCAGACCAAGCGTCCACTTCAATACCAATTAACGATAAGCCAAAGAAGGTTAAAAACAATTGCATCAGCAATGGAATACCTTGGAATATTTCTACGTAAGTTTGAATAATTCGAGTGGTGATTTTGCTACGCATACTGCGCAATAGGGTTAGTATCAAACCAAATAGACCACCACCTGCAAACGCTAATAATGACAATAAAATTGTCCAACGAGCTGCCAGTAGTAGGTTTTTTAAAATATCCCAATCAGTAAACTGTACCATTTTAAAGTCCTCCTACAGAGACGGGTTTTTAAAAGCGAAACGCTTTATTAATGCAAACGTCTGACGCATTAATATTGCTAAGAGTAAATAAACTAATGCGGCTACCATGTAAGATTCAAAACTTAAAAAACTACGTGATTGCACAAAGTTGGCTGAAAAGGTTAATTCCTCAACGGATATTTGCGAGACCACGGCTGAGCCAAGCATGACGATAATACATTGGCTGACTAACGCTGGATAAACACGTTGGTAAGCTGGTAGTAAAATGATATGCCAAAAAACCTGACGTCTTGTTAAACCAAGTGTTTGGCCTGCTTCCCATTGTCCCTTTGGCGCTGCATCAATACCTGCTCGAATTATTTCTGCACTATAAGCGCCTAGATTAATGATCATCGCGAACATGCCGGCTTGCCAAGCTGAAAGCTTGAGCCCTAAGGCAGGTAAACCAAAAAATATAAAAAATAACTGCACAATAAACGGAGTGTTACGAATGATTTCGATATAGCAGGAACAACTTCTTCGTAACCATGCATCTTTACTGATTCGACCCTGTGCGCAAAGAGTACCTAATAACAACCCTCCTAGTGTTGAGATAACAGTGAGTTCTATAGTGGCCCATAAACCTGCCGCAAATTGCGGCAGGTAAGGAACTAAACCTGCAAAATCCAGTTGATAGCTCATCGTCTTTATTCCAACTTATGACTTAAGGTCTGCAGGGAACGGCGCTTTTAACCATTTTTGTGAAAGTCCTTCTAATACGTCATTTTGCTTAGCGGCTTTAATTAAACTGTTAACGCTATCAAGTAACGCTTGTTCACCTTTCATAACACCGACATAACAAGGAGAGTTTTGTAATAAAAACTTAGTTTGTGGGGCTTTGTCTGGGTAACGAGTTGCAATTTCAGTGACGACTAAATTACCGGTTGCGATTAAGCTAACTTGGCCAGATAAAAAAGCAGACAAAGTACTGTTATTATCTTCAAATCGTTTAATGACTGTGTCTTTAGGAGTTAACTTACTTAACTCAAGATCTTCTACTGAACCACGTGTTACACCAATTGTTTTACCAGCAAGATCTTCTGCACTGCTAACTTGCTCGTCAGCGGTTCCAAAGACACCTAGGAAAAAGGGTGCGTAAGCTTCACTGAAATCGACCACTTTTTCACGTGCAGGGTTTTTGCCCATGCTTGAAATAACGAGGTCAACTTTACCGGTTTGTAAATAAGGGATACGGTTTGCACTTGTAACGGGGATTAATTCCAGCTTTACGTTTAATTCTTTGGCAAGGTACTTAGCCATATCAATATCGTAACCCTGTGGCTGTAAATCTGTTCCAACAGAGCCAAAAGGAGGGAAATCTTGGGGCACTGCCACTCTAAGTACTGACGATTGTTTAATATCTGCTAATTTATCTGCCTGTACTGCTTGTGCTGAAAACAGTAAAGAGGTGGATAAAACTAAGCTAGATAAAACCTTTAAAAATTTCATATTGTATCTCCATATTTTATTTAAATGAAACGATCGGAACTCTTTGTTTTTATTTTGCAACGATTGTGCCACTCACGTTATATTTTTTAATTTCAATAAAAACAGTTGCTTATGTTTGTTTTTTGTTTGAGATAAATATTTTATTCGCTTATGTCTTTCCGTGTTGGTGCAAGTGATGCAATCGATGCACTGCAATAGGGCGAAGCTGATTCAGAAACAGCATAAGAGAAAGCGCTCCATAAATAGCTATCAATAGAGCAGGGGAGATGTTTTGGTTGGGTGTATTAATTGTTACGCGATTAACCAACAATTTATTATTGGATCAATAAAGGCGAGGGTGGATAATCAAATCAGCGTTAAAGTAGGTTATTATCAGCCATATATTAATACTAAGTAGCTTAATAGGTTTCAGTTTATGATTAATTCTAGTATGGAATATGGTGTAGGTGATAACTCGTACACTATGGCAGGGAAGTTAGCAGGTATTTCTAAACTGGTTGATGATTTTTACATCAATATGGATAACTTTCCTGAAGCAAAAAAAGTAAGAGCGATGCACAGTAGCGACCTTTTTGAGTCAAAGAAAAAGCTCGCATACTTTTTGTCGGGTTGGTTGGGTGGCCCTAAATTATATGCTGAAAATTATGGCAGCATTAATATTCCGGCGGCGCATCAGCATTTATCTGTTGGCATAGAAGAAAGTAATGCTTGGCTTTTATGTATGGAAAAAGCGATTGATCAACAACCCTATGAAGCGGCCTTTAAAGTTTATTTGTTAGAGCAGTTATCGATACCTGCAGCAAGAATTCGAATGGCTTGCGGTCGAGGCTAATCGTTTACTTTATTCATCATCATTAAACGCTAATGCAACGGCTAACGATTGCACTAAACATAGTGATGCAGACTGAGACCTGAACGTATCGAC
The DNA here is from genome assembly GCF_011378715.1 of Psychromonas sp. SA13A. GTDB lineage: Bacteria > Pseudomonadota > Gammaproteobacteria > Enterobacterales > Psychromonadaceae > Psychromonas. The sequence goes on along the minus strand of NZ_WTKU01000001.1, from coordinate 251,690 downwards.
TTTACCTTCATTAATAATAAAGCAAACATCACTGTACGGCATGAGTGGGCTAGTTTGACTATCGGTAATAATGATTTGTTTAGCGCCGGCCTTTGAGGCAGCTTCACTTAGCGTGATTGTTTCCTGTGCATAGGGACTGAAGCTAATTGATAACACAAGATCGTTTACACCAAGCATTGATAACTGCTCGTTAAACATTCCCCCCAACCCATCAATTAAAAATGCGCGGCGTTGCGCATGACGTAATGCATAGGTTAAGTAAGTAGCGATACTGAATGAGCGCCTTAAACCAACAATATAAATATTGTCAGCTTTATTTAATATGTCGACGGCCATTTCTAACTGTTGCTGTGATGTTTGAGCTGCAAGTTGATGCATTGCCTGTGAATTGACCAGTGCAAACTGTTGTAAGATATGTAGCGGTTTACCGCGCTCTGTTTGCAAAGGTTCGTGTTCTTTTAGCAGCCTAGCACGATCCGTATAATTACTTGTTTCTTCAATTAAATCTCGTCTAAATAATTGTTTTACTTCATTGAACCCACTAAACCCAAAGGCTTTTGCAAAACGGATCAAAGTTGAAGGAGGAACATCGGCTTGGGTCGCGATGACGGCAATCGTATCAAAAGCTAAGCTGTTGTTATTGTCTAATACATAAGAAGCAACTTGTTGTAATCGTTTGCTTAAATCACCATAGCGAGTACGAATCTGCTGTTGTAATTGTGCGATATTAGTAGCTACGGTCATGTTACTTCCCTTTATTTCACTTTATTAATGTTGACGACATAATCGAAAGGTTAATTATAGGGGCTGTTAGCCTACACACCTAATTTATGAATATATTATTTCAAAAAGTTAAATTAATGAAATAAATAGTTCATTTAATTTTGAAATGCAAAATTTATTATTAACTATTGATATTTAATGTTTTTTATTTATTTTTTAAATTTTAATTTTCTCTTTTTCTAAAACACCCATCACATTGCCTTATTAAAAATGAAATAAAGTTTTCATTTAACTTGAAAGTGAAACATTTATTTCATAGTATGCCTGCATGGTTAATAAAAGAGCATCTCTTTGATCATTAACTGCACTAAGTTCTCGACTTTTTGTTGTTGGCATAAGCGTATTGTTTATTTACAAATGCGACCAATGCTATCAACCAGAGACGTTGTCAAATAATGGAGCACAACATAATGCAAGCTGAAAACAAGAAACTAGACCTCATTTGTATGGGCCGTGTTGCGGTCGATTTATATGGACAGCAAATAGGTGCTCGCCTTGAAGACATGGGGTCATTTTCAAAATACTTGGGAGGCTCTTCGGGCAATGTTGCTTACGGGACTGCTCGCCAAGGATTAAAGTCTTCTATGCTTGCACGTGTTGGTGATGAACATATGGGGCGATTTTTAAAGGAAGAGTTGGACGCTGTAGGTGTGGATACTAGCCATTTAATTACCGATAAAGAGCGTTTAACTGCATTAGTTGTATTGGGCATTAAAGATACTGAAACATTCCCACTGATTTTTTATCGCGATAACTGTGCTGATATGGCGATCACCGCTGAAGATGTTAGCGAAGAATATATTGCTTCTGCTCGTTGCCTGGCAATTACTGGAACGCACTTATCCAATCCTCAAACGCGAGAAGCAGTGTTAACTGCATTAAAATATGCTCGCCGTCATGGGGTGAAAACTGCATTAGATATCGATTATCGTCCTATTTTATGGGGACTTACTTCTTTAGGTGACGGGGAAACTCGTTTTATTGCTTCATCTTCTGTGACACAACAATTACAAGATGTGTTGCATTTATTCGACCTAATAGTAGGCACCGAAGAAGAATTTCATATTGCTGGTGGTTCTACCGATTCGATAGCCGCGTTGCGTGGAGTTCGCGCAGTCAGCCAAGCTGAATTAGTTTGTAAACGCGGCCCATTAGGTTGCTCTGTTTTTTCTGGCACTATCCCTAAAGCACTGGACGATGGGATCACCATTGAAGGTGTGCGTGTGGATGTTTTAAACGTGCTAGGTGCTGGTGATGCCTTTATGTCCGGATTATTACGTGGTTATTTAAATAATGAAGGTTGGTTGAAATCTTGTGCATATGCCAATGCTTGTGGTGCGCTGGTTGTATCGCGTCATGGCTGCGCACCTGCTATGCCCTCTAAAGAAGAGCTAGATAATTATTTAGAAAGAGCAGATCAAGTACTTCGTCCTGATTTAGACCTTGAATTAAATCATCTTCATCGCGTTACTACACGCCGAAAAGAGTGGCATGAGTTATGTGTATTAGCTTTTGATCATCGTAGTCAATTAGTCGATATGGCTGAACAGTCTGGAGCGGATCTTGGGCGTATTCCCGTATTAAAAGAGCTGATATTTAAAGCCAGCCAAGAAGTTGCTAAAGAAGCCAATTTAGAAGGTAAAGCGGGCATTTTATCCGATAGCCGCTTTGGACAAACAGTATTGAATCACGCAACGGGTAGCGATTGTTGGATTGGTCGTCCTATCGAATTACCTGGTTCGCGTCCATTAGCGCTTGAACATGGCAATATAGGTTCACAACTTACAACGTGGCCGCTGGAACACGTCGTTAAATGTTTAGTTTTTTGTCATCCTCAAGACAGCGCTGAAATGCAACTTGCACAACAACAAACCGTGCAAGAAGTGTATAAAGCCTGTTGCCTTTCTGGTCACGAATTATTGCTAGAGGTGATCTTGCCAAAAGAGATGCCACAGGATGATGTCCATTATGTACAGTTAGTTGCTGACTTTTATCAACTGGGAGTGAAACCGGATTGGTGGAAGCTACCACCGCTGAGTGCTGCATCATGGCAGCAAGTAAGTGACTTGATCGAAACAAACGATGCACATTGTCGTGGTGTGGTTTTATTAGGTTTAGATGCACCGGCTGAACAATTAAAAGCAGGTTTTGCTATCGCTGCAACTTGTCCTTGGGTTAAAGGATTTGCCATAGGGCGCACCATCTTTTCTGCGCCATCACAAGCTTGGTTAGCAAACGATATTGATGATAAGACCTTAATCAAACAAATTAAAAGTAATTACCACGCAATTATTCAATCTTGGCAGCAACGCAATCAACCCAATCAAGATGGTGTTGTGAAGGCGAATGGTGCTGTGAGTGTAGATGGTAGTGCGGCATAAAATTATTATTAGTGATTCAGACATTAAGTTCAATAGCGATACAAGGTCACAACATCATTATTGAGCTTTCATATTATTCGTAGTTAGTTTTTAAGGAAATTGTTCATGGAAACCATTCAAAACTTTATTAATGGTCAAGTAAGTGCCAGTCATAGTCAGCGTTTTTCACCGGTATTTAACCCTGCTACAGGCGAGCAAACCAAGCAAGTCGTGCTCAGTGATGAAGCAGAAACAACAGCTGCAATCATCGCTGCAGAACAAGCTTTTCCTGCTTGGTCAAAAACTTCACCGCTTAAACGATCCCGTGTGATGTTTGCTTTTAAAGCATTATTAGAAACGAATAAAGAAAAGTTGGCCGCCTTGATTTCCAGTGAACACGGTAAAGTACTTTCCGATGCGATGGGTGAAGTCACGCGTGGTTTAGAAGTTGTAGAATATGCCTGTGGTATTCCTCATTTACAAAAAGGTGAGCACTCTGCCAACGTGGGCACCGGTGTTGATAGCCATTCTTTGATGCAACCATTAGGGGTTTGCGTTGGCATTACACCTTTTAATTTTCCGGCGATGGTGCCGATGTGGATGTTCCCGATCGCGTTAGCAACGGGTAATACCTTTGTGTTAAAACCTTCAGAAAAAGATCCGTCTTTAGCACTGCAGTTAGCTGAGTTATTAAAGCAAGCAGGGTTACCCGATGGTGTCTTTAATGTAGTGAATGGTGATAAACAAGCGGTGGATGTGTTACTGACTGACCATCGAGTACAAGCCGTTAGTTTTGTTGGATCAACACCGATAGCGGAATATATCTATAGTACAGCTTCTGCTCATGGCAAGCGTTGCCAAGCACTTGGTGGTGCAAAAAATCATTGTTTATTAATGCCTGATGCAGATCTTGATATGGCAACGAATGCCATTATGGGCGCTGCTTATGGTTCTGCCGGTGAACGTTGCATGGCGTTATCGGTTGTAGTTGCCGTGGGTGATGAAACAGCAGATCAATTGATTGATAAATTAAAAGTACAGATTCAAGCAATGCGTGTAGGGCCAGGTATTGTTGATGGACCTGAAAATGATATGGGGCCAGTTGTTACTGCGCAACATAAAGCAAAAATTTGTGACTTTATTAGTACTGGTGAACAACAGGGTGCTTCGTTATTAGTTGATGGCCGTGATGTTTTGATTAAAGGGCATGAAGCTGGTTATTTTGTTGGTCCTACTTTGTTCGATAATGTATCTCCAGAGATGACTATTTATCAAGAAGAAATTTTTGGACCCGTACTTGCTATAGTGAGAGTGCCTAATTATCAAACTGCACTTGAGTTAATTAATCGTAATGAATACGGTAACGGTACCGCTATCTTTACACGCGATGGTGAAACTGCACGTGAGTTTAGTGAAAATGTATTAGCTGGCATGGTTGGTGTAAATGTACCGATTCCAGTGCCTATGGCATTCCATAGCTTTGGTGGTTGGAAGCGTTCGGTATTTGGTCCTTTGAATGTACATGGTAGTGATGGCGTGCGTTTCTACACTCGCATGAAAACAGTGACTAGTCGTTGGCCTGCAAGTGTGCGTTTAGAAGATCATGAAAGCAGCTTTGCGATGCCGACTATGTAAGTAACCTAAATAAGTAATCTAAATAAGTAATCTAAGCTCGTGATATGCCTTGAACTAAACAAAACTATCAACATTGTATACTGATAAATTGTAACTAGTTGATTTTGAATTTAAATTTCATTGCCCCGAGTTGGGGTTAAGCCTCATTCATTGCTAATAACAAACAGCGCTAGGGAAATAACCTAAGCGCTGTTTTTTTGTATTTATTTTGTATTTAGCGAATACGCTACTTTTATCATTTATGTCATTTATAAGGTAACTCGCCGATGATCGTTACAGACCCTTGGTTTTACGCCACTGCGATCCCCGCTGTTTTTATATATGGCATTGGCAAAGGTGGATTAGGTGGCGCACTGGGCATCATAGCCGTGCCATTAATGGCGATGACCATTGCACCGACACAAGCAGCAGCTATCCTATTGCCTATTTTATGTTTAATGGACTTCTTTGCTGTTAAGCAACATTATCGCAATGCCGATTATCGTATTTTAAAGCGCATGCTACCGGGTTCGATTATTGGAGTTGCAATCGCAGGCATGTTTTTGAGTGTGATCTCTGAGCCTGGTTTAAAAGTGGTGATTGGCGGTTTATCGTTATTATTCTGCTTACAATATGTAATTAAAGGTGGCAAAAATCAACATAAAGGAGGGCTTATTAGTGCTTGGTTCTGGAGCATAATGAGCGGGTTTTCTAGTACTGCGTTACATGCGGGTGGTGGCCCTGCGAGTATATATTTGTTACCGTTGCAGCTAAATAAAGTGGTGTTAATTGCCAGCATGGCGGTATTGTTTGCCATCATCAATCTGTTTAAGTTAATCCCATATACGTTATTAGGTGAGTTTGATTCAACTAATTTGATGACGTCTTTAGTGCTAATGCCCCTAGGGCCGGTGGGAGTAAAAGTTGGCATTATGTTATTACATAAAATAAGCCAAGCCTTAGTATATCGACTATGTTATCTATTTCTGTTTCTTTCTGGATGTAAATTATTTTGGGATGGCGGGACTCATTGGTTTTTATCCTAACGGAGCTTTTAGTGCTGATTGTGTCGCTTTGATTTTTATTAGTAATTTTAATTGCTCACTAATCGATGCTTGATCTATGGCTAATACATTGTTAAATAGACTTTATATTATTATTCTTTAGTGTTTTTTAAAAATTTTATGTTGATTTTTATTCGCCTTGTTCTAACACCGATATTGCCTGTTTTTTAGTGTTAAACGTTAAAAATGTTAGCAGTGTCAAATTCTTCGGCTATTGAGTGTCACTTTTAGCTTTATGGCTCTCTATTCTAAACTATAACCCCCTCTTTTTTTACCTCCCTATATAGTAATACAACTGTTTTTATAAATATTTATTCTTATTTTGAAAAATATTTTTCCATTGTTTCTTGCCGCTACTGAAGGCCTGCTACTGTTGATTGGGGGCACTATAAAGCACAATACGGTGTCTTTTTATGGCTGACACAACGATAAATGGCACTTTTTATCCATTTTTAGGGGGTTGAAGTGGTTTTTAAGCCTGCTTTATTGCTTAAACTCGACGTGGTTAACAATTATGCAACAATTGAGTTTTAAGCTGTAGCCTAACTAGATTTGAAAGATTAGTATGAGGTTGTTCTTTTATGAAAATAATTTTTCACTTCTTGTTTCTGTCATGATTCATCTTTTTATAAAGTGAGCATGACCACCCAAGAAAGGTAAATAACAGCTTCTAATAGTCAATTGAGAGTGAGGTTTAGCTCTTCGTATTATTAGAACTTATGTTTATAAGTAAACTTCATTTTTAAACCCAAAGTACTATTTAGGAGAGTCTTAATGAAAAAGTTTAAATTATTAACTGCAGCGGTTATGTCAGTCGCATTAGCAGCACCACTTGCACTGACATCTATGACAGCCTCTGCAGAGCGTTATGTCTTAGTAAGCCACGCACCTGATTCAGATAGCTGGTGGAATACAGTAAAAAATGGTGTGACATTAGCAGGTAAACAAATGGGGGTTGAAGTTGAATATCGTAACCCACCAACAGGTGACCTTGCAGACATGGCGCGTATTATAGAGCAAGCAACGGCTTCTAAGCCAGACGGTATTATTACTACGCTTGCTGACTTTGACGTATTAAGCGGTCCAATTAGAAGTGCAGTTGACCAAGGTATTAACGTGATCATCATGAACTCTGGCACACCAGCACAAGCGCGTGAAGTTGGTGCATTGATGTTTGTTGGCCAACCAGAGTTTGATGCAGGTTTTGCAGCGGGTTTACGTGCAAAAGGTGACGGTGTTAAATCATTTGTTTGTGTTAACCATGCTATCTCTAATGCCGTAGTTGGCGAACGTTGTCGTGGTTTTGCTGAAGGCCTTGGTGTAAAACTGGGTGATTCAATGCTAGACAGTGGCCAAGATCCTTCTGAAATTAAAAACCGTGTATTAGCTTACTTAAGCTCACATCCTAAAGTTGATGCGATCTTAACCTTAGGTCCTACTTCTGCTGATCCAACTATCTTAGCATTACAAGAAAATGGTTATGCTGGTGATATCTACTTCGGTACCTTTGACCTTGGTGAGAATATAGTAAAAGCCATTAAATCTGGCATCATCAACTGGGGCATTGATCAACAACCCTTCCTACAAGCTTACCTACCTGTAGTACTGCTAACGAACTATGACCGTTATGGAGTATTACCTGGTAACAATATCAATTCAGGCCCTGGCTTTGTAACAAAAGACGGCTTAGCTTTAGTTGAAAAATACGCGGGTGAATATCGTTAAAATCTAAATTAATAAGGCAGCACTATGATGGTGCTTGCCTTTACCTCAAACCATCTCAATTTAAAAATTTTAGAGGCCAACAGATGAATGAAATCACATCAACACAATCCATGAGCAGCGTAAAACCGGAGAAGCCTGTGTCAGAAAAATCAAACGAACTAGGTAAAACAAAACCGGATGAGCGTGTTAAAAATAGGTCAAGTTTTCGACAAGCATTGATTAGACCTGAATTAGGCGGGATTTGTGGGACTATATTGGTATTTTTATTTTTCTTATTGACTGCAAGCGACTCGGGCATGTTTTCTGCTGCGGGTGTCATGAACTGGTCAATTGTTTCATCGCAATTTATTATTATTGCAGTAGGTGCTTGTTTATTAATGATAGCTGGTGAGTTCGACTTATCAGTTGGGTCGATGATCGGGTTCAGCGGCATGTCAATTGCGCTACTCTCCGTCGTTTTTGGTTTACCTATGTGGGTGGCCATTATCGCAACGTTCATTTTATGCATGGGAATCGGTGCATTAAGTGGTTGGTTAGTGATTAAAACTGGATTACCTAGTTTCATCGTTACTTTAGCTTTCTTATTTATTCTTCGTGGTTTAACTATCTTTGCTGCAATTTCTACCACCAATAAAACCATTGTCGGTGGCATTAAAGATGCTGCACAAGGTGATTGGCTTGCCCCTGTATTTGGCGGCAAAGTATTCACTGGTTTATTTCAATGGATGGGTGATAACGGTTGGATTGAAACCTTTGAGCGTGGTTTCAAAAAAGGACAACCAGTTGTAGAAGGCATCCCAATGTTAATGGTCTGGGCTTTAATATTACTTGTATTCGGTCATTGGTTATTAACAAAAACAAAATTTGGTAACTGGATTTTTGCTTCTGGCGGCAACGCACAAGCGGCCACTTATGTTGGTGTACCAGTTAATCGCGTTAAAATCTTAATGTTCATGTTTACGGCATTTTGTGCCTGTGTTTTTGCAACATCACAAGTTATTGAGTTCGGCTCAGCTGGTGCAGACCGTGGTCTATTAAAAGAGTTTGAAGCCATTATTTCAGTGGTTATTGGTGGCGCATTATTAACTGGTGGTTACGGCTCTGTTATCGGTGCCGCACTAGGTGCAATTATTTTCGGAGTAGTACAACAAGGTTTATTCTTTGCTGGTGTTGAAAGCTCTCTATTTAGAGTATTCCTCGGCGCAATCTTATTATTTGCAGTAATACTGAATACATATATACGTCGCATGATCACAGGGGAGAAATAGTATGAGCGAACCAATTATTGAAATGAAAAAGATACAGAAACATTTTGGATCTGTAATTGCGCTCTCTGGTGTGTCCTTGAAAGTGATGGCTGGCGAATGCTTATGTTTATTAGGTGATAATGGTGCGGGTAAATCGACATTTATTAAAACCATGTCTGGTGTGCATAAACCGTCGGTAGGTGAAATTTACTTTGAAGGCAAAGAGATGGACTTTGATTGTCCTCGCGATGCCATCAACGCAGGGATTGCAACGGTTTATCAAGACTTAGCCATGATCCCGTTAATGTCTGTGGCACGTAACTTCTTTATGGGTAATGAGCCAACTAAAAAAATTGCAGGCATTAGTTTCTTTGACCATAAACTCGCTAATGAAGTTACCATGCGAGAAATGAAAAGTATGGGCATCCACCTGCGCTCTGCCGATCAAGCGATTGGTACTTTGTCAGGCGGTGAACGACAAACAGTAGCCATTGCGCGCGCGGTACATTTTGGCGCGAAGGTGCTTATTCTGGATGAGCCAACGTCTGCATTAGGAGTTCGCCAAACAGCGAATGTATTAGCAACCATTGATAAAGTACGTAAACGTGGCATTGCCGTGGTATTTATTACCCATAACGTACGCCATGCTCTTGCGGTAGGTGATCGCTTCACAGTATTGAATCGAGGTCACACATTAGGCACAGCCAAAAAAGGTGAAATAACGTCTGAAGAGTTACAAAACCTAATGGCGGGTGGTGCAACGCTTGCAACAATAGAAGGCTCACTAGCTGGTACTATTTAACCATCATTATATTGATACCCAAACCGGTTGGCCTGATTTGGGTATCAATAATTATGCCACCACGCTCTAAACCTCTCACCTCGATCAAAACCTCACATTGCTATTAAATTTCTTATTTCATATTCCAATACTCTCATTTTTAAAACTAATCCGTATTCCTGTTGTTAATACAGAATTATTCTATCTATCCACATGACGAAGATTTGATTATTTATTTTAAGTTATTGTTTTTAGACTTGATCAGCGTATTGTTGATTCAATTTTAACAAATTAAGGTATTCCGCATTTCCACCGGAAATATGGAATTTTTCTGTATAAGAAGCTGTTAGAACTCATGAGTAATCCAACTTTAGGAGAGTATTTTTGAATATTATTGGTTTTGTTTTATTAGTTGTCTCTATATTTTTATTTGGTTTGAAAGGAATGGCAGTTGAAATGGGAATTGCTGTTGCGGCTAGTGCTGTTTTTTTAGCTTTTGCAAATTTAGATAAATTTTCAAAATTTAAAGGTGCTGGGTTTGAAGCTGAACTCAAGAGTGTGGTAGATGAAGCCAATGCCACCGTTGAGCATTTAAAATCGGTCGCAACTCCTCTCCTAATAACGAACTTAGATCTCATTACTAATGCTGGACGCTTTGGTGGAGGAGATGCAATTAATAAAAGTCATGAGCTTTTCGATAAATTAGTCGCTTTAGAAACAGAAATTAGCCTAAAAGATGAGACTCTAGACGAAGCAAAAAGAAAATACATTCGTATAAATGCTTGGGATATGGTGAAAGAGCTTAGTGGTAATATCGAACGAGCTGGTGAAGATGAATTTTCTATAATTGCGAGTAAAAAAATTGGAAACCATAGTTTTGAATCAGCTCCAAATCTAGTAGAGTTCAAGCAATTACTCCATAACATAAACCTGAATGAAGCATGTAAAAAACAACTAAACCAAATAGAAAATTATTATTCTAAATATGAGCTCTAACAAGACAATTCAACAAGGACTAAAACAGCGGGCTATCGCTTCGCTATTTTAGCCCACAATTTTTAGCTTGTTAATATGGGCGTTGTACCCCTTGTGGTGGATTCAATCAATTAGGCCAAAATTTGAAAGATCTAGAAATATACCAATTAGCAGGTGATGTGCTTTCTTCTATAACTAGTGACTTAAATGAAGAAATTTATTTAAATCTTAATGGAAAATTATCTTTAGTATGGAGCGAGATCCCAACGGTAAACGCATGGGCTGAATCTTTGGCTCCTATTAATGAGCCACCTAACCACAAAATTGGTATTCATTATGAACTAGTCCGTCAACTATATAGAGATATTGAAGCTTTTTGTAAATATCTAGAAAGTGATCTTGATAGCAAGGCTTTTGACTTTTGGTTTCAAAATTTAGAACAGCCTATTGAAATGTTACCATCACTATTCTCTACTGAAGCTCAAAGAAAAAATATGTTCATTAGTGCGATTACGTGGGTATTTTTTCATGAGCTAGGGCACCTGAAGCAAGAACATGGATATATAAGAAGCCAATTTCTTAATACAAAACAAGAATTAATTAACGAATGTCATATTGAAAAAAACATAACGATTGAGGGGAAGACTGCTGCTATTTATCATGTGACTGAAATGGCAGCGGATTTTGAAGCGATTGACTCTTGCATCTCTGAGTTGATAAGACATTTTTCTGGTGAAGATTTAAAGGCGTCAATCTACTTATTTGTGTGTGGGATTTCCACGATATTGTATCGTTTCCATGGTGAAAAATCTCTTGATTTAGATTGTTTACCTAGAGGAAGTCACCCTAACCCATTAACCAGACTAGAAAATGTTATACCTCAAATATATGAATTTTTGAGTGTTTCTGAACTTCATAAACATATTGGAATTGAACTTAAGCGCGAAATGACTGTTGGGATGTGTAATCAAGCAGCTACGGCTGCGGGTTTATTTTGGCTTCGATGTAGAACTCAGCAACCAGAAATACCAGATGAGTACTTTCTAATAGGTAATTTAAATCGAACTAACGGGAAAGCCTATTTGCGAACGATTATTGAAACATGGGATGAAATAGAACCTTCTATAAAAGACTTGCGTAGATTTGGCCATTACTTTGGATTGTTACAGTTCTCTGAATACACCAGAAATAACATATTAGTGCTAACAGAATAAGTTTTAAGCCAGGGCATGGCAAAGCAATTAAACGTTACTAAAACAGTGGGTTACGTTTAACTTCGCTTCACATTTTAACCCACTGTCTTAGTCCGCTTATTACCGCGTTGATTCCATTAACTATAGAGAGTGTTCTCCATATATGAGAAAAGAAAACTTTAATATCGCCGTATACATCGATATGGAAAATGTTTGTGGTATTGATTTTAGCCTAGAAGAAATAATGAAGTCTTTTACTAAATCAGACCAGGATAATCTTAACTTCATATTTGCAATAAAGTCTGCATATGGAGAGCAGTCCAAAATGCCGGCTAAATTTAAAAAGTCGGTTGTTGATCATAACTTTAATATTATAGACACTCCTCATATATCAAAAAGCAAGAATCGAGCGGATTTATTGATGAGTCTAGATGCCTTTGAAACTCTTTATTTAAATACACCAGAAATAGATCGCTATTGCTTCATGACTAGCGATTCTGACTTTACTGTTATTGGAGACAGGTTAAGAAAATTTGGCAGAGAAGTGTGGTTAGCTTGTAGGAGATCAGATAAAGATAGAGTAATTTTATCTAAAGCGTTTGATAACATGATCTTTCTTGAAGACTATAAATTTGATGAGATAAAAGTAAAACGAAAAAAAGTAAATGTAATTGAATCATTATTTGTAGAAGCATTAGGTTACATTAACCACAGTAAATTACCTGTTAATGTGTCAGTTATAAATGACAGAATGAAAAGTTTAGACCCTAGTTTTGATGTGTCAAAAACGGAGTACAAGCGTTTTAATCGTTTAGTCGAAACAATGATTGAACAAAACTGTATAAAAGTTGATTTTGGCAAGAGGGCAAATCGTCTTCTTGAAATTAACATCGGATAACAAACAAGGATAGGTGTCGCACAGCCGACACCTTATCTGGTTGTTGGACAAGCCCGAACGAGGCTCTCTGCTTTATATAGTAAATAGTGGAATTGGTTTCTGGCTGGCTCAATGATTCAACTTTCTTTAAGACGAGTCTCGCTAGTATACAATTGATACCTAAATTATATCAGTATGTTATATGTTGAATGCCATAAAAACGCAGAACACAAACTTTAATCAACATTTATACTTTACTAATAACAACTTAAAATAACCTGAAGTTAAATCCTTAACCTTCTTCACCCTTCGTGCCTTTGTGGTTAACCCGCTTTTGAGCTTAAAAATAAAGCAACCACGAAGCGCTTCGCTTCACGAATAACACCCACAACCTTTAATCAACATTTATACTTTACTAATAACGACTTAAAAATAATCTGATATTAAATACTTAACCTTCTTCACCCTTCGTGGTTAACCCGCTTTTGACCTTAAAAAAGGCCTCAAGGTCGGTTAGAGCGACAATAAGGCCAAAAGGGTAAGTGAACGTGCTGGACACCCACAAACTTTAATCAAAATTTACACTTTACTAATAACGACTTAAAAATAATCTGAGATTAAATACTCAACCTTCTTTACCCTTCGTGATTAACCCGTTTTTGACCTTAATGATAGAGCTATATATCCACAAACTTTAATCAACATTTATACTTTACTAATAACAACTTAAAATAACCTAAAGTTAAATACTTAATCTTCTTCACCCTTCGTGCCTTCGTGGTTAAACCGCTTTTGACCTTAAAAAATGGGGCAAGTCTTGTCTTTTGCCTATCGCCTTTACAGTTCAATTTCCGTCAGCCCAAGCATCGCTACAGGTTCCGATTACTCAATTCATACTAAATATAGTTAAGTACCTAATATCAAAAATGGGTATTATAGTACTCAAAAATGATTTTAATGTTAATTATTGAGTACCATAAGACGCATTAATATTTTATCTGAAGATATTCAATAAATTATCTCTAAACATCAAATCAATGGGTCGGGTTGTGGTTAATAACTCAACATCAAAAAATATTGAGTACTATAATGAACTTTATTTCGATAATTGTTCTTTTTTGAGTGCTATAGTGTTCATTATTATTGAGGGGGATTCTATGAAGGCGATTAATTTTGAAAATTTAAATGAGCTAACGGTACAAGCTTTCATTGATAACTCATGGAAGGATATTGCGAAGATTACATTCCCGAATAATGCTAACTACACCTATGATATTAGCGAAGTTGATTATGAATTTGATTATGCAATTGACCATCTTTCTGAGGATGACCATCATGCAGTCTCTATTAATCATCCTGTTGAATTATTTTTTGATGGTAATGGGCAACGAGGTTGGTTGAAGTTCATTGACGATATTATTCCTAGTGGTTCAAGTCGTAAATACTGGTTAACCCAAATAGATACTGAAGGGATGTCTAGTAATCAACAAAAGTTTGTTTTACTTACATACGGTACTATTTCTCCCATTGGCAATTTACGTATTAAAGAGTCTATCGAAGCGATTGATAAAATACCTACGCAATATTTCCAAGTTTCGGAAGTCACAAGCAGAGCTGCAGACTTTTTGAGTTATGCACAAACTCGAGGCGCAGCAGCAGGCGGGGCAACAGGTGCGGGTGGAGAAGCACCGAAACTTTTGTTAAGACGTAGTAAAGATGATCTTGTCTGGATAGATACCTATCAAGAAAATACAAATGTGGACGATATGTATTATCTTGTTAAATTTCCAAGAGGGAATAAAAGGGGAGTTAACGATGCGGTACTCGTCACCGAATACCATTATTATCATGAGTTAACCGATATGGGGTTTATTACTATACCTGTAGCAAACATGAAGTTAGAACAAGGTGAAAACTATCATTCACTTTGGTTGCCAAGGTTCGATATAGAGACTCAAGCAGATGGGACGACCAAACGTTATGGTATGGAATCTGTGTATTCAATGTTAAGAAAACAACCTGGTGCTATTTTAGATCATGGTGAAACAATACGTGATTTGATTACGCTGATCACTGAAAGTAATACGGTGAAAGAGAAAAAACTGCACTTTGATGTAGAGGCATTTATCATCGAATGGGTTCGTCGTGATCTGTTAAATGTTGCCTTTGGTAATAGTGATAACCACGGAAGAAATACATCATTCTATAAAGATGAAAAAGGAATAAGGTTAACACCCATCTATGACTTTGCACCTATGAAAGCAGATCCAGAAGGTATACCTCGAACAACTAAATGGGCTGCGCCAACTTTAGAGCTTGGTGGTGCATTTAACTTTGTTGAGATTGCATACTCCTTGAGTGATTTAATTGAACCAGAACACTTATTAAGCGAGCTAAAAGCAACAGCGCGTCAGTTAGTAGGTTTAAAGCAGAGGCTAATAGTGCGTGGTGTTCCCGAACAAATAGTTAATATGCCTGCAATTGGATTTGACTTTCTTGATGAAAAATTAGAACAGTGGGGCTTGTTGTGAAAAATAAAAGTTTAACGGATACCGTCAACTTCTTAAAAAAGCATAATGCAGATAGGAATATGAAATTTAATAGTGAGGGTGAACGTATCAATGCTAAAAATGATGAGTCACAGAGGAAAGTTAAATTATCCGGTGTGCCTGTTGTTGTGCATAGTGGGGAAGCCGATGAAGTTAAAGTAAGGCAACGTTCGTCTAATAATACTGCCATTAAAGATGCTCAGTTACGCAAGGCGGTCATTAATAGTGTTATTGCTAAATTACTATTTTCTGAGATTACTCAAGGAGATGCTTTAATTCAGCTACGCATTCAAGTACTAGGTTTTAACCAAGAAAAGTATGCAAAATTAGTTAATGTTTCTCGTAAAAAACTTTCAGATATAGAAAATAATAGAAGCAACTCAAGCGTGGAAATCTTGAATAAAGTGTTTAAGCCTTTTGGTTTAAACGTAGGGCTGATTCCAATATCACCGACAGTATTAAAAGATGTGCTTGAGGATTATAATAATTTTACTGCTTATCTACCCGAGTAGTTAAAGCTTCAGCAGCACAATAAAAAAGGCCTCAAGGTCGGTTAGAACGACAATGAAGCCAACAGGGAAAGGGTATTTTAAAGGGTTATTTAACGAGTTTTTTCATGCCTGATAGCATTTTCTCTGCTGTCTCATAATGATCACCTTCCCATAGTTGATCATTTAAAAATTCACCGGAATAGAAACCGTCATATCCTGTAGATTGGATAGCATCAATCCATTCCTGTAGTGGGATTTCACCTTCACCAATTAAGCAACCTCGTAACTCTTTTTCATCTACCCAAGGTTGGTTTTCAGCAGGTCTTAGACCATCGGAAATATGTATGTTGTAAATTAGCTCTTTGTCTACTTTAGCGACTTGCTCTAAGGTTGCGCCTCGGCAAGACCAAAGATGCCAAGTATCTAATACAAAGCCAAAATTATCGCGGCCAACGGCATCATGTAAACGATGATAATCATCTAATTTTGCAATAGGTGTCCACGCTGCACCTTCAAACTGAAAGCGAATGTTATGCTCTTTACCGATATCTGCAATGTGTGTAATATTTTGCGCGGTGATTTTTATGTTGTCTTCAACTGATAGGCCATTGAGCCCTTCAAATGAGTTTACTTGAATAGTGGGAGCGCCAATCTCGCTTGCAAATTGACATAGGGTTTCAACTTGTTTGAACACACTTTGTTGTGTCGCTTTATCAGGTGCTTCAACACTGCCGATGATATCAATTGCAGAGGGTAAAATGCCTGCATTATCTAGTTTCGCTTTTAGGTCGGCACTGCTTAAGCCACTATTTATATAACGCCATAATTTTTCCGTATGGATTTCTAAACCTTGATAGCCAGTTTCTTTTGCAAGACGAATATCGCTTACAATATTGTTATGTAAAGAACACATGCCGTGTAATGCAAATTTCATACAATCACCTATTCATTGTCTTGAACTTAAATCCAAGCTTTTTGATAGCAAATAAGAAAATAAACCACTGTTGGTTTATCTTCTTTAATACCAGTAGTTAACCATGTTGTTGATGGTTTATTTTTAACGTTTTAGTAACGCAGTCTTTATAATGTTACTGTTTTGTTAGTCTGTAATGACTCTAGTGCCGCATCTGCTAACGCCAGTGCTCTTTCACCATCTATACCAGGTGATAATGACTCCGCTCCACCTAAGACTTCAACAAAATGGTTCCATTCATTTTTGTAGGCTCCTGCATAACGTTGTAAAAAGAAGTATTCAGGGTTTGCTTCAATAGTCCCTTGGTCACCGAATTGTTTGACTGAGTTTTCATTGATGTTACCTGCAGTTAAGAGGCCTTTACTGCCATGTACTTCGATTCGTTGATCGTATCCGTAACCTGAGCGTCGGCTATTATTAATGGTTGCAATCGCACCCGATGCAAAAGTTAAAACAACCACTGACGTATCAATATCACCGGCTTTAGCAATTTCAGGATCAACCATACAACTACCGTATGCGGTAATGCTAGTAGGTTCTTCATTCATTAAATAACGTGCCATATCGAAGTCATGAATAGTCATATCTCGGTACATGCCACCTGAGATCTTAGTATATTCTGCTGGTGGAGCAGAAGGGTCTCGAGAGGTGATGATCAGTGACTCAATTTGTCCAATTGCATTCTCACTTAAGCGACCCTTTAATTCGTTAAAGTGCGCATCGTAACGACGATTAAAGGCGATAAATAAGATGGTGTCGTGTTGCTCAACGACTTTGAGGCAATTACGTACTTTTGCTAAATCGAGATCGATGGGTTTTTCACAGAAGACTGCTTTACCATGGGCTGCCGCTAACTCTATAAGGTTGACGTGAGTATGCGTTGCAGAGCAGATACAGATGGCATCTACATTTGGATCTGCCATTGCTTCTTCTGTAGTTTGAATTTTGGCATCGTACTTTTCAGATATCTCTTCTCGCCCTTCTACGTAGGGGTCAATAACCGAATAAAGATTAGTTTGAGCATGATCATGAATGTTTTGTCCATGAATGCGTCCAATTCTTCCAACTCCAAATAATGCAATATTAAACATACTGTGTTCCTTAAAGTGTCAATGTGCTGTCATTTATGATTTTGTGTTTACGTTGCTTTCGCTTTTAACCTTTTCCTACTCTAACTGCCATTTATAAGGCTTAGAGAGGGCTTTAACCAGTTTACGGCTTACTCGTTTCGGTAAGTGCTGTTTATAGGTCTTTTTAAAATAAAAATTAATCTCTATTACTGGGTGTGCAAATAAAGTTTTTCAATAGAAAAATATTTTTCATTTTTATTGGTGGGTTGATATTATTGTTTATTTTATCAAAGCGCTATTTCTTTACTATTTATTTTTATTGAAACGTTAAGCTTATCACGGGGTATAAATTTAACAAAAATAAAACAAATTAAGTTGTTGTTTTTTATGTATTTTATTTTTAAATGGTTTTTTATGTTAATTTTTTGTTTTACTTGAAAATAGAGGGTCAATAAATTTTTTCCAAAAAAAGTTGATAAAGCACTAAGTATTAATGAAAAAATATTTTCATTATATTTTTTTTGACGTA
Source organism: Psychromonas sp. SA13A (assembly GCF_011378715.1). Taxonomy (GTDB): domain Bacteria; phylum Pseudomonadota; class Gammaproteobacteria; order Enterobacterales; family Psychromonadaceae; genus Psychromonas. The sequence continues at coordinate 233,459 of NZ_WTKU01000001.1, read as the reverse complement.
TATTCGATTTGGCTAGCGACAAGTCAATGCTCATTAGGATTTAAAGCTTGTACGCTCAATTCATTCAGTAACCACAATTAATCCGGAGATAAGTATGAGTAAAGTTCAATATGGTATTAGCCCTTTAACTTGGACCAATGACGATATGCCAGAGCTAGGTGGCGATATCCCGCTAGAAACGTGTCTAAGTGAAATGGCTGAAGCCGGTTTTACAGGCACTGAGCTTGGCACTAAATATCCAAGAGATCCTGAAATATTAGTTCCTTTACTTAAAAGTCACGGTTTAGTTCTCGCATCTGGTTGGTTTAGCGGTAACTTAATGACCAACACTGCAGAGCAAGAAATTGAAGCGATGCAAACGCATATTAAATTATTGAAAGCCGCTGGTTGTAAAGCAATGGTATATGGCGAAGTGAGTAATTCTGTACATGGTGATATCGCCATTCCTGTTTCTAAACGTGTGATTTTAAACGATCAACAATGGCAAGAATACGGTCAAAAAATTACTGTTGTTGCTGACTATTTATTAAACGAGCATGGCATTAAGCTGTCTTTCCATCATCACGTGGGCACTATTTGTGAGACCGAAAAAGACATTGATACCTTTATGGAAGTGACGGGTCCTTCTGTCTTTTTAACCTTAGACACGGGTCATATTACTTACGGTGGTGGTAACCCTGTGAATATTATTAACCGCTGGGGTGATCGTATTGGGCATATGCATTTTAAAGATTTACGTTTAGAAGTGATGGAAGCGGCACGTGCTGCAGATAAATCATTCTTAAGTGCAGTATTAGATGGCGTATTTACTGTACCTGGTACCGGTGATGTTAATTACGATGATGTTTTCACTGCATTAAAAGCACGCGATTATGAAGGCTGGTTATTGGTTGAAGCGGAGCAAGATCCTGCCAAAGCTAATCCATTAGTTTTTGCTAAAACGGCTTATCAAAATATCTCTGGTTACGCACAAAAATTTGGCCTATAAGCCGCTGACTGTTTAGCAAGGTACCTTTGTTTGTTAGGAAATGAATGCGTATAAAAGGTTTAACGGAGCATGTTAGGCCTTTCATTAGTCACTTGTAGTCGTTTTGTTTCCTGCTATTTAATGAAATGTGAGAACAACATGTTTAATGAAGAAAGTCATTTAAAACAGCCTATTCGTTGGGCGATGGTCGGCGGCGGTCGTGGTAGTCAAATTGGTTATTCGCATAGAAATGCAGCGCAACGAGATGGTTTATTTAAGCTTGTTGCCGGCTCCTTTGATTTAGACGCTGATCGTGGTCGTGATTTTGCGGTGAATTTGGGCATTGACGGAACGCGTTCATATGCAACTTATAAAGAGATGTTTGCACAGGAAAAAGGCCGAGAAGATGGTATTCAAGCTGTCTCAATTGCAACACCTAACAGCACTCACTTTGAAATATGTAAAGCAGCATTAGAAGCTAAATTACATGTTATTTGTGAAAAACCGCTGACTTTTACCACGGATGAGGCGTATGTGCTTAAAGCGTTAGCTGCTGAAAATAACTGCCTTATTGGTGTGATGTACGGTTATTCAGGTTTCCCTATGATCCACCAAGCTCGTGAAATGGTTCGTCGTGGTGATCTCGGTGATATTCGTGTTGTTAATGCGCAATTTGCTCATGGTTTTCATAACGAAGAATATGAGAAAGATGATCCAAGTTTAAAGTGGCGTGTAACACCTGCCGCATCGGGTCCTACTTATGTATTGGGCGACCTAGGCACACATACTCATTTTTTATGTGAAATGATTACTGAGATGGAAGTTGAGAGCCTATGTTGCATGCGTCAAAGCTTTATTAAATCGCGCGCGCCATTGGAAGATAATGCGCATGTGATGCTTAAATTTAAAGGTGGTGCTGTTGGTACATTATGGGCATCTGCAATTAATTCAGGCTCTATGCATCAACAAAAAATTCGCATTGTTGGATCGAAAGCATCGATTGAATGGTGGGATGAATTTCCAAATCAACTTCGTTATGAAATTCAAGGTGAAGCACCTCGTGTATTAGACCGAGGTATGCCGTATCTATATCAAGATGATCAAGGTGTTTCATGTAACCGAATTGGTGGTGGTCATGCTGAAGGTTATTTTGAATCTTGGGCTAATTTATATGCTCGTTTTGCCTATGCATTTAATGCCGTTGCAGAAGATGATCAAGCCGCTTTAGATAGCATGTGGTTTCCAGGTATTGATGCTGGCATTGAAGGTACCCGACTCTGTGAGAAATGTGCTGAGTCTGCAGATAACGGTTCGCAATGGGTTAATTTTAAAGACTAAGGAATAAACAATGGCACAAGTGAATTTTTTACAAGACAGAACGTTAGATGCAATTGTATTAGGGCGTGCAGGTGTTGATTTATATGCTCGTGAAGCGAATACGGATATTGCCGATGTCTCTGGTTTTGAAAAATATGTCGGTGGTTCTGCGGCTAATATTGCCGTAGCGATTAATAAGCTGGGTGCAAAGGTAGGTTTTATTGGTTGTGTCGCAGACGATTCATTTGGGCGTTATGTACAGGGTTATATGGAAAAACAGGGTATTAACCTTGATGGCATGATGGTTGATGGTAGTGGTTCGCGTACTTCCGTCGCCTTTACGGAAATGAAACCGAGTGATTGTGATGTTTTAATCTATCGCAATAATGCTTCGGATTTAATGCTGAAAACAGAACAAATTGACCCTGATTATATTAAAAAAAGTAAAACATTAATTGTTACCGGTACGGCATTGTCAGCAAGTCCAAGTCGTGAAGCTACCTTATTAGCAATGCAATATGCACGTAGTGTTGGTACCGTCGTGGTGCTAGATGTGGACTATCGTCCAATGACTTGGCGCAGCGATGTTGATGCCTCTATTTATTATGGTATTGCAGCTAATCTATCGGACATTGTGATTGGCAATCGTGAAGAGTTCGACATGATGGAAACAGTGGTCGCACCCGGTAATACGGATGATGATCAAACTGCGGCCCGTTTTTTACAAGGAAATTCACAGATTGTGATCATTAAAGCGGGTGAACTAGGTTCGCGTGTTTATTGCAAAGATGGTCATCAATTTGAACAAGGTATCTATAGAGTTGAGGCGAAAAAACCATTTGGCTCAGGCGACTCTTTTGCTGGCGCGCTGATTTGGACATTAACGGCTGGCGGTACTTTAGAACAAGGTGTTAGTAATGGTTCAGCTGCCGCTGCTATTAACGTCAGTGGCACCAGTTGTACTGAAGCTATGCCGACTAAAGACGAGCTGGAATCTTTTATTGCAACATTTGAACAAGCTGCTCGTTAAAACAAACAATATGATTTTGATTTACTAACTAAAACTAATTAGGAATATTAATATGGGAAAGCACATCGCACCTTTTGACAATAAGAACCAACCAATTATTGATGTAAATGATGATACGACACCTTTATGTTTTTTTAATCCAGTTAAGTTAAAAAAAGGTGAAACATTTACGCATCAAGTTGCCGGCTATGAAAGTGTTATCGTTTTAGGCGGAGGCACTTGTTCTATCGTTGTTGGTGATCAAACTTTCCCTAATATTGGTAAGCGTGCCAGCATTTGGGATGGAGATCCTGAATCTGTTTATGTGCCTGTTGGTATGGTTGCCGAAATCACTTGTGATAGTGATGAAGCGAATATCATGATTGCAGGTGGTCTTTACGATGAAGTCCTAGCGCCTTTTGCTGTTACTACCGTAGACAAAATTCAATACGGCTCTGACGATACTAAAACACACCGTAAAATAAAGCATATTTTAGGGCAGGCAAATGCACCGAAGCGTGGCCGTTTATTAGTCAGTGAGTTATTTACTGTGGGTGCCGGCGGCTGGTCTGGTTTTCCTGCTCACAAACATGATTGTGACCGTGGCGAGTTAGAAACAAATTACGAAGAAGTTTATCAGTTCCAGTTTAACCCTGGGCAAGGTTTTGGTGCGCAATTCCTTTATGAACATGAAGATGACTGTGGACCGGTTTATCACGTTAAATCAGGCAGTGTTATTGCTATCGATAAAGGCTATCACCCAAGTGTTGCTGCACCAGGATATGAGATGTATTACTTCACTATTATTGTGGGTAAAACCTCTAAATCATTAGTGCAACATTTTGACCCTCATCATGAATATCAAGTACATACTATTCCTGGTATCAAAGACATGATTAATAAATTTAAATAAAAAGGATTTTTTTATGCTTGTTAATTTAAATGATGTTTTGCCTGATGCGGCGAATAGTGATTATGCAGTACCTTGCTTTAATATCTTTGGTTATGAAGATGCAAGGGCCATTGTAGATGCTGCTGAGGAAGTTAAAAAGCCGGTTATTTTGGCATGCAATAAAGATGTGATTGATTTTTATGGGCCTGTGATTGCAGCCACGATGTTTAATGAGTTAGCTAAAAATAGCTCACAAAAAGTAGTGTTGCATCTGGACCACACCTATGAAGAACATATCGTTTATCAAGCGATTAAGGCTGGCTTTAGCTCTGTGATGTTTGATGGTTCGCAACTTTCACTGGCAGATAATATTGCCCGCACCAAAAAAGTCGCTGAAGTAGCGCATGCATGTGGTGTGAGTGTTGAAGGTGAAATTGGATCTGTTCCTTATCAAGAAGGGCGCGACCATATCAAAACTATTGATACCAGTCCTTTAGAAGCGCAGCAATATGCAGAGCAAAGTGATTTGGACTGTATTGCGCTATCGATTGGTAACGTACATCGTTTAACGGAACCAACCAGTGTCATTGATTTTGAGTTGTTAAAGCAGGTTGAAGCATTAGTGACTAAACCTTTGGTTATTCACGGTACCAGTGGTATTCGCGATGAAGATATTTTAAAACTTAAAAAAACCAGAGTCTCAAAATTTAATATTGGCACTTCTTTACGACAAGCATTGGGGCATAATTTACGCGATTATATGAATGCTGAAGCCGAAAAATTTGATCGCCTGTATTTTATGAAGAAAGCCATGCCTCATGTCAGAGAAGAAGCGATTCGATGCTTTAAATTATTGTCTTAGACTGAGTTATTGGTTAACCTTTACTAACACCTAAGTAGTGACTTAGGTGTTTTTTTGAGAGTAAAAATAATGCCGAAAAAAATTGAAGTTGCAACAACGTTAGATACATTTAAAGATATCCTCGCTGAACGCTATGACACATTAAGTAATCGCCTTAAACAAGTGGCTGATTTTATTAGCGAAGAACCGATGGTCGTTGCTTTTGAAACCATGTCAGTTATTTCAGTTAAAGCCGGTGTTCCTATTTCTACCTTGAGTCGCTTTGCTAATACTTTTGGCTTTGATGGCTTTAGTAAAATGCAACTATTGTTCAGTGATCAGTATTTCCATAAACCTCGAGATTATAAAGAACGTATTAAACGAGCAAAGCAAGAAGGCTCAATGCAAGTTGACTCTATCCAAGGTATATTTGAAAGTTTAGGTGATTCAAATATTAGGGCCATGGAAGATGTATTGGTCGGGATTTCACCCTCTAAGTTAGAAGATGCAATCAAGTTACTTGCAAATGCGAGAACTATTTATGTGCAAGGTGCGCGACGAGCTTATCCCGTTGCTAGTTATCTTTCATATATGCTGATAAAAGAAGACTTAAACGTCGTCCTGTTAGATGGCCCCGGTGGTATGAGTTCGCCGATGCTAAAACAGATGAAAGACAGTGATGTATTGTTGATCACTACCTTTAAACCGCATGCGCAGGAATCTATTTCTGCTATTGAACGTGCAGATAAAGTTGGCGCTAAGATTGTTGCTATTACTGACCATCAAATGAGTGAGTATGGCCGAAAAGCAGATATTTGTTTTGAGATTGTTGAAAACGATGTGCTGGGTTTTCGCTCTTTAACCTGCGCGATGTTTATTGCTCAGACGCTAGCCGTAGGCTTAATGCTATAACCTATAACCTATAACCTATAACCTATAACCTATAACCCAATAACCCTATAACCCTATAACAGATAACAGCTAGCAGAGTTCTCTAATAGGCACTTCAACCTTGATGTGGCTAAATAGACGGTTATTTCTTATTTATCATTTATAAAATAACTCCTTTACTGTAAGGAGTTATTAGTACTCTTTTCGCCTCTTTTTATACATCCATTTATCCTTCCGCTTAAACAGAACCTATATTTTATTCGATCTCAATATTTTTAATTTCATTAATTGAAAAATATTTTCTATTTTTTGTTTTTAATATATTTATTATAAGCAGTTATTGAGCTTTTCTTTCTTCCCTATTTTCTGTTAATTGTATAGTAGTTATTTTTAGATAAGTGCTTAATATTATTGTCACTTTAAATATGTTCATTTAAAACAGTGTGTTGCATTGTTATTCTTTTCTGGTTGTTAATATAACATGATGCGTTTAACACTTTTATATCAAACCACTATTAATCAACCCATTTCGTTAATACTATGCATTACGTTTGAAATTTATTTTCTATTTTGCATTTTTAATGTTTTGTGTGGTTTGTAAAAAGCCTATTATTACCCTGGAGCAAATATATGAACACCTTTCGATTAACTACCGGACAAGCCTTAGTAAAGTTCTTAAATCAACAATATGTTGAGGTCGATGGCCAGCAAGAAAAATTTGTACATGGTGTGTTTACTATTTTTGGGCATGGCAATGTACTTGGGTTAGGCCAAGCTTTAGAGCAAGATCCTGGCGATTTAATCGTACATCAAGGTTGTAATGAACAGGGCATGGCACAAATAGCAGTAGGTTTTGCCAAACAACATAAAAGAAAGAAAATATATGCCGTTAGTGCCTCTGTCGGCCCAGGTAGTGCAAACATGATCACTGCAGCTGCTACGGCAACGGCTAATCGCATTCCAGTTTTACTGTTGCCTAGTGATGTATACGCTTCGCGCCAGCCTGATCCTGTTATTCAACAAATTGAACAGTTTCATGATTATTCAATCTCAACCAATGATGCGTTCCGTCCTGTTTCTAAATATTTCGACCGAGTTGTACGCCCTGAGCAATTAATGACCGCCATGATTAATGCTATGCGTGTGTTAACAGATCCTGCTGATACGGGTGCTGTGACTATCTCTCTCCCTCAAGATGTGCAGGGTGAAGCCTATGATTTCCCTGAATATTTTTTCAAAAAGCGTGTTCATCGTATTGAGCGTCGCCCTGCTTCAGAAGCCATGATTGAAGAAGCTGTAGAAGCATTTAAAGGCAAGAAAAAACCATTGTTAGTTTGTGGTGGTGGAGTACGTTATTCAGAAGCTCACGATGCATTTAAGGCCTTTGCTGAAAAATTTAATATTCCATTTGGTGAAACACAAGCAGGTAAAAGTGCGGTGCCTTTTGATCATCCATTAAACTGTGGCGGTATTGGTTCAACGGGCACTTATTCTGCCAATGTTTTAGCTAAAGATGCGGATATTATTATTGGTGTTGGTACGCGAATGACTGATTTCACTACGGCATCAAAATCACAATATCAACATCCAGATGTGAGCTTCATTAATATTAATGTAGCCAGTTTCGACGCTTATAAACTAGATGGCGTTCGCATTATTGCTGATGCTAAAGTGGCTTTGAATGCATTGTCTGACGCATTAGAGAAACAAGGTTACCAGTCTGAGTATACTGATCAGATTGTTAATGCTCGTAGTGCTTGGGCTACAGAACTTAACCGTCTTGATAATGTTAGTTATGACCAAGATAAATTTCAACCAGAAGTAGAAGGGCATTTAGATAATACAATTCTGGATGAGTATGCTGAAGTACTACAATCTAAATTATTGCAAACACGTGTATTAGGGCTTTTAAACCAAGAGCTATCCGATGATGCAATTATAGTAGGCGCAGCAGGATCATTACCTTCTGATTTACAACGAGTATGGCGACCTAAACAAAAAGATACTTACCATATGGAGTATGGTTACTCGTGTATGGGCTATGAAATTGCTGGTGCAATTGGCGCAAAAATAGCTTGTCCAGATCAACCTGTTTATGCGGTATTAGGTGATGGCTCTTACATGATGCTGCATTCTGAATTACAAACGGCGATTCAAGAAGGGATTAAAATCGATATCGTATTATTAGATAACATGAGTTTTGGTTGTATTAATAATTTACAAATGGACAACGGCATGGGCAGCTTTGGTACGGAAAATCGCTTTAGAGATGCCAAAACAGGTAAGTTAACGGGTAAGTCTGTGCCCGTTGATTTCGCTAAGAATGCCGAAAGCTACGGTTGCGTCACTTATACCGTACGTAACGATGAGGAGTTAATTGCAGCAATTGCTGATGCTAAAAAACAAACGGTTGCGACTTTAATCGATGTAAAAGTACTGCCTAAAAGTATGACTCATGGTTATGAATCTTGGTGGCGTTGTGGGATTGCAGAAGTAGCTGATAAACCTGAAATTAACCAAGCTGCTGATAAGATGAATGCGATGGTTAAAAAAGTCCGTCAATACTAATATTTTTGCTAGTTAGTGTTTAATTCTTGATGCTCATCAACAACAACTAGCTATAAATTATGTTGAACTTAAGGTACATACTTTAAGTTCAACATTGTCTTTTTAAGGACCGCTGTTTTAAAACGATCATTATCTAAACCGATCATTACCACTACCATTATCATTATTCTTCATTTCATTAATCCAATCACTTATCCGATATCTTATATAAACTAGGCAGATTCAGCCTAAAAACCTAGATTTAATGAGAAATAATCTGAATACTGTTAATACTTAAGTGTTTGCGAAAGGAGTTGTTATTTTGTCATCTAAGCCTTTTTTATTTCATGGACAAACTAAACAGTGGGTCACTCAACAGGACGATACACTCGTTATTCGCTTGTTGTGTCATGATCCTGAGCATTTAATTACTTCTCATTTTATTCGTTGTGAACCAGACAATGAAGATAGACTTATTGCCCTTGAGCTTATTCAAAATGACTTTCACCTAGGTGATGATGTTAATAGTGAGGGGGATGGTGAAAGGGGTAGTAAGTTGGATGGCGATAGCTATCGCCTTTACCAAGCTTCAATTCCTATCAGTACACACATTGATAATACTTATTATGCGTTTAAGTGTTTAACCGAAAAAGGCCAAATTTGGCTGACTGCGGCGGCGCAATTTGAGCGTATTCCTGGGCGAGAAACTCACTTTAAATTTAATACTCAAGATAGACCTCCAGAATGGATCAAAGAGCAGGTTTTTTATCAGATTTTTCCAGATCGCTTTTGCCAAGGAAATGCTGACATTTCGGTGAAAACCGGTGAGTACCTGTATCGTGGTGGTGAAAATGCCATTATTGCTAAGCAATGGGGAGAGCCTGTTGCTAGTGCAGGGCATCAGTCCACGGGGGCGAGTGAATTTTATGGCGGTGACTTACAGGGTATTCAAAATAAATTAGGTTATCTACAGGAGCTTGGTATCAGTGCTCTGTATTTAAATCCTATTTTTACTTCCCCTAGTAACCATAAATACGACACGACGGATTATCTTAATATAGACCCTCACTTTGGTGATAATGCTGATTTTGCAAAACTAAGTGATGATATTCATCGGCGTGGCATGAAAATAATGCTCGATGCTGTATTTAATCATACATCCTGTGAGCATCCTTGGTTTGGTCGTTATCAACATTTTAAAGATAGTGCTTATCAGCACCCTGATTCTCCCTATCGCGACTATTATGTTTTTTTAGGTGAGCCGAATAGCAAAGAGGATTATTACTTTGCTTGGAAAGGGGTTGATAACCTACCAAAACTGAATTTTTTAAACGAACAAGTGCAAAATTATATTTATAAAGCAGAGTCATCGGTTGTAAAACACTGGTTAAAAGCACCTTATCATATAGATGGTTGGCGTTTTGATGTGATCCACATGCTAGGTGAAGGCACCAATGCTTATAATAATGCGCACTATGTCAGGGCGTTTAGGGAGTCTGCCAAAGCGGTTAACCCTGAGGCGTATATCGTGGGTGAGCATTTTTATGAGGCCACACAGTGGTTGCAAGGTGATCAAGAAGATGGCGCGATGAATTATTATGGTTTTGCTCATCCCGTCCGTGCTTTTTTTGCAGGTTTAGATATTGCCTATCATAGGGTTGAGATAGATGCTCAAGCCTTTGATAACTGGTTAACTGAAAGTCGCGCTAAGATACCTTGGTTAAATCAATTAGCGCAACTCAATCAACTAGATAGCCATGATACATCTCGGTTTATTAATCAATTAAACGGGGATCTAAATAGGCTAAAGGCAGCCAGTATGATGTTGTTTAGTTATCCTGGAACACCTTGTTTGTATTATGGGACAGAAGTTGCTTTGCAAGGCGGAAATGACCCCGATAATCGCCGCTGTTTTCCTTGGGGCGACCTTGATAAAAATAGTGATATTTTTACTTTTTACCAACGTTTAATTAATCTAAGAAAAAGCAGAATAGAGCTTCAGCAGGGCTGTTATCATACGCTTTATGCGCAGGACAAAAGCTTTGTTTTTGCACGTTTTGAGCAAGGTAAAACAAGTATTTATGCAATTAATCTTGGACAAAAATCGGTGTCATTTACTTTCGAACGATTCGAGTTGATGACCAATGCTCAGTATTTTTCAGGATTTGATAATCACAGTGAAGATTGGCACCTCGAGGCACAACAACAATTGAGTTTCACCTTACCCGCAGAATGTGCTTTATTACTCGCTAGCGAAGAAGGATAAGTGTGAACAGAAAAGATAATAAAGCTGATAAAGTAAATTACAATATAACGTTGATTTACTTTATCTTTTTACCTTTGTAATTTTAACTTCTGGTTTACAACTCTTCATTTTACTTTATTTCATTACACTTTTTCATTGTTAGTAAATGACTAAAAAGTGTAATGATGCGGTTATTATTAGTTATAAATAAAGCCTTTCTAGTTCATGTGTCGGTAGCGGTTTATCAAAGTAATAACCTTGCATTTTATTAATGCCTAGTTTGATACACAGGTTAAGGTCTGCCTCTGTTTCAATGCCTTCGGCAATAATATTTAACTTTAAGGACTGGAGCATGACAACTAAGCCCGCTAAGAAGGGCTTGGTATTTTCTTCCGGAGAGGAACTAGGCATTAGGCTTTTATCCACTTTTACGGTATTAATTGGAAAAGTGTGTAAATGTGAAATAGATGAGAATCCTGTACCAAAATCATCTAATGAAATTTTACAACCTAAGTCACTGATGCTTTGGATCATCTTCGTACTATTTTCCTGTTCAACTAATAAAGCCGTTTCGGTTAACTCAAATTCAATATTGCTAGCATCAACAGAATAAGTGCTTAAGGTAGATTTGATAAATTCAATTAACCCTTCATCGGTTAACTGTACTGAGGATAAGTTAATCGACATAGTGAATGCGGGATTAAGTGTTTTTTGCCAAATACTCAATTGCATAATGGCTTCTACTACCACCCAACGGCCAATCTCTATGATCAATCTAGATTTTTCAGCAATGGGAATGAATATATCTGGGCGCTGACTAACACCTTCAACATCAAATCGTATTAACGCTTCCACACCTGTTATTTTTGCCGTTAATGAGTCAATAACTGGTTGATAAAGTAAATAAAACCCCTTGTTTTCAAGCGTAGTCCGTAACTGCCTTTCAATTAAGAAATTTTCTAAAAATGCTTCCTGCATTTTGGCTTCAAAAAAACAGAACTGGCTACGGCCATCACTTTTAGAACGATACATCGCAATATCTGCAAATTTAAATAGCTCCTTTACCTCACCGCTGTCACCAGGGCAAAGTGCAATGCCAATACTTGCACCGGAAGTGATCACATGAGAGCCTATTTCGAAAGGCTGCTGTAATGCTTCTATAATGCGTTTTGCTACAGTACTAGCTCCATACACTGACTCTAAATTAGTTAATGTAATAGCAAACTCATCGCCACCTAAACGTGCAAATAACTCACTCCCGCGCAAGCAAGCAGTGATGCGTTTAGTTACTGAAATTAATAATTGGTCACCTACATCATGCCCATAATTATCATTAACATATTTGAAATGATCTAAATCGATTAATAAAAGCGCGAGTGTACTTTTATCTCTTTGTTGTTTTTTTATTTCATAACTTAATGATTCGTCAAAATAGTAACGATTAGCTAAGCCGGTTAGATTGTCGCGTTCTGCAAGCTCTTTTGTACGTTGATGACTTAGTAATAGCTCTTTTTCTAAGGAAGCGCGTACTTGTGCATTAGCAATGGCTCTTTGAAGCCTAAAGGCATCGATCTCTGTTTTAACTAAGAAGTCCTGTGCACCGGCATTAATGCTATTAACGGCTAAGTCATCCTCTCTGGATGTACTGGTCATGATCACTACTGCTTTTTGTTTCGCAGGCATGTCTTTTAATTCAATTAATAGCTCGATCCCCTTACGTTGTGGTAAGTTGTAATCTAATAATACGACATCAAATGCAGTGTGAGCTAATATTTCAAGGGCTTGATCGACCATTTCGACTTGGGTGATATTACATAGAATATCGCTGCGCTTTAATGCTCTTATGATCATCTCTCTATCGATCATATCGTCATCAACAATAAGTATGTTCATATCGCTATCATATCCTTAAGTCCTATCTTTGAAATAATGACCATTTTAATTTTAGATTTTATTCTTCGGTTAAATGAACAATTTCAAAATAATTTTCTAGCATGCTAACTAAGCCAGAGAATCTATCTCCGGTCTGACCTTTCACAAAGTATCCAGCAATATGCTCGCCATAACTGGATATGATGTCTGACTTTGCTTTTGAAGTGGTCAAAACAAAAACCACTAAATTCGATAATTTTGGATCAGCACGTAATGTTTTTAAAAATTCAATGCCGCCCATTCTTGGCATTTGTAAGTCTAGGATAATCACCAATGGTGGAGCGACTTCGCCTTTTTTTAATAATGTTAACGCTTCGAGGCCATCGTAAACCCTTACTATCGGATTAGTAATATTTTGTTTTTTGAAACTACGTTGAATGGTCATCGCGTCGATGTCGTCATCTTCAACTAGTAACAACGTTATTTCATTTGTATTTTCCAATATTATTTAACCTTTTTAATGGATATTTTTATTTTCTAAGCGCTTTTATTTTGTCACAAATATTGGCAATGCTGTCAATTTTTTGTCATTGTTTGGGCTTGTTCTATGTTTCTTCATTCAACGGCCATAAAATATTTATGGTGGTACCGCGCTTTCCATCAGACACAATATTCATCCTGCCACGGTAATGTTCAACAATACGTTTAATCATTGCAAGCCCCATGCCACTTCCTTCTACTTTATCTCGTGACTGTAAAGTTTGAAACATCTCCATGGCTTTATTATGAAACTCTTCAGGGATGCCTGGGCCATCATCGTATAACGATATTTCATGGAAGTTGTCTTTAGTAGTATAAGAAAGGATGATCTGACCGGTTGCTTTGTCGTGATGTTTTATCGAGTTAGAAATTAAATTTCTTAATACTATTTCAAAGGGGGCCTGTGGAATATTGATATCAATATTCGGTGCAATACAAGTAAAGTTATCGTTGGTTTCCAGCAATGATAATATGTCTTGTGCTTTTTCAGCTAAATTGACCTTATTATTGGTAATGGTAGCTAGATTTAGACGAGAATAAGTTAATAGATCATCGAGCAGTTTAAGCATACGTTTACTGCGCTGACGTAATAAAACTAAATGTTTTTTAGAGTCATCGGGCAGTAGCTCTTCACAGTCTTCTTCTATCCAGCTTGCTAATTGCTCGATGGCATTGAGAGGAGATTTAAGGTCGTGTGAGGCAACATAGGAAAACTGCTCTAAGTCACTATTAGATTTTTCTAAATCCTTATTTGATTTTTCCAAGTCTGCAATAGATTGTGCTAAATCCCCATTCGATTTTTCTAAATGTTTGGTTTGATCTTTTAACTCTGCTGTCATTTGATCCGCATATTTTAATGCTTGTCTGTTAGCCTTGGTTAAAAATAAAAATAACATCAGTAGTAAGGCATCAATGACTAAGCCGCCCACTAGAATGACTGAAGACTGATTTAAGCTTGTGTCTTGTCTAAAGCTAATATTTGACTGGATTAAAAATGTCCAAGTACGACCATATAAGGATGTATCGATTTTATTAGAAAAAAGTGGATCAGGATCTGCTTCTGCGGTGTTGCCATTAGAATGATCATCAAATAATAGGTTTTCTCCATCCCATATCTGAATACTCACATGGCGGTTTTTTTCAGCCAGTGTTCCTTTCATTAGTTTTTCCATAATAAAAGGAGCATAGGTGACACCTGCAATCAATTCTCGGCGTTGCTTTATATTGTCAGGTTTAAGCCCATTTTGGTAAAATGGCGTATAAAAAAGGAAACCTGGTGTTTGCCTATCATCTTGCACTAGAGTGATCGGTGCTGTTAGTAATGCCTTTCCAGAATCTCTTGCTTTTTTTATTGATGAGTAACGATTATCTTCAAAGGCAACATCAAGTCCAACCGCTTGTTTGTTTGTCTCAACCGGCTCAACATAGGTGATCGGCCAATATTCAGGATTATCATGAGTTGGGTGTACTTTATAGTCTGGTCTTTGCATGCGTTGTGCTTGTAAGTACTCATCGAAATGTTTAGGTTGTACATTGTAAATAATACCAAAACCATTGATGCCAGGATAATTAGTATCTATTTTCAAGCTGTTTGAATAGGCAGACCATTGTTGATGAGTGATACTTGAATGCGCCACATTACTTGGATTAATAACATTATCTGAATTCACAGCGTCGATATAAGCAACACCGCCCCATAATACATTCTCATAAAGTGTCATTCGCTCTTTTACTGAATTAACGACTTTCTCTGCTTCACGTTTAAATTGAATCTCAAGTTTTTGTGCTTGTTGAAACTGCGAATAATACCAGGCACTAAAAGTTAGTATCACCGAAAGTAATACAATCAACCAATGTACCGCATGCATTTTACCTGCGCGAAGGAGCTTTTTTCTTTTTTCGCTTTTTTCTAATGCATGGTCCATTAATCGTCTCCAGAGGGATTTTATTGATAGCGATAAATTTAAATTAAGTTGTTTAGTAGGTAATACTTATTTCATGAGATGAAATAAAAGAAAATATTGTTGCTGGTTTATTGCTTAAAAAAAATTATTTAATTATTGAAATTGCGACTATTTACAATTTTATTGTAAGCATGGCACGCTGTATTTTTTATATTTAATTTAATTACTTTTATTGATAGTAGATTAAAAACTTTAAAGTTCAGCTGCCTTTTAATACCTAACCTTATCGGCTTGAATGTTAGTTTAATAGTGCGATTATAACCACCTATAATGAGTTATTAAACATTGTTTTTTTGATTAATAGTTGTTTAAATTTATTTTTTTGTGGTTTAGAAGGGGTTTTAATTAAAACTTGTATGTTGGGGCAAGTATATCTAAATGATATGTAAGTGGATAAATACTGTAATCTAAATACAGTAACTTAAATACATAAACCTAAGGATTGTTGATGGAATGGTTAACTTGTCGAAATGGTCGTAAGTTATGAATGTTATTACTTATTTTTTAAAGCGTTTGCTAACAAAATTTAAAGCATCTTGTGTTATCTATACCTTAACAAGATAAGCTCACACTTTATTAATCGAGTATCAATCAGTTTATTTTAGGAAGTCAGTTTTGGAAAAAGAAAATATTCAAAAAAATGCCGTTTTTAATCATGTAATGA
Organism: Psychromonas sp. SA13A; assembly: GCF_011378715.1. GTDB lineage: Bacteria > Pseudomonadota > Gammaproteobacteria > Enterobacterales > Psychromonadaceae > Psychromonas. The sequence continues at coordinate 217,710 of NZ_WTKU01000001.1, read as the reverse complement.
CCCTCTTTGCATGGATAGCTTTTTTTCTTATCTTGTTGGTGCTGGTGAAAGGTGATGAAATCTTGCAATCAGTGGCGATTATTTATCCTGACTTTGCATTACCTGCCTTTTTTATTCCTTGGTTTTTATTAGTCATTACTAGCGTACAAAAGTTACGAGAAAGTCTATCAAAAGCACCGCTGCAAAGTTGGATTTTAAAAACGACAGTCCCTATTTTTATATTTGTATTACCTTTTTTTAGTACCTGGCTAACAAGCTCGCTTGCAAGTAATCATGAGACTATTGGCTTTGAAGGGTATTGTGTTTATTTGGCTATCTTGGTTTTGTTTATGGTGCATTTTTTACCTATTTTTAATGCCAAACAGACATTGGCAAAATAGATGATAGGATGACCCTGATGACGTACGTTGCAATTTTTGTAGTCACGTTCGTCTCCATTTACGTCCTCATTTATGCCTCCATTTTCACTATTTTTAGCATCTTATCTCTACCTTGAATTCAAGTGCTAAGTGTAACCTTCACTATATAATCATAAGCTAGATCTAATAATTGAAATTAACCCTTAGATGAAAAATTGTAATCGTTTACACTTTTATTTTGCAGTGTACAATTTAAGAATTATATTGCTGTTTAGCTGCTCCCTTTGATGTTTATTATGTATTGTTTGTGTCGATTATATTGATTATCAGCCGTACATGTTACGCAGAAAAGTAAGTGATTTTAATCAGCAAGATAGATCCAGCAATTATTATCATTGAGCAAATGAGCCTATTTGAGAGAGGAATAAAATGAGAGCATTTTCGGAAATAATCAAAGCACGTGATTGGGAAAACCAGCATGTAACTGCACAAAATGTAATGCCTGCCCATGCACCTCTTCATGCATTTCACTCTTCAGAAGCGGCTCGTCACAAACAAGATTCTGAATTTCAGCATTTATTAAACGGACAATGGGCATTTCAATTATTCTCTCAGCCAGAATTAGTGCCAAGTGATTGTATTGATGTTGCCTTTGATGATAGTCATTGGCCTGAAATTACAGTACCTAGTAATTGGCAATTACAAGGGTACGATAAACCCATTTATACCAATCTTAAATATCCCTTTGAAGATAAACCTCCTTTTGTGCCTGCAGATAATCCAACCGGAGTTTACCGTGTGAATTTTGAACTACCTAAAGCATGGGTAGGGCGCCAGCAACGTATCAATTTTGATGGTGTAAACTCGGCTTTTCATCTTTGGTGTAATGGTATTTGGGTGGGTTACTCACAGGATAGTCGTTTAGCCAGTGAGTTCGACCTTTCGGAACATTTACGTGAAGGTAATAATCAATTAACGGTAATGGTGTTGCGTTGGTCTGACGGTTCTTACTTAGAAGACCAAGATATGTGGTGGTTAAGCGGTATTTTTCGTGATGTGTGTTTGCTCAGTAAACCCGTTGTAGCAATACAAGATGTGACTATCACAACCGATTTAGATGCATGTTTTAATCATGGCACACTACATGTATCAACCCAGTTAAGCAGCTTCAAAAATACACAAACTGCAAACTGTTATGTGCAAACTCAGCTTTTTGATGCTGACTTAAATGCAGTTACTGAGCCTATTGTAGCTAACTTTGGCGAACGGATAATCGATGAAAAAGGAGGCTTTAACAACCTCGCTGAACATCATATCAATGTTCCGTGCCCGCACAAATGGAGTGCTGAATCCCCATACTTATATCGTGTGGTGGTTTGTTTGCTTAGTGAGAATGGTGAAGTCCTTGACTCTGAAGCTTATCAAGTGGGCTTCAGAGTGATTGAAATCGATCAAGGGCAGCTTAAATTAAATGGTAAAGCGTTGTTAATACGTGGGGTTAATCGTCATGAGCATCACCCTGAAAAAGGCCACGCTGTTTCTTACCAAGATATGTTGCTCGATATTAAGTTATTAAAACAAAATAATTTTAATGCGGTGCGCACCGCTCATTACCCTAATCACCCTATGTGGTATGAACTCTGTGACCAGTATGGTTTATATGTAGTAGATGAGGCCAATATTGAAACGCATGGTCAGTTTCCTATGTCGCGTTTGTCTAACGATTTGAGTTGGTTGAATGCTTATATGCGTCGCATGACACGTATGGTTGAAAGAGATAAAAATCATCCCTCTATTATCATTTGGTCATTAGGCAATGAGTCTGGTATTGGTCATAACCATCATGCTATGTATCAATGGACTAAACTGAAAGATCCAACGCGTCCTGTGCAATATGAAGGTGGTGGAGCAAATACTGCGGCTACGGATATTATTGTGCCCATGTATGCACGAGTAGATGAAGATGTATTGCTGCCTAATGCCGCACAGGTAGTGCCTAAACATAGTATTAAAAAATGGTTATCACTGCCTAATGAACAACGCCCGTTGATTCTTTGTGAATATGCCCACGCGATGGGTAATAGTTTAGGTAGCTTCGATAAATATTGGCAGGCATTTCGAGAGTATCCACGTTTACAGGGCGGATTCATCTGGGATTGGGTAGACCAAGGTTTAACCAAAACAGATCCAAATGGTGTCGACTTCTGGGCCTATGGCGGTGATTTTGGTGATCAAATTAATGATCGACAATTTTGTATTAATGGATTGATGTTTCCCGATAGAACACCTCACCCTGGTTTACTTGATGTTAAGAAAGCGCAACAGTTTTATCAATTTGAGTTAATAAATGGTGAAAAAATCAGTATTAAGGTGAACAGCGAAAACCTTTTTATTGATACTGATAATGAAACCATACACTGGACGATCACTGAAGACGGAGAAGTGATTGCTAGTGGCGATGTACCTCTTCAAGTAAGGGCTGAAAGTGAGCAAGTGCTTACTTTGCTTGATGTTTATCCGCCGCAACGAGCTGGTTGTGATTATTTTCTTAATATTGAGGTGTTGTTAAGTGATGATACCGCCTGGGCTGAAAAAGGTTTTGTGGTTGCCACTGAACAGATGCCATTAAAAGCGGCTCTAGGATTAGCAGACATTGCTATCGAAAAAGGAAAAGCGCCTGAATTAGTTGAAACAGACCAAACGATTATGATTAACGGTATTGGATTTCAGGTTGAAATAGATAAACAACAGGGTTTGATTAGCAAATGGGTCGTTGATGGTGTTAATAAGCTATTACATGGGCCGACGGATAATTTTTACCGAGCACCATTAGACAATGATATCGGTACTAGCGAAGCCAACTGTGTTGATCCTAATGCTTGGACTACTCGTTGGCAGAATGCAGGTTTAACAAATTTGTCTGTGCAGTGTATAGCAATAGAAGCGGTTACATTTGTACATGAGGTTATTGTGAAGGTGCAATTTGGTTATTATTTTAATAATAACCTGTTGATCACTAGCCAGTGGCAATATGCCTTCAATAACCAAGGTCGCGCATTAATTAATGTCAATGTGCAAGCCGCTAAATCATTGCCTCCTCTGCCGCGAGTCGGGATGCAATTAGTGGTTGAAGATATCAATGAAGAAGTTAAATGGTTTGGCCGAGGCCCACAGGAAAATTATCCGGATCGTATTTTATCTGCGCACATTGGTCGTTATGCAAGTTCAATTGAAGCGATGCATACAGGGTATATATTCCCATCTGAAAATGGTTTGCGTTGCGACGTTAAAGAAGCTTCAATTGGTGATTTACTGATTGCTGGTGATTTTCATTTTAGTGTTAGTCGTCATAGCCAAGCAAATTTAGCGGCGGCTAAACATACAAATGAATTGGTGGCTGAGCAGAAACTTTATGTGTGTTTAGATGGTTTTCATATGGGCGTTGGTGGCGACGATTCTTGGAGTCCAAGTGTGCATAAGGAGTTTCTACTAGATAAAGCTCATTACCATTATCAACTATCACTGTGCTTTAATTAGCATTGGTTTTTAATAGTCTAAAAATGAAACCAAACGTTATCATCTCCGTTTGGTTTCATTAGATCTAGGCTATTTATTTTAATTTAAAATGCTCAACTACTTTCACTAATTGTGTTTTGTTATTTTTAATTTCATTGCTGTTGTTGAGTGTTTCTGCATCATTTTTCTCAAGCTCTATAACCATATTTTGAATCATAGTCATATTGCGTGATATTTCATTGCTGGTGACACTTTGTTGCTCAACTGCGGCTGCTATTTGCATATTAAGCGCGTTTATTTCCACAATTGTTGTCATTGAATCTAATGACTTTGTGCTTTCTTGTGTGGCCTTAGCGGAAGCCTGACAACCCGCTTTGGTGCTTTTTACTGCATTCACCGCCGAAGAGGTGGCTGCCTGTAATTTTACTCGTTGGCACTGGGGTAAAAGGTGAAAATGGTGAAGTTGGAGAGGATAAGAATAAAAATTAAGACTGAAAAATTTTACCTTTAAAAGATATGTAACGATTTCTTTTAAAATAGCTAAGGGCAAAGGTATTTCCTTTGCCCTTATAAGGTCAATAGACCCAAGCTAATTTTTATTTTTGGTTAGCATATTTCATTGAATCTAAGGCAACTGCAAAGATGATGATGCTACCTTTGATAATGTATTGCCAATATGGACTAACACCAATATAGGTCATACCGTAGTTGATAATGGTAAAGATAAGTACACCAGTAACCACACCAAGTACGCGACCAACACCACCTGCAAATGAAACCCCACCTACAACACAGGCGGCAATTGCATCAAGCTCATACATAAAGCCTAAGTTATTAGTTGCACTACCGATACGACCGGCTTCTAACATGCCCCCAAAAGCATAAAAGATACCTGATAATGCGTAGATTTTAAGTAATGTAACAGGCACATTTACGCCCGATACTTTAGCTGCTTCTGGATTACCACCAATGGCAAAGATATTTTTACCAAAAACAGTTTTATTCCAAATTATCCAGACAATGAAAATAGCGATAGCGGCATAGAAGGTTAAATAGGAGAGTTTAAAGTCACCTAAGCGAATGAAGCCCTGCGCAAAGTTAGAAAAACGATCGTCAAAACCTGCAATCGGTGATGCACCTACCGTATCAAAGTATAAAGAGTTAACTCCATAAACGATGATCATGGTGCCTAAAGTTGCGATAAAGGGAGTTACCTTTAAATAGGCGACAATAATACCGTTGATAAGTCCAATTAACGCGCCCACAGCACAAACTGCAATAATTACGGCAACAATTGGAATATCACCTAGGTCTGGAAATACTTTATTAACGTTGTCCGCAGCCTGTAATAAAGTGGCCGATAATACTGCCGCTAAACCCACTTGGCGACCCGCTGATAAATCGGTGCCCTGGGTGACGATTAAGCCTGCTACACCTAATGCAATAATAATACGTACAGAAGATTGAGTTAAAATATTACTTAAGTTTCGTAAACTTAAAAATGAGGGTTCTTGAATAACAATAATTGCTAACAAAATAAATAAAACCGCGTAGATACCACCTTCTTTGAGGTATCGCATCCCGCCGAGTTTCTTCAGTGTGTCCATGGTTAAATCCTTTTATAAATAGAGTGCTGCGAGCGCTAAAATTTCACTTTGAGTGGTTTCTTTGGTATTCACAATGCCAGCAACGCGGCCATTACTCATTACCAATATTCTGTCTGTGATACCCAATAGTTCAGGCATTTCAGATGAAATGATCATGATGCCTTTGTCTTTATTGGCGAGGCTGAGTATCAACTGGTAAATTTCAAACTTTGCGCCTACATCAATCCCACGTGTAGGTTCATCTAGCATTAAAATTTCGGGGTTAGTTAATAGCCATCGACCAATGATTACTTTCTGCTGATTACCACCAGAAAGAGATCCAATATTAGTTTCATGCGTTGGTGTTTTAACGCTCATTGAATCAATTACCCACTGTGTATCGCTTTTCATTTTTTTGTTGCTGAGCAAACCACTTTTCGTTTTATATTGCTCGACATTCGCGACCAAAGCGTTAAATGTTATGTCTAAATTGCTATAAATTCCGGTTGCTCGGCGCTCTTCTGTTACTAGTGCAAAGCCATTATTAATTGCAGCATGCGCATCTTTATTAGCAACGGATTTACCATGTAAAATGATTTCGCCTGAGCTACGTTCGCGGATACCAAATAAGGTTTCTACTATATCGGTTCGTTTTGCACCCACTAATCCAGCAACGCCTAATATTTCACCTTTATGTAGATTAAAATTGACATGATTAATGGAAGGTTGGTTGGTGGCAGTGAGATCTTTTACTTCTAAAATAACTTCTTTAACCACGTTGGTTTTTTCTGGGAATCGATGTGTTAAGTCACGGCCAACCATTTTATTAATTATCTGATCCATATCTAGGCCCGCTAAAGGACGAGTTTCAATCCAGACACCATCTCGTAAAATGGTTATTTCATCGCATATTTCAAAGATTTCTTCCATCTTGTGTGAAATATAAACAATGCCGCATCCTCTATCTTTTAACTTATTAATTATTTTGAATAAATGTCTGACTTCTTTTTCGCTGAGCGAAGAAGTTGGCTCATCCATGATCACTATTTTAGCGTCATATGAAAAGGCTTTGGCAATTTCTAACATTTGCATTTGAGAAACAGATAATGTCGCGACTTTAACTTTTGGATCGATATCAATATCTAATTCTTCAAAGATTTTCTTGGTGTCGGTGTACATTTTATTATGATCAACGAAGAAACCTTTTAATGGGTATCGACCTAACCAGATATTATCCATTACCGAACGTTGTAATACTTGATTTAGCTCTTGATGAACCATGGATACGCCGGATTCTAGCGCTTGTTTTGATGATTCAAAGTTAATTTCTTTTCCAAGAAAAACAATTTTTCCTTCATTCTTCTCATAAATGCCAAAGAGACATTTTAATAAAGTCGATTTACCCGCTCCATTCTCACCCATTAGTGCATGGATAGAGTGCGGACGAACTTTTAGGTTCACTTTATCGAGTGCTTTCACACCGGGGAATTGTTTGCTGATCCCTGTCATTTCTAAGAGGAATTCATTTTCTATATTTGTGGTCATAATAGTGCTTCCCGTAGGATTAAATGGTGGAAAAGTTAACTTTTCCACCACAGTCAACAAAGGTTATTTCATTGTACTTTTATCAACACCCACATAAGGTACTCGAACTACTTTATTCACTAAATTCCATTCCGTGCCTTCTGCAGCTGGTTTGCCTTCAGCTAAGTTACGTGTTAATTCGTAAGTCGCTTTTGCTTGGTTAGGTGCATCGTTTAGTACTGTACCTGCCATTTGGCCAGACTTAACCATTGCTAGTGCTTCATTTAATGCATCCACACCAAACACAGGTAAATCAGCTTTACCATTTGCTTTTAGTGACTCAACGGCTCCCATTGCCATGCCATCATTATTAGCGATAACGACTTCTATGTTGTTTCCATTTGGACCAGAAACCCATGCATCCATTTTGTCTTTTGCCATTGCGGTATCCCACATAGCAGTATCAAGATGTAGTTGCTCTGTTTTGTAACCTTTATCATTTAAAGTGCTTACTACATATTCAGAACGGGCTTCTGCATCTGGGTGTCCTGGTTCACCTTTTAATAATACAAACTGGATAACGCCATCACCGTTACGATCCCATTGTGGGTGTTCAGCCCATTGTTTCGCGATTAATTCACCTTGAATGATGCCAGCATCTTTAGAAACGGTACCAACAAAGTAGGCTTTATCGTAAGAGGCTAGATCTTTAGCTGAAGGTTCTTTGTTATAAAATACAATCGGTACGTTATCTTCTTTCGCTTTTCTGATAATCACTGGTGCAGCTGCTGGGTCAACTAAGTTAACAGCAAGTGCTTTGACACCACGTGAAAGTAAAATATCAATTTGGTCGTTTTGCATAGATTGGCTATTTTGAGAATCATTCATTAATAATTCAATATCAGCATCTTTCTCTGCTTCTTTTTCAATTGCTTGGCGTACAACAGACATGAAGTTGTCATCGTATTTGTAGACAGTAAAACCTAATTTTGTATCCGCCATCGCTGCATGACCAAAAGTCATTGAAGCACATAGAGTTGCTAACATAGTTAATTTTTTCATGATAAATCCTTTCTCAATTATTAATATTAATTACCTAAGACCTAAAAATGGTAAGAGTATTTCGAACACTCTTTAACCATTGAAGCGAGTCTAGATTAATAAATGTAAAGTAAATGTGACCACCTCTGCAAAACGATGTAAGCGTTTACATTGTTTTCTTTTTTGGGAGCTAATGAGGATTGTTACGCTTTATTACAAAGCGTTTTTGCTAAATATCTGTATTTAGATATTCTAAAAATAGATCAGAGAGGCGAAAGTAAATCGCAAAAATTAGTTTGTTTTTTAGATTTTATTTATTCTAAAAATTTTATTTTTGTTTTTAAGTTAATGATTATTAAATGTTAGTTTTTTATTTTTGATGATCTTAAATAAAGGGAAGTTTATTTTTTATTTGAAAAAAGGCAGGTTGAGTTTGTTAGCTATAGGATTATTTTAAGTAACAAAATTTTATAGGATTTTATTTTTATGTATTTTACTAGTGGGCTGGATCACTTTTTAACAAAACAATAAAAAGCAAATTAAAACATTTCTAGATTCGCATAATAATATCTATTTTTATTGATTGTTAATAAATTGTTGACGGGTTATTAGTTTGTCGAATTTGATAATAAAAACATAAGAGTGAAGTTGAAAATAGTCCGTTAGGGGACTGGTTAAAATGTTTTTTAATTAAGTTGCCAGTATCAGAAAGAGTTGTTTATCCTGAATTAAGCTAAGCCTTGATCTTTGTTACTGAGTTTCTGATCACGAGAGAGGGGGTAAAATGAAGCTGCTCAGGTTCAATATTGAGGCCATTGGCTCGTTTTAGTGCCAATAGTGCCGCTTTTTCTGCCATTAGTGCGATAGGGTAATGCACTGTCGTTAATGCTGGGTATAGGTAGTGAGCAAGTAAACCGTCATCAAAGCCAATAATAGACAGTGCTTCCGGAATTGCGATACCTTTGTCATGAATCACTGCTAGTGCACCCGCCGCCATGTAATCGTTATAGGCAACAATGGCCGTTATATTAATGGGCAATGTTAATAAATTTTTTGTCGCAGCCATGCCACCATCGGCATCGGGGTCGTTATAAGCGATATAATCATTTGATAAGCTAATACCGTTATCTTTCAAAGCCGCTAAATAACCTTTTTTTCTGTCTTTAGCATCTTCAATAGTATGGTTCGATGCAATGCAAGCAATTTGTTTATGACCCTGTTGAATCAAGTAATCGGTGGCGAGGTAAGCACCGGTATAGTTATCAAGTGAGATACATCGGTCAGCGATTGCTTCGATATAACGGTTGATCACAACTAACCCCTTTATTTCTTGTGCATAGTCGATTAACTCTTGATCTGATAACCTTTTAGAATGAATAATTAAAGCGTCACAGCGATTTTTAATTAATAACTCTATCGCATCACGCTCTTTTTCTGGATGGTGATAGCCATTTCCAATAAGTGTATGTTTACCATGCTCATGGGCGATTTTATCGACTGTTTTGATCAGTAAACCAAAAAAGGGATCAGAAACATCGCCCACTAACACACCTATGGTATTAGTCTTTTGACTCACTAAAGCTCTTGCAGATTCATTAGGTCGATAGCCTAGTTTCTGCATTGCTTGAGTCACGGCTTCAATTGCAGATTTACTGGTCTTAGAGGATTTGTTTACAACTCGAGATACTGTGGCAATTGATACACCGGCTTCTTTAGCTACGTCTTTTATTGTAGACATTACTTACCTTATAAAAATAAATGTTAAATGGTTTTAACCCATTCTTATGTGATTTTAGTTATGTAGTTTTAGCGATGTAATTTTAACTATATGATTTTACTTATGTAGCTTTGGCTATGTAACTTTAAACTCAGCGTGCTAACTCAGCGTGCTCTTATTCGTCAAAATAACCATGATAAGTCATATATACACTGAAATGATATTTAATGCTGAAAATAATAGCGTTTTATCAGTCTATTAACCCTATATTGGCGTGTGATAGTTCACTTTTATTAACCACATCGCAAACTTATCAATTGACGACTCATAAGGTGCTAATGCTTTAAAGATTGGATGTTGAAGATGTTATTGTTTATTTCATTTAATCATTTTTAATCGAAGCTTGAATTTAAGGAATAATATGAGTCTATCGATACCGCTTCAGGGGGCGTTTAATGTCAGTCACGTTAAAACATAAAAATATTTTGGTAACCGGTGCAACATCTGGTATTGGTCGTTTGCTGACTGAACGATTATCTACATTGGGATGTAATCTCGCTTTCTGTGGTCGCTCTAGTGAAAAGATGCAACAAGTTGTATCGAGTGTGACAAATTTGAACAGCGCGGCAAGCAAACACTATCATCAAGCTTTCGACATCAGTGATTACAGTGCTATTGAACATTTTGTTAGCAATGCAACTTCGCATTTAGGTGACATCGATATTCTGATTAATTGTGCGGGAGCAAACACTTCTAGGGACTCAGTGGCAAACATTGATATTGAAGCGTTAGAGTGGATGCTGAAGGTTAACATGCTGGCACCTTGCGTATTCATGCAACAGGTTTATAAACAGTCTATGAAAGAGCAGCAAAAGGGCATGATTATTAATGTGATGTCAACGGTGTGTTCTTTTTCAAATGAAGGGATCGCCGGTTATACCGCTGCTAAATCTGGATTTGATGCGTTAACTAAAGTATTTAGAAAAGAAGTCAGAGAAGAGGGGATTAAGGTTTGTGCTATTTACCCTGGAGGTGTCGACACACCATTTCGAGATAGCGAACGACCTGAGTATCTTGAGCCTAATAGTGTTGTTGATGCGATCATCTATATGGCCAGTCAATCAAATAATGTCTGTGTTGATGAGTTGGTGGTGCGCCCTTTGATTGAGAAAAATTATTCATAAACAATCATTTATGTCTATAAAATTAGAACGTGTTATGCAAGTACATAAGTTGGTTATGGTTTATATCTATATTTTCTATAAACATAACAAAAACTCAAATATACTCAATACATCTATATAGTCACCTAGGGTTGTTCAATGCAAAACATAGAAAATGTAGAATTATCGATATTAAGTCTTGATGATTATCAGGAACTTAAAACGACCATGATTGAGGCTTACACCAATGTTTCTCTTGCGAGTGCTTATTGGGAAGAGCAGCATATTCAATCGTTAATTAGTAAATTCCCCGAAGGTCAGATAGTCATTAAAGTAAATAATCAATTAGCTGGCTGTGCACTTTCTATACGCATTAATGATGCTGATTTTAATGATGCACATACCTATGATGATATTACAGGGACCGGAAAAGATACCTTTAACACTCATAATGACGACGGTGATACCTTGTATGGTATTGATGTCTTTATTAAAGCGGAGTTTAGAGGGTTACGCCTTGGTCGTCGTTTGTACGATTACCGTAAAGAGTTATGTGAAAGGTTGAATTTAAAAGGTATTACCTTTGGTGGTCGTATACCTAACTATCATAAATATTCAAATGAGTTATCTCCTAAGCAATACATTGATAAAGTAAAACGTAAAGAGATCCATGATCCGGTTTTAAACTTTCAAATCTCCAATGACTTTCATCCTGCTCGTATTTTAAAAGGTTATCTCGAGGGAGATAAAGGCTCTAATAATTATGCGGTATTGTTGAAATGGAACAATATTTATTATGAAGAGATAAATAAAAAAGAAGTGCCGACTAAAATGTTGGTACGCCTTGGTTTAATTCAATGGCAAATGCGACCTTATAAAAATCTTGATGAGTTAATGGAACAAGTTGAATATTTTGTTGATGCGGTCGCGGGTTATCGTTCAGACTTTGCACTGTTTCCTGAGTTTTTCAATGCACCTTTAATGGCTGAAAACAATCACCTAAGTGAACCACAAGCAATACGCGAGTTAGCTAAGCATACGGAAACTATTGTTCAAAAATTTACTGATTTAGCGATTAGTTACAATATTAATATTATCACTGGCAGCATGCCTGAAATTATAGGAGATCGTCTCTATAACGTCGGCTATCTATGTCGTCGAGATGGCACCAAAGAGCGTTTTGAAAAGCTTCACGTGACTCCCGATGAAGTTAAAGTTTGGGGAATGGACGGGGGCTCTCAATTACAAGCCTTTGATACGGATTGTGGAAAAATAGGTGTTTTAATTTGTTATGACTCAGAATTCCCTGAATTAAGCCGAATTCTAGCCGATGAAGGAATGGATATTTTATTTGTACCTTTCTTAACTGATACTCAAAATGGTTATTCTCGGGTGAGAAACTGTTCCCATGCTCGTGCGATTGAAAACGAATGTTATGTGGCGATTGCTGGTGGGGTAGGTAATTTACCTAAAGTGCATAATATGGATATTCAATACGCGCAGTCAGCTGTATTCACGCCTTGTGACTTCGCTTTCCCTGCTAACGGTATCAAAGCAGAAGCTACGCCCAATACTGAAATGATCTTGATTGCGGATGTTGATATTTATTTATTACGCGAACTCAATCAATTTGGAAGTGTGAAAAACTTAAAAGATAGACGTACAGATCTATTTGAATTGAGAAAGCGTTAATAGCTCGTACCTTCATAACTCGTACTTTTATAAATCGGGCCGTCATAGCCCATACTTTCATTCGTCGGGGCTCAATAAACAGCACGATGGTGAGTAAAGTTAACTCACCATCGTGCTTTTACTGAATACCGTTACTGAATACTGTTACTGAAAAATATTCAGCTCCTAATTATAGTAATTTCATTAAGTCTGTGAATAGCTATTTAGCAGAATCAGGATAAATCTCCGTTCTATTCCTGCCCTTTTCTTTAGCTAAATACAAGGCTTTATCTGCATCTTCGAACAGTGTCTCTTGGGTATCATTTGCGAGCATCGTTTTTACTCCAATGCTAATAGTCACCGAAATTGATTTACCAGCAAATGTAATGATCAAATCCTCTATACTTTTTCGAACCAACTCAGCGACTTTATAAGCTTGGTCTTTGCCACTTTCAGGTAAAAGAATTAAGAATTCTTCACCTCCCCATCGAAAAATAATATCAGATTCTCGAATATTTCTTTTTACGTCTTGTACTAAGGTTTTTAAAACTACATCCCCAGTCGGATGTCCGTAGGTATCGTTAATTTGTTTAAAATAATCAATATCTAACATCAGCGCGGATAATGAAGTTTGTGTTCTTTTTGATTGCGCGTGTGCTTGTTTAAATAGGGCGTCAAAAATTTGCCGATTAGCACAGCCTGTTAATTTATCTGTGGTCGCCATTGTTTCTAACTTCCTTTGATAGCCAGAGATAATTAAATGCACAAAGGCAACCAAAATAAGTGAAATCACAAAACTAACGCTTAAATTAAGGATTAATGTATTTTCAATTCGCTGTTCAGCCTCATTTTCTTTCTGCGCAACAATTAAGTACCAGTCAAATTCAGGTACAAAGCGACTATTAAGATAATGCTTTTGACCGTCTTCTTCGTACTCTATCGAATTTGTGGTTGTATCAAGTATCTGTGGTACAAATTCGGATAAACCTTTATTCTGATGGATATTAATATGTGTATTACTAGCAACGCCACTGAGTACTATCTCACCATTTTTATCAATAAAGTAGATTTCTCTGTTGTAACGATTTTTGTAATTTTCTATTAATTTTTGTACCGCATTAACGGCCAAGCCAACCCCAATTGCACCAATATAATTACCATCATAGTCATAAACTCGATAATTAATAAAGATAGTAAATGACGTGCGATTAGCTGTATCCACATCAACATTAATTTCATAATCTGACGTCATTTTTTGTACTCTAAAATACCAGTCGTCTTGCTTATCTAATGGGCTGACAGGTTTTAATATCCCCGTTGAATGGTAATAGTGACGAGTTTTATCTGAGACAAAGAAGCTGGTTACTGTACCGTAATGTAATTGCACTTCATTAAGGTATTTAATAATGGCTGTTTCATCCTCTTCCCCGTTTATTACCCAATCACGTACAAAGGTATCCTTAGCCATCATAGATGAAATAAAAATGGGTCTTAACAAATCTCGTTGAATTTCTGAATAAATATTATCACTGGTGAGTGGTAACGTGCTTTTGGCTATTTGTGTTCTGATCGATTCATTGGCTGTGTAGTAACTAACGAGGCTAATAAATAAAAAACCAGACATCAGTAAAGCAATTAACAATATAAACCGTAATTTTCTATTCCACATTAAAAGTCCTTTTCCTGTTACTTTATTCTTTCAGAGAGGAGCTGAAAGGTTGTATCGATATGTTCCATTGTCGACTTTATTCGATCGACTATTGCGCTAACTTTACTAACCAATGATCTTTAAAAGTAAAGCATAACTTGTGCCATTAAATAATGTTTCAGCTTTTATCAACAGCTAAATTTTTTTATGCAAGTTTGATCTTATGTCCTATAGCTTTCGTAGGTATATCCGTTACAAATCAAATGCGCTAGATAGAATATTAGCGTTAGACGTAACATGATGAATTTTAGAACGATTATCTGTGTCACTCCGATAACGGAATATTAGTGATAAATGACATTTTAAAGATGATATTAAAACTCATAAAGAGACTTTAATTTGATATTTGTACCTATAAGTGGATAGTTTTTTGAAATTGTAATAATTTGAATATCATTTAAATATAAGGTGTGTTGATAGTAAACGTAATCTATTGAAGTATGGTGTTAACGTGTTGTTTTTGCTTTTATTTCAATTTATTCAATGAGTTGGAAATTTGCCTTTATTTTCCAACAATTTTAGGCTAAAAAAATTAATAATATATCTAATTTTAGCTTTGCAAATCAATAACGATTATGATATTTTTTTACCTTAGTTTGATGGTACTTTTACCAGCTAAATTAACTATATGGAACATGGATATGATTAAACGTAAATTACCCCTTCTTGTTAGCACATTGCTACTTGGCCAATTTCTTCCTGCTCATGCAGATCAACCTGATGCTGAAACGTTAGTTGGAAACGTTTACGGTGGTATTCACGGTGCTTACCTTAAAGCTGATAATGACCGTTTAGATGGTACTGGCGATCAATTCAATAACGCTGGCGGTGCTGGTGTTGAATTGGGTTATCGTGTTTCAGCTCCTCTAGAGCTGCGTTTATCTTACACAAACTTTACTGCTGATCTTAAGCAAGGTAGTGATCTTGATAACCTAAATAAATACTCGTTTGATGCTCTTTTCTTCCCAACAGGAAAGAACATTTATTTATTAGGTGGTGTTAGCGCATTAGATTTTGAAGCTGATGCTGAAGCTGCAGTTAATGTCGGTCTTGGTTACCGTCAATACTTTACTGACCAATTTGCTGGTTATGTTGAAGGTAAAGGTAGTTACCAATTTGACGAGAAATTTACTGATGCAATCGCTCAAGTAGGTTTAGTGTATTTCTTTGATAAAAATGATAAAGCATTACCACCAGTTAAAGCTGAACCAGTTGCTTACGTTGCACCAGTTGCAATGGATACTGATAAAGATAGTGTTGTTGACGGTACTGACCAATGTCCAGCTACACCTATGTCTAATAAAGTAGACGAAGTAGGTTGTACTATTTTTGCTGAAGAAAACCTTTCATACCGCTTAGCTGTTAACTTTGATAACAATAAAGCTGTTGTTAAACCTGAGTACTTTTCTGAGCTTGATAAAGTAGCAACATTCCTTAAAACTTACCCGCACGTAGACATTACGGTTGACGGTTACAGTTCAGTATTAGGTAAAGCAGATTACAACTTACAATTATCACAAAAACGTGCTGATGCAGTTGCTGCTATGTTGACTTCTAAATACGGTATTGATGCAAATCGCATGAAAGCTGTTGGTCACGGTGAAACAAACCTACTTGATACAAGTAATACTCGTGCAGCTCACAAAATGAATCGTCGTATCGAAATTAACATCGACGAAACTCGTAAAGTGCCAGTTACTCGTTAATATACTTGCATAATTAAACTCTCCTAACTTGTTAGGAGAGTTTTTTTTTCTATAACTCTATAGCATTAAGTCCACTCTATTTAACCCTATAAAAACGACCTCTTCCTTTTACCAAATCATTATAATTCATTGTTTTTGAATATTTATTAGCATGTGTTCATTGTTGCTTTCTGATCTCTCATCATTGATTTTATGAGTTTTTTTCGTGCACTATCCTCTGATGTACATATAATAGTTATCTGTATCTATACCCGTTACCATTCAAAATGAAAAAATAAGCAAACAGTGAGCTAAATAAGCTTCAGGTATGATACTGAGAGCGGACTGTTAAATTTTGTGAATAAGGTAATCATTTACATCAAATTACGTTTGAGATAAGCGATTTTTTCTGTGCAATATTTACAACACTTATTTAATACAATTGGGTATAACAAGGATTTTTAAAAAGTGAATACATTTTCAATTAAGTCATTACTATTAGCGATTGTTATCAGTTTTCTTGGTATTTTCTCTACTTATACTATTTCATTAAAAGTAACCGAGCGGCTAAAAGCTGAAAGTTATCAAAAAATAGAAAATGTTGCGGAGCAGATTTCTATTCGCTTTCAAGATGCTATTGACAAATCAATCAATGACTTGCAAGGTCTTCAGGCATTTTATAGTGCGAATAAGCAGCATTTATCCCTACTTGAATTTAATCAATACATGAAAGTGCTAAACATTAATGAGCGTGAATATATCCAAGCACTTAGCTGGGTTCCTCTAGTGAAATACAGCGATAAAGAACAATTTGAAACTGAAATAAAAGCACAGCAACCTGACTTTGAAATCTTAGAAAGAGGTGAGCAAGGTAAATTGGCGAGTAGTGCGATAAGACCCTATTACACCCCTGTAGTTTATGTTAGTAACTATGACGCTAATAAGAATGCTGTGGGATTTGACCTTAATAGTAATGAAATACGTAGCTACTCGCTAGAATTGGCAAGAGACAGCGGTAATATGACCACCACTGCAAAGATTCAGCTAATACAAGATAATGCAGCTTCTACTGGGGGAGCGGTTGGTGTTTTAATTATTGCACCGGTATATCAACAAGACCTTCCAACTGCAACCACCGAACAGCGTATTACTGCCTTGATTGGTTATGTCACCGGTGTATTTAAAATTGATACATTAATGGAAAATGCAAAAGCCCGCGCCGATATCGAAGATTTAGAGTTGAGTTTGGTCGATCTTAATCAAGATAGTGGTGGATTACTTTATGGGCAGGCTAAGCATCAAGAATTTTTTAGTTTTGATATCACTATTCCTCAACGTAAATGGCAGTTGAATATTTCGCTAAAGGATATGCTACTAGAAGATATTGAATCTCCAGCTGTGATTAAATTGATTTTATTCGGTGGCATTGTGATTAGCTTATTATTAGCTTTTGCTATTTACGCATTACAAGTTGCTGTTATTAGAGCTAAAAATATTAGTCATTTAAGTGAAGCACTGCAGAATCAAAATAGTCAATTGGAGAAAAAAGTGGTTGAGAGGACTCAATCTTTAGCCGATAAAAATGCACAACTAAAAGATAATATTGATGAGCTTACCGCACAGAGAGGCCTTTTATCTAGCTTAATGAAAGAAGCTGACGCTGCTAAGGTACTTGCTGAATTAAGGGCGGTTGACCTTGCTCGTTCAAATAAAGATCTAGACGAATTTGCTTATGTTGCATCACATGATTTAAAAGCACCATTACGTGGCATTGATCAGCTTGCTACTTGGGTTGTAGAGGATCTTGAGGAAGGAAATTTAGAAGAAATACCTTCACACCTTAAGATGATGCGTAATCGAATACAACGTTTGGAAACATTGTTAAATGATTTATTAACGTACTCACGAGCCAATCGCCAAGAAAAGAGCATCTCAAAAATTGATGCAAATATTGTTATTAATGATCTATTTCATTTAGTTGCGCCGCTTGATGGCTTTAGCTTAATTATTAAAAACAACTTACCAACCTTTTTAACCTATAGAGCTCCCTTTGAACAAGTGATTAGAAACTTGTTAAGTAATGCAATTAAGCACCATGATAAAAAACAAGGGAATATTAAAATAGGTTGTACAGAAACAGAGTTATTCTATCAATTTAGTATAGAAGATGATGGGCCAGGCATTGCATCTGATTACCATCAAGATATATTCAAAATGTTTAAAACGTTAAGGCCTCGCGATGAGACTGAAGGCAGTGGTATGGGGTTAGCGCTGATTAAAAAAATAGTTGAGCATTATTCCGGTGAAGTGACTGTCGAGTCTGCATTAGGTGAAGGCTGTACCTTTTACTTCACTTGGCCGAAGGGTGAAATAGAGTTCAATAAGATGGATCAGAGGTAGTTAAGGTATAATCACAATCACCATATCAATAAAGTACTGCTCTATTTAATGAAAATAACTATCTAGTGATTTTCTACGAAAACTAAATGTGGCGGTTCAATCAGGATAATATAGTTAAAAGGATATAGTTATAATGAGTAGTCATTATGGAGAAGTCAGCATTTTATTAGTAGAAGATGATGATATAGATGCAAAAGCAGTAGAGAGAGGCTTTGCTAAATTAAAGTTAGCTAATCCCATTATTAGAACTAAAAATGGCCTAGAGGCATTAGAGTTGTTGCGACAACCTGATGCAATACCGCGCCCATATCTGATTCTACTGGATCTTAATATGCCGATCATGGGGGGCTTAGAATTTCTAAAAATAATTCGTCAGGATGAAGAGTTAAAAAATACTATTATTTTTGTTTTAACTACATCATCGGCTGACCAAGACTTAGTCGCTGCTTATAATGAAAATATTGCCGGTTATATCGTTAAATCAGATGTAAAAGGTGGCTTTGATAAAGTCATTAAGTTGTTAGATTGTTATTGGCGAGTAGTAATGCTGCCTACATAGCCTATATTTTTTAATATAGACTGCATAAGTGGTTAAATTACATGGCTATTTTATTCGCTTTCAATTTAATAGCCATCTGTAACTTATCAAATACGATAGGATGGCTAAAGTAGTAACCTTGATAATGATAACAACCTAGCTGAACTAGACAGTCTAACTCTTCTTTTTTCTCAACACCTTCTGCTATCACCGTCATGTTCAAACTTTTAGCTAACTCGATAATCATACCTGCAATCGCAGTATTACTTTTATCCTTGTGAATATCGGTCACAAAATAACGGTCAATCTTAAGTAATGTCGCAGGCAAGCGCTTTAAGTAAGCTAGTGAAGAATAACCTGTTCCAAAATCATCAATTGCGCATTCCACTCCAAAACGATGCAACTTTTCTAAGCTCTCTATGGATAACTCTATATCGCCCATCATCATACTTTCGGTAATTTCTATTTTTAAACGAGAAGGGGAGATTTGGCTTTCTTCTACCGCTGAAATAATGGTTTGCACAAAGTTATGCTTTGCTAATTGTTTAGCACTGATGTTAATTGAAATTTGCTTAAAAGAATCAGGTAGGTCGAGCTGCTCTAACTTTTTGATGTCAGCACATGCTTGCTTTAATACATAGCTCCCTATTTGTATAATCAGGTCGCTTTCTTCTGCAATAGGGATATAAATTCCCGGGGATTCGTAGCCCCGTAATGGATTATTCCAACGCAGTAATGCCTCCGCTCCAACTATGTTTTTAAGGTGGTCATATTGCGGTTGATAATGTAATTCAAAGTTATTATTTTTGAGGGCTTGCTTTATTTCCTGTGTATAAGTGATGTGTTCATTAAGTTGTACTGACATGTTGCTGTTGTAGGCAAGCGCTTTATTTTTACCTTTCTTAAAAGCTTCATACATGGCAATACTCGCATTCTTCAGTACATCCTGAACGCTCTTATTCGTATCATTAAATACTTCATAACCAATGAAACAGGATACAGAAAATCGTCCTTCGGATAGCTCAAGCGGTATCTCAATGGCAAATACAATATCTGCAATAACACCATTAATAATAGATTTAATTTCAAGCGGGTTAACGGGTAAGCCTTTTAATAACACGATAAATTCATGGCCATCGAATCTTGCGACGGTAGCAAGGTTTCTTACAGTATTACGTAGTCTATTTGCCACTTGTCGTAATACTTTATCACCAACATGGTAGCCCATTACATCGTTTATATTTTTAAATTTATCTAAATTAATTAATAATATTGCACCTGTGTTTGCCTGTTGTGCGCAATTATCAATGGCTTTAGCTATGCGTTGCTGCATTTCCATTCGATTGAATAAACCGGTGAGAAAATCATGTGAGGCTTGGTAACTGATTTTTTCTTCAATCTGTTTTCTGGTTTTAATTTCTAATACTAGTGACCGGTGATTAATAGAGGCGATACTGCTTGTTGCCAGTTTTTTTAATACAGGGGTTAATGCATTTCGAATTGCTTCACCTAATTGCTGCTTTCGCTCAATAGCTAATACACCAAAATCACCAATTTTAAATAAATGATAAAGGCTCGATTCATATTCAATAACATCAATGACTAAGTTATCTGTAAAGAAAGCATTAACGATATTGGCGAGAGGTTGGTTATGACTTGCTAGCAATCCATGTTTTTTCATTGGAAAACTTAAATAATGACCTAATTTCACACTTGAATCTTTGCTCTTTTGATGGACTGGATTTTTATTTTTATCTTGTACCAGAAAAACATGGCAATTAGTTGAATTTAAACTGAGGCAACAGAGGCGTAAAAATTGATGCAACATTTTTTTAAGATCGGAGTCTTTACCTATCGCCAGTACTAGCTGGTGTTGGATAGACATAATGTGCATCGCTGTATTCATAAGTTATCCAGAATAATTAAAAAGACCCGAGAACGGTTGATTTATTAAGTAAGCGTATTGAACCACAAGGGGTATTAGCTATTTCTCCTATTGCCATTGCACCGACTAAACAGGTGTTAGGAAACGGATGTTGTATTGCTTCAAGTTCATCATTGATGCTATCGCCCATGAAAAAATCACGGCTGATACAATCAAATAATAATAGTGTATTGAGTGGGCCTTGCTGTAATAAATTTTGAGCGACTTCTTTACTTGCGTCGATCATTTTCTCTTGGCTACTTTGCAAGAGGTAGACCATTGAATTGACTGGTACATTTCCTACACACTCCAAATAGGAGCCATTTGTTTGAATAGGATCTCGGACTAATATTTCGCCATCTAAAGAGATAATGCCTAAAGGATGATTTTTCGCAAATGTGTCAAAGAAATCTGCGCACAGCGGCGTAGAAGATCTACTTTGTATTATTTCCTTATAAATATCAAAGGTTGGTTTATAATTTAATGAATAAACAAAATGTCCCTCCGATGACGTGACTAAATAAGGACCATCAAGCAGCTCCCAACCATGTCCAATACTATTGTTTATTGGGCAAGGCAAAGCAATGACTTGTGTTATGCCTCTTACTAATCCTTGATTGGTAAAAATAACGGGATTGTTTGCATCATCTAAAGATCCTGCTCCCCCACCTATGGTTGTTACACCCGAACCCATAAAATCATAAAAATGATCAATAAAATTCTCACTTTTACTGCATAACGCATCGGAGATAATGATGAAGTCCTGATAGCTTTCGATCTTTTCACTTTTTGTATGAATATAATGCTTTAAGTCTGGATCTGATTTATTAATCATAGAATAATTTACTATTTCAGGTTCTATCATTAACCCTATTACAATTGCGCCCTGTGTATAGTTTTTACCTTGGTAAATTATTTTAGGAAATATTCCTCCGCACAAAGGCAATGAGCATGCTACTAACATGCCATTTATTTTTTTAGCATCGTAAGCATTATTAATACAAGTAAGCAATAAAATGCCATTAGCACCATCTTCTATTACACTCTTTATGGCCTTACTTAATTCATCTAAAGAAGGGCTATTTGTAAATTTTATGATGGAAGCCGGGGACATGTCGTCAATTCCTAAGTTCAGAATATCAATTTTAGGGTATTAAAGTGATGACCTAATAAATTGATAAAATACATATATATACTCTATCTAATTTCTCTATAAAATCCTATAAAGTTTTGATTTGCATTCATTTGTTTGTGACTCATAACTCCCTTGAGAATAATTATCATTAACTTATTTCAATAATCTATTTAAATATTTCTTTTGCTGCATATTTATTGCTTTTTTATCTCCTTAACCTTCGCATAAGCATTCTTATTATTGCGGTAGCAATTGCTATTGAAGCAATTTATAAAGCGCTTTATAAATAAGGCTAGCCTAGGTATTATGTATAAAAAAATAGATCTTAATCACTGAAAAAATATTATAACTCCCACTTATTTACTGCTTTATTAATTATTTTATGAAGCAGATATACAACATTGGCTTTGTATCAACTTACTCATTTATGAAGTGATTGACCCTTTTCCTAACATTAACAATCCATATTCAACACTTATTAACAGGAAGATAAACAAAAAATGTCATACCAACTTGTATTGATCTGTATTGCGGCTTTAATTGGCATTGGTATTCTTTTACACCACCCATCACGGACTTTTGGTATCCCTTCGTTGCTTATTTTTATGGGGGTAGGCTTGTTATTTGGTAATGGTGAGTTTAATTTTGTTTATGATAATTTTGCTTTAACTTCTTTGGTAGGAAGTATTGCTCTGAACATTATTGTTTTTGTTGGGGGGTTAAATACATCTAAGGAAAGTGTCCGGATTGCTTATCGAGAAGGTGGCGTATTGTCAACGTTAGGGGTGTTACTGACGACCTTCTTTTTTGCCATTCTGCTTTCTTATTTTTTAGATTTTTCTTTTATTATCTGTTTGTTATTTGCGGCCATTGTTTCTTCAACAGATGCAGCGGCTGTCTTCTCCATATTACACTCTAAAAAAATTAAATTAAAAGAGCAAACTGATACGGTATTGGAGTTTGAATCAGCGACCAATGACCCTATAGCATTGATCTTGGTTGTTTTATTAACTGAGTTAGCGCTTGCCCCTGACAGTGGTGTTTCTGTAAGCCGTATTAGTATTGAATTAGTTACACAAATTTTTAGTGCATTATTTATCGCTTTTATTGTGGGTAAATTATGTGTGTGGTTACTTAACCATATTAAACTCGAAGAATATGGTCTAATTCCGGTTTTTGTTCTGGTCAGTTTTGTCTTAGCGACTTATGGTAGTGAGCTGGTTGGCGGTAATATTTTATTAGCGTCTTATGTGGCTGGTGTTGTGATTGGTAATGGCATTAAACGGGGCAAAGAAATTACTAAGCACTTTTTTAATAGTTTATCTTGGTTAGCGCAAGCATTAATGTTTATTGCGCTTGGTTTGCAAATGTTTCCGCATCATCTTTTCGATGTGCTTTATTCCTCTTTATTACCCGCGCTATTATTAATTTTTGTAGCGAGACCGTTGGCGGTTCAAATTTGCTATCTGTTTTTCCCTAAAGCCAGTTGGCGGAAACGACTATTTATTTCATCTATAGGCCTTAAAGGAGCGACGCCAATTGTTTTTGCATTGATTCCCGCCGCTGCCGGTATTGAATCATCATTAACCATAGTCAATATGGTATTTTTTATTGTTTTAATCTCAGTGTTTTTTCAAGGGGCTGCGATTAAACCCCTGGCTAAAAAATTACAACTTAATATCGAACCAGAATAAAAATAGTTTGAGCTTTTATCGCCATTTTTTGTAGCAACTTACTCCTGTTTTATACAAAGCAGTTAAGTGAAAATGGCCATAAAATAAATTTAGATTTTATTAAGTCCAAGTGTGAACTGGATTGTTTCTTGGTCTGGTTGCGTGACTTCGATGGTGTAATTGTTCAGTAAACACAATTTTTTCACAATCGCTAATCCCAAACCATAATGTTGATTTTCAGTGCGCGCAGAATCTATTTGATAGAGAGGCTTAAACAGCTGCTGTAATTGCTCTGGAGAAATCGGCTGTATTAATTTGTTTTGTATAATTATATATATTCTATGGTCATCTTGTTTAGTTATAGTTAAATCAACCGTTGATTGAGATGGGCTGTAAAATAGCGCATTGTTTATTAAGTTTGAGGTAATAATATTAAAGCTAATCACATCTAAATTAACTGATGATTTATTTAATAAATTAGTGAGCTTGATCCTATCTAAAGCACCTTGATTGGTACTTTCAATGGTCGTAATAATTTCATTGATCTGCTGGAATAACACAATATCTTCGTTCTGCTGTTTGAGTAAATATTGATCGCTTTGGTTTAACATCATCAAGTTATTAACGATATGCTTCATGCGTTGTGCGATGGACAACATATCCTGTGAGTAACTGTCTGAAATTCGATGATCATCAGGGTATTGTATATGTAGTTCGCTGAGGCTAATAATCTCCGCAATAGGCGTTTTAAGTTCATGCGCAATATCCGCAGATAAACGTTTCTCTTCCTGCAATGTTTGTTGTGAAAACTCAATAAAACGTAATAATTCTGCTCGAATAGGTGCTATTTCAATATGTTCATTAGGGATTTTAGACAACGACGATGTTGCTTTATCTATTTTTAAGTGAGCTATTTCATCATTTAGTGAAATCAGAGGTTTTAACCCTTTATCTATCTGCGCAATGACCAAATAACGAATACCGATGATTAACGTAAAGAACAATAACCAAAAGAGAATATCAAGTACAAGTAAAGCCTGAGAAAAGTCTTCATCGGAGACAGTGACTGTAAAAAAAGCAGTGTGTTGAAAAGGCGCAACGGTATTCCGTAAACGTTTAGGAACCTGTGGGTGAAAGTAGCTCATTATGGCGCGACCTGAACGACCATCGGGTAATTCAACATCAATCATTTTTGAGCTATTAATCGGCAGAGCTTGTTTGACTAATTGCTCTTCCGGAAAGGCGCGTAAAGAGCGCGATCTTTCAAAGGGTTTCTCATCAACCCATAATTGAAAATATTGAGATTTTTTTGGGTTTGAAAATTCCGGCATAAACTCATCGGAAAAGTCAAACTCGACACCATTTTTATTTACTTCTACCAATGTTTTTAGGTAGTTAGATTTAGTGGTTAAACTCTCATCAAATTTATCTTTTACCCAATCATCTAAGACAATATCGATAGCAATAAAAATGCTAAATAATATGATCGCTGGAATGATAGTGATCGCGCGAACAATATCTTTTTTTATTGATTTCATTCTGTTTGCTCTAATAAGTAACCAAAGCCACGTTTATTTTTGATCGGGAGTACACCACCAAGCAACTTAGTTTTTCGCCTTACCGATGATAAGTGCGCCTCGATACTATTTTTAGATAACTCATCAAAATGCCCAACGACTGCTTCACTTATTTTACTGGTGCTAACTATATTGCCTTTAGCACTAAAAATAGCTTCAATAATTTTAAACTCATTTTTAGTCAGGTCAATTGGACTATTTTGGTAAGCAAAACTTTTTTGTTGAGTATCGAGAACAAAATCATCTTGTCTAATAACATTGTTAAAGTGCGAGATTTCGCCTCTTTTTTGAATACTCATGATACGTGCATGCAGTTCATCAAATGAGAAAGGTTTAACTAAGTAATCATCGGCGCCTGCCAATAAACCATTAACGCGGTCATCCACGGTGACTCGTGCAGACAGAATAATTACCTTGCTGTGTATATTTTCTTGGCGCAGGGTTTTAAGTATGGTCATGCCGTCGATATTTGGCAGCATGAGGTCTAAAATAATAAGATCATAGGGATTATAAAGAGCGAGGTTTAAACCTTCACTACCGTCGCCTGTAGCTTCAACAGTGAAGCCTAAATTGCTCAAACCAACAATTAAGCTTCTGCGTAAATGTTGAGAATCTTCTATTACTAAAATTTTCATTTCAAATCTCTATACTAATTATTGCTGTTAGTTACTATTTCTAGTGCTGGACAATGACTAAGTGCTTACTTTACAGGTGTTAGTAATATCTAATGCACTTTGCCTTTGCTTGGTACTAACACCATAAAAACCTAATAAGGTATGAAATAGGTTGTCATGTGATACGGCATCATTGTGTGCTCGTTTTTCAAGACAGTTTTTATTGATGCCTTGATTGGTAAAGTAATCATCCGTTGCCCACATAAACCAAGGTACATGAGTTTGCTCATCGGGCGCGACAACATAAGGCGTTCCATGCAAATATAAACCATTTTCACCTAACGATTCCCCATGGTCCGAAAGGTAAAAAAGTGCAACATTGTAAGTGTCTTGATACTGCTTTAGCATGGTAATGGTTTCAGCCAATATAAAATCGGTATAGGCAATAGTATTATCATAAACATTTACAATCTCTTGGTCACTGCAATTCTCAATATCACTACGCTCACAAGTTGGTTTAAATAAAGCTTTATCCTGCGGGTAGCGTTGATAATAAGTAGGGCCGTGGCTACCGATTAAATGTAATGCAAATAGCTTATTCTGCTGTGGCTCTTGCTCTATTAGCCCTGGAAGCTGGCGTAATAAGACTTGGTCGTAACAGCTATGTTTATTACACAAATCGCTATTGTCTGCTTTATTAACCTCTAATTTTACTAAATTTTGTGCAACTTGTTTATCGCCGCCATCATTATCTAACCATTTTACCTGTACACCGGCATAAGTTAATACATCTAATACATTATCTTGGCTTATCGCTCGTTCTTTTTTGTATTCTGAACGACTCATATTTGAAAATAAACAAGGTAATGACACTGCAGTAGCAGTACCACAAGTGGTGACATGTTGAAATGAAATAATGCCCATCTTCTGCGTATAAGGGTTGGTATTGCGCGTATAACCATTGTAAGCAATATTTTGCGCTCGGGCTGTTTCTCCGACAACAAAAACCATTAAGGTAGGCTTGTTATTAGTAGCTGGAACAAGCTTGGCGTCTTGCCCTAATTTTGAGTAGGCAATGGGTTTATTTAAGTAATTTTTCTTAACATATTTGAATGTATTATAAACATGAGCCGGATTAATCATCTTGTTCAAATAACTGTTATTACGACCTATTGATGCATAATCTTTATAATAAAAAACAGCAATTAACGCAATAATACTAACCATTCCAATCAATAAAGCGGCTTTTAAGAATAAAGTTTTAAGCACGCTGTTGTTATAAGTTATTTTTACTTTTAACAGTAAAAAAGCAGGGAGCACTCCAAGTAAAATGAAAAATAAAACGGCACTTAAATTTAAATATGAAAATGCTTCTCCGCTATTTGTTTCAAAAATATTTTCCATCATGGTGTAATCAAACATGATGTTATATGTAGCACTCGCATAAAAAGCCAATGCAGAGGTTAATATTAATGGGATCACTATTATTTTAAATAAATAAGGCCAAGCTAACAGTGTAAAAATAATCACAAAAGCACAGATTAATAAAAGGTGACTTATTAAATATAGTGGCAAATCATATGCCGATAATTGATAAACCTTTTGAATAATAGGGTGGTTTAGTACGATTGCAAAATAGCTTGCGAGTAAGATAACGACAAGGTTTACATTTAATGAAAATTGAGTCGATAACCCAATCTTTTTAAGTACATCATTTTTCATTTTTAAATCCATATTCTAGGAGAATATGGATATGTTATGTGCCAAGACTTAAGGGAGTCTGAAGACAAACTGAAAGTCTACTGATCTTATACCCGTCACCATTCAAAGTGCAAAAATCAAAAAGCCGTGAAATGGATAGATACTAGGCATAAAGGTAAAGATTTAACGGATTAAATCGAAACTTTATGTCCATTTTATAACAGAAGCTAAAATGCTTGGCTCACGGCTTGCCTAGCGAGTCACCTACTCGAACACCAATACTGCGTTGTAACATTCGATAAGGACTGGCCATTGTCATCATGTTCGGCCTTGTCTTACTGCCCTAGTTAGCGGCTGAATAATACATCTTGATTGGTAACGGGTATGGTTAAAGTATTCATTAAGCTTTTCGAATTTATACCTGACCACAATTAAAAAATCATTGAATACTGCTAATACTTAATAGCCGCATTCAATGATAATTTTCTCTTATTCCAGGCCTGTTTTTTGATGCTTAGATCTATATTGTGTCACTCTTGATTAGCGTTTTATTTAGCTTAAAAAGAAAAACCAACCATAAACTCTAATTGTGGATCTTCATCAAAATAGACAGGGTTGTTGGAAATGTATTTTTCTTGCTTGATACCTGCGCTTAATATCATTGGTGATTTAATATAAGAAACACCAAGTCGGTAACCGTAAGCATCAATATCAGATCTATCTTCAACAAAATAATGGCTATATAACACACCTAAATAAGGTTTAATGTGTTGGTCTAATGAAAAATAATAGGTGGAATGTAAAGATGCTTTTGAAATAGTGGGCGACCCAGAGAACCAATACTCATAACCACCGCCTATGGCTAGGTTATCCAATGCAAAGTATTGTAACGAGGCACCGGCAACCGTATAGTTTTGATTACCGCTAGAAGCCGTACCTAACTTTATTGATACTGACTTACTGCCAGCAAATAATGACGCTGAATGTGCGCTGTTATTAAAGAAAAAAGAAATGCACGAGGCAATTAAGAGTACCTGTAATGGTGAGTAGAGTAGGGATGGCGTTATACGTATTAATTTCATCATTAACCCTTTATCAAATGAAGTGGAGCTTTAAGTTTATACTAATCTAAGTGCTTTTTGATTATTAAATGAGCAGGTTATTTCTAAATTAAAATTTTTTAACAATGTGTGTTATCTTTTATTTGACCTTTCCCTAGGGGGAGACTTTATTCTTAGTTTGTGAATTATTAATCTCTAGTTATTAATCTCTAATTATTAGTCTCTAATTATTAGTCTCTAGTTAATCGGTTACTATGTTTATCCATTTATCCATTTATTCATCAATATTAATGTTTAGTTAATGAAAAAACTCATCACAATACTTTTAATGATTACTATCCAAGTCACTTTTATGCAAAAAGTGATGGCCTCTGTGTCGTTGGTAGAAGATGAGATACAAACAACAATGCATTGCAAAGTCATGATGATGAGTCATTTAGATTGCTCAAATATGAATATGGCTACTAATATGAGCATGCAAGATTGCAATGATAACTGCGAGATGATGAATGTTGTTTCTATTACGCATTTTATCGAAAATACACCACTGCTCTCTTTTACTTATAATCGACTTAATTATCCTGCGTTAAAGCTGTCTATTCTGTCCTCTCTTCCTAAAAGCCTCTATCGTCCTCCTTTATTTAGTTAATCTTTTGAGCCGTGATCTCTCTATTTTTTGAGATGGCGCATTTCAGTATTTTAAAAGATTAATTAGTTATCCATTAACTGGATAAAAGGAAAATAGATGAAAATCTTTAATCTAGCTGTGCTGTTAAGCACAGTTGTTACATTGCATGTTTCTGCGTTGTCGTTACAACAAGCACAACGGGTCGCATTACAAGATGATCCTGGACAACAAGTTTATCAAGCTCAACAAGCTTCATTAATTGCAAAGGGAAATAGCAGTGCAACATTAGCTGACCCGACAATAAAGCTCGGTGTAGCCAATTTACCAACGGATAGTTTTTCACTCGATAATGAAGCAATGACCCAATTAACCGTGGGGATTGCTCAGCAATTTAGTCGAGGTGATTCATTAGCGATCTCTAAAAAAGGCTTTCATTTGCAGTCTGAAACAGTTGTTTTTCAAGGGTTAGACCGACGTTTGTTAGTGAAAAAAACAGTACGTGACTTATGGTTTAACATCCTCTTTATTGAAAAATCAGTTCAATTAGTTAGCCAAAATAAACAGCTATTTAGCAGCCTTTATCAAGATTTGGAGTCTCAGTACTCATTAGGCCTTATCGAAAATGAAGACCTTATTAATGCGAATATTGAACTTGGGTTATTAGATGAAAAACTCGCTAAATTGTCGCAGCAATCACTTACTTATCGTAGTTTATTAAGTGAATGGATAGGACAATTAGCTTATCAAAAATTATCAACGACTGCTCCTGCTTGGACTGATACCTTAACTTATATCAAAGCCAGTGAAACACGTAATATAGACCATTATCAGTTATTAACTAAACACCCTAAGGTTTTGGCTTTAAAGCAAAATATTTTAGTTGCAGGCAGCGGTGTTGATTTAGCAAAGCAGAATTATAAACCCAGCTTTAAAGTTGAATTAGGTTATGGACACCGTTTGTCTGAGTTTGATAATGGCAGCGCTCGACCAGATTTACTGAGTGGTTTTGTTTCTATGGATCTGCCGATTTTTACTGATCAACGCCAAGATCAGCAAATGATTGCTGCAGTACATAACAAAGGTCAAAAACAAGCTGAACATCGCCTTTTAATACGCCAACTTAATGCGAAGCTTAAAGCTGAAATTGTTAATTATCAGCAGCTTGCTTCACGTCAATTACGCTATAAAAATAGCTTATTAAAGCAAGCCAAGTCACGTGCTCAGGCTTTAGTGCAAAGTTATCAATCAAATACTCGTCCCTTTACTGACGTCATTCAGGCTTATATAGATGAATTGAATCTCTCTATTGAATATCAACAACTCTATTTTGATGGCCTGAAAAGCCTTTCTAACATTCGCTATTTTCAGGCATTTTAAGGAATAAATGATGCGCACTATATTATTACTGATCGCCGTATTATCAGCAGGGTTTGGTATTGGTTTTTTTACCAACCAAAGTGGAATATTACATTTCGGAATGAGCGATAAAAAATCAAATGATCAGCCTGATATTCTATATTGGGTTGCACCTATGGATGCGAATTACCGTCGTGATAAACCAGGCCAATCGCCAATGGGCATGGATTTAGTACCTGTTTATGCTGAAAAAAAGAAAGCAGAGCCTAAAACAGGACAAAAAGCGGAACCTAAAATAGGGAAAAAAGCAGAACCTAAAGTCAAATACTGGGTTGCACCGATGGATGCAAATTACCGTCGAGATAAGCCGGGGCAATCACCAATGGGCATGGATTTAGTGCCTGTTTATGAAGAGCAGCAAAAAGCAGAACCTAAAATTAAATACTGGGTTGCACCGATGGATGCAAATTACCGTCGAGATAAACCGGGGCAATCACCAATGGGCATGGATTTAGTACCTGTGTATGAAGACACTAATGGTAATAGCGAAGAGGGGACTGTGACTATTTCTCCTGCTGTTGAAAACAATCTCGGCGTACGTACTGCCACGGTAAAAAAAGGTAAGTTTGATTTAAATATTAAAAGTTTAGGTAGCGTACAAGCTAATCAAGATGCGTTATGGCAAATCAATAGTCGCGTGTCGGGATGGATAGAAAAGTTATACGTTAAGTCGGTTGGTATTGAAGTAGAAAAAGGGCAAAAGCTGTATTCACTTTATTCGCCTGAACTAGTGAAAGCACAAGAGTCGTTGTTGAATGCTGTTAAATTAAATCGTAGTGCATTAATTGGTTCATCAAAAGCGCGTTTAAAGGTATTGGGTATTAACACTTGGCAAATTAATCAATTGATTAAATCTAGGAAAGTAGCGCAACGGATTGATATCTATGCCCCTAAGAAAGGCACTATTACCGACTTAAACGTAAACGAAGGTGCGTTTATTTCGCCATCTACCACGGTGATTACTGCCGTTAATTTAGACACCGTTTGGGTCGATGTTGAAGTGTTCGCTGCGCAAGTCTCTTTGATTAAATTAGACGATATGGCGAGCATGACATTAGATTATTTCCCAGGTAAAGAGTGGGTGGGGAAAGTTGGATTTATTTATCCTGAAATGAGCGAAAGTAACCGTACACTTCGTGTCAGATTACAGTTTGATAACCCCAACCAAATGCTTAAACCCAATATGTTTTCATCGGTTGTTATCACGCCCAAAATGGATGAAGAGCGTTTATACATACCACGTGAAGCAGTGATTTATGCAGGTAATATGAATCGTGTTGTAATGGCGATGGGCGACGGTAAATTTAGGTCTGTACTGGTTAAAGTCGGTATTGATAATCAACAGACAATCGAAATATTATCTGGTCTTGAAGTTGGGCAAAAAATAGTGACGTCGGCACAGTTTTTATTGGATAGTGAATCGAGTATCAATGCTGATTTTGATCGTATGTTAGAAGAGCAACAAGCAGATGAGGAAGCGAACTCGAGTCAAAATAGTTCAAGTAAAGATAGCTCAAGTAAAAATAATCTGGACTGGTTAGATGTCAGTGCTTTAGATGTTAATAACTTATATATCAATGATTCATATATCAAGGATTTAGCTTTTAGTGTTTTAAGCATGAAATCTCAAGTGGTGACACTATGATTGCTCACGTTATTAATTGGTCGATAAAAAACCGTATTTTGGTACTGTTGATGACCGCTGTGATTGTCGCCTATGGTGTATTTTCATTACAAAAAACACCGATTGATGCTTTACCCGATTTATCCGATGTACAGGTGATCATTAAAACAACTTATCCAGGCCAAGTACCACAAGTGGTTGAAGATCAAGTCACTTACCCATTAACCACAGCTATGTTAAGTGTGCCTGGCGCGGTTACTGTACGTGGTTATTCATTCTTTGGTGATTCCTATGTTTATATCATTTTTGATGACGATACTGATATCTATTGGGCTCGTTCACGCGTACTTGAATACTTGTCACAAGTCGCACCGAATCTACCACCTCAAGCAAGGTCAGCGTTAGGGCCTGATGCAACGGGGGTTGGTTGGATATTTAGTTATGCGTTAGTTGATAAAACCGGAAAACACGATTTAAGTGAACTACGTAGTTTACAAGATTGGTTCTTAAAATTTGAATTACAAACTGTTGCTGGTGTATCTGAGGTTGCTACCATCGGCGGCATGGTGAAACAGTATCAAGTTCGTGTTGATCCTAATAAGTTACGTGCTTACAACCTGTCGCTAACCACTATTAGCAATGCGATAAAAAGTGCCAATCAAGAATCTGGTGCGAGTGTGATAGAGATGGCTGAAGCCGAATACATGGTACGTACTTCTGGTTATATTTCCTCTATTGATGACCTTAAAGTTATCCCTTTACGGGTGAATGATAACGGCACACCTTTATTCTTGGGTGATGTTGCTGAAATTCGTTTAGGGCCACAAATGCGCCGTGGTATTACTGAGCTTAATGGCGAAGGCGAAGTGGTCAGTGGTGTAGTGGTGATGCGCTTTGGTGAAAATGCCCAAGGGGTGATTGAAGCCGTTAAAGATAAATTAAATGAATTACAAAATGGTTTACCTGAAGGTGTTGAGATCATTCCAACTTATGATCGCTCTGAACTGATAAATTCAGCGGTAGAAAATCTTTACGATAAACTGCTTGAAGAGTTTATCGTGGTGGTTTTAGTCTGTGCTGCTTTCCTATTTCACTTTCGTTCATCGCTGGTGGTGTTGCTCAGTTTACCTGTGGGTATTTTTGTCGCGTTCATTATTATGTCGTGGCAAGGCATTAACGCGAATATCATGTCATTAGGCGGTATCGCCATTGCGATTGGTGCGATGGTAGATGGTGCGATAGTGATGATTGAAAATGTGCATAAACACATGGAAAAAACTGAGCTGACCGATGACAATCGTTGGCAGGTTATTGCTAAAGCGGCAACGGAAGTCGGGCCTGCTTTATTCTTTTCATTATTAATTATTACGTTTAGTTTCTTACCGGTTTTTGCCTTAGAAGGGCAATCAGGCAAGATGTTTTCACCGTTAGCCTTTACTAAAACCTATGCGATGGCGGCATCGGCGGGTTTAGCGATTACTTTGATTCCTGTACTAATGGGCTATTTTATTCGCGGTAAAGTACTGCCTGAACATAAAAACCCTTTAAATCGATTAGTGGTAGCAATCTATAAACCCTTTTTAGCCTTTAGTTTACGCTTTCCTAAGTTATTGATTATTTTTGCTTTGTGTTTATTAGCGGTAGGTTTTTACCCTGTGCATAAAATAGGTAGTGAATTTATACCGCCGTTAGATGAAGGCGATTTAATGTATATGCCAACCACTTATCCCGGTGTTTCAGTGGGTAAAGCGCGTCAAATACTTCAGCAAACTAATAAACTCATTAAAACCGTACCGGAAGTTAAAACAGTATGGGGAAAAATTGGCCGAGCAGAAACAGCCACCGATCCTGCTCCGTTAACCAT
Source organism: Psychromonas sp. SA13A (assembly GCF_011378715.1). Lineage (GTDB taxonomy): Bacteria > Pseudomonadota > Gammaproteobacteria > Enterobacterales > Psychromonadaceae > Psychromonas. Next base: position 183,585 of record NZ_WTKU01000001.1, on the reverse strand, counting down.
GATTGAAACGACGATTCAATTTAAGCCTAAAAATGAATGGCGAGCTGGTATGACGAAAGATAAGTTAAAACAGGAACTCGATAGTTTGATTCAGTTCCCCGGTTTAACCAATGCTTGGGTGATGCCGATTAAAACACGCATCGATATGTTAGCAACGGGCATTAAAACTCCGATTGGTATTAAAATAGCCGGCGGTGATTTAGCTGAGATTGAAAAAATAGGTAAACAAGTCGAACAGATTTTAAAAGATGTGCCTGGTACTGCTTCGGTGTATGCCGAGCGAGTTAGTGGCGGACGTTATGTGAAAGTGGATATTGACCGTGAAAAAGCAGGGCGTTATGGACTTAATATTGCTGAAATTCAACAGTTGGTGGCCGTTGCGATTGGTGGGCAAAATATTACTGAAACTATTGAAGGGTTAGAGCGTTACCCTGTTAATTTACGCTATCCAAATGATTATCGTGATTCCGTGTCTGCGCTTAAATCATTGCCTATTATTACTCCATCAAAAATGACCATTAGCTTAAACGATGTTGCTAGGGTTTATATTGAATCGGGTGCACCGATGATAAAAACAGAAAATGCACGTTTAAACGGTTGGATCTTTGTTGATATTGAAGATCGTGATTTAGGATCTTATGTTAATGAAGCCCGCGATATTGTAAATGAGCAAATCAATTTACCTGCCGGTTATTCATTGGCATGGTCTGGACAATATGAATATATGGAAAAAGCCAATGCACGGTTAGCAAAGGTGATTCCTATTACTATTTTGATTATTGTTATTTTGCTTTATTTAGCCTTTAGACGTGTAGGTGAAGTGTTACTGATTTTATCTACCTTACCTTTTGCGTTAATGGGCGGTATTTGGTTGATGTTCATACTTGGATTTAACTTCTCGATTGCGGTTGGTGTTGGTTTTATTGCATTAGCCGGTGTTTCGATTGAGATAGGTGTGATCATGTTGTTGTATTTAAACCAATCGCTAGCGGCTAAAAAGTCTCAGCGTATCGAACAGTTTTCGCTTGATGATTTAAAAGAGGCTGTTATGGAAGGGGCTGGATTGCGTGTACGCCCTGTGATGATGACTGTCGCAACAGTAGTTATTGGATTAGTGCCGATTATGATTAGCGACGGCACAGGATCAGAGGTGATGCAACGTATTGCGACCCCAATGATTGGTGGAATGGTCAGTGCAATTATTTTAACGCTATTGATTTTACCTGCTGTATATTTGCAATGGAAAAAAGTAAGTATGCGTAAACAATTACACTTATCATCACAACAATAAACTATCATGACATCAAAAAAGTCATGAAATAAAAAATGACTCTATTGTGAGTCTTTTGTTTGCCTGTTTATTTTATTGCTTTAATTGAGAATAAGGTAAACCAAAACATTTGGCTTGCATGGGGTTACCTTCTTTATAAATAACAACTTTATAAATAACAACGATGGCTATAAAAAATGACTTGGATTCAGATAATTAAAAAAATAATAATCAAAAAAACAAAACTAACGTTCGTATTGGCTGGTGCATTATTATTCTCATTACCAATGAGCCAAGCCTTTGCACATGCCGAACATTGTGAAAGCAAAGATACTGAGCTTGGCGAAACAATGAAATACATGAAAAGTGAACTAAAAGCTTATGTGAAAGGGTTTAAAGCTGATGACTCTAAAAAAATGCAAAAGCACTTGAATGAGCTATTAATGTTAAGTGACAGAGCTAGCCAATATATGCCAGTTATGATCACTAAAATGCAGCATGCTGATTCAGACAAAAGTAAAATGAAAGAGATGGATCATGCCAAGATGGACATGTCTGTTATGTCGAATATGCAAGGCATGAATGTTGAACAACATAATCAAAAGCAAAAGTACGTAACAGAGATAAAGCAGTTAAATAGCTTATTTAACGCATTAAATGCAACAAAAGACGAAACTGAAATCAAAGCGATTTTAAATAAAATTCAAACACAAACTAAAAAAGGTCATAAGCAATTTCGTCAAAATTGTAAAAAATAGTCAACTTAATTATCGACTGTGATGTGATCTCATATCAACGAAACTAGCGCTACATTTTTGTTTACAGCAGTGTTTACGCTATTGTCTACAACACTGCTTACTGGACGTTTATAAACGGGCTTACGTTCATTTTTAAAGTAAGCGTATGATTTGAATTTTGATTAGAAAAAGATTCAATATTTACTGACGTTACTATTAGATGACATTTAAAACTGAGTGTGTTTCAGTTGATTTTTTGGCTTCATAAACACATTTGTCAGCAATTTTTATTATCTCCTGAGGGCTTAGCATGCTTTCATTTTGATCTTTTATGGTGACTCCTCCAATCGCTGATTTTATTGGTAATTTAATATTAAAGTCTAAAAAAGGCGTTGCAAAAGAGTCGATGATTCGAGTAATAAATTGCGCTAGATTTTGTTCGTCGGTATTGGGTAATAGCATACAGAACTCATCACCGCCTAACCTTGCTAATGTATCTGTTTCTCTTTTTACTTGATTGAGACGTTCTACAAAATGTTTAAGAAATAAGTCTCCGACTTCATGCCCATAGGTGTCATTGACCTTTTTAAAACTATTTAAATCGAAATATAATAAGGAAAAAGATTCTTTATAGCGTTTAGATTTTTTGATCGTTTCATTCATGCGGTCATCAAATAAATAGCGATTAGCTGCACCTGTCAATGCATCATAATGAGCAAGTCTCTGTAATCGCTTGGTTAATTTGTAGTCTTTTAATAAAGAGCGAGTGGCGTGCCGTAACGAGTAAATAGATAAGTTTTCTTTGACAATAGTATCAATAATTGTAAAAGCATCCTTGCTATCGCTGTTATTTACATAGCTATCTGCATAACTTTCAGCATAACTATCTGTCACCAACAATAATGGAAATTCATGTCCCATCGAAGCGTAATTACTACTGATTTTTTTGACGTTTTGTAAATAAAGTGCCTCTTGTATAATGAGTAACTGGTCGCAACTGGGTAATAGGCGTATTTCGGATAGTTTATCTATACTCACTCGCTTTATTGCATCGACCATCATATCTGAGACTTTAATTGTCGATGCAATCCAGTTAAAAAAACACTCATCTTCGCAGATAATAATTATATGTAAGCGTTGCTCTATCATAAATATCCCTTTAACTATATTTAAAATAACCAATCAAACTACGGGATGAGCTGAAAGTTTAACTATTGGTTGAAATGGAGGTGATGTTTCTATTATCCCGAGCTAAGGTTAAAGATTAGCTGTAATCAAACTCGTTTGATAGGAGCAGTTTTGCATTTTCAGTGAAAGGCTAGGGAGGAAGCAGGCTTTGCATCAAATATTGATACAAAACCTACTTAATTTAATATTGAGATTAGCTTTTTGGTGTTGCTAAAAATACCTTAGAAGGGTCAACCAATAAACGTTTACCAATTGCTTCACGCCCAAAAAGCATTAGGTAGTTCATATCAGTACGATCAGTTAAGGTAATTTCTATTGGCCAAGTTTCTTTACCTAATGTCATTGGTGTTTCAATAACATAACGTTGTTCTGCAGTGCCATTCGATGATTTTATTTTACGAATATCACTGATCACTGCTTTACATGAAATTAATTTTTCTACGTTATGAATATCTGGGTGAATATCAAACTTCACCCAAGGTTTACCGTTTTGCATATATTTAACAATATTATCTACATGCAGTGACGATGTTTTAGCGCCAGTATCGACCCTTACCTGCATATCATCAATACCTAAGTCAGGTAATGCAATTGACTCTAAGCGACCAATAATTGTTTTCTCTTTTGATACCATGTTATTGACCTCTTATTCCGCTCTTAATGCACTATGTGTATTCATATCATCTTCAGGACGCAGAAAATCTTGTACTGATTCAATGTGTTCCTGCACCGCTTCATCATCTTCTTTAAAATACGCAATGTGGAACATTGCTTCACCTTCTTGTACCAAAGGTATATTTTGTTGGCCGATCAAAATACCAGAGCGAGTGGCTTTAACAACACCTAAGATTTCACCGTAAGGGCTACCAATTTCAGCTAGTTTGTCACCTGCAGTTACGCGATCGCCTAGTTCTACTAAGTGCTTTACAACTCCACTAGCGTTAGCACGTAACCAACCACTGCTATTAGCAATATAGGGTTCATTTAATTTACGTTTAGAGGTTGTTTTACGCATCATCTTAAGATGGCGTAATACATTTTCTATTCCTTTGATACCCGCATGAATAGAGAAATCATCAAAGCGCAATGCTTCACCTGCTTCATATAATAGTACTTTGGTGCCATTTTCGACGGCAGACTCACGTAAAGAACCATCTAGTACATTAGAGTGTAAAATAACCGGTACAGCAAAAACTTGTGCCAATTCTTTGGTTTCTGGGTCGGTCATATCACCACGGATTTGCGGTAAGTTGGAGCGATGAATCGCTCCCGTATGCAAATCAATGCCATAGTCACAGTGTTTTACAATCTGTGTTAAGAATATATGTGCAACACGCGCCGCTAAGGATCCCTTTGGAGATCCTGGGAAGCAACGATTTAAATCACGTCTATCGGGCATATAGCGACTTTGATTTACTACGCCATAAACATTAACCATAGGTACCGCGATCACGGTACCGCGAATAATTTTGAAATTAGGTTTGTTGATTAAACGCCTAATAATTTCAATACCATTTAACTCATCGCCATGTACAGCTGCACTAATAAAAATAGTTGGGCCATCTTTTGCGCCACGAATAATTTGTACGGGTAATGAAACATCGGCATCGGTATACAACTTTGCTACCGGCAGTTCAATTTTACACTGTGTACCAGGTAAAATATCAAAGTCACCTATGCGTAATTTTTTCATGCTCTATCCTTTACCACGAGTTTTATTGGTCACAGCTTTCGGTTTCTTTTCAATAAAGTCAAAGACCATCCCTGCAATGTTTTTCCCAGTCGCTTTCTCGATACCTTCTAAACCTGGAGATGAGTTTACTTCCATTACCATTGGGCCACTTTCTGCGCGTAATAAGTCAACACCACAGAAATTTAACCCCATAATTTTTGCCGCATTAATCGCTGTCTCACGTTCTTCTTTGGTTAGTTTAACTACCACAGCAGAACCACCTCGGTGTAAGTTAGAGCGGAACTCGCCCTCTGCACCTTGACGTTTCATTGCCGCAACAACTTTTCCGCCAATCACTAAACAACGAATATCAGCACCACCAGCTTCTTTGATGAACTCTTGTACTAAAATATTCGCTTGAAGGCCCATGAATGCTTCGATGATACTTTCAGCTGCTTTAGCTGTATCAGCCAATACCACACCGATCCCCTGTGTACCTTCAAGTAGCTTAATTACTACAGGTGCACCACCAACATTCTTGATTAAATCTTTAATGTTATCTGGTTTATTAGCAAACCCAGTACGTGGCATACCGATGCCTTTTCTAGACAATAATTGCATTGAACGCAATTTGTCACGTGAGCGGCTTATTGCTACAGATTCATTGACATTATAAGTGCCCATCATTTCAAATTGGCGTGCAACAGCAGTACCGTAAAATGTAACAGATGCACCAATACGCGGAATAATCGCATCGTAATGTGGTAGTTCTTTACCGTGATAACGAACAGTAGGGCGGCTACTGGTGATATCCATATAACAATGTAATGTATCGATAATATCCACTTCATGGCCTTGCGCTTCGCCAGCTTCTTTTAAGCGACGAGTAGAATATAATTTTGGGTTTCTAGATAAAATTGCAATTTTCATAAGTGTTATTCCTGTATTTAATACCATTAATACGTTAGATGGTTAGCATGTTGATACTGAGTCTTAGCATTGTTTAAACAGGGTTGGGTTACACATGCAAACCAACAAACTTACTGTTAAAAAGTGGCTTTAAATTCGAACTCAGATTAAGTTCGTAGAGTGTATAAACAAAACGCTATATAATAAAATTAATTGTTTTCGGGTCTTTGATTAAAATTTTTGATTAGTGGGTAAGTGTATGAAAATAGAGTTATTAAAAACATTTCTAGAAGTGAGTCGCTCTTTACATTTTCGTATTGCATCAGAAAACTTGTTTATTACTCAATCTGCAGTGAGTGCGCGCATTAAGTTATTGGAAGATGACTTGGGTGTTTTACTCTTTGACCGCAGTAAAAAGCATTTAAAATTAACACCGGAGGGGCATCGTTTAATCAAACATGCCAACGAGCTAATTTTTATGTGGCAAAAGACCAAGCAAGATGTAGGGATCACCGCACAACACTCAATGCAGTTAGTGGTCGGTGCAAAAAGTACAATATGGGATATAGTTTTGCAAAATTGGCTGCAAAAAATCCATCTTAATATTGAAGATGTTAGCTTGTTAACCAGCACCTATAGCGCACCGGAATTACGCAAAAGTTTATTAAATCGTATTATCGATATCGGTTTCCTGTTTGAGCCTACTTTTGTAGGTGAAATTATCTCCGAAAAAGTGGCGACTGTCCCCTTACATTTAGTAACGACAGACCCTGAGCATGCGCGTAATGCAACGCCATTGAATGATTTTATTATGGTGGATTATGGTGAGTCTATTACGGCCCAATACTTACGTGAGTTTCAAGACGCTCCAGAAGCAAAGCACTTTATGAGCCAACCTAAGATCGCATTGAATTTTATTTTAGAAGTTGGTGGAGCTGCTTACTTACCGCGTCAAATAACGTTTAAGTATTTATCTGATAACCAACTCTTTTTAGTAGAAAACGCACCTGTATTCAGCCGTGATATTTATGCTAATTATTTAGCTAATAATCAAAAAAGAGAAACAATTGAACAAGCCTTAAAATTATTCCCTAATATTAGACAGTAAGCCTGTACGTTAAGATTACTTATTGTGCTGATGTGTTGCGAGTATCGAGAGAAAGTTTCCGCAACAGTGGCTAGTTATAAATAGTTTGATGGGTAATAAATAATCCAGTAATAAAGAGTTTGGTTAAGGTTTTGATGAAGAGGTAGGTAAAGAACCCGAGGCATTAACGGCTGTCATTAATTAATGCCTCTGGAAGAGATATGTTTAGTCTTCAACTATAGTAGCAACAAACTACCAAGTCCTAGGAATACAATAAATCCAAAAATATCGGTCACAGTGGTTAATACCACTGAGCCTGATAAAGCGGGATCAATATTAAATTTACTTAATATCCAAGGTACCCAAACACCAGATAAAGAGGCGATTAAAATATTACCTAAGATAGAAATAAAGATAGTCAATGAAAGCAGTGGGTTATCAAACCAAACAAAGGTGATAGCACCAATCACAATCGCCCATAACACTCCGTTAATAGCACCCACTTTAAGTTCTTTAGTGATGATATCTTTTTTATTGGCATCGTTAATTTGTCCAAGCGCTAAACCTCGTATGATTAAGGTAATCGTTTGGCTACCTGATATCCCACCCATTGAGGCAACCACTGGCATTAATACCGCCAAAGCAACTACTTGTTGAATGGTGGCTTCAAATAAACCAATAAACCAAGAGGCTAAGAAAGCCGTTACTAAGTTAATACCTAACCATACCGCGCGGTTTTTTGAGCTTTGCCAAACATTACCGAATAAATCTTCCTCTTCCACTAAACCGGCAGATTGAATTAATTGTGCTTCGATAATTTGTTCTTTATAACGATACGCAGTAGGTAAATCTAAACGTCCAGTTAAACAACGGTTCTCATCAATAACCGGTAATGCAGACTTATCTGAGTCAATCAACATTTCAGATGCATCAGCAATGTCATCATTACTGCTAACAAACTCCACATCTGTATTAATTAAAGCGTGAAACTCTTCATCAGTATTCGCTTTAAAGACCGCATTTAATGCAATCTCACCAACTAATGCTGCGTTCTTATCGACGATATAAATAACATCAGTAAAAGAAGGTAAGTTCTTACTACATACTTTTTTTACCGTCGATAGCTTCAACTGTTGTGGTATTTGAACTTCAGTAAAGTTTTGCCAATGACCTACTTCATCAAGTGAATAATCACAGGACTTTTTATATAAACTACGTTGCTTTGCAGTCATGTTAGTGACAGCATAATCAACAAAACGATCATTTAGACTTTCAGATAACTCTAAAAGATCTACCGCGTCCAGCTTAGTTAATAGGGGAAAGCAGTCTTCATCCTCCAGAGTACCAAGTAGTAACTCCCTAGATTCATGCTTCATCACGATAAACACATTTTGCTGTGTTTCTTCAGCTAATGTTTTCCATAAGCTGATCCTGAGTTTAACTGGGAATGACTCTAATAAAACCGCAATTTGTTCATCGGATAGCTGTTGCTCAATTTCTGCAACTAATACGCTAATATCCTGTTCTGATTCAAAGCTATTATTAATTTTTTCAATGTAATCGGGTAATAGTTCTACTACCATAAACCCTCCTTTTTTTATTTGTGCGATGAATTTTATGCCGCTAGAAAAACGGGGTTATTTAGCTTTTTATTCAATCGTTTATTTGATTTTAACTTTGCCTAGTTATTTATTATTTTGCATTAATTGTTGTTGCTCAAACCACAATTTCATAAAGTCTGCGGTCAAGCTCTGTTCAATTTCTAGCGCACGGTCAGTGGGGCAGAAAATAGTAAATAATAATTGTGTATCTCCAATCTCTGAAGTGGCCACTTGAATATGTGGCTCAGGGCCTGCGATGTGAACATCTAAACGATTTTCAATTAGTTGGTTGTAACGTATTGCTACATCGTTAAAATCTGCGCAGTAACTATGTGCTTTTTCATATAGTTCTTCTAAAAAAACAAAGGGATTAACACTGCCATCTCGTGTGATTGTAAAATGATGCATGGCATATCGTTTTAGAAAGTTTAAGTTTTTAATGGATGAGGTAATTAATTTGCTATTAGGTACATACAAGGTTTTCCCTGTGTACTCATAGGCATCAATGTTGACCTCCAATAAGGTTAATTTAGCCCAGTCAATGGAATGCACTTCACCATAACTATCGCCTACTTGTATCCAGTCTCCGATACGAAAAGGTCGGCTTGATACAATATATAAAAAGCCAATAAAGCATTGAATAAACTCCCTCGTCGCAATCACAATAGCAACCACAAAAGCGGCAATTGAAATAGCAAATTCATGAAATTCAGCGGCCCAAATATTAAAGATGCCAATAAAAATAAGTATCGTAATAGCATTATTTACAATATTCATTTTTAAGCGCTTATTAGATTTCCCTTTTTGCTGCAGTAATTTCAAGATATAAACTTTACTGCCCATTAATACTAAAATGAGCAGGATAGTTAATACACTATTGCTGTTGATTAGTGCTTGAAAAAAAGAGTTGCTGGTGAAATCAATTGAAAAGAGTTTTTCAAACATAATTACGGGTGCTCGCTTAAATCTGGTGTATTTTTTTATTTGCTGAAGTTTAACAATAACCTATTTTATTACTACCACTACTTACTCGTTAGTGGTGGTTAAACGTTTAATATATCGCTATTTGTCATCGCTATTTAGGCAGTATTTATTGCTGAGTGTCGGCCATTAATCACAACGATGCGATTAATGGCCCGAACATTATTAAAAAATGTAAACAGTACCTATTATTTTTTAATGGAAACTCTCTCTCTATTAAGAGTTAATGAGCCGTCAATATGAAGGTCTCTTTGTGGATAAGCTACGATAATATTATGCTCTTCAAATAACTCTTCTAATCGAAAACGAATATTACTTCGCATCACCCTTAAACCGCCTTCTGCGGTTGAATCTAACCAAAAGGTAACTTCAAACATGAGAGCGTTATCACCGAAGTCTTCAAAGGTAACAACAGGCGCTGGTGACATCACGATTTTTTGTTGTTCCTTAGTGGCTTGCATGATCAGATCCGCTACTTTTCTTGCTGGTGACCCATAAGCGACGCCTACTGTAACGGATGTTCTAACCAAGGTGTCAATTAAGGTCCAGTTAACAACGGTATTTTCCAATAATTTACTATTTGGAATAAGCAGGTGTACGCCATCTACTCGACGTATTCGTGTAGAGCGAGTGTTGATTTCTTCAACGACTCCTTTCGCATCTTCAACTTCTAAAAAATCACCAATACGTATTGGGCGTTCCCACATTAATATCCAGCCACTAATGAAGTTATTAATAATATTTTGTGCACCAAAACCAAAGCCAATCGCAATCGCACCGGATAAAAAAGCAAATGCGGTGATTGGCACGTTAATTAAATCTAGTGTTGTTATTAGTAAGATTGCCATTGCAATCACGTAGAACATACGTAGCAGCAAATGGATAATATTAGGATCCGTTTTCTTTGAGACTAAACGTTTAGTGATCAATTTTGCTATCCAGCGTGTTAATATTATCCCCATAATTAATACAGAAGGTATCAACAAAATACTGCCTAGGGTAATAGCGTGATCGGCTACGGTTAGGATCTTATACGATAAGATGTCGTTGATTTGTGTTAAGTTCATAAAAGTTCCTTTAGTCGCCTTTAAACGCGGGTGTAGTTTCAAACGCGGGTATAGTTTCGTAAGCTTTATCGTTTTTCAGCCGGCAAATGATTGTTATCGGTAGAGTCGCATTAATACGAACTTGGCTTTAGTGTTAATTTAACTTTTGACCGAAGTCGATGTTTTAATTTGCAGTTCTGGTGGTTGTATGCCTTTTAACAACAAACCAAATATATCTGCGCCAGTAATAATGCGCTTGTTTTCACCCCAAATAAGCAACACGTCTCGTTCGATTGCGCCATCAAAAGATTTATCCACGGACTCGCTCATTTTCATTTTAATAATGGCATCGTTTAACATCGTTGATTCATCGTTAATGATGGTTGGACGATGACAATGTTTATAAGGGGCAAAGTTTTCTGTTTCAAAAAATACATCACGTAAGAAGCTATCTGAATCGACCACCACCAGAGGATCTCCCTGTGGGTTAGTTAATACTATCCAACGATGACCTGATTTATTCATTAATCTTAAAAATTCATTATTCGGTGCAGACGTAATCTCTGGAATAATCGGTAAATCTAACTTGGTTGGCAAGGCAATAATAGAGTCAGGATCGATCACTTCACCTTCTTCAATAACTGAAATTTTGTCCAATTTAAAAAAGTTTAACGCACCGATACCTTCTACATGGTTAATATCTGTTTCTTCTGCTTCAATATGTTTACGGATAATGCTACTTAACTCACTCTCAGCTAAATAGGTGATACCTTCTTTACCCAACCAAGCGTCTAAAATTAACGCAGTAGGTTTAGCGACGGGGTAAAATAAAATCTGATAAAACTTGATCACCGGCGCTAATAAAGCGCCCATTTTCAGAGCATTTCTTGAGAAATAAGCTTGTGGCGTGATCTCACCAATGATGGTGATAGCGATCGTTGAAAATAGAAAAGCACTTATTCCTGCTAAGGCAGAATCAGATAATAAGGTTAATAATACATTGATTCCAACATTACCCCACAGGATCGTGGTTAATAAAAAGTTCGAGTCATTACGTAATCCTAATACTTTTTTAGCTTCTTTATTGCCTTTTGTTGATTCAACTTCGAGCTGTAATCGGCTTAATGAAAATAAGGCAATATTCAACCCTGAAAAAATAGCTGATTGTGAGATGCATAATGCAATGGCAACCCAGGTGATAATTTCTAAGGACATACTTCACCGAATAAATTTATAAAAGTTAAAATAAAGTTTATAACCTTTACCTAAACAAAGGAATTTATTATTGATAAACAATAAAAAGATGACACGAAGCCCAACCTAGCTCACTATACATATACCCATGCTACCTCAAGATGCAAAGTCAGCAAGGCAAATTGTACCGAGATGTTAGGCATAAAATTGAAGTATAGTTATTCTACATAGAGATTTTATAACAACGCAGATGGGTACAAGTTGCCTTGCCCTACGGGGCGCAACCTCGAACATCAGCCCTGCGTTGCAACAATCAAAAAGGGAATAACCATTGAAGGTGCTAAATGCTTGCATTTACACCTGCCGATAGAGGATTAACGAAGTTAATCTCTCGAAAGGCCTCATGTTGCGCCTTGCTCTGCTATCCGAGGTTTCGCCTGACAAAGCATCTTGAGGTGGCATGGGTATAGATAGTTACAAACAAGATTAAAAATCGTTTAAGTCATAAAAAGAGAATAATTATGATCAGATGTATGTTGTTAAAAGAAGATAAGTCATTCATTTATGGCGATGAGTCCTTAGTTGAGATTTGGAAGCAGAATCAAAATGATTCTTTATGGATTGATTTTGATTCCCATGATCAAGAGAAAGAGCGCTTATTCATGAAACAATTAGGGTGCCATTCTTTAGCGATTAAAGACGTACAACGTGATCGCCATCCACCAAAAATTGAATTGTTTGATCAATATATATTTATGCTTTATCGCGGTATTTTTCATCCCGGTGATGATTTAGTCTTTGAGCACTTACAAATTGGTATGTTTGTAGGCACTAATATTGTGATCACTTCGCATGCTAAAAAATCTATCTCTATTGATAAACTATTCGGTGTTGAAGGGGAAAAGTATCTATCAAAAAGCCCGATCACTTTAGCGCTCAGGATCTTCCATTATAGTTGTGGTATCTACCTTCAAAAACTATTTGAATTTGAAGAAAAACTAGAATCCTTAGAAGATAAGTTTCAGATGGGAGGCGATGATAAAATGATGCAGGAAATTACTCTGTATCGTTCTCGTTTGACTAAGCTTAAGCGGACGTTTAATTATCATAGCAATATCGGTAGTGAGCTGAAAATATTAGTGACGGATGAAACGCCTATCATCAACCAAGCTGAACTACATACGGTAACCGATGTTCACGAGCGTATTGAGCGCTTATTGAGTTTGTCGCAAATGCATTATGATATTTGTAGCGATCTGATCAATGGTTATTTATCCGTTACATCTCACCAGCTAAATGCCACCATGCGAGTATTAACGGTGATCACCGCTATCTTTATTCCGTTAGGTTTTTTAGCGGGATTATATGGTATGAATTTTGAATATATTCCTGAGTTAAAAGTAACCCACGGTTATTATTATTTGCTCAGCTTTATGGGCTTTATTTCATTAAGTTTAGTTATTTTATTTAAGAAAAAACGGTGGCTCTAGGCTTGTTGACGACATTACCCATTTCAATACGTCATCACGTTGTTTTATTTGTTCTAACTCTACTCATACTGGGTTTAGGGTATTACTTTTCCTTGATCCAGTTACTTGATACTGAGTGGTTTTCTCGGTCAGGCAGTGTGGTAGTGGTATTGGGTATTATTTCTGGTTTTTCTGGCATTATCGAAGAAAGGGTCTTAATGAGCCGGCTATCAATACGAAAACGCCTCGAAATATTACAAAAAAAACGTAAATTAAGATTATTAAAGGCAACGCCAGACTATGTGCAAGAAGAGCTAGATGATATAGAAGAAAAATATCTCATACTAATCAAAGAGTCGATGCATTCAATTAAATTTAATGCGGGGATAAGTGAAGGTATTTTACTTATTTTAGGCACATTGACCTGGGGCTTTGGCGATATTGTTTTAACCTTTATTGTATAGTTTTGTATTCTGTTAATGTGCAATGGTAATACTCAAGTCATCTTGATTTAGAACCTGTTTAACTCACGACTTGTTGGCTTTTGCATCTTGATTGATAACAGGTATATACTCGATCAACTCTCTATTAATGTGAATTTATATATGATTACAGAACAATTTATTTGGTTTATTGATAGTCGCTTTTATTACCAAACGACTTCATTAGATAAACTGGTTCATCTTATTCCGCCGCATCAAACAACGCTGAAAATAATCATCGATGCAAGTACACAATTAAAGGGGCGTGGTTATTGGCATCTATTCACTGAAAAAGATACTTTACTCGATGAATTAATGGCAAAAATAGAGTTAAAAAAAGCAAAATTAATTAAATTTTTTGACATGAATGCGATTAATGTAGAGATAGTGATTAATCAATCTGCCGATTATCTTAAAGTCCTTAATACTGACATTAAACAGAATGCAAATAGCCTCGTTGTGATTGAAGATAATGTGGTTGAGAAACGACATTCAATCTTTCAAAAGTTAACAGATATCGATTGTCCTGTGCTATTGCTCAACCATAAAGCCTGGAATGATCCTATTAAATTGGTGGCTGCTGTTGATCCATTACATGAGCATGCTAGGTCAGGTACTATCGACGAAAATATTATTGCATTAACTGAAAGTTGGTCGCGCCTATTAAAAGCAGGCTGGGTTGTTGCGCATTGTTATTATGTGACCTCAGTATTAGTGAAATACAAGCATAAAATATTAGCGATGCATCGAGATGGGTTAGCAGATTTTGCTAAGAAATATCGCGTCTCTTCTGGTAAATGCATTTTATTGGAGGGCGTGCCTGAGGTCGCACTAAGTGCATATATTGCCAAAAATAATAGTAATATCTTAGTAATGGGGATGGTGACTAGAAATAAACTAGAGCAACTCTGGATCGGCAGCACCACAACCGCGCTATTAACCAAGTTGCCTTGCGATATTTTATTGGTTAAGAAGTAGCTAATCGTCTTAATGACTACTTCTTTGAAGATACTCTATATATATCCACTATACCTATAATCCAAAAAGCGAGTAGCGCATAAGAGTACATATTAAGAGTTTGCATGCTTGCACCGGAGCTCATTAAAATAGCATCGCTGATCGCGTCGATAGTTAAGGGGATCTCTCCTCGTTGAATGTTTATTATTACTTGCTCTGTTTTAGTAAACATTTCTTTAATCAATAACCATAACGGTACAGAAAACCCCGCCATAATAATTGCACCCGTTACGTAGTACTTAAACAAAAAATGCCCTAATCCTGGATAGATGAAGGCTGACGTCAATACCGCTTTTAATGGTTTTTTCATAGGCTTGGGTAATCTTTAAAACCTAATTGAGATGACACATTTTTACCTGCTTGATGTAATAAGCCAACATAATAGCTGAGGCGATCTTCATCAAAACGTATTGTAGGTAGTGAAATTGAAATACCAGCTATCACTGTGCCAAATCTGTCATATATTGGTGCGGCAATGCATCTTAATCCCGATTCTTGCTCTTGGTTATCTTGTGCATAGTGTTGTTCTTTAACCAAAGTTAATTCAGCAATGAGTTGATCCGTGTTCTCTAATGTTTTCTCTGTGTGCTTAACAAATGTAACGCGAGATAATGTATCACGAATAAAATCCTGTTCACGTTCAGCTAATAACACTTTCCCAATAGCGGTACTATAAAGAGGGTTACGGCGACCGATCCTTGATTGCATTCTTAAGCTGTAATTAGAATCAATTTTATGAATATAAATAATTGAATCGTCATCTAATGCGCCTAAGTGTAATGCTTCATTAGTTTGCTCTGAAATGAATCGCATCTCTTTATCAGCTAAGCCAATCAAATCTACGTACTCTAGCGACTTCGCGCCTAATTCAAACAGTTTTAGGGTTAAAGCGTATCGATCCGCTTCCTCTTCTTGCGTTACATAACCGAGTGTTTTCATAGTTTGCAAAAATCGGTAAGTTGTTGCTTTAGACATCATTAAGCGTTGTGATAGCTCGGATACACCGATATTTTTTTGTTCACCCAGGGCTTGTAAAATACTAAATACCTTTAATACGGATGAGACTGATTCAGGCTGAGTTGGTTTATCCATTGTTTATCCTTATTAAGCACTATTTTATACATTATATAGTGTGGGATAGTGTAGTGCAGTATTTTTAAAAGTCCTTTTTAAAAATTTAAAAACAGTAATATTTTCTATCAGAAAGTAAGTTATTTATTATTTGATGTTAATTATAAAACATCGTTTCAATAATATTTGTTGGTTGTGGTTTTTTTGTGTATATTGAAGCATGGCTGTTTAGGGTTATTTCTTTGTTCAGGTGAAAGTAATTAAGGAAGATATTATGATTTTGGAATCATTTAGTTTACAAAATAAAGTGGCAATTGTGACTGGTTGTAATACTGGCTTAGGGCAGGCTATTGCACTAGGGTTGGCAGAAGCTGGTTGTAAAGTGGTTGGTGTGAATCGTTCTGCTCCAGTGCAGACTATGGAAAAAATGGAAGCTGCCGGTTATGAGTTTCTTGACCTGCGTGCTGACCTAATTAAACAAGATGGTATTGCGGATATCATTAAAGAAACACTACAGCGCTTTAATAAAATTGATATTTTGGTGAATAACGCCGGTATTATTCGCCGTGAAGATGCGCTCGATTTCTCAGAAGAAAACTGGGATGACGTAATGAATGTTAATACTAAGACTGCTTTTTTTATGTCTCAAGCCGTTGCCAAGCAGTTTATTGCACAGAAGCAGGGAGGGAAAATCATTAATATTGCTTCGATGCTTTCTTTCCAAGGTGGTATACGTGTCCCTTCTTATACTGCATCAAAGAGTGCATTAATGGGTATCACTAAAGCCATGGCGAATGAGTGGGCCAAATTTTCAATTAATGTTAATGCTATCGCGCCTGGATATATGGCAACAAATAATACGACGGCATTGAGAGCCGATGAAGCACGGAATACTGCGATCCTTGAGCGTATTCCTGCTGAGCGTTGGGGCACACCTGAAGATATTGCAGGGCCTTGCGTGTTTTTAGCTTCCGAGGCCGCAAACTATATCCATGGTTATACAATTGCCGTAGATGGTGGTTGGTTAGCACGATAAGTAAAGTATACAAGAGGGCGCTATTTAAGATCTGTTACAATTATTGAGGCTCGTTTAAGCTTTTCTATCAGTGACTATGAGCGATTTAAACTTTGCCTCAGTTTTAAGCATTTGCTTTCATAGCTATTTTCATAGTTACTTTAATCAGTTGCTTTCAATAAGTTGCTATCTTAAATTCAAGCAATAATTGCAACGGCTATAATAGCTATTAGCGTTTATTGTTATTAGGGAGAACGACTCAAGCGGTTTTATCGTTAAGTGCCTTTCGTTCTAATTGTGCGATCAGGCCGCCTAGTATGGCTAATCCCTGTAAAATTTTATCAATATTGATGGCGGAAAAACCTAACCTTATATAGTTTTTTGGGGCGTCTTGTTGCATAAATAAAGTATCGCCTGATTCAATTAAAATACCTTGTTGTGCAGCTACTTCACGTAATTTATGGCTAGTGATAGTTTTAGGTAATCCTATCCAGAAACAGAAGCTACCGGGTGTAGAGTGGATTTCACAATTCAATAAATACTGTTCAATACCTTGTTGCATCTGTAACCATTTTTTTTCATAAGTACGGCGCATACGGCGTACATGGCTATCGTAATAACCTTGGCTAATAAATAGAGCTGTAATACGTTGGTTGTTAGACGGTGGGTGGCGATAATGCAAAGTGCGTAATGTACGTAACTCGGTGATCAATGATCTATCCGCCACCATATAACCAATACGTATACCTGGTGTTAGCGACTTGGATAAACTGCCGGTGTAAATAACTCGACCATCTTGGTCATAGCTTTTTAAAGCGGGAAGCGGTTTTTCAATAAAGTTAACTTCACTTTCATAATCATCTTCAATAACAATAAAGTCATCCTTTGAAGCTTGCTCAAGCAAAGCTTTACGACGCTCTATACTCATGGTGACAGTCGATGGGTATTGGTGACTCGGTGTCACACAGACATAATCACAATCATTAAGTTGTTCACCTACTTTTAATCCCTGATGGTCAACTTCCAACGCCTTCATTGGGCTATCACATAGTGAAATGACATGTCGTAAATTTGCATAACCGGGATTTTCTACGCCGAAAGTCACTGACTTGTCTGCTAATAAGCTAGTTAATAAAAACAGAGAATTTTGTGTGCCAAGAGTAATTAGTATTTCATCGGGATCTGCGCTAATACCTCGTTTTGATAGAATTTGTTGGCGAATTTGCGATACCAACTGTGGATCATCCATATCGATATAACCTTCAACCCATTCATGTAATTTGCCTTTGCTTTCTGCTATTCGTGAACATTCTCGCCATTGATAAAGCGGAAACTCACTGACGTCAATATGGCCATAAATAAAAGGGTAGGGATACTTGCTCCAGTTTTCATCTTTATTGAGGGTCGATAACTGGCTAGGGTGTTTTTGTAAGCGTTTAGACCAATTCGGTTGATTGAGGTTTGGTGTCTCTGCTAAATGGTTTTTTTGCACCGAATTGGGGAGGCGTTGCACCATAAGTAAGTCAGGGTGTACAAAAAATCCACTACGTTTACGCGCAATTAGAAAACCTTCATCGACTAAACTTTCATACACAAGTACGACCGTATTTCTGGATACTTTCAATAGTTGTGCCATCTTCCTACCTGAGGGTAAGGCCTTGTCACCAAAGGCATCTTGCTCGATTAGCTCGACTAATTTTTCACGGATCTGTTGTTGATAAGTGCTGTTTTGATGCAGCTCAATATTCATTAAAAAATCAACCATAGGGTACCTGCGTTAAAAGTTGGAGCGAATTTTGTTTATAAGTTTTCATGTGCTTAACAGTATTTCGGTTTGTTAATGCATTGTTAAGGCAATTTTTGAGCCAACCTGTGTTTTAACCTTACTCCTGTTGTGGATAATTACAGGTTGTGAAAATGGTTGTTATGAAAATGGGCTTATAAAATTAAGTGATTAATCGTGGACCATGAATTTAAAAAACTGGCTCTGTATCTTATTTTTTTCACCGCGTAGTTTAAATAACGAAAGTTACGTCACATCCAGAGCATCAGATAAATAAGGAATTTTAAGATGAAAAAATCTAAACCAACCAAGTTAATGACAGCCATGGCAGCGCTATTATTTGCATCTACGGTAAGCGCAAAGGATGTCACTATCGGGTATATGGGTATGAATAACCCTTGGAAGCATGCGATTAATGAAAAGTTAATTGAAAAAGAAACGGGTTATGAGGTGAAATGGAAACGTTTTGATTCTGGTGCCAAAGTAATCACTGCGATGGCATCAGGTTCAATTGACCTTGCTTCTGCAGGTTCTAGCCCAATTGCTGCCGCAGTGAGTCGTGGTATCGAAGTTGAATTAGTTTGGATTTTAGAAAATATCGCCGATGCGGAGGCGTTAGTGGTACGTAAGGGAAGTGGTATTACTGCACCATCAGATCTTAAAGGTAAGCGTATTGCGGTTCCTTTTGTATCAACAACCCATTTCCATGCTCTGTTTGCATTGGAACAATTTGGTTTATCGGATAAAGACGTTAAATTAACGAATATGCAACCTAATACTATCAACGCAGCATGGCAACGAGGTGATATTGACGGTGCATTTATCTGGGATCCTGTATTAGGCAATATCAAAAAAGATGGTGATGTATTAATTACCTCTAAAACCTTAAGTTCATGGGGAAAACCTACTTTTGATGGCTTGATCGTTGATAAAGAATTCGGCAAAGAAAATGCGGATTTTATGGCTAAGGTATTGAAAATAGCCGGTGATCTTGATCAAGAATACCGTAGCAACAAAGATACCTTTGATGCATCTCATCCCATTGCAAAATCAATCGCAAAAATATCTGGCAGTGATGTTAACCAAGTTGCAAGTGTATTAGGGCTTTATGAATTCCCTACTTTCACGCAACAATTATCATGTAATTGGTTGGGTTGTGGTGCCGATGGTGGTGCTGCCAAATCTTTAAAATCAACGTCAGAATTTTTGAAAAAAGAAAATAAAATTAACGATTTAATGCCTGATTATAGTGTCTTTGTTAATCCTGAATACGCAATTGCGGCATCAAAACTATAACTCATCAATTACGTTAAGAATATTAATTTAGGAGCGTTGTAATGAACACATTGAAAGTTTGCGAAGTCTCAGTTGTCTATCCCGGCTCAGAGGGTGGCGAGTCGGTGACAGCTTTATCAGATGTAAATCTGACCATGGAGCAAGGTGACTTAGTGGTTGCTTTAGGAGCATCAGGTTGTGGTAAAACAACGTTGCTAAATCTTATTGCTGGTTTTATTTCTCCAAGTAAAGGGTATCTAACCTTAGGTAACAGTAAAGTAAAAGGTTATCCAAGGGTGTTATGTGGCAAAGAGATTGGCGATGAAGTGACTGGGCCAGATGCTGACCGCGGAGTAGTGTTTCAAAAACACGCATTATTACCTTGGTTAAATGTGATTGAAAATACTGAGTTTGGTTTAAAACTGCAGGGGGTGGATAAAAAATTACGTCGCGAACGTGCTGCGGAATATCTAAAACTGGTTGGTTTAGAAGACTTTCATCAGCATAAGGTTTATCAACTTTCAGGTGGTATGCAGCAACGTGTTGGGATTGCTCGTGCGTTAACTAATGACCCTAAAATGTTGTTACTCGATGAGCCTTTAGGTGCACTGGATGCGCTCACTCGCGAGTCATTACAAGAGTTGTTACTAGATGTGTGGCGTAAAACCAACAAGATGATGTTTTTTATTACGCATAGTGTTGATGAAGCCTTGTTATTAGCAACTAGATTAGTGGTGATGTCTCCTCGCCCTGGCCGTATAACACATCAATTCGAGTTAAATTTTAATCAACAATTCTTAGATTGCAGAGATGCAAGACAAGTTAAATCTAGCCCCGAATTTATAGCGATGCGTGAAAAAGTATTAGCCATTATTCATGGCGATGAATTGGCCGTAGCCTAAGGAACGATTATGACCAGTATGACTAAAGAAATGGGTTCAAGCTCGATAGGTGAATCCAAGAAAAAAATAGTAAACAGCAAAGCAGCTAAAGAGCCGCAAATGGTAGACACTAAAGAAGAGCGTGAAAGTGCAGCCGCGTCGGTTTCATTGTTAGATAAAATACAACTTAAAATTAAAAAAATGACTGCGCCAAGTGCCGTACAAAGTGGTGAATATTTTGGTACACCCGGTGCTGGTGATAGTCGTTTAATTGGTGTTTTTTCAACTATTTTCTTTATTGCTATATGGGCTATTGCTACGGAAGGTGGATTTATTAAGCCAATCTTTTTACCTTCACCTGTTGATGTGGTGCAGCGTTTAATTGATATCACGGTTGATGGGTTTGCCGGTGCAACACTTGTTGAACATTTGAATGCGAGTTTAGTACGTATCTTTGGTGCCTTTTTACTGGCTTGTTTAATCGGTATTCCATTAGGTATTACGATTGGTTGTAATCGTGTTTTTCGTGGGATTTTTGATCCTTTAATTGAATTCTATCGTCCTCTTCCACCATTAGCTTATCTACCGCTTATTATTATTTGGTTAGGTATTGATGAGTCAAGTAAAGTGACGCTTATTTTCTTAGCCATGTTATCACCTATTGTACTCAGTGCTCGTTCTGGCGTGACGTCGGTGCGTATTGAGCAAATCCAAGTTGCGTACTCAATGGGCGCAACACCATGGCAGGTGATCACGCAGGTTATCGCTCGAGGTGCAATGCCTGACATTATGACTGGAATGCGTATTGCTATCGGTTTTGGTTGGACAACCTTAGTTGCCGCTGAAATGGTCGCAGCAGAACGTGGTATTGGCTTTATGGTATTAAATGCCTCTGAATTCCTAGTGACTGATGTGGTGATCGCCGGCATTATTGTAATTGGTATTATCGCCTATTGTTTTGACCTATTGATGCGCTATTTAGAATCTAAATTAATCCCTTGGAAAGGATACAATTAAAAAATAAGATATAAATCTACATTATTTGCCCGCTATTAGGTTCTAATAGCGGGCTTTTTTATTAGGTAAATATAAATGAAAAGTGCACTGAAATTGCAATAGTCGTGCTTATTTTTAAGCATTAAAGCTATTTACAAGTTCTATTTACAAGGGCTTATTGACAAGTATCAAATTGTTTTTAACTGTTTAATTATTCCACTACTTACCTACTTACCTACTTACCTAATTAGCCTCTGACTACTGCAACAAAAAAGCCTTCCTGCTGTCCTGTAATTTACAGTAATAAGCCATTCCCATGATTCTTAACCTACTAATTTGCTAAGTTTTAACCTGCTGACTTTTAACAAGTAAAGAAAGTTAATTTCTTATGGCGAATACCGCTCGTTTTAGATTGCATATTGCATTAATTGCATCTGTTAATACTAAGCTGGGATTGTTTAGCTTGAGGTTCTTTTAGTTCTTCTTGGATTCAGGTCATAAGTGCATCTAATAATAGTACCTCTAATGGGGCTTAACAGCGTTTATTAACAAAGCATAGTGACCACTTACATTGATAGCCTACTGCGCCTTTATGTCCTATATAGACTTTGTATCGTGGTTTATATGCCCATTGCCGATTGATAATGCACCTTGTGATTGGTAACGGCGCTGGTTAGTTTTGTATCGCTATACATCAGTAAAGCTACACATTAGCAAAAGAAGGCAGTTGATCCTGATGGTTGACTTATTCATAAATTTAAAAGGGCATGGTGCGCCGTTAATAGTATTTAAAACAGCTATATAGGGAGTATTTGAAGAGTATTATAATAAGGGATGGGTTGCATTTTTATGCTAAATAAAGCCACTAGGTTCACTAGAACCAAGTGGCTCTCTGAAGGTTATGTTAATAAGGTATGTGCTGAATTTGCTATGCCAAGTAAAGCCACTACAACCATGATAGGTAAGGCAAAACTTTTTAATGATTGAGGTGGTTTTTTGTTAAATAAGTATTGTCCATAATACACCGCTAACAAAGTTGGTAGAGTTAGTATTAATAATGCCTGGGGTAGCGAGTCATCCACTAGCCCACCACTAATAAGGGTGATCACAGTTAATGCTTCACTGGCAATAAAAAATAAAATCATCGTAGCGCGTTGGCTACTCGTTGGTAAATTACTTGATAACATGTAATACACAATCATTGGCCCACCGATTGATGCGCTGGCAGTACCGGCCCCTGATGCCAAACCAAAACCTACTTTAGTGATGTTTTTTTCTGCATTAAAAGGTCTGTAACTTGAGAAAAGCAAAGCGGCTAAAGTTAAAACACCTAAACAAATTAAGAGCTTTAGTGTTTCTGCAGGAATTAAAAGCAAAAAGCTGTAACCGATAGGAATACCGAATATAGATCCTATCACTAACCTTTTTAAGGCGGGAAAATTCGCCTGTTTAACGGCTTGTTGCCATAAATTTAGACTGCAAATTAGATCTAAAGATAAAACAATGGCAATGCTTTGCTGTGGCTCAAAAAAGAAGTTTAATCCCACCACTGCAATCACAGCAAAACCAAATCCACTATATCCTCGCACCACAGCCGCGAACATCACTACAGGCAATACATACCAAATTTGTTCCACTGATTTTCCTTAGTTTTATTTAATATTGGCCACACTATCACAATAATAACCAGTAACGGATAGAGCCAAAGATAAGCAATTGTAGTTCCACTTATATAACACCTTAAAAATTCTATCTGGCTCTATCGAATAAAGTGGCTGGCGCTAATCGGGAGGTTAATTTATAAGTTAGGCTGAGTCATCGAAAATGACTACTTAGCATAGGGGAATAACATGATGGACTCAAAAACAGCAGAAATAATTGAAAAAGATCGTAACCATGTTTGGCACCATTTAAGCCAGCACAGCGTGTTAAAAAAACAAGACCCAATGGTGATGGTGAAAGGAGAAGGTTCGCGCATTTGGGATGCTAAGGGTAATAGTTATTTAGATGCCTCTTCTGGTGGTGTTTGGTGTGTCAATGTTGGCTATGGGCGTACCGAAATTGCCGATGCTGTTCGTGATCAAATGGTAAAGCTTAACTTTTTTGCAAGTACCGCAGGTAACGAACCTAGTGCAGAGTTTGCTGAGAAATTACTGCAAAAAATGCCTGGCATGAGCCGAGTATATTATGCAAGTTCAGGGTCAGAAGCCAATGAAAAAGCTTTTAAAATAGTACGCCAAATTTCTCAACAGAAGTACGGTGGTAAAAAGAATAAAATTTTATACCGTGAGCGTGATTATCATGGCACAACCATCGCGACATTAAGTGCAACGGGTCAAGAAGAGCGTCGTTTACATTATGGTCCATTTGTTCCTGGTTTTATTGAGTTCCCACATTGTTGTGAGTACAGAAGCCAATTTGGCGATGTCAAAGATTACGGAATTCTAGCGGCTAAAGAGTTGGAAAAAGTGATTCTACGTGAAGGGCCTGAAACAGTCGGTGCGGTTGTTTTTGAAACCATTACTGCTGGCGGAGGCGTGATCACTCCACCTGAAGGTTATTGGCCAGCCGTGATGGAGATTTGTAAAAAATATAATGTATTAATACACATGGATGAAGTTGTGTGTGGCATGGGCAGAACCGGTAAATGGTTTGGTTACCAACATTACGGTATTAAGCCTGATATTGTGACACTAGCGAAAGGTGTCGCATCAAGTTATGCCGCTATTTCATGTGTGGTCACAACAGAAGCTTTATTTGAAGAGTTTCTTGCTGACGGTGCTGACCGAGAAGCCTACTTTCGAGATGTAAGTACATACGCAGGTTGTACCGCTGGTCCTGCCGCTGCATTGGCGAATTTGGCAATATTAGAGCGAGAAGACTTGATCTCCAATAGCGCAGTCATGGGTGATTACTTGTTAACACAACTGCAATTGTTAAAAACCAAGCATCCTATTATTGGTGATGTACGTGGTAAAGGGTTGTTATTAGGTCTTGAGTTAGTCAGTAACCGTGAGACTAAAACCCCTGTTGCAGAAGCGGTGGCAATCAAGGTTGCTGGGATGTGTATGCAAAAAGGATTAATTATAGGACGTACCAATCGTTCTTTTAAACACTTAAATAATACCCTGTGTTTATGTCCTGTATTAACGATAACGCAGCAAGAAGCGGATTTTATTGTTGAAACATTGGATAGCGTGCTTTCAGAAGTGGATGCATAACTGCTTTATAAAAGTATAAATACTACTATCAAAACCTCTTTTCGATAATCATTCGGAAAGAGGTTTTTTTATGCCCATGATACTTCAAGGTGCTAAATTTAACTTCCTCCTTTTAATAACGAATAAGTAATAGCGAATAAGTAATTAAAGTAGACTACTGCATTTGTTGATGTCTATTGTAAGTCCTTTCACCTTTCACCATGCACAACTCATTACTATCTCTGCCAACCGGAGTATGTCGTTACATTTATCCATTATCTATAGGGTAAGTGGAGTTATTATGCTGTGATTAACTGGGGGCCTGTAGTTGAACATTTTGCGTGGATAGTTAGGGGAAGGATTGTGAGTAGTGAAAGGAGAAGCTCTAAAAACCAACCTATCTGATTAAAATAGACAGGTTGGTAATGGGTATTTATTTTATGAATTATCGTGAGCGAAACGTTGCATAAATACCGCTAAGCTGGTGGCTTGTTGCTCAGTGACATCGTTGTATAAGCTTGCTCTTAAATAATCACCAACCCCAAATGGAGTTAAGGTACGTAGTCCAACCATGCCAAGTTCCCTGCTTTCGATAAGAAACTGATCAGTAAGCTCTGAGTTTCCACCTTTGATATTAAAGGGTGAATTCATGCGGCTTCTTAAGTTTTTATCGGTAATGGTTTGTTCAACGGACTTTGGTAGAGAAGTTGGGCTTGGCTTAAATTAATCACCTGTTCTGGTGATACATTAGGCGTTAATGAACCGAGTAAAGCTGGGTGAGGGCGGCTAACTTTGCTTTGTGTATTAGGCTGATTTTTTGTATCAGGCTGGATTCTTGTATCTAGGGTATTTGCTTGTATCACTTCTAATGGCATAAAAATATTCCTTTTTCGCTCAATAAACTCATGACCTTTTGTTTCATTTTTACGAATCAAAAGTATTAATAAATTTAGCCTAAAGTGTATGTGCACTGGCATTTTCAGTTAGCGCCAACATTCAGTTTTCTTAGGATCAAGTCGATTAAATTGAGTAACAAAAATTAATTTATAAGTTACTCTAGTAAGTTGATCTATAAGTTGATTCTGAGGTTGATACTACAAAAATGTAGTTCTGGCTCTATTACTATTGTCATCTACGTCATACTGTTTGAAACAGAAATTAAATAGTAAAACTGAGCATTAATGAAAATACACATGAAGTGAGAATAGTTTTCTATTAGTATTCGTAGAAGTATCAAACAGTATTGACTTTATTACGTATTTTAAAGGAATGTGAAATGACAGAACAAAGCCAAGCACAACAACATCCGGTAGTTTTAATTACAGGCGCGACTTCTGGGTTTGGATTAGCCACTGCGAAGAAATTTGCTCAACATGGTTACCCGTTAATTATCACTGGACGAAGAGAAGAGCGTTTACAAGCTTTGAGTGCAGAACTCTCTGAATTCACTGAAGTCTTTTATTCGGTATTAGATGTACGAGATAGTGAAGCGGTTATTGGCTTTGTTGAGCAATTACCAGAGCGTTTTAAACAAGTGGGGATATTAGTGAATAATGCTGGCCTTGCTTTAGGTGCAGAGCCTGCTGATAAAGCTGCTTTATCTGACTGGCATACAATGATTGATACTAATGTAACGGGTTTAGTCAATGTCACACACAGCCTTTTACCTATTTTACGTGCTCAAGCATCTGCAAGCATCATTAATCTAGCTAGTATTGCTGCTAATTGGGCTTATCCAGGTAGCCATGTTTATGGCGCAAGCAAAGCATTTGTCGCACAATTCTCTCGCAACTTACGTAGTGATTTTGCAGGGACGGGAGTGCGTGTAACAAGCTTAGAGCCGGGGTTAGCTGAGAGTGAGTTTAGCTTAGTGCGTTTTAAAGGCGATCAAGAAAAATACGATCAAATCTATAAAGGTGCTAGCGCGATACAACCGGAAGATATTGCTAACATTATATTCTGGATTGCTGAGCAACCTGCACATATTAATATTAATAGTTTAGAAGTGATGCCAACGTCTCAAGCTTGGGATAATTTTAAAATCATCAAACAGTAGGTATCTATTTTTAAAGGTTTTTTAAGGGGTTCTATTTAAGAACTACTATTTAAAAGTTACCATTTAAAAACAATGATTTAAAATAGCTCAATAAAAAGAGCTCGCTTAATGGGGTCAGTTCAGATTATTAAGCGGGCTCTTTTATTATTCAATTCAAAGTCAAAATCTAAATCTTAAGTTAAGCCTAAATTTAGATTTATTGATTATTCAGCAACTTTAACCACTACACGACCACGTACTTTGCCTGCAATCAATTGCTCTGCTGTATCAATTGCTTCCTCTAGGGTGATCTCTTTTGCGATATCATCAAATACATCGGCTTCTAAAATAGTAGCAAGGCGCTCCCATGCTTCTACTCTGTCTTGTGTTGGACGCATAACACTATCAATACCTGCCAAAGTCACACCACGTAAAATAAATGGCATTACGGTTGCTGGTAGATCCATGCCCTGTGCTAAACCACAGGCAGCAACAACGCCACCATATTTTAAGCTAGCGCATATATTTGCTAAAGTATGGCTACCTGTAGAGTCAATCGCAGCTGCCCAGCGCTCTCTCGCTAATGGGCGACCTGGCTCTGATAATGTGGCACGGTCAATGACCTCTGTTGCGCCTAATTTTTTCAGGTATTCTGCTTGATCAACTCGACCCGTTGAAGCAACTACGGTGTAACCTAATTTAGCTAAAATGGTAATTGCAAAACTACCCACACCACCATTGGCGCCTGTTACTAATATCTCTCCTTTATCGGGAGTGATACCGTGTTTCTCTAAAGCAATTACACATAACATGGCAGTATAACCCGCTGTACCAATCGACATTGCTTGGCGAGGTGAGAAAGCTGAAGGTAAAGGAATTAACCATTCACTTTTTAAACGCGCCGTTTCAGCCAATCCACCACAATGTGTTTCACCAACACCAAAACCATTTAATAAAACATGATCGCCGACTTTGAATTTATCACTGTCAGTTTGTTCAACAGTACCGACTAAATCAATACCGGGAACCATAGGGAAGTTACGTACAACTGGGCCTTTGCCTGTTATTGCTAAAGCGTCTTTATAGTTTAAAGTGCTATATGCAACCTTGATAGTGACATCACCCTCAGGCAATACACTCTCATCAATACTTTTAACTGCTGCTCTGTAACCTTGTTCATCTTTTTCAATTAAAATACCTTTGAACATATATCTTCCCCTTTAGACCGATCGTCTATTAATGATTAAATTTTTTAGTTATAGGTGCTTACCCATAACTGTTTATTGAAAGCTGTTTACTGATAACTGCTTACTTACAGGTGCTTGCTTACAGGTGTTTGTATACCAATTACTTGTTCCATTAATTTACTACCTTCACCCTGTTATTATCGAGGCAAGCTAGCAATAAAATATTGGAAGTAGTTATCCAGTGGTGTTGCATTTCCCACTAAACGTGTTCGGCTTACGGCACCTTCCCAACCTATCCAAAAACATTCAGCTAATTGCTCACAGTCTGCAGACTTCGATATATCACCACTGGCCTGTGCCAATTTAAGGCAATCACTTATACGTTGCTGCCAAGATAGAAAAATATCTATCAAAATAGGTCTAAAACTTTCAGGTAATAAATGTACTTCTTGCCCAAGGTTCCCTACTAAGCAACCACGCGTAAAATGATGTCGTTCAAGCCCTGATTTTGCGTTCTCTACAAAATGGCTTATGCGCACTAATGGCGAATAAGTCTGATCTAATAAATAGGTATCTAGTTTATTTGCGAAATAATTTGCATAGCTTTCGATTACCGCTAATCCAAATACTTCTTTACTAGCAAAGTAGTGATAAAAAGAGCCCTTTGGTACACCGACTCTCTTTAAAATAGGGTCAATGCCAGAAGCTGCGAATCCACTCTCTGTTAACTGCTCAAGTCCGCTGCGGATTAATTCCGCTTTTGTATCATGATTTTCTCGCGATACTTTTGGGGGTCTACCACGTCGTGGTTTTGTACTTAATAATGTCATATTGATATAATAGACCGATCGTCTAGTTAATTGCAATGACTTTATTTATTGAGCTCTAGAATAACGATTTACGGGCGTATCTTGCCTTAAAGAAGATTGCCCGTTGTGATCTAAGTCATTATTTTCTGTATTAACCAATCACTATTTGTCCTAACACATAACCAACAAGACAAGCTGAAATCACGCCTATCAAGCCCACTGACATAAATGAATGGTTAAAGTAATATTTGCCTATTTTAGTGGTGCCTGAACTATCAAAGTTGACCGTTGCAATATCTGAAGGGTAATTTGGAATAAAGAAGTAACCATACACAGCGGGCATTAAACCAATTACTAAGGCAGGCTCTAAACCCAGCGCTAAACCAACAGGCAGCATCATTCGCGCGGTAGCAGCTTGCGAGTTAACCACCACTGATACGATGAACAGAGATAATGCAAAGGTCCAAGGATGCAGTGTCACCATATCAACAATCCCTGCTTTAAATTGTGGCATCGCGTATTGGAAGTAAGTATCAGACATCCACGCAATACCAAAAATAGCAATGGCGGCAACCATGCCTGATTTGAACACTACGCCATTAGGAACATCTCTAGGGTCCGTTTTAGTTGCTAATAGAATCACACCACCAAAAGCGAGCATCATCATTTGGATAACAACTGACATTTTGATTGGAGATGAGCCTTCGGTGATGGTGCGTATTTCCGGTAGCATAGCGATCAGCACAATAGAAACAATTGCTCCTAGGAAGATAAGTACCGCATTACGTGCTTTACTGGGCAGCATTTCATCTAAAGAGGTTGAAGTCGTATTTTCTATTTTTTCACGCCACACAGGATCTTTTAAACGTGCTTGGTAGTCTGGATCATCTGCTAATTCTTTGCCTCGACGTAAACTATAAAGTGCCAACATCAAAGTACCGAATAAAGTAGAAGGCACGGTGACCATCAAAATTGACAGCAAAGTAATGGAAGAATCAATATCCACTAACTGCGCTAAATAATACACCACCGCGGCAGATAAGGGTGAAGCTGTAATACCAATTTGCGAGGCGACGGAAGCAGCTGCCATGGGGCGTTCAGGGCGAATACCATTTTTTAATGCAACATCCCCAATGATTGGCATGATTGAATAAACCGCGTGTCCAGTACCCAATAAAAATGTCATCGCATAAGTCACAAAAGGCGCGATAAGAGTGACTCGTTTCGGATTGTTTCTTAAAATACGCTCAGCAATTTGTAGCATATATTTTAATCCACCGGCGGCTTCTAGAATCGAGGCACAGGTAACAACGGCTAATATGATTAACATGACAGTTACAGGAGGGGAGGTCGGAGGCATTTTGAAAACAAAAACCTCAATAACTAAACCAATGCCTGATACAACACCTAACCCAATTCCACCAAACCGGGAGCCCACATACAGTACAAATAGCAAAAATATAAACTCGAAATATAGCATTTTTTCCACCTCACTCATCATTTTTATAGGGGCAGATTAGCTTATTAAGGTGGGGCTCAAATTGAGCTGTTTCCTATATTGAGTAGAAGGAAATATTATTTGCACACTAATTGATATGAAATAACAATGGTTTAGTTAGCAAAACCAACATATAAAACTGTGATCGTGGTTTGAGTTAATTTAAATTTAACAAAAAACATAATTGATTATTCTTAAGTGGATTAGTCTTGATTGGCATTGGCATTGGCCTTGGTAAGGAAATGGGAATGGGGTTTCAATAACGTATTTTTTGCTCTTAACAAACAATAAAACACAAAAAAAACGTTAGCGTAAAGCAAACTTGACGCTAACGTTGACTACAAAATCAATCTACCAATTTATTAATATTTAAACTGACTCACTAATTTATTTAGCTCAAGTACATTATTTTTGAGGGTTTCTCCAGTTGTACTGACTGACTCAATATTGATGGCATTTGAATTAGATACGCCAGAAATATTAACAATACTGCGTTCAACCTCAGATACGACTTGGTTCTGTTCTGCTGCTGCAGTGGCAATCTGTTCGTTCATTTGACTTATATTTTTCACATTTTCGGCAATAACACTCAATGAATGAGTAAGCGCTTCCACCTTATTATGTGATTGGTTTGCGTTATCCCTACTTACTGCAAAAACTTCTACCACTTGCTCTACATTCTCGCGTAAGCGATTCACGATATTTTGAATATCCTGTGTCGACTCCTGAGAACGACCTGCTAAAGATCGTACTTCATCGGCTACCACCGCAAAACCCCGGCCTTTTTCTCCGGCACGCGCCGCTTCAATAGCGGCATTAAGGGCGAGTAGATTCGTCTGTTGAGAGATGGCGACAATTACTTCTAACATAGCGCCTATATTGGCACTATCATCCCCTAAGCGCTTAACAACTTGTTGTGCTGAAGTCATTTTTTCAGATAATTCAGCCATTTGTACTGTGGCTGAGTTACATATGCTCATGCCGCTTTCGATATGTTCATTAACCACTGCTGTTTCATTTGAGGCATCAACAGTATATTGAGCGACTTCTTTAGAAGAAACGGTTAGTTCATTCATGGCACTCGCAGTTTGCTCTGTTTCCTTAAGTTGCATGGACATATCATGTTTTGTTTTTTGAGCTGAATCTTGTAACAAATCAGAGGTTTCATTAAGATCTTTAATGGTTAAACTAACCGTTTTAATGACTGCCTGTGTCTTTGTAATGAAGCTATTAATGTGGTGTGAAGTAATACCTAGTTCGTCATTTTTAGACTCATTTAACCTTTTCGTTAAATCGCCTTCTCCATGGGCTAGGTCATCAGCCATCTTCATCATCGCATCAAGTGGTTTTAATAAGCCTTTACTAGTTAATAGATAGAAAGCGCTCAATATTATTAAAAATAGGGCTGAAAAGGCATAAACGGAGAATTCTATTGCTGCTGCATTTTCAGTTTGGTTGCTGAGGTTTTGTGCTGAACGTTCTCTGGACATCGACATGACTTGTTCGACTTGTTCTGTGATCGCCGCTGCGGCATCATCAAACGCAGGCATTATTTTATTACCGCCCGCAGGTCCTTGCTCAATATAAGCATTCGCCATTGCTTTCCCTGTATCAAAGTAGTTCTCAAGCGTGGGCAGCATTTGTTGATAAAAGTCTGAATTATCTGTAT
This sequence comes from Psychromonas sp. SA13A, assembly GCF_011378715.1. Lineage (GTDB taxonomy): Bacteria > Pseudomonadota > Gammaproteobacteria > Enterobacterales > Psychromonadaceae > Psychromonas. The sequence continues at coordinate 151,513 of NZ_WTKU01000001.1, read as the reverse complement.
CGAGTATGCTTAATTCTTGAAGAAGGTTAACTGCAATCTCGTAATTTTCCCCTGCTACCTCAATACCGTCATTTAATCCATCCAAGGCTCTTGTTGCACTAATATCTGTCACCCATTGCTGCACTTGTATCACTGCTATTTTTAACTCATAGTTTTTAAACAGGATAGGTTCAATGGTATCGGCTATTTTAATGGATGCATCATGGATACGACTGCTCTGATAAATCATATAGGCTGATTGGATAAATAGTACCGCCATCAAAAAAAATAAAGCTAAGTACATTTTTTTTCTTATCGTCATAGTCGCTCTCTCTGTGTAAATTTAATGAAGGATTAATTTTTTAAATCGATGGGGTAAATTTAACTATGACTGTTACATGGCTGTAGATCTGTTGTGTAGTTTCAGATCAAAAGTAATAGTAAATTAACTACAAGTTGATAGCTAAAAAGGAGTATTTTTATAACGATCCTAACAAAGTTAGTAAATTAACTAAAAATAGCAATTAAAAGTAAGATTATTTATTTTTTTCTACTTTTTATCTGCGCTTGAGCACTCTACTGTGAACTAATTCTTTGGTATTCCTGTACAGTTAAATGTGGAAGTAGCTGCTCATATAGGATTAAAAACGACACTAATTCTCCTGAACATTCCGAACATAATGATCATTGTTATTTGCTAAAAAGAGTCGCTCTGTATGGTTTTTTCTGCGTACTCTGTCATTAATCCAAAGGGAGGGATTTTAAATAAATATAGAGCAGGAGAGCTTATACCGTCGTTGATATGTTTTTTATCAATAACTTTTGTTCACTCAGTTAACTTATATTCTTGGGAAAAGGTAATAAACTGCGCTGCGGGGATGGGTTTACTAAAATAATAACCCTGCACAAAATCGCATCCTAACTCCTCTAAAATTAGCAATTGTTGGTGCATTTCAACGCCTTCTGCGACAACCACTAATCCTAAACTATGCGCCATTGCAATCGCTGCTTTAACTAAGTTTCTATCTTCATCATTAAGCGTAATACCATTAATAAAACTGCGATCTATTTTTAAAACATCGAAAGCATATTGTCTTAAATAACTTAGCGAAGAGTAACCAGTACCAAAATCATCCATTGATAGCTTTACTCCCAGTTGATCAAATTGCAGTAAGGTATCGTCAACATAAGATTGACCTGTCATTAACACGCCTTCAGTAATTTCAAGCTCTAAGCTATGTGCCGGTATATTTTCATCTGTGAGCGTGTTTTTGATAAAATTAAACAGCTCTTTATCTCGGAACTGGCTAGGCGATAAATTAACTGCCATCACATATTTTTGTTGAGTGACATTTTGCCAGTGCGTCAAAAAACTGAGTGATTGCTTAATGACGTATCGACCAATGGCAACAATTAACCCAGTATGCTCGGCAATAGGTATGAACTCATCGGGGGTAATATGGCCTAGGGCGGCGTTATGCCAGCGTAACAGCGCCTCTGCACCAATAATTTGTTTTTTATTTACATCTAATAAGGGCTGATAATATATTTCAAATTCATTGCGTTCTAACGCGCCATGCATTTGTTCCTCAATTTCAAAGCGCCTCATCATTGATACATTCATTTCTTTAGTAAAAAATGAATAGGCGTTACGCCCTAATGCTTTTGCTTGATACATTGCAATATCAGAGTTACGTAACAATTCAGATGTGTTAGTTCCATTTTGTGGATACATAGCGATGCCAATACTTAAGGTAAGAATCAGCTCACGTCCATCAATGGATAAAGGCTCTCTAAAAATATTTAATAACGTGTCTGCTATCACCGAGGCATCGCTGTCGGAGTTTATATCTCGTATTAATATAATAAACTCATCTCCACCTAAGCGCCCAACAGTATCCTCTTTACGTATTGACTGGTTTAATCTATTTGCAGCTGCGATGAGTAGTTTATCGCCAATTTCGTGACCTAATGAATCATTCACTTTTTTGAAGTCATCTAAATCAATAAAGAATACCGCTGCACATTCTTCATTTCGCTCTGCTTCATTGAGCATTTGCGACAAACGATCCAATGCTAAAAAACGATTAGGTAATAAAGTTAGTGTATCGAAATAGGCATGTTGGCGAATGATTTCTGAAGACTTATGCTGTTCTGTAATATCACGAACAATACCTAAAATTTGATTGTGTTCAGGAAGGTGGCTAAGTCTTGCTTCAAAATAAACAATGCCAAAGGGCATGGCTAATTCATATTCAAAACACGTTTCACCTACTTGTTTCAGTACTTTATCAAAATGCATTTGAAATTTATTGGCAACCTGTTCCGGTAAAATATCAACCATCAATTTACCTGTAAACTGATGAGGAGACATATACAGGCTCTTTGTATTATTGGCTCGATAGTCAATAATCCTGCCTTCTTCCGTCATTAAAAAAAATAAATCAGGACTTGCTTCAAACACTGCTTCCAACATTTTTTCTTTAAAAATAGCTTGTGCTTGCGCATAACGAACATCACTTAAATCAATATCGACACAGTACATTTGTTTGTGGTTATCTTGATTAATAAACATGACGTGGCTTGAGAAAACATTAATATCTTCACCTTTTTTATTGTGTAAGGTGATTTCTGATGCGGGGATGGGGACATTGTTGTTAACCCAGTTGCTGTGTGCAGCAATTATATTTTCCCATATTGGCTTAGGAATTATCAATTCCTCTAGTCTTTTTCCTAAAGCTTCCTCTTTACTATAACCATAAAGCGATTCGCTACCTTTATTCCAGTAAATCACTCTGCGCTGCTCATCATATCCTTGCACAGAGATCGCTTCTACTTCATCAAACATTCTATGTAATGGATCGTTGGTTAAGTTGGGATGGAATATTGGTTTTTTGATTCTCATGTACTCCATATCGGGTTAGATGAAAAAAGTTAAGTTAGACGAAAAAAAGTTGAGCGAGATGAAAAAGACATTTTATTTATACTATACCTAAATAAAATATTTTTGTTTTTTATTTAAATATATTCTAAAAATGGTAGAGATGAGTCAATATTTTGATTAAAGAATATTTTTATATTAACGAGACCCTGACAATAAATGTAATTCCTGATTAAGATCTGCAAATATCCGGTTCTGACATTTACGGTAACCTATTAAATAGCGATGCTATCAATCATTGTCATGTGCTCGTTTACGACTCAGTGCTATTGTTTTTTAAGCTTTCTGAAAGAAATGAGGTAAATATCGCACCGTTACATACAACACCATGGCACTAGCAATCGCCAGTTCGATATTAGCGAGTTGCTCGGTAATATTAACCCAATGTGTTGCAAAACCCTTTTCTAATAAAAATTCACTCACTTCCATCAATGCAACAGCGCCAACCACTAATGGAAAAGTGAAGGCAGAATATGCAGGCGTGTAGGAAAGACGTAGCAGGCTTTTAAATACAAGGTAAATATACAGAGTCATGCTCAAGGCTAAAGCAAAAAGGCACCCGAGCAGTAAGTAGTTGGGCTGGCTGGTTGTTACAAGATATGCCAATAAGAGTAAACTTGCAGGCGTCGCTAGGATCACGATAATCGGTTTTTCATTATCAGTGAGTACGCTACCAAATAATAATCGATATAGCACGATTGGCAGTAGTACCGCGTAAGAAAGTAAACCCAGCCCAAATATAAAGTGTATAAAAGCAGGTGCTAGTCCGCCGGGGTGGGTTATTAAAGCAAGGACTAGGCCTATCGGAGGAATAAACCAACTAGGTAATATTTGTTGAAACTGGAAAGCCTTACTGCGACTGAATATAAAATAACCCAAGAAGTAAAGGTGTAAAACAATCGCTAGCCAACTGACTACTTGCCCTATCTGTAAATCATATAAAGCAATACTATTTGAGATAACCATCAATGCCATTGCTAAGGTTGGGATCACCGTACCTGCAATAGGGTGCTGTAAGTCTTGCTTAAATAGATGTGGATTGAAGATAAATTTGAGCAATAACAGTGTAATAATACAAGCAGCAATACTTGCTCCCAGGATCTGAGCTTTTCCCTGTAAAGGAATAAAATGCTCCCATGATAATCCTAAGCTAGCAATCGCTAATGCCAACCCTGAGGCGGCAGTTGGAATATTACAAAAATAGTGATTGAGACGGATAAATTGATTGGTTTTTAACATGTTTATTGTGGCTCATCTTCAAGGATATTTACTGTTTAATTTTTATTGCCGAAAAGGTTATTTGAAATAAAATAACTCAGCCGGAAAATAATAGCAGAGATTTCGAACTTTAAGAGGGGATAGGTCAAAGGAGCTGAGATTATTTAAGGTTCATGAGCAGGTAAAATTATCATTGTTGCTGGGCTGATAGGTTAATTAGTTGATTAAGTGGCTGAACTTGTTATTGTCCACACCCAATTAATTAAGTCTTATCAATACAAAAAACAATAAAAAAATAATAAGACAAAACAATAAAATAAAGGACAGGTATGGGTTATTGGTATTTAGCGATTGCAATTGTTTCAGAAGTGATTGCCACTCTCGCATTAAAAGCATCTGATGGATTCAGCCAACTTTTTTATAGTGCGATTTGTGTGATCGGCTATGTTGCTGCCTTTTATTTTCTGTCCCTTGTATTGAAAACAGTGCCAGTAGGCATCGCTTATGCTGTGTGGGCTGGAATGGGTATAATTCTAGTGGCTGCTATTAGCGCGATTATTTATAAACAGGTTCCAGATTTGCCTGCAATTATTGGGATGGGGTTAATTTTAGCGGGCGTTGCAGTTATGAACTTATATTCAAAAACGGCAGCACATTAAGTCTTATACACAAGCACCATATAAAAGGAGAAAAAGATCCTATAACCGCTTGCTAAATGTGGCCTATTTCAACTTAAACTGATGAAACAGCATTTCCACATTTCACGACACAATCCTTACCATTCGCTTTTGCGAAGTATAAATACTTATCGGCGGACTTAATCAGATCGTCAATACTAAGGTCAGCTTCGTCCTCACAAGTTGAACTAATACCAATGCTGACGCTTGCATTAAATGACACAGTATCTTGTTGGTATTTAACTCGATTAAAAGCAACCCTAATTGATTCCGCCATTTCAGCTGTTTTTGGGTTACTGATGTTAGGGATAAAAGCAATAAACTCTTCGCCTCCCCATCGTCCTACAACGCCATTAAATTTTTGTACTATTTTTTTGATGATCCCTGCCAATGTTTTGATCACCTGGTCACCCATTTGATGGCCATAGGTATCATTTACTTTTTTAAAGTCATCAATATCTATGAGCATACAAGTGATATCGGTACTTGTGTTGTAATGCGTACCTAACCAATCATAAATCGAACTACGATTATATAAGTCAGTGAGCTGATCATGGGATGCGCGGTAGGCTAAAGCTCGCTCATATTCAACTTTATCCGTAACATCTTCTAATACCACTTGAACCGCAGGTTCGCCTTCCCATTCAATTAAGTTGTCATAAATATTAAAAAAACGTTTACTGCCATCGAAACAAATATTTTCAACAATATTACTCTTACTTGTTACTTCGCCATTGATCGTCTTAACATAATGTTCTTTTACTTCTGCATGCTTTTCGACAGGAATGAATTGCAAGATAGATTCAGTTTCCATGGCTTGTTGCAGTGATGATGCACGCATTTCATTCGCCCAAGCTTGATTTAGCATCAAGGGTTTAAAATTACGATGTACCATTATCCCTTGCCCTGAATTCATAATTAAGCGCTTAAACATTAAATCTTTTTCACGTATTTGTTTATTTGCTTCAACAACAATCGACAAATCAATCACAGTCACTTGAAGCGCTAACTCTCCTGCATATTCAATAAGGTGATCGATCGAGAATACCGTAAATTCTTTACCATAACGGTCTATGTTGTGAAATGTATGGCCTCGAGGAGTTATTTTACCTGCAATGATATCAAGGTAATTTTGCATCGCTAGTTCATGAAATTCTGGCGTAATAAGATCCAAGAACGAATCTATACTATTTAATAAATCATCGGGGCTATCATAGCCATAAAGTTTGGCATAGTTTTCATCAACATAAATCGCTTTAAGATTTTGAATGATGATCACACCATAAGTTGAATCAATATTAATATCAGGCATAAGAGTTACTATTTTAAGTGTAATTATTAAGGGGTAAATATAGCCATTTAAAGTTAGCTATTGGCATTTAATTACTTAAATATAGCTATTTTTTGAAATTAAGTATAACTAACTTGAAATTAATCGAATTATTTTTGAGCTTTTATGCCTTTCACATCACATCCCATAAATACACTCGATGGTTGATATTGGTTATTACAAGCATTGGATTAAATAGCTTTCATTGCTATGGTGATGCAAATAGCTGTTTCTGTTATTAACAATTAAATAGGTAGGTATTATGATCACGTTACACCACTTAAATAAATCACGCTCTAAACGTATTATTTGGCTCTTAGAAGAACTCGGTGTCGAGTACCAAATAAAGCCTTATTTACGAAATAGTGAAACATTTTTTGCTCCACCAGAGTTAAAAAATATTCATCCATTAGGTAAGTCACCGGTAATAGAAGACGATGGTCTAGTGATCAGCGAGTCAGGCGCTATTACGGAATATTTAATTGATAAATATGGACAAGGTAAGTTCGCACCAGCGCGCGGTACTAATGCCTATGTCGAATATTCACAATGGTTACATTTTGCAGAAGGCTCGGCAATACTACCGCTTTTGTTAAAAATATTTGTTGCTAAAGATGGCTGTAAAACTAACTTTTTAGCTGATTATGCTGATGCAGAAATGCTTAAAATACTGAGTTACGTAGAGCAATGTTTAGAAGGGAAAAAGTATTTAGTTGATGAGCAGTTAACCGGCGCAGATATTATGATGTCGATGATTGTTGAGAACTTAGTCGCTACTGGTGCTATCAGCAACTTTAGTAATTTGGGTCGTTATGCACAGCAGTTAGCATCCCATGATGCATTTAAAAAAGCAGATCAAGTAGAAGCTGAATATTCGTAGTTTCTAACATTGATTCATATGGGCTCATCGAGCCCATTTTTTTTGATCAGTTTTTGAGCTTGGTACTGGTTTGTCTGCGCTCGTTGAGGTCTTATTCATAATTTTTGCTGGGTATTTCGCCTTGTCGGCTACTCTACTTTTTGAACAGCAAAGAAAGCTATGTTTATAAAAACCAACGTTTATAAAAAACCAAAGAAAGCTGTCACCGATTCGCTTTCTGATCCAAGTAATCCAATTATTTTTAACGTACCGTTTCGGACGTGCAAAGGGCACGCAGAGCTTAGTCCGCTCATAAGACTATGCTGTCGCATAAATCGCTCCATGCACTAGCCTCAACTAATCCAAACATCCTGTTTGTCTTTACTAAAAATAAGTGAATGACTTGGGAAAGTTCAACGGCGGGGGAGTTGTAGCCACATTTGTTAATGTATTAAGCTTGGCTTTTTTGAATAGTGGTTAATTTAATAACGTTTTGGTGTTGTTGGTTCGTCTATGCTTATCGAGGCTTTATTTATAATGGTTGCTGTGTATTTCGCCCTTTCGGCGACCCTACTTTCTTTGAACAGCAAAGAAAGTAGGCAAAGAAAGCAGTCACCGATTCGCTTTCTGATCCAAGTAATCCAATTATTTTTAACGTACCGTTTCGGACGTGCATCCATGCACTAGCCTCAACTAATCCAAACATCCTGTTTGTCTTTACTAAAAATAAGTGAATGACTTGGAAAAGCTCTACGGCGGGGGAGTTGTAGCCACATTGAGTATCGATATTGATTGTTAACTATTTCAGCTTATTAAGATCAACTTTTGGATACCCTGTACTTTTTTGTTAAGGCCTTTCATACTTTGCTGGTTTTTTAGGGTTAAGAAGTTTTAAGTATTTTTTAAATACCCAGCCTTGTTTATATGAATCATCAATATGGTCGTAGTATTCAACTTCAATCCATCTTGAGTTTTTCGCTACAAGCTTAACTTTTTGATTGGGGAATAGAACTTCAAAAATTTTGTGCTTGGTGGAAGGGCCACTCCGAAAGTTTACACTTTTTTTGACAATATAGAACGACGCACCAGCTTCTTCTCTTTCAGCTGCACTATAATTTTGTAAAAGCGTAAACTCTAACCTATCAAGCCTCTGGTATAAAAGTTCATCAGATTCTTCTGATGAACTTTGTGACATTAAAAATAGGATTATTGATAGTACTAAGCTTAAATAAAATTCGAAGCTTAGTACTGTTCCAGGGGATTTTATTTTTTCTTCTATACTACTAATCGTAGCTTGTATGGGGTCAGCACTTTCTGTTTCTGAATAATGCTTCACCGTCTGGGCATATACCTCTGAAATTGTCTCTGGCTGAAAGTCTGCAACGATTTTAGCTATGTTTCTAGCTTGGCTTGCAAGCCTAACTAATTCTGGGTTGTGTAGGTGTTTAGTATTTATGAAGGCTGAGATTAGATTTAGATGACTTTGCATTTCCAAGATATTATTTTTGAATGGAGCCAAACTTGCCTCGATATTTTTCATTGCTTTAGCGTAGGGGGCTATTTTTATATTGAGGCTATCTATTGCTTTAAAGGTAGGTGCCATTTGCAGGTTAATTTTTTTAATCGCTTGCATTGATGGTGCAATCTGGTGAGCAAGAACATTTCTAATGTTTGTCACATCAGAGAACATTTTTTGAAATCGTTTTTGGTCTTCCAAAATATTGGCAGTAACTTTGTCTAATTCTTTAGTCATATATTTATTTTATAGTGGCCTTAACAGTCTAATTAAGTAGATTCATTTCGTATTTTCGATGAAAATACGAAATACATTAATTTGTTATATTTTTAACAGTACTCTACTACAACAGTAAATCAAACAATTAAGGCTATCTATAAGCTGAAAATAAAATATTAATTATGTGGATGTGTGGAATTATTGGAAGTTCAATGTGGCTACGTCAATTCCCATTTTAGTTTTTCTGAATTAATCACTGCCTTTAGCAAGGTAAGGCATGGATGCCGTTGCTAGCTCAGCTCGCCACACGGACGTGGCGTATGAGCGGTGCGTTAAGAAGGCTGTTTTTATTCAGATTAAAAAAACGATATGGGCGTTTCTTTTGGTTCTGTTTTCTTTGTTCGTATAAAGAAAATGAACTCGCCGACAGGGCGAAACACCAAGCGATGAAAAATCAAACTGACAAGATGAGCAAAGACGAGCTAATACTTTCAAGTCATTACCATATATATTTCCACAAATAATCGTAGAAACAAGAAATAATAATATGAATTCCCACGGAGACCATGGGAACGAGAAAAAAGGATCAACCAGCAATCCTTTGCTGCATCATCCCTCTAGGATCCTAATCGAAATCGCTGCTGCCGATGTGCGGTTATCCACCCCTAACTTCTTATAGATCTGCTCTAAATGCTTATTTACTGTGCGTGGACTCATCTCCAAAATCTGAGAAATTTCCCAACTGGTTTTCCCGTAAGAAACCCAATACAACACTTCTGATTCACGCTTGGTGATGGGTAGGTTTTCCTTTAAATCTTGTGCTGATTTTTGCGTCTTATTTTGTACAATACGCAATAAATGCATCTCTTGCTGCTGGCGCTCGTAAGCAATACTCATTTTTTCTGAAAAACAGTCCACGGTTAACGCTTGGCTGGTGTCACCTAGTAACCAACTTTCGATTAAAGTGGCTAAGGTTGCCCATGGGCTTGCGTCGCCTTTAGAAATATTATCTACCAGCTCATGCACATGGGGTGTTGCCCAAGACAAACGGCCTAATTGACTGACACAGAAAACGGTTTTACCGGCATGGTCTAATGCATCCTGCGCACTTAATGCGAGTTTTGCGGTTTCAACATGACGTTTAATACGCACAATCACTTCGTCGGGCGAAATAGGTTTAGTCACATAATCCACGCCACCCGCTTCAATACCTTTTACGATGTCTTCAACGTCGGTTAATCCAGTCATGAAAATAATCGGAGTGTTGGGTAATAGCTCTTTTAAACGGCGGCAGGTTTCAAAACCGTCCATTTCAGGCATCATCGCATCTAATAACACCACATCTGGCGGGACTTTTTCTGCGATGGCCAGCGCTTGTTGTCCGCTTAAGGCAACTAGTGCGGTATAACCTTGACTGTTCAGCGCTACATTGAGCATGCCTAATGATTCTGGCGAATCGTCGACAACCAATACAACATCACTGCTTTTAGGATCCATGGTTTAACTCGTTTAAATATTCAATAATTTTAGGGAAGTTACAGACTTCAACATATTCAAGTATCTGCGATGCGCTGTCTTCTGGAAAGTAATATTCTGCTTCTATCTGTGCAAATTTATCTTTAAACCCAGACAGGTAACCAATCTCTGCAAGTGCGATTAATGCTTTATATTGTTCGTCGCCGACACTTAGTTTATTACTGCTATTGGCGTCTTCAGTAGTTATATTATCAGTATTTTTATATTGCCATTGTAAGTTTAATAGTTGTGCAATTTTGCCTAATAATGCATCCAAATTGAGAGGCTTCGCAATATAACCATTATGAAAACCTTCCGCTTGAAGGTTATATTCTGCATCACGTGCATTGGCTGAAACCATTAATACGGGCATTTGATAATGCTGTTCACGCATACTTTTAACCATTTGCCAGCCGTTAATATCAGGCATTTGTACGTCCATTAATACTAGGTCGATATCATTTTCCTGCAATAATTCAAAACCCTGTTGTGCATGTTCCGCTAATAACACATTGAAACCAATCGGCGCGAGTAAATGCAACATCAGTTGGCGTTGGTTTTTATTATCATCCACCACTAAAATGCTTTGCTTAGCACCATTATAACCAACGGCTTCTGATTTGGTGAGTTCAGGCTCTTTAGGGTCTTTGTTGAGTTTGAATAACATTAACCTGAAGTAAAAGGTGGAACCTTGCCCAACATTACTACTTAAACTTATTTCACCGCCCATTAATTCCGCTAATGAGCGTGAGATAGTTAGCCCTAAACCTGTTCCTCCGATAGATTGAGTATGGTTATTACGAATTTGTTCAAAGGGTTTAAAAATCAGTTCTTGGTTACTTTTAGCTATTCCCGCTCCGGTATCTATAATACTAAAGTTGGCGACTTCGCTGCGATAAGTGACCTTAAACGTTACCGATCCTTTTTCAGTATATTTAATGGCATTAGAGATCAGGTTGATCAATATTTGTCTAAAGCGTTGCTTATCGGTTGCCACGTAATCAGGTAAGTTAGCGCTGGCGATATAGTGAAATTTAATACCTTTTTTACTGGCTTGCATTTGAAACATATCCACCAGCTGCTGCAAAATCGCTTTTAAATTAAACTCATCACGCTGTAAAGTGACACGGCCGGCTTCAATTTTAGACACCTCTAATAAGCTTTCAATTAAGTCTGCAAGGTGCTCACCATTGCGTCTTACAATCGCAATACTTTCGCGCTGTTTCGGTGGTAATTCTTGGTCGCGCATCAATAATTGTGCATAACCTAATAACACATTAAGCGGTGTACGTAGTTCATGACTCAAAGCTGCAAGGTAACGACTTTTGGCTTCGTTAGCTGATTCTGCAACTTCTTTTGCGCTTTGTAATGCTTCCGATGTTTGTTCGTGAGCATCGACCTCTTTGGCCAAGGCTTTAGTTTGTGAACGTAGTTCTTTTAATGCATGTTGATTGCCATCACGAGCGAGGATAAATAACCAACTGACGATGCCAATAATGATCATTAATAGGAAGAATATCTTAACTAAAGTGCTAGCAAAAACCTGTTTAACTTGTAAATCATCCAGTGGCACTTGTAGATAGACTAAGACTAAAATAGCAGCGCCGATCAAACTTAACCCTAATGTCAGTGCGATGAATTGCATCAAAGGAGTGGTTAATGCTTTTAGTACTTTGGCACTTAAGAAACGAGTGAAAAAATCATGAGCTTGTTGTGAAAGCGTAGCGTTAGGACGGCATTGATCTGAACAACGTACATCTAAACTACAACAGAGCGAACAAATAGCTTTGCCATAAGCAGGGCAGAAAGTGATGTCTTCATGGTCAAAGCTATTTTCGCAAATATGACATTGTGTGAAGGTTTTAATTTCAGGTTGTTGGTTTGCCGCTAAATAGTATTTCCCTTTAGTTAACCAACCGATTAAAGGCACAGTAATAAAAGGTAAAAAACAGGCGATGAAAGACGCTAAAGCTTCAACTGTTTCACCATAAATACCCATATGCGCAGTAAAACCTGCTACCGATGCAATTAACATTGAACCCACGCCAACGGGGTTAATATCATAAAGGTGTGAGCGTTTGAACTCGATATGGCGCGGGCTTAGCCCTAATGGTTTATTAATGATTAAATCGGCAACAACGGAGCTTAACCAAGCTAATACAATGACTGAATACACGGACAACATACTGGCAATGGTTTGGTAAATGCCGAGCTCCATTAGTAGTAGTGCAATGGCGACATTAAATACCATCCACACCACGCGGCCCGGGTGGTTATGGGTAACACGCGAAAAAAAGTTCGACCATGCTAATGATCCCGCATAAGCATTTGCGACGTTGATTTTGAGTTGTGATAACACCACAAAGCTACAGGCAACAAAAACACTAATAGAAGGGTTATCAAAGACATAGCTATAAGCAAGTTGATACATGTGTGCAGGGTCGCTAGCGAGATCCGGTGCAATGCCTTGTTTTAATGCAAAATAGGCTAAAAAAGATCCTAAAAAAAGTTTAAGCGCACCAAATACCATCCAACCTGGGCCACCGGCAATCAACGCCAGCCACCAACGCCAAGCACCTTTTTTAGGTTTCTCTGGTAAGAACCGTAGAAAATCTACTTGTTCACCAATTTGTGCCACCAGCGCTAACAATACCGCTGAAGCACCACCAAATAATAAGAGATTAAAGGTTGCTCCTGATTCGCCTGCTTCACCGGTAAAGTTTACCCAATCGCTGAATTGTGTATCGTTATGGGTAAATACAAAGAACAGCGGCAGCAGTTGCAATGCCACCCAAATAGGAGATGTCCATACTTGAAAGCGGCTGATGTAGGTGATGCCGTGGGTCACTAATGGAATGATTAATAGCGTACTAACGATATAACCCGCGGGTAAGGGCAGGCCAAATAATATCTTTAATGCCATAGCCATAATGGCGGCTTCAAGGGCAAAGAAAATAAAAGTAAAGGAGGCATAGATAAGTGAGGCGATGCTGGAGCCAATATAACCAAAGCCAGCACCTCGGCTGAGTAAGTCAATATCAACGCCATATTTGGCGGCGTAATAACTGATCGGTAAACCCGTTAAAAACACCACTAATGTCACCGCCAAAATCGCCCATGCGGCATTTTCAAAACCATATTGCAGCGTGATTGCGCCGCCAATTGCTTCTAAAACCAAAAATGAAACAATACCTAACGCGGTCATAGAGATGCGGTTTAGTGACCATTTTCTAGCTCGTTTGGCAGTAAAACGCAGTGCAAAGTCTTCCATCATCTCATTTGCAACAAGCTTGTTGTAAGTTCTACGCGCTTTAATTATTTTTTGGTTTGATTGCATGCATGCTCTTTTGCTATTTATTGGCTATCCGTACCCTTACTAATAGCTACTTCGCTCTTAGCATATCTCGCGCGCGTAGCTTACTTCAATAGTACTTTCTATTATATGCGCATAATTGCGTAGTCCATTGCGTGCTTTTACGCATTTAATGCTTGCTCTAATTACTGGATACTTATCCCACTTGAAATAGGTTGGGATTGAGATTTTTATTCCGTTAAAAAGATCGATTATTGGATACTAAAAGGGAAAGGAACTATCTATGAAACTGAAAAAACTAATTGTTGCAAGTTCGATTGTTGCAACGGGGTTAATGACTAACTTTGCTTACGCGGCTGACAATATCAAAGTCGGTGTTTTACATTCTTTATCTGGCACCATGGCGATTAGTGAAACCACACTAAAAGACACTGTGTTGATGATGATTGAAGACCAAAATGCAAAGGGCGGTTTATTAGGTAAACAACTTGAGCCTGTGGTAGTTGACCCTGCGTCAAACTGGCCATTATTTGCAGAGAAAGGTCGTGAGTTATTAGCAAAAGATAAAGTAGATGTTATTTTTGGTAGTTGGACTTCGGTTTCTCGTAAATCAGTATTACCAGTGCTTGAAGAGCTTAACGGTTTGATGTTCTATCCCGTTCAGTACGAAGGTGAAGAGTCATCTAAAAACGTATTCTATACCGGTGCTGCGCCAAACCAACAAGCGATTCCAGCGGTTGATTACCTGATTAATGATATTGGCGCGAAGCGTTTTATATTGTTAGGTACGGATTACGTTTACCCACGTACAACCAATAAAATCTTAGAAGCATACTTAATGGCACAGGGCGTTAAGTCTGAAGATATCATGATTAACTACACGCCATTTGGTCATTCAGATTGGCAAAACATTGTTGCTGATGTGAAACGTTTTGGTTCTGAAGGTAAGCAAACAGCTGTTATTTCTACAGTAAACGGTGACGCAAACATTCCATTTTACAAAGAGTTAGGTAACCAAGGTATTTCTGCTGAAGATATTCCTGTTATTGCTTTCTCTGTAGGTGAAGAAGAACTGTCTGGCTTTGATGCAAAACCGTTAGTGGGTCACTTAGCTGCTTGGAACTACTTCCAAAGTGTTGAGACAGAAGAAAATGAAGCGTTTATTGCACAATGGAAAAAATACATTGGTGATGACAAGCGTGTAACAAATGATCCAATGGAAGCAACTTATATTGGTTTTAAAATGTGGGTTAAGGCTGTTGAGAAAGCCGGTACTACTGATGTTGATGCTGTTGAACAAGCAATGATTGGTATTGCTGTACCTAACTTAACCGGTGGTATTGCGGTGATGAACGCTAACCATCATTTATCTAAGCCAGTATTAATTGGTGAAATCCAAGAAGATGGTCAGTTTGAAGTAGTTTGGGAAACGCCTGATACCGTAATTGGTGATGCATGGTCAGACTTCCTACCAAGCTCTAAAAACCTAGTATCTGATTGGACTGCTCCAATCAAATGCGGCAACTTTGATGTAACGACTGCAAAATGTTCTGGTCAAAAGTTTTAGTCATAACGTTCTAATGCATTAATTAACGTACAGAACAACTTAATGGGAGGCACCGTTCTCCCATTTTATGAACTAAAAAACCAATATTAAGGAACAGCCCATGTTGCGTCTATTTCCCCTGTTACTTTTCTTTGTTATGTCATTCAACGCCTCAGCCGCTGTTAGTGAAACACAACAATCAGCTCTTCCGCTGTTAGTAGAGCAACTACCAAATACCAAATTAAATAAAATGGCGCCATTGATTGAACAAATCGCGGCGACGTCTGCACCACAAGTACGTGCTATTTTACAACCATTGATGGATGGGGACCTGTATTACCTTAAAACCAATAAGCGTGTTGTATCAGTCTATAAAAATGAACAAAAGCAATATCAGTTAACCGATGTATTAAGCGCTGAAGCATTGCCAGCAGTTAAAAAATCAGCGATTAAGAAAGTCAGAACCAATAACCGTTTACGTGGCCAAATTCGTGATTTATTAGCCAACCTAGATTTAACAAACACTGATACAGATATCCGTATCGCGGCTTTGAAACAGCTATTAGATAATCCTAACCAAGCCGGCCTGGTTGCCGTCAATAAATTAATTAAAGCAGAGAAAGATGAAGATGCTCGCGAGTTAATGTCGGTCATTTTATTAATTGAACAATTACAAACTGGGTCAATAGCGGAGAAATTATCTGCTGCTAAACAACTCTCTAATCGGCTAGAGCCTACCGTTAAAAACGCATTAGTTAAGCAATTAGGTTCGTTACCAAGTAATGCAGCTGATGCAGAAACAAAAGAGTTAAAAACGGTCTTAAGCAATGCAATAGACAGTATTGAGCAGCAAGCAAGTGTATTTAGCTTAGCGGAAAATCTGTTCTTCGGATTAAGCCTTGGCTCAGTATTATTACTCGCGGCGATTGGTCTTGCTATCACCTTTGGTGTGATGGGCGTGATCAATATGGCGCACGGTGAAATGATGATGCTAGGTGCTTATACCACTTATGTTATCCAACAAACTTTCCCCAATTTAATTGAATACTCTTTATTAATGGCCGTGCCTGCCGCATTCCTTGTGTCTGGTTTTGTTGGGGTGTTAATTGAACGTGGTGTGATCCGTTTCTTAAAAGGTCGTCCGTTAGAAACTTTATTGGCTACCTTTGGTATCAGCTTAATCTTACAACAGTTAGTGCGTAGTGTTTTCTCTCCGCTTAATCGCCAAGTTGAAGCGCCGCAGTGGATGAGTGGTTCGTTAGAGATTAACCCGATTCTGTCGCTTACCTATAACCGTTTATACATCATCTTATTTGCATTAATGGTGTTCTTCTCATTGTTAATGATTTTGAAAAACTCTTCATTAGGTTTACACGTTCGTGCCGTTTCTCAAAACCGAGATATGGCCAGAGCCTTGAGTGTTAAAAGCTCATGGGTAGATGCCATTACCTTCGGGTTAGGTTCAGGTATCGCGGGTGTTGCAGGTGTTGCATTAAGTCAGTTAACCAATGTTGGACCGAACTTAGGACAGGCTTATATCATCGATTCATTCCTAGTGGTGGTATTTGGTGGTGTGGGCAATTTATGGGGTACGCTAGTTGCCGCGATGACCATGGGAACATTTAACAAAATATTAGAGCCATCAATGGGACCTGTATTAGCCAATATTATTGTGCTAGTCAGTTTAGTGTTGTTTATTCAAAAACGACCTAAAGGACTGTTTCCGCAAAAAGGGAGAGCTGCAGAATAATGAAAACTTTACTTAATTCACCTAGCGTGAACAACATAACCAAAAAAATGAGTAGTTTGCATTTTGTTATTGCGATCTTATTTGTCTCAACCTTGTATGTCACTGTTTGTAACTTAATGTTTGCCGAGGGTTCGCTGCTGCATGTGAGCGATTACACTGTGAGCTTATTAGGTAAGTACCTTTGTTATGCTTTACTGGCTTTAGCCGTCGATTTGGTATGGGGATATTGCGGTATTTTAAGCTTAGGCCACGGTGCATTCTTTGCGCTAGGTGGTTACGCAATGGGCATGTACTTAATGCGTCAGATTGGTGACCGAGGTGTTTACGGTAACCCAGAACTACCCGATTTTATGGTGTTCTTGAACTGGACTGAATTACCTTGGTATTGGGCGGGATCTGATAATGCCTTAGTGATGATCTTATTAGTGTTTGCTGGCCCTGGATTATTAGCTTACATTTTTGGTACGTTAGCATTCCGTTCACGTGTAAGCGGCGTGTACTTATCAATTATGACCCAGGCGATGACCTATGCGCTGTTATTATCTTTCTTCCGCAATGAAATGGGGTTTGGTGGTAACAATGGTTTAACGGATTTTAAAGAAATCTTTGGCTTCTCATTGCAGTCTCCAAATACCAAGCTGGCTTTATTCGTAGCGACGGCAGTCATGTTAGCCATTGGTTATGCAATCAGTCATTTTATTGTTAATTCAAAAATGGGCCGTGTCGTCACTGCTATTCGAGATGCAGAAGACCGCGTGCGTTTTGTGGGTTACAAACCACAACACTATAAAGTGTGGATCTTCGTGGTATCGGCAATGTTAGCCGGCGTAGCTGGTGCGCTTTATGTGCCGCAAGTGGGCATTATTAATCCCGGTGAGTTCTCACCATTAAACTCCATTGAAATTGTTATTTGGGTAGCGATTGGTGGTCGAGGCACATTATATGGTGCGTTAGTTGGGGCGATTGTGGTGAGTTATGCCAAAACACGTTTCACTGCGATCATGCCAGAAGCTTGGTTATTTGGATTAGGTGGTTTGTTTGTATTAGTCACCTTATTATTACCTAAAGGCCTTGCAGGGTTAGTGACTAACTTAATGGATAAAATAGATCCACCATCCACAGACAACAAACCTAACAGCTCAGACGGGAGCGCTAACACAAGTACTAACAAAAGTGCTGACGATTCAATATTAACAGCGGAGAATAAATAATGATTGTAGATAAACACGGTTCACCGCTGTCATCCGTTGATAATTTAAAACCAGATACACGCCACGGTATGATTTTATACGTGGAAGATGTCAGTGTGAGTTTTGACGGTTTTAAAGCATTAAATGACTTGAATCTTTATATTGGCGATGGTGAATTACGTTGTTTAATTGGTGCCAATGGTGCCGGTAAAACAACATTAATGGATGTGATCACCGGTAAAACACGTCCAGACCAAGGTAAAGTTAGTTTTGGGCAACAAATTGATTTATTAGAGCTTGATGAATCTGAAATTGCACGTGCGGGTATCGGGCGTAAGTTTCAGAAACCAACGGTATTTGAAGCATTGAGTGTGTTTGAAAATATTGAGTTAAGTTTGTCTGGTGATAAAGGTATTTGGACTGCGCTGTTTCATAAATTGAGTGGCGAGCAAAAAGACAAAATAGATGAAGTCTTACAAACCATCGGTTTAACTGCCGAGCAGCACTATCCCGCTGGCCGTTTATCACATGGCCAAAAACAATGGTTAGAAATTGGTATGTTACTAGCCGCTGAACCGCGTTTATTGTTAGTTGATGAACCCGTTGCAGGCATGACTACGCAGGAAACAGAGCGTACCGCTGAGTTATTAACGTCATTAGCTGGTAAGCATTCGGTAGTGGTGGTTGAACATGACATGGCTTTTGTTAGGTCCATTGCACGTAAAGTAACAGTGTTGCATCAAGGGACTGTATTAGCGGAAGGTTCGATGGATGAAATCCAAGCAAATAAAGCAGTACGTGAAGTTTATTTAGGTGAGGAGCAAGCTTAATCATGATTGAATTAACCGCAGTAAATCAAAAATATGGTGGGACACAGATCCTATGGGATCTCGACCTAAAGATTAAGAAAGGGTCTCGCACTTGTATCATGGGGCGTAACGGTGTGGGCAAAACCACATTATTAAAAACTATTATGGGATTACTGCCTATCAGCTCAGGTAACCTCGTTATTAATGACAAAGAGATGAGCAAAAGTAGTGTCGAGCAACGCCCTGAAATTGGCGTGGGTTACGTGCCGCAGGGTCGTCATATCTTTCCGCAATTGACAGTTGAAGAAAATCTAAAAATAAGTTTAAATTGTTCAAGACAAAAAAGTAAAACCATTCCAAATCATATATTTAAGCTTTTTCCTGTTTTGGAAGAGATGTTACATCGTCGAGGTGGAGACTTGTCTGGTGGCCAGCAGCAACAATTAGCCATTGGCCGTGCTTTAGTACTGAATCCGGATATTTTAATATTAGATGAGCCAAACGAAGGTATTCAACCTAATATTGTGCAATTAATTCGAGATGTGTTATTAAAGTTAAATAAAGAACAAGGCATGACCATTATTTTAGTAGAGCAGAAGTTACCCTTTGCTCGCGCAGTGGGGGAAAACTTCCACTTGATGGAAAAAGGGCAAGTGATTGCATCGGGTCCAATGGATGAGCTTGATGACGAATTAGTGAGTAAATATCTAGCCGTATAAACAGATAAAAGGATTTAATCAAATAAGCATGATGTCAATTATCGACGAGTCTACAACAGCTGCAACATTAAAAGCGCCAGTGAAAAATCACTGGCTTGCTCATCTATTTTTACAATTCAGTCATACTCCAGTAGGAACGCAACTCACTCGTACTCAGCGTAAAGGACCATTATCGGTTCAAAAAGCTTTTTATCCTGAAGGGCGAGATTGCGCGCATATCTATCTATTACATCCGCCAGCGGGCATTGTTTCTGGTGATGAGCTACGTATTAACGTTGATGTTCAGCAAGATGCGCATCTCTTGTTTACTACACCAGGCGCAGGGCGTTTTTATCGTGCACGAACGAATCTGGAAATAGGCGATACTAAGCAATCGCAAATTACTCAATTACAGCTAGAAGCAGATGCTAAATGCGAAAATTTTCCACAGGAAACAATCGTTTATGAGGGTGCCGACGGTTTTAATACCGTTGATATTAAGCTCACAAGCAGCAGTGTTTATTTGGGGTGGGATATTACTTGTTTAGGTTTACCTGATTCAGATGAACCTTTTTTGAATGGAAAGTACTGCCAATTGAATCGCTTATATTGCGATGAAATCTTGATTTACCATGATCGTATTGCGTTATCTCCCGCTAACCAACTATTAACACATCCTGCAGGTTTGGCCTGCAATAGCGTATTTGCAACTTTTTTAGCCTATGCACCACAAAAATTAAAGCAACCACAGCAACGTGCAGAATTATTGGCGTTATTACGTGACCAAGTTAAGCAACAAGATGCACAGACGTTGATCAGTATTAGTGATATTGATGGTTTATTAGTGATCCGCTATCTAGGCGCACAGGCGCAACAGTGCAAACAACTATTTATTAGCTTATGGGAAATATTGCGGCCGCTATTGATTGATAAAACCGCGCTACAGCCTCGAGTTTGGCATACATAAAGAGCAAGTTTTAACTAATAATCAATACCCAATAAATAATATCTAATAAATAACGTTATAACCTCGAATTTGGCATACATAAGAAGAGAATATTATGGATCTATTACCAAGAGAAAAAGATAAATTACTGCTTTTTACCGCGGCATTATTAGCCGAGCGTCGTTTAAAACGTGGTGTAAAACTAAATTATCCTGAAGCCATGGCTTATATCTCAATGGAGATCATGGAAGGTGCTCGTGATGGTAAAACCGTAGCTGAAATGATGGATTACGGACGTACGTTATTAACCCGTGATCAAGTCATGGACGGTATTGCGGAGTTAATTCCTGAAGTACAGGTCGAAGCAACATTTCCTGATGGCACTAAGTTAGTGACTGTCCATAACCCTATCATTTAGTTAATGGAGTAATCAGATGATTCCTGGTGAAATTATTACAGATGCGGGTGACCGCGAATTAAACGTCGGATCCGAGAAAATCATGGTTAGCGTAGCTAATTCAGGTGATCGTCCTATTCAAGTTGGCTCGCATTATCACTTTTACGAAGTGAATAGCGCTTTGGTTTTTGATCGTGAACTCACCAAAGGTTATCGTTTAGATATTACTTCAAGCACTGCGGTTCGTTTTGAACCCGGCCAAAAACGACAAGTCACACTTATTCCTTATCGCGGTAAGCGCCGTGTATTTGGCTTCCGTGGCGACATTCAAGGCGACATTCAAGGCGACATTGATGGCAAGAATGAGGGAGGACAATAACCATGGCAACGATTGATAAACATTCTTACGCACATATGTTTGGCCCAACTGTTGGTGACCGTGTTCGTTTAGCAGATACCAACTTATGGATCGAAGTAGAAAAAGATTTTACCGAGTACGGTGAAGAGGTCACTTTTGGTGGCGGTAAGGTTATTCGAGATGGAATGGGGCAAAGCCAAGCATCTTGTACTGAAACCGTTGACCTTGTTATCACCAACGCTTTGATCCTAGACCACTGGGGCATTGTAAAAGCTGATGTAGGTATTAAAGACGGACGTATCGCTATTATCGGTAAAGCCGGTAACCCTGATATTCAAGACAATATTGATATCGAAATAGGGGCGGGAACGGAAGTGATTGCGGGTGAAGGTCAAATATTAACGGCTGGTGGAATAGACGCGCATATTCATTTTATTTGCCCACAGCAAATTGAAGAAGCACAAATGTCAGGTGTCACTACTATGATTGGTGGCGGTACAGGTCCAGCAACAGGGACTAAAGCAACCACCTGTACGCCGGGGCCTTGGAATATCCATAAAATGCTACAAGCAACCAATGACTTCGCCATGAATTTTGGATTTTTAGGCAAAGGAAACGTCAGTTTACCTAAAGCGTTAGAAGAACAAATTGAAGCGGGTGTTTGTGGTTTAAAATTACATGAAGATTGGGGCACAACCCCAGCAGCTATTGATAACTGCCTTTCGGTTGCTGAGCGATATGATGTGCAGGTTGCTATCCATACTGACACCTTAAATGAGTCGGGCTTTTTAGAAGATACACTGGGCGCATTTAAAGGCCGTACTATTCATACTTACCATACTGAAGGTGCTGGTGGCGGTCACTCTCCAGATATTATTCGTGCCTGTGGTGAAGCTAATGTATTACCTTCATCCACTAATCCAACACGTCCCTATACGGTTAATACTATTGATGAACATTTAGATATGTTAATGGTTTGTCATCATCTAAACCCGTCGATTCCAGAAGATATTGCCTTTGCTGATTCACGTATTCGTAAAGAAAGTATTGCGGCGGAAGACATCATGCATGATTTAGGAGCAATCAGTATGATTTCTTCTGATTCTCAAGCAATGGGGCGCGTTGGTGAAATGATCACTCGCACTTGGCAAACTGCCCATAAGATGAAACAGCAACGTGGTCCGTTAGCCCCAGATACAGAGCGAAACGATAATTTTCGTGCTAAGCGCTATATCGCTAAATACACTATTAATCCAGCCATTAGCCATGGTATCAGCCATGAAGTTGGCTCCATTGAAATAGGTAAACTGGCGGATTTAGTATTATGGAAGCCAGCGTTTTTTGGTATTAAACCTTCGATGATTATCAAGTCTGGCTTTATTGCAGCGGCTCCGATGGGCGACGCGAATGCCTCGATACCAACGCCACAGCCAGTTTATTATCGTCCAATGTTTGGTTCATTTGGCAGTGCCTCTGCGCAAACGTCAATGACCTTCTTGTCACAGGCTGCAATCGATAAAAACGTACCAGAAATTGCTGGAATGACGCGCTTAATCGGTGTGTGTAAAAATACCCGTAATGTGGGGAAAAAAGACATGATCCATAATGATTGGATGCCGAATATAGAGGTCGATTCACAAACCTATGAAGTACGAGCAAATGGCGAGTTATTGACCTGTGAGCCGGCGACGGAGTTACCACTAGCACAGCGCTATTGTTTGTTTTAAGTTAGGAAAAAACAATGTTACAAGTATTTGAAAGGTTGGATCATACGCATGATCAGATTAATGATTCGATTACCTTAGATCATGACACTCGCAAGAAATCACGTATCAAAGGCGTGACAGATAAAGGTGCTGATATTGGTATTTTTGTTGAACGTGGCCATCCCCTATTGGTGGGAGAAATATTAAAAACAGAATGTGGTTTATTGATTGAAGTGAAAGGGCAGGCTGAGGATGTTTCAACTGCGCTTGGCACGGATTGGTTAACGTTTAGCAAAGTTTGTTATCACTTAGGTAACCGTCATACTACATTACAAGTGGGTGAGTTATGGGTACGTTTTAAACCTGACCATGTGCTAGAAGAGCTTGCTGAAAACTATGGTTTAACAATCGATAGAACACCTGCTGTTTTTGCTCCTGAGAATGGTGCTTATGGTAAGCGAAGTGGTCATTCTCATTCGCATAGTCACTCACACAACAATTCACATAGCCATTCAGATCATCACCATGAACATTAATATGGCCAGTCCGGTTAAGCTTAATCGATTACTGCAATTGTGCAGTGCTAATCTACCGGTTGGTGGTTTTTCGTTTTCGCAAGGGTTGGAATATGCAACGGAAATGGAATGGATCAACAACCAAAAAACGACCTTTGATTGGATTGAGTTAAATCTCAATGAATCCATCGCACGCACTGATCTAGCATTATTGAAACGACTTTATCATGCCTTAGAAAACAATGATTTTGAAAGTTTTAAGTTGCATAACCAACATCTAATTGCGTGTCGTGAAAGTAGCGAATTGCGCCTTGCTGATGTTGCGATGGGTAAAGCATTAATCCGTTTATTAAAGCAACTCGATGCTGTTGATAGCGAACCTTACGGTGAATTGTTTAAGCAGCCAGATAGTAGCTTTGTGAGTATTTTTACGATTGCAGCTTATCTTTGTGAATTAGATTTAATCTCTGCACAAAGTGGTTATTGTTGGACATATTTAGATAACCAAGTGGCTGCTGCGACTAAATTGGTGCCATTAGGGCAAACTCAAGCACAAAATTTGTTGTTTGATTTAAGCGATAAAGTGGCAGGGGCTATTAGTGTTGCAAACCAAATTGAAGATGATGATATTGGGGCGAGTCTACCTCGATTAGCAATGGCTAGTGCTTGGCACGAAACGCAATACACCCGCTTGTTCAGATCTTAAAAATTAGATTCGTTTTAAGTACAGACAAACTATTTTAGAAATATGAGAGAAAGATAATGAGAAAAAAACAACTTTTACGTATCGGTGTGGGTGGCCCCGTCGGCTCAGGTAAAACGGCATTATTAAGTCAATTATGTTTAGCGTTACGCGATAAATATGAAATGGCCGTGGTTACTAACGATATTTATACTCATGAAGATGCACAGTTTTTAACACGTAACGATGCGCTGTCGGCTGACCGTATTATGGGAGTTGAAACCGGTGGTTGTCCGCATACTGCGATTCGTGAAGATGCTTCCATGAACTTAGCTGCTATTGATGAATTACATGAACGTCACCCTGATTTAGATTTTGTATTAGTGGAAAGCGGTGGTGATAACTTAAGCGCTACGTTTAGTCCTGAACTATCCGATTTAACTTTATATGTGATCGACGTTTCTGCAGGTGATAAAATACCGCGTAAAGGCGGTCCTGGTATCACTAAGTCTGACTTGTTAATCATTAATAAAATTGATGTTGCTGATTTGGTAGGAGCATCGTTAGAGGTGATGGATAGAGATGCAAAGAAAATGCGTGGTGATAAACCATTTATTTTCAGCAACATGAAAACACAGCAAGGGTTAGCTGATATTATTGAGTTTATTGAAACACAAGGTATGCTTAAATAAGCAGTATCTAATTATTATTTTGAAAGGACCTATTTTGAAAGGAGTAACCATGAAATTTTTTACTTTAATTTTTACTTTGTTATTAAGCACACAAGCGTTTGCGCATAGCGATCATGCATTGGGTGAAGGTGCGTTACACTTACTTTACCATGTCGTTTTTTGGGGATTATTTGCCGTAGTTGCGGTGAAAGGTGTGCTTTATTTTAAAAATAAGAAAAAGTCTAAGCAATAAATTTTTGCTCTAATCATACCAATTACATTAAATAAGTGACCTAAATTTTGCGCAGGGAAAATGACTTAGTTCAAGGCGTAATTTAAGTTAAATAGTTGTTCTATTTGCGAAAATTACAACGAAGAAATAAGTTATTTTAACAAGTAAAATAGAACAGTTAATTAGCGTGATTGGTATTCTACTTATGTAGATGAGGTGATGTAATGGTTTTTTATATTGCCCTGTCTACGCCTATTAACTTTCTTTAAACCAACCACAATCCATGCATTTTCTACCGTGTTGATAAAAAAACAGTGGGAAGCCTAATAATATGAATAAAACAAAAGCAGGCTTTTTTCCTTTAGTGTAATTGGCTAAATGAGTGCTGTTACATTGAGGGTAATGTTCCGGTGTTGCTTCGAACGCTGAATCAACATCCGCTGAGAAATTTAATGCTAAGATTGCTTTTGCTTCAGTTTCAAACGTCTCTGCTACGTACAACCGAACACCCCCTATAGCATCAGAATAGAGCCACTGCATATTAACAGTATGCTCATCAGCTATATATGCTGGAATTCCCTCACTCTCTAAACTCGCTTTGGCGATATGTGCATCCAAAGGAAATGAATATTTTGATACAACAACAAATTTGCTCATAACTATCCAAAAAAATTATTAGTAGTGATGTAGGCTCAGCGTTTAACAGTAAGAAGTTAAACTAGGATATAAAACGTTTTTATAATAAATGCTTAGAGATAATCTTTGATATTTCTAGCATTGAAGACTGGCCTGTAAATTCAAATCTAACTTGGCCTATAGCAGAAAAATAGATTTCTAACTCTGAGTCAATGTCAAAGGTGCCTGATGTTTCAATAGAATAAGCGACGATATTTTTATAAGGCAGTGAGGTGAAATCTTTTTTACTTCCTGTAATACCTTGAACATTAACGGCAATGATTCTTTTGTCAGTAAATACCACACCGTCACGCATGGACTTATAAGCGTCAATTATTTGCTCATCATCTAGTAATAAGTCTTTTACTTTATCTGCAAAATCAGCATTCTGCTTAAGCTTGAAAAAACCTTTATTATTAAAATCTATCATCGAATATCCCTTAATTTCGTTTGAGTCATTCATTATGTAACATTTATTGTTGCTATAGACCGCTTAATTTTTTCACTGAAAATGTATAACGGTAATGTGAGCATAAAAACGGACAATATTTGATCTTTAATCCTAATCTATTGTTGACTTATTCTGGGAGATCTATACTATTCAACTCAGCAGAAATAAAGCCTATTGTTTACATTCTCCATTACGTTGTTTTATTAATAATACCTCGTCTGAAGTCTTTAAGTTCCAGTCTAATTTTTACGCTATTCAAGCCTATTGAAGGCAATTTTTATTAAATTTTACAGGATATTATTATGTCTAAAGTTCAAGGTACAGTTAAGTGGTTCAACGAGTCTAAAGGTTTTGGTTTCATCGAGCAAGCATCTGGTCCAGATGTATTCGCACACTTCAGTGCAATTGCAAGCGAAGGTTTCAAAACTTTAGCTGAAGGCCAAAAAGTAGAATTCACTGTAAGCCAAGGTCCTAAAGGCCCGCAAGCAGAAAATATCGTAGCTCTTTAAGCTGTGATATATTAGCGCCTTAACGCGCTAATTATTCTAAAAAAAGAATGGTAAATCTGAAAAGATTTACCATTTTTTTTGCTTTTAAAAAAGTGAAAAATACAACCATCATTAGCAAAACTATTAGTTGATTCAGTTTGATTAAATACGCAGTCTATAGCAATAGAAAAGAGAGTATTGTTAGGGGAATGATTAAGTAGTAGTCAGTAGTTTGTAGGTAGCTATCAAGATTGGATGCAATATAGGAATACTCTTTTTAACGACTAATAATGATCTGATTATTAGGGGATGATTGAGTAGTAGTTAGTAGTTGCTAGGTCGCTATCAAGATTGAATGCAGCACAGAAATATTCTTTTTAACGACTAAGAATGATTCGATTATTAGGGGATGATTGAGTAGTAGTTAGTAGTTGCTAGGTCGCTATCAAGATTGAATGCAGCACAGAAATATTCTTTTTAACGACTAAGAATGATTCGATTATTAGGGGATTAATATAGGTTGATTAGTGCTACTGATGAAGCAGCACATTTAATCTCGCACCATGAGGTGGCACGAGTTTTATAATATATTGAAACTTAAGAAGTGTTACTGAGAAAAGCGATAAGGTTAGAGGCACCTTATTCAATTGCTAATTTTAAAAAATCTATTCAGTGCTGATATTATCTATTCAGACTGCTTGTTAACCGAGCGGGGCTAATCTGCTCTTGTTAAAAGTGCGACAGTATTTTCTAGTTATCTTTTGTTGTTTCTTTTTGTTCAATTATTTGTTGTTCATCTTTGTTCTGTTGGAACCAAAATCTTTTTCTACCTGTAGAGCGAGCCATATATTTCCTTATGGAGTTTAATTTTTTCACCGTGATAATTTATCTTTTTTATCAAATGATATTTTTAATAAAACATCTAAAGCGGCTATTAGTTAGTAACGCAACATTGCGTAAAACTGGGATCGGAATTATTGAATGATTTGAGAAGCTAAAGGTAATTCTAAGGACAACGATAACGATGTAACTGAGGATAACTTGGACTTTATATGACATTAATAACTCTGATTTTCCAGAGCGGATTGAATACTAACCAATAAAAAGCTAAAAAGAAAGCATTATTTTTATTTCTTTTATATTTTAATCAGATGGTTAGCTATTAAGCTTTATTTTAATGAGTCCGTTGTTGGCTAAGCTATAACGCAAACTCAGTAATAATGTGATGCTTAACGACACACTGAGCATCACAAAAATAGCGATCAAGATAAGTAACTGATACTTGATGGCTACCATCGGCGTAACACCTCCTAATATTTGTCCTGTCATCATTCCGGGCAAAGTCACAATACCAGTGGTTGCCATCGACGCTAAAATAGGAGCTTGTGCTTTTTTCATTGCTTGTTGTAAAAAAGGAAACGATGCTTGATAAGGACTTGCACCTAATGCAATGGCGGCTTCATATTCATCCTGACGTTGTTTAAAGGCATCAAATAGAGTCTGTAATGCAACAATGTTACCGCTTAAACTATTGCCTAAAAGCATACCAGCTAAAGGGATCATATATTGTGCGTTGTAACGTGGCGAGGGTTGAATGACCAGTAGTGACATGACTAATAATAAGGGCAATAAAGCACAACTTAATGCTAACGCATTCGCCAATAATAGTTTCCGACTTGATAAGTCACTTTTACTGATTATGCTATAGCTACCCATTGCAATCATTAATATCACCCAAGTGATATTTAAGGCGATACTATCTAATGCAAAGATATATTCGAGGTATAACCCCAGCAAAAATAGTTGTACAAGCATTCGTAGCAATGAAATTATTGTGCTTTTATTGATCCCTAATTTGAAATGGGCATTAATAAAAAGAGGGATTAATAGTAATGATGCAAATAATCCGAGCTGTGGCCAGCTAATATCAATACTTGCTTGCATATCACCCCTTGCTACGGATTTATTTCACAAACCATCTTAGTTGTTAGGATGGTTTGTAATTTTTATCGTAAAATATTGTAGGAATTAAATAATGGTGTTTATTGAGCGTCAACTGGTAGCCAGTCAACGCTAACACCTGATTGATTAAACATTTCCTCACTGAGTCTAATTTTATCTCCCCAGCGTGATAGGAAATCTTCACTTTGTGTAGGGCAATGTACTGCTTTGATACCTGTTTGGATTATTTTTGCTGCACAATTTGGGCAAGGAAAATGAGTGACCCATATTTCACAGCCTTTTAAATCCCGTTTTGCGTATAAAATTGCGTTCTCTTCAGCATGTAGGGTTTTGAGTAATTTAATTTCACGATTATCGGTTTCAGCACTATCAGAAATCCCCTGCGGATAACCATTAAAGCCCAATGAAACAATGCGGTTATGTTCGGTAATAACGGCACCTACCTGTGTAGAGGGATCCTTACTCCATGATGCAACGAGCTCTGCCATTTGGATGAATCGTACTGCCCATTTAGAAATCATATTTATTGTAATCCTTTATCATGTTGTTTATCTATTGTGCTGAACAGTCGCTCATGACACAAGCTTTAGTGTTTAATTATTAACAGATAATTAACACTTTATTTTGTAATATGGCAATAAATTAGTAATCAGTAATTTCCGTGTTAAATTTTATTTAACCTATGATTAAATAGTTTAGAATATGCTTAATGCTAACCCTTGTATATGATGTTTTTTAATCAATCGAGGAGCAGTTATGACATTTATTTTCTCTAAATTACAATGTAATAAAAATATGATGATATTTGTTGTAGTAGGCGTGTTATGTTTGTTTCCTATTATCTCCTCTCCAATAGCATTGGTCCTAGGGTTTACACTCGCTACAATAGGGTTAGTGCCGACTCAAATTGATGTTGCTAAGCTCACCAAAAAATTGCTGGCGCTTTCTATAATAGGGCTGGGATTTGGTATTAATGTTGATCAAGCAATTCAAGCGAGCGCAGGTAATCTGGGCTTAATTGTAGGCTCTATTTTTAGTACATTATTGATTGGTATGCTGCTAACGAAGGTATTTAAGATTGATGCGAAAACTGGCCACTTAGTTTCTTCTGGTACCGCCATTTGTGGAGGCAGTGCCATTGCCGCAGTCGCACCTGCTATTCAAGCGAATAGTGAACAAACCTCTCATGCGCTAGCCACTGTATTCATTTTAAATAGTATTGCGCTGTTTGTTTTTCCTCTTATCGGTCACGCCTTGGGTATGAGCCAATATAATTTCGGTTTATGGAGTGCGATTGCCATTCATGATACATCATCAGTTGTGGGTGCTGCTTCTGCCTATGGCGATGAAGCATTGCAAATAGCCACCACTGTTAAATTAGCGAGGGCTCTATGGATCATTCCAATTGCTTTCATTAGTGCGATTATTTTTAAGGGTGACAGTAAGAAAATAACCGTGCCGATGTTTATTATTTACTACTGTGTGGCTATCGCTATAGCGCATTTCATACCGCAGTTTGATGCTTTATACCAACATGTATTTTTTGTTAGTAAGCGTTTATTAGTATTGTGTTTATTTTTAATTGGCTGTGGCATTACCGTGCGCACCATTAAAAATGCAGGTTATAAACCAATGTTACTGGGTGTTTTATTATGGATAACCATTGCGACAGTTGTACTGGCTTATATTGAACTAGTTTAGGCCTAACGATAGTTACAACTATCCTCGTTATCTTTATGTTTGGGCCAACGAACACTAACAAAGTGAAATAATATTAATTGCTGTAAGCAGATGATTTAAGGTTCAAACGAGGCAGTCAACGGGTGAATTTAGCGTAGCAAGCACTGCGCTTTTTTTATATATATTATCCGTTCGGTCAATGGTCTAGTCATAGGTAATCAGAAGTAGGGGGTATTGTAAGGGCGTTTTAATAACAATAAATTTGACCAGTTTTTTTATTCTATTAGCATTTTTGATACTAATGATTGAACGCAATCGCTATCAAGTATCAGCTCCACCTCTCAAGTTTTATCTTTTTGAATATCACTGTTACCTTATCTTTTTTATTAAAAATTATTATTTGATGTGCCGCTGATCCTGCTAAAAAATTGTTTTTTCACTGTCTAGAATCGGTTTGAAGTATTCATTTTATTATCCTTGGGAAGCCTTCTGAAATTACTAACATTGAAATACTGTACTAAAGAATAAAGTAACCTATTCATTAATAAGCAATACTGCGCATCTATTCATGAGGCGGTTTATCACTTTTCTGTGTACTCACATAATAGAATAATAGTGAAAATGCTAATAATGAAAATGCCGCAGCCATAATGCCATGGCTTAAAATAGCGAGAATGATCGCTATGAACACGAGAGTGATCATGAATTTTGTTTTAAACATAAGCCCTTCTATTAGTAGTTGTTGTTTAATGTTGCTATCGTGTGCTGCTGTTATCATTTACTGTTGATATCATTTACTGTTGATATCGTTTACTGGTGAACAGGACCTATTATTAACAAGCTTAAGCAAAAGCGATAATACAAAATTGTTCTAACTAATATCATTCCGGCTTAGTCAATCATTACCTATTAGTATTCTGTAGAGAATGAAGGTTTATAAATACCAAAAGAGGGGCTCTATGAGAAAGACAGATAAAAAAATAGATAATAATTTACGTGCAGCATTAACTGAAGTTTGTGAAATAGCATTGGATACAGTGCTAGACTATCAATGGATAACTCATAGCGTGAAATACGATGCATTTCCGGCTTCTTTACAAATAAGTTGTGGTTTTAGCTCGATACAAGCTATTGAACAGTTACAACGCGATCAGCAAGATGTTGTGTTAAAGAAATTAATTGTGAAACATTTAATGGCAGTGGGGATAAATTTAAAAGACGTTAATAAACAAGTGAAGTTTGTGGTTGCTTGATGATAGGAGAGTCGACTGTTGTCAGGTTTGTTAAAGCAAAGAATTAACTCAGCGTACTGTTTCACGCTGAGTTAATTTAATTCCACGCTGAGTTAATGTAGCGGTTCAATTAACCTTTGTATATTTTGGGATTAAATACATCACGTAACCAGTCCCCTAATAAGTTAATCACTAATACCAAGCTGATTAATACAATGCCTGGGAAGATAGTTATCCACCATGCTCCAGAGAATATGTATTTAAAGCCGATACTGATCAGGGCGCCTAATGAAGGTTGGTCAACGGGTAAACCAAGGCCTAAAAACGATAAAGCCGCTTCAGACATAATTGCATTGGCAACTTGTACCGTCGAAATGACTAAAATAGGCGATAAACAGTTAGGTAGAATATGACGGAACATGATTCGCATTGACCTAAAGCCCATCACTTGCGCAGCTTCTACATACTCTTTTTTCTTTTCTGCTAATACCGAGGCACGAATAGTACGTGCATATTGAGGCCACTCTGCGACCCCAATGATCACCACTAACATCACCACCGCATAATCAGCAAAAAATTCAGCACCAAAGCTTGCCTTAAAAATAGCTGTGATAATGATCGCAACCATCATAGTTGAAAATGATAATTGAACATCGGCAAAACGCATTAAAAAGCTATCTATACGACCACCAAAATATCCTGCTGATAAACCTATCACTATGCCCAATACTAATTGCACTGCAACGGCCAAAAATCCAATCGTTAATGACAACCTTGAACCATATAAGATGGTGGATAAAATGTCGCGCCCTTGGTCATCAGTCCCAAGTAAAAAGCGAGACTCGCCGCCTTCTAACCATGAGGGTGGTAACTCAGAATCCATCAAGTCGATGGACATTAAGTCATAGGGATTAGTTGGTGAAATAACCGGTGCAAATAGTGCAGCAAGAAAAAAGGTTAAGAATAAAACAAAACTAAACATCGCCACTTTGTCGCGTTTAAAGTGGTAAATAAAGTCAGAATCCTTTAGTTGCTGCCAGCGTGATGGAGCAGTATTTTGTTGAGTAACACTATTCATTTTATGCTCCTTTCCCAGTGATGTTAACAGTTGGATTAACTACGCCGTATAACAAATCAACGATAGTATTAGTGACCACAAAAATAAGTCCTACAAAGATCACATAGGCCGTAATGAGTGGCGTATCAACACGATTGATCGCTTCTAGAAATAAGAAGCCAGTACCAGGCCATTGGAAAACAGTTTCCGTTAAAATGGTATAAGCAACCATAGTTCCAATTTGAACACCACCGACCGTAAGTACTGGTAACATGGTATTTTTAAGAGCATGTTGATAATAAACTTTATTCATTGCTAAGCCTTTAGCCATCGCAAATTTTACATATTCAGAGCTTAATGCTTCTAGCATCTCTGAACGTACCAAGCGAATAAACAAAGGCAGCATAATAGAGGCGAGTGAGATACAAGGTAAGACTAAATGCAATAAACCATCTTTGGTTAAATAGCCCGTTTCCCAACCGAGTACCGATATAGTTTCCCCGCGGCCATAGGAGGGTAACCACTGCAGTTCAATGGCAAAAATGTACATTAAAATAATAGCGGTTAAGAAAACAGGGATCGAAATGCCGATACTACTGAATGCCATGATTAGCTTAGTCCATAAGCTTTTGGGATGAATTGCGGAATAAACACCAAGGGGAATGGATACCACTATAATGATCAGTGTCGCGCCCAATACTAATTCCATGGTCGCTTGTAACTTATCTAAAATAACGTCTACGGCAGGGCGCTTAAAGAAATAAGAGTTACCTAAATCTCCTTGCACTGCACTAGTAATAAAACGAGTGTACTTGGTGGCATAAGAGTCATTTAACCCAAGTTCATCACGTAA
Source organism: Psychromonas sp. SA13A (assembly GCF_011378715.1). GTDB lineage: Bacteria > Pseudomonadota > Gammaproteobacteria > Enterobacterales > Psychromonadaceae > Psychromonas. Next base: position 118,048 of record NZ_WTKU01000001.1, on the reverse strand, counting down.
AACTTGTCGTTCTGCTTCTGATACGGATTGGCCTACCATTTCTCGAAGTGGATCGCCTAGGTTATCTTGGATTGCAAATGCGACTAGGCTGATCACAAACATTACGATTAATGCTTGGAAAAGTCGCTGGACCAAAAAGGTAAACATCAGTTGTTTCCTATAAAATGATTAACGACCCAAAGGTTGGGTCGTTTTATTGTGGAGTTAAAAAATTAAAGTTGTTTATTTTACCTATTAGGTAGCAAACTAAAACAGGCTCTTTTAATACAACAAGAGCCTGTAATTAAGCAGGCTTTAAATTATCTCAGCCTGAATGCTACCTTTATTTAACAACTAAATCGCCTAAGTACGGGAAGTTTAATGCATTAACAATAGGTGAAACATTTAGAGTAGATTTTGCGCCCCAAGCAAGGTTCTGCCAATGAAGCGGCACAAATGCGGCATCGTTATATAGAATTTGTTCAACTTCTTGTAACATTGCGGCACGTTTTGCAGGATCTGTTTCTGCATTGGCAGTGTTTACTAAGCTATCTACTTTAGGGTTTGAGTAATGGCCACAGTTGTAAGCGCCTCTACCCGTTTCCGTATCACGAGTCATGGTTAAGAACTCAGAGAAGTTTGCAGAATCTTCAGTATCTGAATGCCAACCAATCATCAGCATATCCGCCGCACATTTATCAAACTCAGGCCAGTATTGTGCTTTAGGCATAGTTTTTAAATCTACAGTAATACCAATCTTAGCTAGCATTGATGAAGCTGCTTGCGCAATCTGTGCATCATTTACGTAACGGTTATTAGGTGCAATCATTGATAATTTAAAGCCTTTCTCATAACCCGCTTCTTTCATCAATTGTTTTGCTTTTTTCAAGTCATAACGAGGCGTTAAATTTGCATCATAACCGGAATAACCTGCAGGGCCTTGTTGTCCCGCTGTTGTTGCAAAACCTTTCATGATTTTTTTCACAATAGCTTCATTGTTAATTGCATACACAATAGCTTGGCGTACACGTACATCCTTTAACGCTTCATTTGAACTTTGGTTCATTTGTAGTGTAATGATGCGGGTACCAGCAACCGTGGTTAGCTCGATGTTTTTAGTATCGATAACACGTTTTTGATCGTTAGGTGCAACTGGGTGAATTAAGTCAACATCTCCAGAAAGTAGCGCAGCAACACGAGTTGCATTCTCTTTAATTGGCACCAAGGTTAGCTTATCAACATTACCTGGTGAGTTTGTATCCCAGTAATTGTCAAAACGGTCAAATACTACTTTTACGCCTTGCTCACGAGATTCAATAGTAAATGGGCCTGTACCTGAAACGTGTGTTGATGCAAATGAACCACCATGTTTAATGATAATTGATTTATCTACACCGTCCATATCACCTGAATAGAACTTACTGTCCATTGGGAAAAGGTAAGTGGCCGTTTGTAGTACTAATGGGTACGGTTCAAATGAAACGAGCTCAACCGTGTAATCATCTATTTTTACTAGCTTCTCGTACGGTGAAAATACGTTTTTAAAGTCTTGAGACGTTTTTAAACGATTAAATGTCCAAACAACGTCATCAGCCGTCATTGTATTACCTGAATGGAATTTGACACCCTTACGAAGTGTGAAGCGGAAGGTGTTATCATCTACACGTTCCCATTTTTCAGCCAAACGAGGCTCAAAATCAAATTCTTTAGTAAAGCGCACTAGTGGATCAAATAACATGTGTGACATTTGTAGCACACCACCAGAAAGTTGCTCATGTGGATCAAGTGTTACTGGGTCCGAATCATAGGCAATGGTGATATCAGCAGCAGTGGCTGAAAAATTTAACCCTGTAGCAAGTAATGCGATGGCTAATTTTGTTTTTAAAAACTTCATTTACAACTCCTTTTATGAAAAAAACATTTAATTATTAACTTTATAATGGTGAAATTTTGTTTAGATACTACTCCGCAACCCTTTAAACTCAGGCATCAATGAAATTAAATGCTGGCTATAAGGGTGTTGAGGATGGGTAAATAATTGCTCACTCTCGTTTACTTCTAATAATTTTCCTTGTTGCATCACACCGATGCGGTCGCATACTTGGCGTATAACGGGTAAATCATGGCTAATAAATAGCATGGTTAGATTTAGCTCATCTTGTAAATCTTTAAGTAGATTTAGAATCTGTGCTTGTACCGATACATCAAGTGCTGATGTTGGTTCGTCACAAATTAATAAACGTGGTCTGGTTGCTAAAGCACGCGCAATAGAGATACGTTGACGTTGACCACCGGAAAATTCATGAGGGTACTTAACACCCGCCATTCTCCCTAGCCCCACATGATCTAATAAATCGAATACGATTTGTTGTATTTGTGATTCATTAGCGGCTAGTTTATGAAAACGAATGGGCTCGGCAATAATATCGTAAATCTTCATACGCGGATTCATCGACGTGTATGGGTTTTGAAATACCATTTGCATTTGACGACGGAAAGGGCGACGTTCACGTTCCGATTTAATCGCTGTTAAGTCAATACCCTCAAAAGTTATTTTGCCTTCGTTAGGCGGAAATAAGCCGGTAATAACACGTGCAATCGTTGATTTTCCTGAGCCGGACTCACCCACTAAACCAAAAGTTTCACCCTCATTAATACTAAAGCTGACGTTTTTGTTGGCTTGAACGTATTCGCGTTTACTCTCAAAAAATGAATCTTTAGTGACAAAACGTAAACTGACATTTTCAACATTTAATAGTGGGCCATCATAATCACGCTGTTCTTCGCTTTGTCCTAACCAATGGTTTTTAATATCCAGAGCTTGCAGTTCATGTGCTTCTTCGATGTAGCTTACCAATGGAAAACGGTCTAGTTTTCTATCTGAACGTGGTACGGCTGAAATTAAGCTGCGCGTATATTCATGATCCGGATCGCCTAGCACTTTAGCCGTTTCACCAAACTCAACTAAATCACCACGATACATTACCGCTATTTTGTCGGTTACGTTAGACACTACACCCATATCGTGGGTTACCAACATACAGCCAACATTTTTTTCAATACATAAACTACGGATCAATGTCAGTATTTGATCTTGAATAGACACATCAAGTGCCGTGGTTGGTTCATCGGCAATAATTAAATCGGGTTCACCAGATAATGCGATGGCAATAACCACACGTTGGCGCATACCGCCAGAAAATTGATGCGGATATTGTTTAATTCGAACTTCAGGCTCTGGAATACCCACTTGTTGCATTAAGTTGATAGCACGTTTTAATGCTTCACCTTGACTCACATTTAAATTGGCATGAATGGTTTCTAGTAACTGTTGCTCAACGGTGAAAAGAGGATTAAGCGACGTCATTGGATCTTGGAAAATAAAACCAATTTTATTACCGCGCACCTTACGCATCTGCTCAAGTGTTAAACCTGATATTTTTTCACCATCTAAAAAAACTTCACCAGCAGCAATGACACCGGGAGGGCTTAATAAATCTATGATCGCATTACCAACTGTAGATTTACCTGCACCTGACTCTCCTACAACGCCAACTATTTCACCACGATTGATCGAAAATGAAAGCGATTTGACCGCTGCATGTACACCAAAACGAGACGGGTATTCAATACGAAGGTTTTTAACTTCTAATAACGCCATTTTAATTATTCCCTGCAGGCTTTAAGAATTTTAGTTTGATAAAACCTTGTATATATATGTTTTTGTGATTGAAAACACATTTATAGCATCCTTTTTCTTACTAAATCCAATAAATTTTCAATCGATCACATTAATTTAGGGAATCGATATCGACAATTCTTTCATGCTAATTTTGGCTATGACTTCAAATTAACAGCATTAATTTTGTATGTTAAATAACCGCAAGCGGTTAAGTGGTTTATTTTCAATCGCATTAATCGCCTCATAAATACAACTTTTAGGTAAGCATTTGCCTAATTCTTGTACTTTTTAATGGTTTCATTTTATAACCTCTGTAAAGCTTCGATCGGATACTAATCAGTGTTATATTTACACCTTGAAATCATCAATATTTTTATTTTAGGCTCGTTATGAAACATCAACAGGCTGTTTTTTTACAAGAAATGGGTATTACCCACTGGCAAGTAAGAAAACCGGCGCTATTTAAAACTGAAGAAGCTCTTAAGCAGTTAAATTTATCTGCATGCAAACTGTTAGTCGTGTGTACAGAAGAGGATGCAAAACATGAGTTGATGGCTGCTATCATTAGTGCTTTTCAAATAAAATCTGATCAGGTGGTTTATTGCTCTTTAGCGCAATTTGAGAATCAACAGGGTAATTTACCCACATTGATTTGGTCTACACTTGGAGAGATTGCTTCTTCACCGTCTCATCAATTATTAAATTCACCTTCTTTAGCTGAACTTGCGACAAATGCAGCGGCTAAAAAAGTACTTTGGAAGCAGTTCTGTGCCTATCAACAATAAACAATCTGTAACATCTATTATTGCCATGGCGATTACCGATCTCCCTGAAGTATTAGCGATTGAGGTGCAGGCTCATAGTCACCCTTGGTCTGAAAAAATCTTTCTGAGTAATTTTGGTAAGCGTTATATTAATCATGTGATCATGCTTGATGATAAGGTCGTCGGTTATTTTGTTGCTAGTTATGTTGCAGGTGAAGTGACCCTGATGAATATTGCTATTTCTCCTGTTTATCAAGGAGCAGGTCTGGGTCGAGCATTGTTAAATTATTTAAAAACCTTTTCACTCTCGCTATCGCAACAGGAAATCTGGCTAGAAGCTAGAGCTTCTAATACGCCTGCAATCAAACTGTATCAAGCGTTAGATTTTGTAGAAGTGGACATTCGGCCTGCTTATTATCCCGCCGATAATGGCCGTGAAGATGCTATTATCATGTGTTGTTATTTATAAACTTATTTGCACCTGCTTATAAACAAACTTTAAAAAGTCATAAAGTAGCTCTTTAAAGTTATAGACCATTGGAAATTTATGATCTCTAAAAATCAGTTAAAACTCATCCACTCCTTAGAGCAGAAAAAGCAACGTAAGAAATTGGGATTGTTTTTAGTACAGGGTGAAAAAAACGTCAGTGAGTTATTTAACTCAACTTTTGAGATAGTTAATTTATTTGCGACCAGTGAATATATTAATCACCATGCAGATACATTAAGTGCTAACAAATTAGTGGCTTTGACCATTGAGAGTACGCAACAAGAGTTACAAAAAGCAGGGACCTTAAAAACTAATAATAGTGTGATCGCAGTGGTTAAATGCAAACAGTATTCTATTCCAGAAATAGGCGAAAACGAATTGATCTTAGTGTTAGATCAAGTGGGGGATCCAGGCAACTTAGGTACTATTATTCGTGTTGCAGATTGGTATGGGATTGAGCATATTATTTGTAGCCCTGACTGTGCGGACCTTTATAACCCTAAAGTGATTGCTGCAACAATGGGATCTTTTGCGCGTGTGCAAGTCAGTCATACTGAGCTTAGTGAGTATTTATCTGCACAGGTTAAACCTATTTACGGCGCTTTCTTAGAAGGAAAGAACATTCATCGTAGTGAACTAGCTAGTGCCGCATTTATTGTGATGGGTAGTGAGTCACATGGTATTTCTACTGAAGTAAGTCAGTATATTAGCGATAAAATAACAATTCCTAACTTTGGCCAGGCAGAGTCATTGAATGTAGCAATGGCCACGGGAATCATTTTAGATAATTTTAAGCGTTAGGTTTTTATCCCTTAATAATCCGGTCTGATAGGCCGGATCATGTGAATGAACTCCTCATTATTATTCACCTTATTTTTTCGCATCTGCTTAGTTTTAATCGCCCTATAGCAATGTTCAGACCGTCAGCTTATACCTCAAAAGCTCACACCTTAAAGTCAGACCTTAAACTAAGATCTTCAGCTGATAGTTCAAGTTAAACACCATTAAACCACGTCACTGATCACTTCTAATTGCTATCGAAAGCACTTAATTAGCGTTTATTTTTATCCTGATTAAAGTAATAAAGATGACATCAAAGGTAAGTTTAATTTTGTGCCGTAAAAAACACCTTTCCTGCATTTTTGAAAATAGTGTCGTTAAAAGGTTGACAGATGGTAATGATATCTATTATCATCTTTGTCGTTGGCAAGAATACTGTCGTTATAGCTAACAGTAATTAAGCATTGAGCATTTAAGCCATGAAGTTAATGTTGATTGTTGTTAGTTCAGTATTTTGTCGATGGTTGTTACTGAGAGTCTCCATGCTAGGTAACACCAAAAACCATGACTCATGATAATAGATAACGTTTTATTTATTATGAAATTTTGATTGAAGGTTTGCGCACACAGGCGTTCGATTTAGATTGATGCTATTTTTCGCAGGATATGCCAGCTGTTGATAGATAGTAATGAGTTAAATGGTAATCGGTAAAATTAATATTGCAGCTACAAAGGCGGGGGGTTGGAGTAGCCTGCAATATTAATCCCACTTTACAAGTTGATTTCCCAGCTTAGCTATTTTTACACCTCGAAGTATCATAAATATTCATTTCCCTATAAAAAATCTTAAATCTTAACTTTCAATTCTCAATTCTTAATAAGCCCGTTGTCTTAATTCTTTCATTTCTATTGATTGTTAACGCTTAATTTTCTTGTTCAGAAAAGACTAAAGTCGACTTACACTTTCGGCATAAATAACGAGTGCCTTTTTTAATATTATTATGTCGACGAATAGTTAATTGATGCTGCGAGCAAGAGCAGTGGTAAATAAATAATTTACCTTGAACATCTGTAATATCTAATTGATGGGTTGTATTGGCAGGTAAATGAAAAACCTGTGTCATGATCTGTTGCCATTCTTTACCGTGTGGTTTGACTTTACCGTAAAGCTGGTAAGTAATTAAATGTGCAATTTCATGGGCAACGACATGCTCAATAAAAATAGCTTTATTTTGTAGATATAAGATTGGATTGAATTTAATCAGGTTTTTTTGTAGATGTGCAGTACCTGCGCTTCGACCACGTTGATTAAAGAAGTAAGTGGGGCGAGGAAAAGCGCGATCAAAAAAGCACTCGGCTAAAATGAAACAATCTTCACCTTTCACTGCGAGTGCTTTTTTATCTTCAAACGTTAGCATCATTCAATATTAAATCGTTTTTATAAAACGCTTAAATTAAAATGCAGCCGCTTTAAGAGCGTCTACTTTATCTAGTGCTTCCCAAGGGAATTGCTCACGACCAAAGTGTCCGTAAGCTGCTGTCTCTTGATAAATAGGTTTGATTAGATCTAACATTTCGATTAAACCGTAAGGGCGTAGGTCAAAATGTTCGCTTACTAAGCTAACGATTAAGTCTTTTGCTACTTTTTCAGTACCAAATGTCTCAACGCTGATTGATGTTGGCTCTGCAACACCAATTGCATATGACACTTGGATCTCACAACGGTCAGCTAAACCTGCAGCAACAATATTTTTTGCGACATAACGTGCTGCATAAGCTGCACTTCGGTCTACTTTTGAAGGATCTTTACCAGAAAATGCACCACCACCGTGACGTGCTGTACCACCGTAAGTATCTACGATTATTTTACGTCCTGTTAAACCACAGTCGCCTACTGGCCCACCGATCACAAAACGACCGGTTGGATTAATGTGGAATTTAGTACGTTCAGTTAACCATTCAGCAGGTAAAACCGGTTTAATGATCTCTTCCATTACCGCTTCAACTAAATCTGATTGTTTAATATCTTCACGATGTTGCGTTGAAAGTACAACGGCATCAATACCGACGATTTTACCTTGGTCATAAGCAAAGGTAACTTGGCTTTTAGCATCTGGACGTAACCAATCTAGTTGGCCACTTTTACGTACTTCCGCTTGTCTTTTTACAAGACGGTGAGCATATGTAATTGGCGCAGGCATGAATACTTCTGTTTCATTGGTCGCGTAACCAAACATTAAACCTTGGTCACCGGCACCTTGTTCACGAGGGTCAGAGCGGTCTACACCTTGGTTAATATCAGGAGATTGTTTACCTACTACGTTTAGTACGGCACAAGAGTCGGCATCAAAGCCCATTTCTGAACTTGTGTAACCAATTTCACGTACGGTATCACGTGTGATTTGTTCAATATCAACCCAGGCATCAGTGGTGATTTCACCGCCTACCATGACCATGCCCGTTTTTACGTAAGTTTCACAAGCAACGCGTGCTTTAGTATCTTGTTTTAAAATGGCATCAAGTACGGCATCAGAAATTTGATCGGCGATTTTATCTGGATGACCTTCAGAAACTGATTCTGAAGTAAATAAGTCACGTGACATGTGAACTCCTATTCGGGCTATTTAAATAAATTATTTTGGATGTTTTTACATCTAGACGTCCATAATACATTTTTTTGTGATGGATAACACCCTATTATTTATAAATAAGATAGAACTGTTTGCTTACTTTATTGGTCAAAGGTGGTTAAAATTACTGTAAATTTTCTTAAACATGCTGTGCTATAGGTTATACTCGCTGGCATTTTATTTTACGGTTATGTTTCTTCTGTCTAATCGAGACTCTTTATGCCTTTGTTACATCAAATTAAAACTATGTTTAAAAAAGTGCTTACTTTAGTAAATCACTTACCTCGCTTGCACTTTTGGTTAGTCATCTCTTTATTTGTTTTTTTACTGATTATTAGCCTTATTCCTGCTTCTAACCCTAATGGAAAAACAATTAAACGCGAATTAACTCTTCCTATTAGTGAGTCATTAAAAGATGACTATGCGGTTGCTGAGCCAGCAACGGTAAATCGTGGTGCAAATAAAACATTACTCCCTGACTTTTCTGCCAACCGAGAAATAGATATTACTATTTCAGCGGGTGATACGTTAAGTGAAATTTTTTCTAAAGAAGGTTTGTCAGCCGCAGCTTTACAAGAGTTATTAGAGGTTGATACGGAGCATTTACGCCTTGCTAATTTACTGCCAGGGCAAGAAGTACAACTTTTGGTTAGCCCTAGTAATCAATTATTATCGCTAAAAGTGATTATCGACCGCGCTAATACATTAAGTTTTGTTTTAAAAGATGGTGCTTATGTATCGAACTTAGAGGTTAAAGAAGGAGAGTGGCGTAATAGTTATTATCAAGGCAGCGTTACTGGCAGCTTTTATGTTAGTGCAAAAAAATCTGGATTATCTGCTAGCCAAATCCAACAAGTATCTCGTGCCTTGCAAGATAAGTTTGATTTTAATCGTCAACTTCGCGTTGGCGATAGCTATCATGTATTAGTGGCTAAACAATATATAGATGGGGTTTATAGTTTTGATAGTGAAGTATTGGCTATTTTGCTTAAAACCCGATCACGTACCTATACCGCATTTTTAAACGAAGATGGCCGCTATTATGACAAAGACGGTAAAGGTTTAAGCAAAGCTTATCGTCGTTACCCTGTCAATGGACATCCTCGTATTAGCTCGCGCTTTAATCCTCGTCGGTTACACCCGATTACTAAACGAGTAAGTCCTCATAATGGAACCGATTTCGCTGTTCCTGTTGGTACTAATGTCTATGCTACCGGTGATGGCGTTGTGGTAAGGGCTGGTTATCACCCTGCTGCAGGTAATTATATTGTGCTCAAACATGGTCGTAAATATACAACTCGTTTCTTACATCTAAGCAAAATATTAGTACGTAAAGGGCAACGTGTAGAAATGGGTAAATTGATTGCTCGCTCGGGTAATACAGGACGCTCTACAGGTGCTCATTTACATTATGAATTTCATGTTTATAACAAACCGGTTGATGCGATGAAGGTTGATCTGCCTTTATCTCAAGAAGTGCCACAGAAAGATATAAAAGCCTTCAACCAACGACGCGACCTTTCATTACGAGAAATGGGCGAGTTGTAGTATAAAATTGATAGTCATTAATATTTATTAATAAAACTAGTTATTAATGTATTGGTTGTTAATTATTAAGCCGATGCATTAAAGAAGAAAGGGTATTGGATGTTATTAAAAAGTGATGCATATGAACAATGCATAAATTATTTTGCTGATAATTTAGCGATATTTGAACAAAAGTCAGGGTCCCGCACTGGGCAACCTATATCTGATATTGTTCTTGATCAAGTTTCCGATATGCTGATGAACTTTTGTTCACAACAACCTCAATTAAGCAATGAAACTCGTTTAATTGTTGTTGCTGAAGGTGACCAATTAGTTGAAGATATTGAGCAGATACTAGGTAAAAGCTGGGAGCAAAAAGCAACTAATGAACAGCAAATGTTCATAGAAGAATATTTTTTATTATTAAAAAATAGCTTGGATTCGCAGGTAGCGCATTTGTAGTTTTTCTTAGTTTGTCGCTACACATAATTGTTATTACAAAGAAAAAGTTACAAAGATAAAACGAAAAAACCAATCTATACGATTGGTTTTTTTATATGCAGATTATATATCAATGCTTTACATCACCACATTGTATGGTTAAACATTGATAATAGCGCCATTAAGATCGCCATAATGCGTAATCAATATCCACAGATTAACGAATAGTATGATGAAGGTGTACTACTTCTAATAGCTGATCTTCACGTTCAAATCGGCTTTCCATTACTTGACCTAACTCTGAAATATCATGGTCAAAGTTTAACAATGTTTTATCCGATACGTTTTCTGCATAGGTATCATTAAAATTCAACGCGACATCAGTCGTGGTGGTGATATGAGAATATAACTCTTGAGCAATTTTTAAATTCTCTATGCCATCCATTCTCGATTGTTCAATGATTTGCTCATACACTTCAAAATGTCCTGTTGAAGCATAATCCAATAACTGTTGGCAAAACTCTGTGATCACCTCTTGTTTAGGTAAGCAGCGTTTTTCTTGTTGGTAGGGTGGCAGGCCCGCTAATTCACAATATAAGACAACGAGTTTTTGACGTGCATCTAACCAATTATCTAAAACAGATAGTTCACCACCCCATTCTTCTTTTGCTTGTTTTATTTTTTTAAGCATAAAAACCTCTTTTAAATGAAATAGCTACAAAACTAACTGACTAAAAATTAAGTGAAATAATAGCGCTCGTCAATATAAATTTAGTTTATATAGCAATCACCATAATTACTGTGAGCTTATGCCCAATGTAATCGCTTCAAATACTAATATTTTATATTAATCGTTACCATTGTAATGAATAACTAAAACGAGAAGAAAAAATAACACTTGTTCAATAGTGGTTTGATATTGCACTATACCCGTTACCAATCAAAATGCATTATTCAGTAGCTAACTCGGATATCAAGGCAAGGCGTAACATGATGACAATGACTAGTCCCTATCGAATGTTACAACGCTGCATTGATTTTCGAATTAGCTAACCATAGGGCAAGTCGTGAGGTAATCATCTTCGTTCCTGTTATAAAACGGGAAAAAGTTTTGATATAACCCGTTAGAACTTCACCTTTATGCCTATAGCTTGTTCACCTCACTGCGAGCTGATTTTTGTATTTTGAATGATAACGGGTATACATTATTTATTCCTCCCCAAAACGAGTATTTAAGATGGCAGAGTTACAAACTGCGTTAGATGAAAACGCATGGTGGTTTATTTTATCAGAAGGCAAGTTAGTTGCGTTTGATAAAGGTGATTTCATTCCCTTTGGCAATGTTAATGAGTTACCTTTTCCTGAAGGGGTAACGACTAATAAACGATTGTTAGGACAATATAAAGATCAACCTTGTTACCTAGTAGAAGTTGAAGATAGCTTAGATATTGGTTTAGGTGGATACGTCACATTACGTTCGTTATTGGGGCGAATTGATGATCTGTTATTTGATATGGCTGGGCGTGCATTTCAAATTGCATTGTTTTATAGAACCCATCAATTTTGCGGTCAATGTGGACAAAAAATGCAGCCCATTGATTGGGAAGTAGCGATGAAGTGCTACCATTGCCAACATCGGACATATCCGCGAGTATCCCCTTGTATTATTGTTGCAATCCGTAAACATAAGCAGATATTACTAGCATTGCACAACCGTCACCAAAAGGAAAACTATCCTGTTTATACAACGTTAGCAGGGTTTACCGAAGCGGGTGAAACTTTAGAGGCTTGTGTTGAGCGAGAGGTTTTTGAAGAGGTGGGGATTAAAGTTAAAAATATCCGTTATGTAAGCAGCCAGCCTTGGCCTTTCCCTCATTCATTAATGATGGGCTTTATTGCTGATTATGATTCAGGTGAACTAAAAGTTGACCCGCATGAGTTAATTGAAGCAAATTGGTATGATGCAAATAATTTACCAGTGATACCAAGGCATGGCACAATTGCACGTAAATTAATCGAAAAAACACTTAAAAGATGTCGCTAATTGTGTCGCCAATTGTATCGTTAGTTATATGACTAGTTAAAAATTTTGAACGACAAAACAGGATTAAGGCGCGTTCATTTATTTTAAATGTTAGTATGTGCGCCAATAATTAAGCTGATTTGTAAACTCGGCGCGCCATTAATAGACAGAAAAGAAAAGGTTACCAATGACTGAATTAAAAAACGATCGTTATATTCGTGCTTTGTTAAAGCAAGAAGTAGATAAAACACCTGTCTGGATGATGCGTCAAGCAGGCCGCTATCTACCTGAATATAAAGCGACTCGAGCACAAGCGGGTGACTTTATGTCGCTTTGCCGTAATGCAGATTTAGCTTGTGAAGTAACATTACAACCATTACGTCGATTTGACCTAGATGCAGCGATTCTTTTTTCTGATATTTTAACTATTCCCGATGCAATGGGCTTAGGATTATATTTCTCAGAAGGTGAAGGCCCTAGATTTGAGCGTCCTATCAGCTGTAAAAAAGATGTTGATAACCTGATCATGCCAGATCCTGAAGGTGAACTTCAGTATGTAATGAATGCGGTCCGTACCATTCGTCGTGATTTAAAAGGCGAAGTGCCATTAATTGGTTTCTCTGGTAGCCCATGGACGTTAGCAACTTATATGGTTGAAGGAAGCGGTTCAAAATTCTTCACTAAAATTAAAAAAATGGCATTTGCTGAACCGCAAACATTACATCTGTTATTAGATAAATTGGCAGATTCTGTGATTGCTTATTTAAATGCACAAATTGCTGCAGGTGCTCAATCTGTGATGGTCTTTGATACTTGGGGTGGTATTTTGTCGCCACGCGATTACAAAGACTTCTCATTGCAATATATGCATAAAATAGTGGATGGCTTAACCCGTAACTATGATGGTCAAAAAATTCCGGTGACTTTATTCACAAAGAATGGCGGTCAATGGATCGAACAAATCGCTGATACTGGTTGTGATGCAATTGGTTTAGATTGGACAATTGATATCAAAGAAGCGAAAGCGCGTGTTGGTTCGCGTGTTGCATTGCAAGGTAACATGGACCCATCGATGTTATACGCGTCACCAGAACGTATTCGCCAAGAAGTGGCGACTATCTTAGAAGGTTTTGGTACAGGCAATGGTCATGTGTTTAATTTAGGACATGGTATTCATTTAGATGTACCACCTGAAAATGCGAAAGTGTTTGTAGATGCCGTGCATGAATTAAGTGTGCCTTACCACAAATAAAGACTGTTAATATTTATTCACTAAAAAAACATACTTCGGTATGTTTTTTCGTTTCTAGCCAGTGCTTATTCATCATATGCTTATGCTTGGCATCTTAATATTGATTGTCGGTTAAGGTATTTTTTCTTTTGCAAAGAGTCTTTTATTCTATTGGGATCATAAGTACCTGTCTGAGTTCAGCTTTATTCTCTCCTTTGATTAAATCAGCTAACGTGTATTGATCTAAACAATCAAAGAAAGATTCCATTGCTTGTGCAAACATTCTTTTTAGCTGGCAACTTGATGTGATCACACATTGGTTATCTTTTCCAAAGCATTCAACCAATGTTGAACCTTGTTCTATAGAGCGTACCAACTGGCCTATATTTATATTTTCAGGCGCTGTATTAAGCTTTATTCCTCCATTTTTCCCCCGAGTTGCATTGATATGATTGTTGGCACTAAGTTCCTGCACTACTTTCATCAAATGATTTTTTGATATTTGATATCGCTCAGCGACTTCTTTAATAGTGATAATGTGGGAAGTTTCTTTTGCAGCCGCAAGGTAAATTAATACTCGTAATGAGTAATCGGTAAAACGAGAAATGTTCATATAAAGCACCTAAGTAATGATATTTAATAATGGCATTATTTTGTCTCTACCGCCTTAATATCTTAAAGAATTATTTTAAATACATCGATTTATAAGATACATATAGTTTACATCTTTAATTTTGTATGTAGAATCTCACTCAAATAAGATTCATTTAAAATGCATCTTTTATTTGTAAGTTAAATAAAGGGTTTTTATTTTAGAAGTTTTTGAATTTAAGGTTGTTAATTAAAGGCTAAATACTCATCAAAAGGAGCATGTTATGGGAGAGTATAAAAAATTGTGGTGGACCCTCTTAGGTGTGCTTGCCATTACCTTTTCATTATTAGGTTACTACGGAACAGAAATTTATCGTACGGCACCACCGATACCAGCATCATTTGTTTCTGAGCGTGGTGATATTTTTACAACGGAAGAAAAAATATTAGACGGTCAAACGGCTTGGCAATCAGTAGGTGGGATGCAACTGGGATCAATATGGGGTCATGGTGCTTATCAAGCGCCCGATTGGACAGCGGATTGGTTACATCGAGAACTTGTTAATTGGTTGGATTTAGCGGCAATGGACGAGTTTGCTAAACCTTTTGATCGATTAACCGGAGAGCAGCAAAACACATTACAATATAAACTTAAAAATGATTACAGAACAAATACCTATGATCATGAGAAAAATACAGTCACGTTATCTGTAAGGCGTCTGCAAGCGATTGAGCAAACGGGTGAGTATTATAATGCGCTCTTTGGCGGTGCACCTGAATTACAAAAAACGCGTGAAAATTATGCCATGAAAGAGGTGACATTACCAAGTGCAGAGAGAAGGGAGCGTTTAACTGAATTCTTTTTTTGGACCGCTTGGGCTGCCTCAACTGAACGTAGTGACGGTAATGCAACTTATACAAATAATTGGCCGCATGAACCATTAATCGATAATAAACCCACTACTGAAAATATTTTATGGTCTGTTGTGAGTATTGTATTGTTGGTTGCCGGTATTGGTGCTTTAGTATGGGCTTGGGCATTTTTACGAAAAGAAGATGAAAGTGAACCTGTTGCGCCACTCAATGATCCTATCTTATCTTTCGCGTTAACAGCTTCGCAAAAAGCATTAGGCAAATATTTATTCTTGGTCGTGGCTTTATTTACTTTTCAAATTTTTATGGGGGCACTCACCGCACATTATACCGTTGAAGGTCAAGGCTTTTATGGTATTCAAACTTCAGAATGGTTTCCTTATAGTTTAGTGCGTACTTGGCATATTCAATCTGCTTTATTTTGGATCGCCAGTGGTTTTTTAGCGGCAGGATTATTTTTAGCACCTGTCATTAATGGAGGTAAAGATCCTAGATTCCAAAAACTCGGTGTTGATGTGCTTTTTTGGGCACTGGTTCTAGTCGTTGTTGGCTCATTTATAGGTAATTACTTAGCGATTGCGCAAATAATGCCAGCAAATTTAAATTTTTGGCTAGGCCATCAAGGTTATGAATATGTTGATTTAGGGCGATTATGGCAAATTGGTAAATTTATTGGGCTTGTATTGTGGTTAACGTTGATGATGCGTTGTATTGCGCCGACGTTGAAACAGAAAGGTGATAAAAACTTATTAGTTTTATTTATGTTCTCATGTATCGCGATTGGTTTATTTTATGGGGCGGGTTTCTTCTACGGTGAAAGAACACATCTCTCTGTGATGGAATATTGGCGTTGGTGGATTGTACATCTATGGGTTGAAGGTTTCTTTGAAGTTTTTGCTACTACTGCGTTGGCATTTATTTTCTTTAATATGGGATTAGTTTCTCAACGTATGGCGACAGTGGCTTCATTAACATCTGCCTCATTATTCATGTTAGGGGGTATTCCGGGTACTTTCCATCATTTGTATTTTTCTGGTACGACAACACCTGTTATGGCAGTCGGTGCGACCTTTAGTGCACTCGAAGTTGTGCCACTAATTGTGCTTGGATATGAAGCTTGGGAGCACTATAAGTTGCAAAATCGTGCGCCTTGGATGGACAGTGTGAAATGGCCTATTATGTACTTTGTTGCAGTTGCTTTTTGGAATATGTTAGGCGCTGGGGTATTAGGGTTTATGATCAATCCGCCAATCTCTTTATATTACATTCAAGGTCTTAATACGACGGCAACCCATGCGCATGCTGCATTATTTGGTGTGTACGGTTTCTTAGCGCTCGGCTTTACCTTATTGGTATTAAGATACATTCGCCCTCATTTGAAATTTGATGAGCGTTTAATGAAGGTTTCTTTTTGGTGGATGAATGTAGGCTTAGCACTGATGTTATTTACTAGCTTATTACCCATTGGCATTATTCAATTTATTGCGAGTGCATCAGAGGGGCTTTGGTATGCACGTAGTGAAGCCGTTATGCAAAGTGATACATTAGTTACATTGCGTTGGGCACGTACCATCGGTGACATCGTGTTTATGATTGGTGCATTAGCGGTCACTTGGCAAGTGACTAAAGGTGTCTTTTTTTCGCCAGAAAAAATAGTGAAATCGAAATGTTAACTTAAGCCTCTTTGATTGGTGTTGCGACGTTTGTATTGCTTATAAGTCATGATTCCAATTAACGTATAATGAATAAAAATGACGCTTGTTAGCGTAATGCCGAACAGTTAAGAAAAGTTAGTTTATTTTTAGCTGAAGAAGATCAAAATCCTATGACTCAAAAGGTCATGGGATTTTTTTATGGCGTTTTCAGAAGCACTCGCTCGCACTTCGATTAATCGTTTTACTGAATTTTCTTCTTTGTCAGATATCTTAGAGCCAGACGTTATTGAATCTTGCCTAAGCGCATCGTTGGGGAATTGAATTAGGTTATCACGAAATGAAACCGCATATGCTTGAAAGTCGTTTTACATTTCGTAGCAATCTACCTGAATTAATTGATCAAGAGTGATGAAGTATTTTACTTGCTTATAATTAAATTCGTTACAAAATGATACTGATGGCGAAATCACTTGAAGGTGCTTTTGCTAATCAATTGGGCTTCAGAGATGCGTCTTCTCGTATTATTCATACTCCGACCATGATGCCGATAAATGCACCAGAAAACGTTCCAAAGATAGTGATAGATATAGCAATAAATGCCGCCCAGTTTAAGCTAGAGGGAAAGCGAGAATGAAGTTATTCTAGGTATTTAAAACCTCTAAGAGTCGATATCCGGTTGCTAAAAGTAAATATGCCTTTCACCTACCACCTTTGATGTTTACTTTGACGCCCCGCTAATTTTTTTGTAACCAACTAAGATTTAATCTTAAGTATTCAGGCTAACTAACAAATCATTCCAGCTGTTTTCCGACCATCTAATTGTAATGAAGCTATTATATTAATAGCTAGATTTGTATATAAAATGAACGATGTGATAATGTATGTTAACTACCGCTAAAGCCAATTTAGTTAATTATCTGTTTATTTATGTTGGTTAGATTATATAAATGCTTGGTTATAGACGTTGTAATAAGCTCGATAATGATTACAACCAATGCTTTACTTGTATTTCTTCTCGCCTGAATAAAGCTCTTATTTAATTCAATTGCTATGAATGGCAATTTTGCCATGCAAATGGAGGTGATATGCCGTTATTTATAGAACACCAACAATTAAACATTCGTCGTTTTGTTGATGAAGATAAAAATGACTTTATTAGCTTAGTTCAGCACCCGTTATGTATGAAATACAGCATGACAGGGGTTTTATCAGAGCAGCAAGCGAGTAAGTTTTTTGATACGTTAATGCAGAACAAAAAACACAAAATGTACGCGATTGAAGAAGCTGAAACTGGTCTTGTGATTGGTTGTACTGGATTACAAGATTGTTTTATTGAAGAAGACTTATGTATTGTTTTTACCCTACGTTTATTGCCCGAATTTAATCAACATCAAGATTTACACCCTGCATTAAAACAGTTAATAGAACAACTCACTTCCCTACATCAACTCCCGAAACTACAAGCAGTGGTTGCTAAGAAAAATCAGTTTATTATGCAACTGCTGGCAGATTTGAGCTTTGAAAAAGTCAAAGTAGTCACCTGTCGTGGCATCGATAGTTACTTATATCAAACTTGTTGATCCATCGATTACCGTCTTATTTGAATAAATAGTGTTATTTTTTGTATTTTTATTCAACAAAACGAATAAAAGTGCTTTTAATTCGGGTAGAATGCCGCGCAAGTTCAACTTTTTGGAAAAGCCAATCACTTGAATTTTTCACCGATGAAAACATTAACCGAGGAATGTGGAATATAATGGAAAATAGCCGAACAATTAAACGCGCACTGATCAGTGTTTCTGATAAAACTGGTATTGTAGAATTTGCACGCGAACTAGCAGCTAACGGTGTTGATATTTTATCAACAGGCGGTACTTGTAAGTTACTTGCTGAAAACAACATTAAAGTAACTGAAGTATCTGATTACACTGGTTTTCCTGAGATGATGGACGGCCGAGTAAAAACATTACATCCTAAAATTCACGGTGGAATTCTTGCTCGTCGTGGTATCGATGAAGATATTATGACGGCAAACGATATTCAAGCAATTGATATGGTTGTTGTAAACTTGTACCCATTTGCTGCGACAGTAGCAAACCCAGATTGTACATTAGAAGACGCGATTGAAAATATCGATATCGGCGGTCCAACAATGGTACGTGCTGCGGCAAAAAACCATAAAGACGTTGCGATTGTTGTTAATGCTTCTGATTACTCACGTATTTTATCTGAAATGAGTGAAAATAACGGTAGCCTAGTTTACAAAACACGTTTTGATTTAGCGATTGCAGCTTACGAGCATACTGCTCAATACGACGGTATGATCGCTAACTACTTCGGTACTATGGTACCAAGCTACGGCGAAAACAAAGAAGGTGATGAAGAGTCTAAATTCCCACGCACTTTCAATGCACAATTCCAGAAAAAACAAGATATGCGTTACGGTGAAAATTCTCACCAAGCCGCTGCTTTTTATGTTGAAAACAACATTCAAGAAGCATCAGTATCAACGGCAACGCAGTTACAAGGTAAAGCATTATCTTACAACAATATCGCTGATACAGATTCAGCATTAGAGTGTGTTAAAGAATTCTCTGAGCCAGCTTGTGTGATCGTTAAACATGCAAACCCATGTGGTGTTGCTGTCGCTGGCACAATCTTAGATGCCTATGAAGGTGCTTACAAAACTGACCCTACATCTGCATTCGGTGGCATCATTGCGTTTAACCGCGAATTAGATGCAGCAACGGCTGAAGCGATTACTTCACGTCAATTTGTTGAAGTAATTATTGCACCATCTGTTAGTGCAGAAGCAGCGGCAATCGTTGCGACTAAAAAGAACCTACGTTTATTAGAATGTGGCGAGTGGGCTAAGCAAACTACAGAGTTTGATATTAAACGTGTTAACGGTGGTTTATTAGTTCAAGACCGTGACCAAGGTATGGTGGGTTTAGACGACCTTAAAGTTGTGTCTAAGCGTCAACCTACAGATGCTGAAATGTCAGATTTATTATTTAGCTGGAAAGTGGCTAAATTTGTTAAATCAAATGCAATTGTTTACGTTAAAAACAGTGCTACCGTTGGGGTAGGTGCTGGCCAAATGAGCCGTGTTTACAGTGCAAAAATTGCAGGTATTAAAGCTTCTGATGAAAACCTAGTGGTTGAAGGTTCTGTTATGGCATCGGATGCATTCTTCCCATTCCGTGACGGTATTGATGCAGCAGCAGAAGCTGGTATTAGTTGTGTTATCCAGCCTGGTGGTTCAATGCGTGATGATGAAGTCATCGCCGCAGCGGATGAGCACAATATGGCAATGGTATTCACGGGAATGCGCCACTTCCGCCATTAATCTTATTTTGCTTTGTGATTTGGCTCGTCCTCTGCGTTGAAAGTGCTCACTTGCAGTAGCAAGCTCCGCGCTTTCGCCTTGATGACAAGCCAAACCCCTTAGCAAAAAACACAATTAATTATTGTGTTATTAAGCAATCAAGTAGCAAGCTCGTTGCTGCCCCTTGATTGTTAGTAAAATTACTTAACACAATTAGATTAATCAATTTGAATATTGTAGGGCGAACTTTGGTTCGTCTTTATTATTTTAGATAACTTATTTTTAAGGTTCCTATTATGAATGTACTGATTATTGGTAATGGCGGTCGTGAACATGCGTTGGCATGGAAAGCGGCACAAAACCCTGAAGTTAAAAATATCTTTGTAGCACCAGGTAATGCCGGTAGTGCCTTAGAAGATAAAGTCACTAACGTTAATATCGGTGTTGAAGATATTGATGCATTAGTTGCTTTCGCAAAAGACAATAATGTTGAATTAACCATTGTTGGCCCTGAAGCACCGCTTGTTATTGGTGTGGTTGATGCGTTCCAAGAAGCAAACTTAGCATGTTTTGGTCCAACCAAAGGTGCCGCACAGTTAGAAGGCTCTAAAGCATTTACTAAAGACTTCTTAGCGCGTCATGATATTCCAACAGCTTGGTACCAAAATTTCACTGAAATTGAGCCGGCTTTGGCTTACGTTCGTGAAAAAGGCGCTCCTATTGTGATTAAAGCCGATGGTCTTGCTGCAGGTAAAGGCGTGATTGTAGCAATGACATTACAAGAAGCTGAAGATGCTATTCAAGATATGCTAGCGGGTAATGCATTTGGCGAAGCTGGTCATCGCGTGGTCGTTGAAGAGTTCTTAGATGGCGAAGAAGCATCATTCATTGTAATGGTTGATGGTAAAAATATCGTGCCAATGGCAACTAGCCAAGATCATAAACGTGTTGGCGATGGTGATACTGGACCAAATACCGGTGGTATGGGCGCATATTCCCCTGCACCAGTTGTAACGCCTGAAATGCATGATCGCATCATGGATCTTGTTATTCGTCCGACAGTTGAAGGTATGGCTGCTGAAGGTAATACTTATACTGGTTTCTTATATGCCGGTCTTATGATCATGGCGGATGGCACACCTAAAGTAATCGAATATAACTGTCGTTTCGGTGATCCAGAAACACAACCAATCATGTTACGCATGCAGTCTGATATCGTTACTTTATGTCTTGCTGGTGTAAATGGCGAACTTGAAGATATGGTTGCTGAGTTTGATCCACGTGCCGCTATTGGTGTGGTATTAGCTGCTGGCGGTTACCCTGCTGATTACACTAAAGGGCATGTTATTTCAGGTATTCCTGAAGCTTCTGAAGGCCTAAAAGTATTTCACGCAGGCACTGCTGAAAAAGACGGTCAAGTGGTGACAAATGGTGGTCGTGTACTTTGTGCTACTGCATTAGGTAATACAGTGACAGAAGCGCAACAGAAAGCCTATGAGCTTACTAAACAGATTAGTTGGGATGGTATGTTCCATCGTAACGATATCGCTTACCGTGCGATTGCACGTGAAAATAGTAAATAACTCAGCTTATTTGTAAGTTAACTAACTTCTCTGATGATTGTTCAGAGAAGTTAGTTCCTAGCAAAGTGTTAATCTCACCTACTCTTTACACCTACTCATTACCTCTGCGAATTTTCCATCTCATAGATTACTGGTTTTTGCATCATCAACGGTAACGGCTTTAAGCAACTTTTTACATGTTAACGACTGCTATTCAACTAGCTTACTGATCACTGCTACATCATTATGCAATGTTTTATGTACTGGGCATTTATCTGCAATTTCTAAAAAGCGAACTTTCTGTTGTTCGTCTAAATCGCCTACAAAACTGATATTACGCACAATCGCTTCTATGCCATTTTGTTGTTCGCAGTTATTGCAATCATCTTGATAATTACGGGTATGTGTAAGTTCAACTTTGATATGTTGTATGGGTAGTTTTTTGCGTTGCGCATACATTCTTAGGGTCATTGATGTACATGCGCCTAGACCGGCGAGTAGATGCTCGTAAGGATCTGGTCCTGTATTTTTTCCGCCTACGCTAACGGGTTCATCAGCTAACCAATAGTGACTTGATGTGCTCACATGCTGGGTAAATTTATGATCTTTTTCTTCAACCAGGACATGTCCTTTAGGCAGTGTTTTTTTGTCACTGTTTGTTTGCGTGTTTGTATCATTGTTAATATATCGACTAGCCCATGCTGCAATAACATCTGCTGCATATTCTGAATCATTTTTCTGGCTTAATAAGTGGTCTGCATTATCTAAGCTTACGAAACTTTTAGGGTGTAATGCTGCTTGGTATATTTTTTCAGCTTCACTGATGTTAACGATGCTGTCTACTGGGGAATGCATCACTAACAGCGCTTTTTTGAGTTTGCTAATATGTTGATTACCATAGCTATTAATATCATCTAAGAACTGCTTCTGTATGGTGAAATTTCTGCCTGCAAGTGTTACTTCTGCTTCGCCTTTATCGTTAATGTCATCAATGTGTGCTGCAAAATTATGAGCAACATGTGCAGCATCAGATGGAGAGCCTATTGTCACAACAGCAACGGATTCCGGTACTTTTTGAGCAACGCCTAATACGGCCGCACCACCCAAACTATGCCCAATTAGTAATTTAGGTGCATGATACTCTTTACGTAAAAAGTCAGCCGCGGCCACTAAGTCTTGTATGTTTGATGAGAAATTTGTATTGGCAAAATCTCCATCGCTATTACCTAACCCGGTGAAATCGAAGCGAAGCACTGCAATCCCTTTGGCCGTTAACGCTCTGCTAATGCGAGATGCAGCGGCAACGTCCTTACTGCATGTGAAGCAGTGAGCAAACAGCGCATAGAACCTGACGTTTGCTTCAGGAGTCTCTAACAGTCCACTCAGTGTATGACTACCACTAGTGAATTCTACTTTCTGACGCATAGTACATTCCTTCTTTAGTTGATTACTAATAAGTACATAGATGACTAAACATTAATGAGGCTGTTATATATAACATGTTGTTTAACAAAATGATGGTTTGTGTTGTTTTTTATAGCGTTAGTTTTATTTGAAAAGTATTGGTGATTTGTTACCTGCAATCACATTAAATATAGGAAGTGCCATCAACCATAGAAAGTGTGATTAAACATAGGAAAGAATTAAAGCTAGGAGGGGGAAATTAAAGTGTTTTAAAAAGCCCTCAAAAGAGGGCTTCTAATAACATGTCCAGTAAACTTACTTATTTAAAAGCAATTTATTTAAAAGTAATACGCTGTAAGCGAGTGGTCAGTTATTTTAAATACAAATACTCGAAAGTATTTTATCCACGTAACAAAAGATTATTTGTTTACCGCTTCTTTAAGAGCTTTACCAGAAACAAAAGCAGGAACGTTAGCTGCTTTAATTTGAATGTCAGCACCAGTTTGTGGATTACGACCAGTACGTGCTGCACGATGATTTACTTTAAATGTACCAAAACCGATAAGTTGAACTGGTTCACCATCTTTTAGGCTATCAGTTACGCTAGCTAAAATTTGCTCTAGGGCAGCTTTAGCTTGTACTTTAGTTAGGTCTGCTTTTTCTGCGATATCTGCAACAAGTTGAGTTTTGTTCATTATTTGACTTCCATTAGTATAAAAAAATGCATAAGAATTTAAACATATTATTTAATGTATTGCATTCATTCCTCGCAAGTAAAGGATAATAATCATTTAAATTAGTAAAATAGAGGTTTATTTACTTTATTGTGTTAAAAATCACACAACAGTGGCGGCTGTTGTGCCCTGCGGTTCAAATTTTGTTCGCCACATAGCACTTTGCATGACCCGAATATTACGCAGCCTAGTCGCCTAAACGAATTTTTTTGATAAAGATTATGTCGTTTTGGGAGGACTCTGAGGATAAGCTCTACTGACTATTTATGCTGCGTTTTGCTTAATTATGCACATCGTGATATATCAAATGTCATCTTGAGCGGCACTGTATAACACCATTTTAAACGACTACACATAACTAACTACATATAACTAACTACATATAACTAACTACATATAACTAACTACATATAACTTAGCTATATAACAAAAATCTATTTGGCCTTAATTAAAAAGCCAGCAACATATAGCAAAAATAGTTCTTAAAAATAACCCTCAAAGATGACCCTCAAAAATTAACTGTTCTGAACATTGAACATTAAATGTCTACTGTAGAGATACCAATATTGGTACTTTCAAGAGACTTTATATAAGCACGAATTGATTTAATGAGTTCCGGACTACGTTCATTATTTAACATTTTTAATAGGGTTTCTTGAACGGCTAAATGTTCAATAAATAATGGCTCAAGCAACAAGGTTGCTTCATCAATTTCTTGATCTGTTTGTAATTCAATAAAACTAGCAATGGTTGCAAAGCTGGTTTGGCTTGCATTTAATGCTTCTTCTTTGGACTTAGTAGAAAACGAGTTGAAGATACAGTTAGTAATCACACAAAAATCGACAGCTGGATAAACGCCATAGAAATCATAATCATTGCTTTCTGGGATAATCGCATCAAAATTTTCTTCTTGGATGGTGAAGTTTATTTTAGCGCCTTTTACGGTCAGTTTTTCCCAAAAAAGTTGTAGGATATTTTCAGCCGTTTCTCCATGTTCACTTCCAATTGCTTGGCTAAACATTTTAAAGTGAGTAATATTTTGCTCTGCTAATGCCATACAAAAAACATTTTGTTGCCAAGCTTGTAAATTGGAAAGTTGATCATTGATGGGAAGAGATAGCATAGTAGTCCTATTTGCAAAGGCAAAAGAAGCTAAGGTTATAGGCAAACTTGAAGACTGTCTGCAGATATTTTGTGATTTTTATTTTTTACTTAAAAAAGATATAAAAAAAGCGACTTAGAAAGTCGCTTTTTTAGATTCTAGAGTAGAGTTAGACTTAACCCATGCCGTATTTTTTCAATTTTTTGCGTAACGTACCACGGTTAATACCCAACATAGTTGCTGCACGAGTTTGGTTACCACGAGTGTATTGCATAATGATATCTAACATTGGCGCTTCAACTTCTGCCAATACTAATTCATATAATTCAGTTGTGTCTTGACCATTCAATTTTGCTACATAACCAGATACAGCTTGACGTACTGAGTCACGTAGTGGACGTTGAGTTATTTGCCCTGTAGCAGGAATACTAGTTGTTGTTGTCAGTGCTTCTTGAGAAATATTTTGTTCAAACATGGCTGTTAACTCTTTTAATTACAATTGATTTAAATAAGTTTCTAATACGTTTAATTGCTCACTAGCATTTTCTATCGCATTAAATTTTCGCTTAAAATAACCTAACCTGTCTTGCGCTTGCAAATACCACCCGACATGCTTCCTAGCGATTCGAGGTCCCATTACATCACCATAAAAAATATGCAAAGCCTGCACATGATCTAATAGCATTTGTGTAATTTCCGTTTGTGCCAAACGCTGTGCATGTTGCCCAGTGTTTAGAAAGTGGTTAATTTCATTGAATATCCAAGGGGCACCTTGTGCACCTCGTCCAATCATGATGGCATCAGCTCCTGTGTAGTCCAGTACAGACTTAGCTTTCTCCACAGAAGTAATATCACCATTTGCAATCACAGGGATTGTTATACTTTCTTTAATTTTTTTTATCGTGTCATACTCTGCTTCACCTTTAAAAAGGCACTGTCGAGTACGACCATGCACGGTTAGTGCTTGGATACCTGCTTGTTCAGCAATCTGTGCAATCTCTATCCCATTTCTATTTTCTGGATCCCAGCCAGTGCGAATCTTCAAAGTAACAGGCACATCAACGGCATCAACAACACTCTCTAAGATAGCTTTCACTAACTCAGGGTGTGGTAGTAATGCAGAGCCTGCTTTTTTCTTATTCACTTTTTTGGCGGGACATCCCATATTAATATCAACGATCTGAGCACCTAGCTGCACGGTCAATCGTGCGGCATTAGCCATTGCTAGCGGTTCAGAACCAGCAATTTGTACAGAACGAATACCTGATTCGTTATGGTAATCCATTCGTAACTTAGATTTAGTACTATTCCAAACACGAGGATTGGATGAAAGCATTTCTGACACAGCTAGCCCAGCACCTTGTTTGCGACAAAGTTCTCTGAACGGCCTATCTGTGACGCCTGCCATCGGCGCTAAAATAAGATTATTGTCTAATTGATACTTTCCAATGCGCATATTCTAAGCGTTCTCTAAGTTAAGGCGGCGTAGTCTACGCATTTTTTACTGCAGAATAAAGGTTAATAATTAAGCATTTTGAAATTATTTCGCTTGCAAATTGAGCAACACTTTGTTCTCAGTTATTTATAATCGCTTTAAGCGTGCTTAATTCCAGATAAACGCGCCCATTCATCTTTGATTTTTGCCTCATCCATAGCAAACCATTGGCCATAAACTTCAATCAATTCTTCAGCTTGTTGCTCTAAAATACCTGATAATGCTAAAGCACCATTAGCCTTCACTAAGCACTCAATACTGCTTGATAATTCACGTAACGGGCCCGCTAGAATATTTGCCACAACAACATCTGCCACAATACCTTCAGGGACGTCGTCTGGTAAATATAACTCAAGTTGTTCTGATACGTTGTTACGTTGTGCATTATCTCGGCTTGCAGTGATCGCTTGTGGGTCTATATCAATGCCTATGACGCGTTTTGCACCCAGTTTTAGTGCTGCGATAGCCAAAATGCCTGAGCCACAACCAAAATCGATAACCACCTTATCTTGCAGGTCCTGAGCATCTAACCAAGACAAACAGAGTGCAGTCGTTGGGTGAGTACCGGTGCCAAAAGCAAGGCCAGGGTCAAGCATTACATTAACCGCATTTTCATCGGGAACGGGCTTCCAACTTGGGCAAATCCACAAGCGTTCACCAAATTGCATGGGATGAAAGTTATCCATCCATTCACGTACCCAGTCTTTATCTTCTAGTTGCTCAACTTTAAATGCAAAGTCTTCCGCAAGTAGGTTACTCTCTTTTAATAGAGCAATAACGGGTAGCATATCGGCATCAGCCTCATACAAACCAGTGACGTCGGTATCACCCCATAGGCGGGTTTCACCTGGCATTGGTTCAAAAATAGGGGTGTCTTGCGAATCAGTAAAGGTAGCCGATAGGGCGCCATTATCCATTAATAGTTCACCAATCTCTTCCGCATTTACATTGCTTGCGTTTAATTTAAGTTGGATCCAAGGCATGATTATCTCTTTTTTAGTTGAGTCAATAGATAGCGCGCAAGAATACAGGGAATTGATTAATTAATATAGCGTCGTAAAATACGGTTTGCTGATCCTTGTATGTTGAATGGAATGTGCGCGTAAGTTTAAAATTATTGTTTTATCATTGATTGTTATTCAATATTTGCTTACTTTAGTAGGATTTTTCTGATCTTTACAAATAACTTTCTGATCTTTAGTAATAATTTCAGACAGTTCATTGTAAAGTATCATCTTATTTTGAAAATAACAGTTTGTTACGAAAAGGGTATTTCGATGAACAAAATAGTGATTATTGATGATCACCAGTTATTTTTATATGGTCTAAAACTAACCTTAGAAAATGAAAATAATTTGGTGGCTACATTTGATAGCCCAATTGAGGCGCTAGTCGCAATAAAAGAAATTCAGCCAGATTTAATTCTGATGGATCTATATATGCCTGAAATGACTGGTTTGGCAATGATCGATGCATTAACAGAGGCGCAGATAGCTTCTCCTGTGCTTGTATTGTCAGCTAGCGAAGATTATCACGATGTGTATCAGGCTTTAAAACATGGTGCGGTAGGTTTTATTCCTAAGTGTTATTCTCCAGAAGCTATGTTAGCTGCCTTGAAAACCGTGCTTAGCGGTGAGTTGTTTGTGCCTGAAGAAGTCGCAATAAAGATTAATCAGATTGCACAAGTTGAGGCTGAAAATGAACAAAAATTACATTTATCTGATAGACAAATGCAAATTTTGAAGTTAATTCATGAAGGTAAAAAGAACCGAGAAATAGCTGATGTATTATGTATTTCTCAGGATACAGTAAAATTTCATCAAAAAAGGCTATATGCGACATTACAGGTATCAGGCAGTTCGAGTCGTATAAAAGCTGTTGAAAAAGCACTTGAGCTTGGTTTGTTTAAATCTTAACTTGGTTTATTTAAATATTAATCAGGCTTATTTAAATCTCAATCAGGCTTATTGATGCTTTTTATTTTAGTAATTGTTTTAATAAAAACCTTAAAGAAGCGGGTTTTACGGGTTTATTGAGTACTTTATAGTTTATCCCTTTGCCCGTTTCTTGCACTTCTTGTAGTTTTCCTGGATCAGCCTCACCCGTTAATAATACCGCCGGAATGGTATCTTGCTGACGAATCGCTTTAATAACATCAAGTCCTGTTTTTTGGTTTGGTAATCGATAATCTGAGATCACTAAATCGTAGCGATTACTCTTGTACTGTTGTAAACCTGCTTCAGCTGTACTTGCACTGTCGACAAGGTAACCCCAATTTTCAAGTAACATACTTAAAGCGCTTAAAATGCCTGGGTCATCATCAATTAATAATATTCTGTAACTAATCGAGTGACTAGCAAGTTGATTCAAATTAATCGATGTCGGCGCAGTAGCGACGGTTTCTAACGGTAATTGAAAGCAACTACCATTAGGCCCTGTGATTGCCACTATCTGTGTTTTACACAATGCAGCTTTACGTTGAGCGATTGCTAACCCTAACCCAATGCCTTTACTTTTATTATGTAACGGATTATCAGCTAGTGCTACTTCATCAAATAAATGTTCATAGATAGACGTTATGATCGGCTCACCTTGGTTCCATACCTGTAATAACGCATTACCCTTGTGAGCTCTAACCGATAATAATATTTTTGCTGCATTTTCTTGCTTACCATGAACAATCGCGTTACTAAGCAATGTCTCCACAATTTCAATTAATAATTGTTTGTCCATTTTTACGGTAATGTCAGGTACGCGACCAGTGATATTAATGTCTAATCCAGAAGCTTGACGTTGATATTTTTTGACTAAAGGTAATAGTGTAGAGGCGACATTAAATTCAGTCAGCGAGGGAGTGATTGCATTGCCATCTAAGCGTGCTAAATCTAATAAGCTAGATAACCAACGTTCCAGCTCCTCTGACGCTAATTTGATGTTATTTGCTAGCTGATAGTGAGGGGTATCATTAAGTTTATTTTCTAACAAGTGTCCATATAAAGATAAGCTACTTAGTGGTTGACGTATATCGTGAATTATACGGTTTAAATAACGAGCACTATGTTGACTAAGGATAGTGTCTTTTTCTGGTTTTATATCTGTTTCTTGTTTTGGTGATTTATTATTCCGCATCTGTGTATTCACAGTGAGATAGCACATAGTGATAAGAAAAGTGCTGTTAAATAGAAAGACTAAGGCATCACTTTCCCCCAATACACATGAAAATACATAACAAACTGTTAAAAATATATTGTTAAATATTAATAGTGGAATGCTGTAGGAAAACAAATAAGCATAAAATAGAGGCAGTAACAGCGTTAAATATAAGAAGCTATTTTGATAGGTTTGTTCTTGGAAATGACTATTAATAGCCACAAATAGAGTGATTAAAAGCGCACTGATTAGAATAATGTTTTGTGCTAATTTATCTTTTTTATAAATCAGACTGACGAGCGCCATTATGCATAATAATAAAATAGTTAATGGTATATAGAATGCAGTAGTAAATGTAGGGGATGAGTCAAAAACAGTATAGCTTTGTGCTATGCCGATTGAGAAAAAGAAAATGAATGATGCAATGATAACGATATTAAAAGTGCGAAATGATTGCCATCTAACATGATTTTTGGGTACTTTTATTGATTGCATCTGATTATTCATTTATTAGTATTAAGTGATTGCTTCATTGATCTTCCCATGCGCTGTAGTGATTCTATTTTGCATAATGGAAATGAATCAAGAAGTGTATTCAATGAAGTTTGTAAAAGATAGCTAAAAAATAAACGATAGATAAAAAAAAGCCTAACAAAGTTAGGCTCGCCTGCAATATGTCTTTTTATTACAAATTTAATAAAAAATCCATTTAAATGGCATTAAAGTGGGTGTACTACTATGCCTCAATTCCTTAAGACCCATATAGAATGCCTCAAGAGTGGGTATAAAGTAACTACCCGTTCGGGTAGTTTTGACATATTCTTGCACAATCTTGAATGAAAATTAGGCGAACAGCTGTGTTAATGAACAGAACCATTAATCGATTATTTTTCAGGTACAAATTTTTGCGCACTTTGTAAGGCAAATGAGTAACCTTGTGCACCCATGCCACAAATAACAGCACAAGCGACATCTGATAAATAAGAATGATGTCTAAATTTTTCACGTTTATGGATATTAGATAAATGTACTTCCACAAACGGAATCGCCACGCCTAATAGCGCATCACGAAGGGCGACGCTAGTATGTGTAAACGCAGCGGGATTGATAATAATAAAATCAATTTCTCCAGCGCTGTCGTGAATTTTCTCAATCAGTTCATATTCACGGTTGGATTGAAGGTGAGATAATTGAATATTTAAGTGAGTGGCTTCTGACTCAAGCGATTCAATAATATCTGTTAGGGTTTGGCTACCGTAAACTTCCGGTTCACGTTTCCCTAATAAGTTAAGGTTTGGTCCATTTAATACTAATACTTTCACTTGCTACTCCTTTTGAACAGAAGTCTCATAAAAAAACTCCTCGAGAACGGTTAGGTTATCGAGGAGTTTAGCGATAAAGCCAGCAATTGGCTATGTCGGATTTATTAAAATCAGTGGCCGTTAAAGCCTATCTAATTTCTTGATTTTCTTTAATCAACTTATCAACCACACTTGGGTCGGCTAAGGTTGATGTATCACCTAATTGATCACTTTCACCGGTTGCAATTTTACGTAATATACGACGCATAATTTTGCCTGAACGTGTTTTAGGTAAGCCTTCTGCCCAATGTAAAATATCAGGTGTAGCAATCGCACCAATCTCTTTACGTACCCATTGTTTCACTTCAGCGTAAAGCTCAGGAGAAGAGTATTCACCTGAGTTTAGCGTCACATAGGCATAAATACCTTGGCCCTTAATTTCATGAGGAACGCCTACAACAGCGGCTTCTGCAATCTTAGGGTGTGACACTAATGCGCTTTCTATTTCAGCGGTACCCATTCGGTGTCCTGAAACATTTAGTACGTCATCAACACGTCCTGTGATCCAGTAATATCCATCTTCATCGCGACGTGCACCATCACCAGTGAAGTACATGTTTTGGAAGGTTGAAAAATAGGTTTGTTCAAAGCGGTCATGGTTGCCATAAAGCGTACGCATTTGACCAGGCCAGCTATCTAGCATCACTAAGTTGCCTTCAATTGCACCTTCTAAAATATTACCTTCATTATCAACTAATGCGGGTTGCACACCAAAGAATGGACGCGTTGCAGAGCCTGGTTTGAGATCCGTAGCACCCGGCAGAGGAGTAATTAAGATACCACCGGTTTCTGTTTGCCACCATGTATCAACAATAGGACATTGCTTATTACCAATTTTATCGTAATACCATTGCCATGCTTCAGGGTTAATCGGCTCGCCTACGGACCCTAATATACGTAATGAGTTACGATGAGTCCCTTGTATTGCTTCGTCGCCTTTTGCCATCAATGCACGAATAGCAGTAGGTGCAGTGTACAATATCGTCACATTATGCTTATCAACCACTTCACTCATACGAGCTGGAGTGGGGTAGTTTGGTACACCTTCAAATAACAGCGTAGTCGCGCCATTCGCTAGGGGTCCATAAACTAAGTAACTATGACCAGTGATCCAACCTACATCGGCTGTACACCAGTAAATATCACCTTCTTGATAATCAAACACATATTTAAAGGTCATGGCTGCATACACTAAGTAACCACCGGTAGTATGTAATACACCTTTAGGTGTGCCAGTAGAGCCTGATGTGTATAGAATGAATAGTGGATCTTCCGCATTCATTGCTTCTGGTTGACAATCTGGTAGTTGTGATTGAGTGACCGTTGTCCAATCTAAATCTCGACCTTCAACCCAATTAACGTCACCGCCAGTGTTTTTAAACACAATGACATGTTCAACACAGTCAGTACCATCACGTGTTAATGCTTCGTCTACATTTGCTTTTAGTGGCACTGTACGTCCGCCGCGTCGACCTTCATCGGCAGTGATCACTAATTTTGAACTACTATCAACGATTCGACCTGCAATCGCATCAGGAGAGAAACCACCAAAAACAATAGAATGCACTGCACCTATTCGAGTACAGGCTAACATTGCTACTGCTGCTTCAGGCGTCATTGGCATGTATAAACAAACCACATCGCCTTTTTTAATGCCCTGTTCTTTTAAGGCATTAGCAAACTGACAAACTTGTGTATATAACTCTTGGTATGTGATTTTTGCATCTTGCTCAGGTGAATCCCCTTCCCATAGTAATGCAACTTGGTCAGCTTTCGTTCCTAAGTGGCGATCGATACAGTTAACAGAAACGTTTAATTCACCATCCTCAAACCATTTAATATTGACATTGCCTGGAGCGTAAGAACTGTTTTTGACCTTGGTATAGGGTTTTATCCAATCTAGAATTTTACCTTTTTCACCCCAAAATGCCTCTGGATCTTCGATAGATGCTTTGTATTCAGATAGATATTGGTCATTGGTTAGCAAGCTATTTGCCGCTAACTCAGGTGAAACTGGGTAAATAGTATTTCCGCTCATTGTTCGCTCCGTTATTACATAATAATCAATTGCTCATATTTTTATTTTTTAGGTATAGCTTAATAAATAACCACAGCATTCTAATCGAGAGGGAAAATAGTTATTGTGAGGAATGCCTATGTTGTTAAATAAATGTTATCTCTCATTAGGTTAGCGTCGTTTATGAGATCAACATCAAAAATAATAAGTGTTTTTTTGAGTGGTTGAGGAGGTTTTTTATTGTTTTTTTATTAACTTTTTTGACTTTTTATCTAAGCTCTAATAACTGACTAATTAATCAGGTACCCAGTATTAACCAAAATATGAGTATAAAAATGGCATTATTTAAAGGTTATTGGGTCATGAGCATACGGGTAACTTTTATTTAAAGATGGTTAGCCAAAAATGATCAGCCCGAATAAATGTATTGGTTAGTTTGCAATATTCAGTTAAATACTGGAGGTCAAATGAAAATCAAACAACAGGGTTTTGCTATTTTAATCACCGCAATTGTATTAAGCATTGCGGGAGTCGCCTATACAGCGAGCATGGCGTATTTACAGATCATCGATAATCAAGTGTTGGGTAACTATTATCGTAATAGTGAGGCTTTTGTAAATGCAGAGTCGGGCATTAATTTAACCTTAAGCAAGCTGAAAAATGTGTCAACTGCCACTAATATGCTTGATAACCTACCTTACATTTACACCGCTTCACTTAATGCTACGACTTCATATCAGGTCACTGTAACTCAACTAAGCAGCAATAAATTACTCATTATTTCCGTCGGACATTCACAAGATGGCACTGCATTAAAGCAAGTTTCGGTGCAAGTTTATTACGATATCGCGTTTAATATTCCCACTGCACCTCTTTCTAGTAATGGAAAATTACAAATTAATGCGGCGGATTCAATCAATGATGGCTGTGAAGGTTTAACTGTCGCTGAATGCCGTTCTCCGGGGAGTATTGCGCCACAAATTACGCTTAGCCAGCCAAGCTTTACATTACCTAGCACTGTGCTTGCTCAGGAAAATAACGATCAACCAGTACCTGATTTTTGTTTGGATGATTCATTACAGGCCGATAACATAGACCTTAGTGCTATTTATGGATCGCTGTTGGATCAAGATGGGCTGTCTCGTTTTAAACAAATTAACCTCAACCAGTGGGGCAGTGCAGCTTCTGCATCCGGCTCTGTTTTTGATCAAGTACAACCGATTGAAGATATGAATAGCGCCACTTCACTATTTGAAAATACGTTTGGTATCACCTGGCAAGATGCAAAAGGCGAATTAACAAGCTCATCACAAGTGGCGCATATTGATATGGGAAACCTAAATAACGGCAGTTGTTCTGAACAACTGCAGAATATGGATGACCTCATTGATATTATTTATATCACTGGAGATTGTGATATTAAGCAACAACATACATCGACAAATAGCGCGGGTAATAAACACTTTACTATTGGCTCAGCAGATGACCCTAAATTGATTTTCATGGAAGGAGGTTCTTTTACTGCCTTGCCTAATACACACAGTGCGGTGATCGGTTTATTGTATTTATTGCCGGCCTCTGAAGAGGTTATCGATGAAAACGGTAATCTTGTTTATATTGATGGCATTAAACAAACTGCGCAAGACATGAGTATTGATTTAGCGGGTATTCAAGTAAATGGCGCTTTATTAAGTGAATACAGTTGCTCGGTGAGTAGCGCTGTAAGCAATAATTTTAACAGCGATAACTTTAACAACAACTTCAACAACAATAATAGCCTGCCACCTTTATCAATCCGTTACGATAAAAATGTACTCAATCAACTTTATAAACAATTAGGGATGACAGACGCCACAAGCAATTATCAATTAGTGGCAGGAACATGGAGAGATTTCTAATGACCAATAATAAAAACAAACCTCAAAATAGAGGCTTTTCATTAATTGAAATTTTAATTGCTCTGATAGTGGTTAGCTTAACGACGGTTAACATCACAGGCTTACAAAAGAAAGTCACAGATCAACAGCGTGACAATATCGCACGTACAGCGATGATGTCATTAGTAACGGGGAAAATGGAACAGGTATTGAGTATTACAGATATTAATCAGTTATCTGATTTGCATGATGTGTCTGAAACTAATATAGACATTGCCAATACTAAGTTCTCAATATCGTGGGCGATTGCAGATGTTGTAGCGGGTTTTGATCATGGTGGCGATTTTAAACAAGTGATGATGGATGTTTCATGGCTTAATGCTCAGGGAGAAGTAGAAGACTTTACCCATGCTCAGCAAGTTAATTTAACGTTGCTGACATCAGAAACAAATAATGCTTCATCAACCAACCCATACGCACCGACGATTGCCTCATCGATAGGGCTAAATGAATTTATTTATTTTCAGCCAAAGCTTGAATATCAACAAGGATCGTTTGTTATTCATGATAGCTATTTATACCAAGCCTCTGCTGACTACGCGATGGATCTGGAACATCCTCATTTGGTCACTGACCCTGACACCGGGATCACTAGCGCAAGTGAAGGTTGGATAGGTTTTGGAGTCATTGATGATCCCTCATTAGCCAGCCACGATGATTTAGCCGTGTTATTTACGGATTAATAACGATGTTATGATTTTGTGATAAGTAAGCTTCGTTGATATGTTATTCTTGAACTATTAAAGAGCACAGCACTCTAATCGACATCATTTACATGAAGGAATGTTTGGCCAATGATTGAAAGCCAATTGATTATATTACAACAAGCTAAAACGTATTTAACGTCTGTTTCTGAACAGCAATATACACAAATTATTTCGCCTTACTTTATGAGTTCTGCGGGTGCACACATGCGCCACATTCTAGATCACTATTATGCGATTATTAATGGCTTGTCAGAAGGACTAATTGATTACGATAAACGCAGTCGTGGTGGCATTATTGAAAGTTGTCCGAAAGCCGCACTGCAGTCGATACAAGAGATCTCTGATTTTTTAAACGCATTAACAGCGCAACAATTGCAACAAACTATTAAGTTATCAACTGAAATTTCAGTAACAGATAAGCAAGTTGCAATAGTGGATACAAGTCTTGCCCGTGAGATTATCTTTACTGGTAGTCACGCAGTGCACCACCTAGCAACGATTAAGCACATTGCACAAGCTCAGGAAATAGAAGTAGAAGGTAGTTTAGGTATTGCACCTGCAACGGCCACTTTTTTACGCGCAGGTTAATATAATGTGTACATTAACGTATCGTTTAAATGATCAAGGTTATCAGCTTTTTTTTAATCGAGATGAGCAGATAACACGCCCCCAAGCTATTG
The DNA here is from genome assembly GCF_011378715.1 of Psychromonas sp. SA13A. GTDB lineage: Bacteria > Pseudomonadota > Gammaproteobacteria > Enterobacterales > Psychromonadaceae > Psychromonas. The sequence continues at coordinate 81,905 of NZ_WTKU01000001.1, read as the reverse complement.
CTCCTAGTATTGATACAAGTTTAAATGCCGCTTATCCCATTGACCCAACCGGTGGTGGCACTTGGATTGCAGTACATCAAAGTGGTGTGAGCCTTGCATTATTAAACTATTACCAAGCGCAAATCGACCCAAGCCTTAAGAGCTTCGTAAGTCGTGGCGTTATTATTCCGCAATTACTAAAACACGCCGACAGTATTCATCAACAATTATTGAATATGGACTTAAGTGTTTATCAAGCCTTTCAATTATGTGTTTTTCATTCAAACTTATCCGCACAAACTGACAGCTCAGAACAAGCATTTCAATATATTTGGGATGGACAGCAATTGACATTCTCAGCTTTATCAACAGCAGACTCATTGCCCATCACCTCATCAGGTGTCGATTATGAAACCGTGTCAGCCTATCGTCGTGCACAATTTCAATTGCAAATAGATACTCAAAAATCCAGTGAAAATGATTACTTTGATTATCACCAACATCAAGGGCAATCAGGAAAGTGTTCTGTGAAAATGTATCGAGAGGATGCTAAAACAGTGAGCTTTACGCAGATTTCTGTTAATCAATCACTACCATTAGGCGAGAAAGTAAAGGTTGAATATTTGGATTATTTAAATGATCCATCTGCACTAGCGAAATCAATTACTCTATAGGGAGAGTAATTAACTCGCTAATTATATACCCGTTACCATTCAAGATGCAAAGTTCAGCAAGTTGTGAGGTGAGTAGCTTCTAGGCAGAAAGTTGAAGATCTAACTAGTTCAATCAATACTTTCTAACAACGAAGATGCTTGCCTCACAACTTGCCCTGTGGGTCGTTAGCTCGAAAAGCAATTCAGCGTTGCAACATTCGATAAGGACTAGCCATTGTCATCATGTTACGCCTTGCCTTGCTGTCCAAGCTAACGACTGAATAAAGCATCTCGATTGATAACGGGTATATAGTGCATTTTATCATCTGTTAGCGGCAGATTTGTTTTTGTTAACAGCTAATGATTTATTGTTAATCATTAGCTGTTCGTTCTTTGCTTTTAGTAATGAGGCGGGCGCATCTCTTCTTTTTCAGAAGCTAATTGATTCGGCTCACTCTCTTTTAACTTAATAGCTAACAAAGCCACTTGTTCAATCAACTGCTGTGTACGGCGTTGTTGTTCAAAAATCTCTTTATTTAATGTGTCTATATTATCTTCTTGAAAAGCCGCTTTCATTTCCAATTGTTCAATACGTTGTTCTAATTCTACTTGTTTGCTATCCATTGTGTCTCTTATAAAGGCGCTAGGGGCCAAATTTCTAATAATCCAGCAGAGCTTTCAGTCACAATTGCTGAATCACTCCATAATGTCGCTGAGTATACTACAGCTGTTTTAGGACGTGTTTCTTTTCTTGGGGTCACCGTCCAATCTTGTTTTGCTAAACCTGTTTTGGTATCCCATAACACTACTTTCTTGGTGCCATTACCGGTCAACAAATAATTGCCATCTTTGATGAATCGTACCGAGGAGAAAATAGATTGTCGAGCCCTATAAATGAGTGTGCTTTTTAATTTCCCTGTTTGTAAATCCCATATTTGAGAGGCCTTTTGGTTATCTGCTATAAAAGCAAAACGACCATTTTTTTCTAACCTAACCATGCTAATACGTTGTGTAAATTCAAATTTCTGTATTACCTGCGCGCTATCGGTATCCCATAAAAAAGCTTGATGATCGTTACCACCAGATAACACATAACGGCCATTACTGGACATGTCGATGCTGTTTATTTTTTCACGGTGTAATGGCGCTTCTAAACGGCGTCCAGTGCGTAGATTAATATGAACTAACTTACCATTAACCTGTCCATAAACAACGAATTGGCCATTTTCAGACAATTGGATATCTCTGATTGGTGAATCAGAAACTTGATAAAATCCCAGTGATTTACCTGTTTTTGTATCCCATAATGCAAATTCGTCACGGCTGGCAGATAATGCAACACTGTTATTTGATGATAAACGCACAATAAAAACATCGTTGTTTTGTCCCTGGTGATGATACCAGTTGAAAAGCAGTTTATTATGCCGATTATCCCATAAACTGATGCCATGGTGGATCGACGATGTCAGTGAATAATCTCCATTTTGAGAGAGTTCAGCTGCAAAGGCACCTTGCACAGCATGTTCATATTGCTGAGTCGGTTGCGAATATTGTTCACAAGCCGTTAAAAACAAGCAGCTTGTGAGTAAAATAGTTTTTAAAGTATTAGCTAATGGCATGATTAAATTGTCTTTGTTGATAAACAGCTTTAAGGTTAGTATAAGTAAACTGTTTTAGATACTTGCTTTACAACTTTTTGAAGTAAAATCAAAGCTATCTGTTTTAATTTAATATTTGGAGTAACAATGAAAAACGTTTTTAAAGTTTCTTTATTAGCAGCAGCAGTTGCAATTACTGTTGGCTGTAACCAAGAAGAAGAGCAAGTAACTTCAACTCAAGAAACTGCTGCGGTAAGTTTTAAAAATGATAATGAAAAAGCGGCCTATGCAATTGGCGCATCATTTTCTCGTTATGTTTCTACTACACTAGAGAAGCAAGCTGAATTTGGTATGACACTAGATAAAGAAATCATCCTGCAAGGTATTACAGATACATTACGTGATAACTCTAAATTAACAGATGAAGAGATGATCGAAACACTAAAAGCATACGATACAAAAGTGAAAGCGGCTGCTGAAAAAGTACAGCTTGAAGCGGCAGAAAAATTAGCTGCTGAAGCAAAAGCATTCCTAGATGAAAATGCAAAAGCGGAAGGCGTAACCGTGACTGACTCTGGTTTACAATACTCAGTGATCACTAAAGCAGACGGTCCAAAACCTGCTGCTGAAGATACAGTGACAGTTCACTATGTGGGTACATTAGTTGACGGTACTGTTTTTGATAGTTCTGTAGAGCGTGACCAACCAGCTAAATTCCCACTAAACCGTGTTATCCCTGGTTGGACGGAAGGTGTTCAGTTAATGAGTGTTGGCGAGAAATACAAGTTCGTTATTCCTGCTGAATTAGGTTACGGAGAGCAAGGTGCGGGTTCAATCCCACCGGGTGCAACGCTTATTTTTGAAGTTGAATTATTAGATATTGAAGCTGCTGATGCACCAGTTGCTGAAACAGAAGAAGCACCAGCTGCAGAATAGTGTTATCAAAAAATAGCTATTTTAAGTAGTGTTATTGAAAGGTCGCGAAAGCGGCCTTTTTTATTACTGGCATTTCTTATTGCCCTTTATTACTACCATTTCTTATTACCATCCATAGCGGTTATGTCTTGTTGATATGCAATGTATTCAAGTGTTTCAGGGCGTTTTTATTCTTTAGCCTTAACCTACATCATTACGTTCAATGCATTGTAAAACCCATTGTCCAGACCTAAAGGATAAATGACAAACACTGGCGTTGTGGACGTTAAACATCCGGGGAGCATCCACTGGAATTTGCAGTATTTTTTTAATTAACATCACTATTGATAAACCATGTGTCATCACCGCAATCGACTGTCCTTGATGCAGTTTGTTCAACGCATTAATTTTATCAAACAAACGCGTTTGCACCTCGGCTAAGGTTTCTCCCTCACCAATTCTATAATCTAATTCAGCCGAAAATAAACGTGTCAGTTTCTCTCTATCTTTATCCGTTAGTTGGCGCTTTGCTTGACCATCCAAATAATCATAACTAATTTCACGAAGTAGAGGACAAGTTTGTAATGGCAATTGCTTGGCCTTTGCAAGGGGCGTTGCCGTGGCGATAGCTCGACCTAAATCACTACTATAAAATTGTTGTAACGGAATATCATTAAAATAACTAACTAGATTAGATGCTTGTAAGTGGCCGGTTGCAGTTAAAGGGCTATCGGAATGACCTTGAAAACAGCCAAGTTGGTTAAATAATGTTTCACCGTGGCGAATTAAGTATAAATCAGTCATCGTAACCTCTTCTCAGAATAAACGTTTATTAACGTCCCTTAGTGCTCACTCAAATTATCGTTGTGGAACTCGTTATTGTTAGTATTGATCTTGATGCCTTGTTGATGAATATTACGCTGAAATAAGGCTCTAATTCAAGAGGGTGGAATAGCTTAATAAGCTCCATCATAAGCCCGAACATAAACAACAGACAAAGACACAATCAGTGCGACAAAAAACGGCCCATCGTCTGCTATTTATTTCACTGAGGAATTCCCCCTAAAAAAGGCAAATAGTGTATCCTTAGCCGATAATTTTTTAGCAGAAAAGATAGTTGCAGTTAAAGCCTATTTATTCAATGTTTTATAACAAGAGACTCTAAAAACGAAGCAGAGGTTGGGATAATTTATCTTCGTTTGCTTCAAAAAAATATTGAGTCAAAGTACCAAATTAACTGTGTTTAAGGTGAGCAATGTTTGATGTAATTATTATTGGCGCAGGTGCGTCAGGTTTGATGTGTGCAATTGAAGCGGGCAAACGTGGCCGTAAAGTCTTACTCATTGAACACGCAAAACGTATTGGCCAAAAAATAATAATGAGTGGTGGCGGGCGTTGTAACTTTACCAACTTATACGTAGAGCCGAGCAACTTCCTATGTAGTAATCCACACTTTGTAAAATCAGCATTAAGCCGATACACACAGTGGGACTTTATTGCGCTGGTGGACAAACACAATATCAGTTGGCATGAGCGAGACCACGGGCAACTATTCTGTGATGATAGCGCAAAGCAAATAGTAAAAATGCTGTTAGATGAAGCACAAGCGGCAGGTGTTACCATTAAAACGCAATGTGAAGTCATCGACCACCAGAAAATAGCAGACAACGACTTTGCCGTACAAACCAACCAAGGTGATTTTAAATGTCAGTCATTAGTGGTTGCGACGGGCGGTTTATCTCTGCCTAAATTAGGTGCTACACCTTTTGCTTATCAATTAGCTGAAAAATATAACTTACCCGTTAAACCAACCCGTGCAGGCTTAGTGCCTTTTACATTACAACCGGTACTCAAAGATAAACTCATTGAATTATCTGGGATTAGTTTTCCCGCTACCGCTACTGCCATTAAAAAAGACGTGGCAGGTAAAGAGTCAGATAAAAAAGGGCATGCTAAAAAAGAAACGCCCATGAGCTTTAGTGAGGCTTTGTTATTTACTCATCGAGGCTTGAGCGGACCGGTTATTTTACAAATATCAAACTACTGGCAGGCTGGTGATACCATCTTGATAGATCTATTACCCAGTCAAGATCTGCAAAGCTTATTGACACAGACACAACAAGATCGCCCTGAACTAGCGCTTAAAACATTGCTGTCTCAACACCTACCTAAACGAGTGGTAGAGTGTTTGCTAGGCTTGGCTGAAATTGAAAGTCGTCCGTTAAAACAGTTCAATGAAAAAGAGCTACAACAAATTGTGGCATTATTTCATCAATGGCAACCGTTAATTAATGGCACCGAGGGGTATAGGACGGCAGAAGTGACACTAGGTGGTGTTGATACCGATGTGATCTCCTCTAAAACCATGGAATGTAAATCCGTTAAAGGCTTATATTTTGTGGGTGAAGCAATGGACGTGACCGGTTGGCTCGGGGGGTTTAATTTTGCATGGTGTTGGAGCTGCGGCTGGGCAGCAGGACAAGATGTGTAGTGTGGTAGGGTATTTAAATTATAGACAAAGGTAATTAAATTTAGACAAACTAAGGTTTGTCTAAATTTACTGGTAGGGGTTGGAATTAGAAGGGCATGTCAACTGACTTATGCTTGTATCACTATTCAGTTTGCTAGCTTAAACTTCTTCTAAAAACTAGGTTCGCTTTCAATAAGGAGTGTCATTAGCAAAATCGCTTTCGCCCCCTTAGCGACTTACTAAGACTAAAAATTTATATCCTACAGTAGTTAGTCATGATACTTAACTAGCTTTAAGCAAAAATAGAATTCAAACTATGATCAAGGACTGACTTTAACTCTTCTTCCGATTTACCAGCCTTTGCTTGAACGGCAATGCCATAACTAATTGACAATAGATACGTAGCAAGTTTTTCAGCTGTTTGACCTTTGGGCATATCAGTCTTCGTAATGCCAGACGCGAATAAATCCGTCAGTATTTGCTGAGTTTCTGTTCCTGATTTTTCTATATAAACAACCACGTCTTCTGGAAACGCAACACTGTCTGATTCATTAACACTTTTTACGAGTAAGCATCCACGGGGAGTCTCATTATTAGTGAACAGCTCAATAAGCCCATAGAAACAAGTTTGTAATCGCTCTTTTAATGTTGCATTTGATGGATCTACTAGGTGTTTGTAATTAGCTGCAACGTATTGCTTAACATAATGAACCAGTGAGTCTTTGAATAACTGTTCTTTATTGCCAAACGTTCCGTACAAACTCGACGTATTAATGCCAAGTTCAGAAGAAAGATTAGCAACAGAAGTACCCGAGAACCCATTGGCCCAAAATAACCGCATCGCTTTATCTAAAACGACTTCTTTATCAAACGCTCTTTTTCGTCCTGCTTTCACTCTGTGGCCCTTAAAAATAATATTAATTAACTCTATTTTGAAGCAGTCACTTCAAAATGTCAATTCGCCCTATTGACATTACAAAGTGATCGCTTCACAATTAACTCAATTCTGAAGCGATCGCTTCATAAGTATAAAATAAGTGAACTAAAAATGTTTAAAAAATTCGTACAAATTACTGCTCTATTCAACTTTCCAATCGCACTAGGCATGATTATTTCAGCGCTGATGGCACCTCAAGCAGACACGTTAATTATCACGGTGGTATTGGGCGTATCTTTTATGCTTATGGGCGCTGCGTTACTTTGGGCTACTTCAGACATTAAAACCCGTGCCCCTCTTATTGTTTGGAACGGATTGGTAAGAATGGTCGGCTTTATCATTGTTACATATGCCGCTTCATTAGGCTTGGTACCAAAGATCTTTGTCTATATTTCTGTCATGGATCTTATTACCGCCTTTGTTTACATCATTGGCAGTATGCGAGCATCCGAGCAGCCCTTTAAATCCCTATTTTTAGGCAAAACTCAGTAACTTATAAATTAATAATTTTAGCATTGATAACATTAACTTAAATAAACTACTTTTCAGGAGAAATATTATGACGATTAAAGCATTAAGAACACCAGAAGAAAGATTCTCTGTATTACCGGCCTTTCCTTACCAACCTAACTACATTGATGATTTAGCTGGTTTTGAGTCTTTACGCATGGCCTACATCGACGAGGGTGATTCCTCATCTGAAAACACTTTTTTATGTTTACACGGTGAGCCTTCATGGAGCTACTTATATAGAAAAATGCTTCCTATATTTACGGGCGCTGGTCATCGTGTTGTTGCGCCTGATTTGTTTGGCTTTGGTCGTTCAGATAAACCCGTTGATGAATCGGTTTATACCTTTGATTTTCACCGTGATAGTTTAATGCGATTAATTGAACGCCTTGATCTGAAAAATATTACGTTGGTCTGTCAAGACTGGGGCGGAATTCTAGGGTTAACAATCCCAATGGATATGCAAGATCGATTCAAAAATTTGATTGTTATGAACACGGCAATATCGGTGGGTGAAACCGCCCCTGAAGGGTTTTATCAGTGGCGAGATTTCTGCGCAAATGCCCCTGAAATACCAGTCGGTGGTTTATTTGCCTGTGACGCAGGGCCAGCCGTATCTGTGATGGATGTTATAGCTTACGATGCGCCATTTCCAGACAACAGCTATAAAGCAGGCGTAAGACGCTTTCCCGCCATGGTGCCTGTCGAGCCAACGATGGATGGTGTTGAGCACGGAAAACGCGCAAGAGAGTTTTGGTCAAAAGACTGGAACGGTCAAAGTTTCATGGCGATAGGCATGAAAGATACAGCTTTAGGCGAAGGCCCAATGGAGTACTTAAGAAGCTTTATTAAAGGCTGCCCTGAGCCCTTAAAAATTGCAGAAGCAGGACACTTTGTTCAAGAATACGGTGTTGAAATTGCAGAAAAAGCGCTTGTTCACTTAGAAATGAATAATAAATAGGCTATATCCAATGAATACAAATATAGAAAATAAAGTGATTGTTATAACGGGTGCAAGCAGTGGTTTAGGTGAAGCAACTGCGCGTTTTCTGGCTCAAAAAGGTGCTAAAGTCGTATTGGGTGCGCGTCGTAGTGAAAAACTAGCAGCTATCGTAAATGATATTCGTGCTGAGGGTGGCGAAGCTGAATATGTCACGATGGATGTCACCAAATCCGATCAGGTTAAAATGCTTGTCGACAAGGCGATTGAGACTTTTGGACGCTTAGATGTCATGGTCAATAATGCCGGCTTGATGTCAATTGCTCCGATGGCTGAGGTTAAGGTTGATGAATGGGATCGCATGGTCGACATTAATATCAAAGGGGTACTTTACGGTATCGCCGCTGCACTTCCCGTGTTTACCAAACAAAATAGTGGTCACTTTATTAATCTCGCTTCCGTTGCTGCACATAAAGTTTCACCGGGTTCGGCTGTCTATAGCGGTACAAAATTTGCGGTTAAAGCGATAACAGAAGGATTGAGAGCGGAAGTGGGTGGCAATATACGTACAACGCTATTATCACCTGGCTTAATTGATTCTGAATTAAAATTCGGTAGTTCGGATGAAGCCACCTCTCAATTTGTTCAAGATATTTATAAAGTCGCTATTCCAGCGTTATCTATTGCTAAAGCTGTCGCCTATGCGATTGAACAACCAGATGATGTCGATATTAACGAAATTATTATCAGACCAACAATTCAAGACTTCTAATCTAATGTGAGTTGATCCTGCCTTTTTTGTATTTTGTTTGGCAGGTCAACGTGAAACAGTTGCTTTAAAAGGTATAAAAAATGAAAAAAACACTCATTATTGGCGCTAATGGCCAGATTGGTAAAATAGTGGTTGAGTTGCTTCACAATCAGGATCGCCCAGTTGTCGCAATGGTTCGTAGCAAACAACAAGCTGAGAAGTTAGAAAATATGGGTGTAGAGGCTGTTGTTGGCGATCTTGAAACTGATTTTGAACACGCTTTTAAGGACTGCGATAAAGTAGTATTTAGTGCAGGTTCTGGCGGTAATACAGGCGACGATAAAACACTTCTAATAGATTTATGGGCAGCAAAAAAAGCAGTTGATTATTCTTTAAAGGAAGGTATACAACATTTTGTAATGGTAAGTGGTTTAGGCGCACAAGACCCTGACGAATTTGAATCAGAAATAAAACCCTATTTGGTGGCAAAGTATTTTGCCGATCAGTACCTATTATCCAGTGGCCTAAATTACACCATTCTTAGACCGGGAAGCCTGACTAATGATAAAGGCAACGGGCTCATAACAACCACGCGTTCGACTTCTACGAATGATTTATTCATTAGCAGAGAAGATGTCGCTAAATCAATAGAGTATTACATTAATCGTGACGAAGTCAGTAACCAGATATTTGAACTTTATCATGGTAATGAAGTAATTAGCTCGGCATTAACCGCTAGCAATTAATTTATAACCAACGATTCGCTAACCACTATAAAATAATATATTAGCGAAAGAAGCTATTAATATTAGAGTTTTAAATAATATGCAAAACTACCTTCAAGAAATAGAAACAATCACTTCTAAAGCTGTTGAAACCGTTCCTTTGCAAAGAAAAGCTTTTGAAGGAGGTTTTTCTTTTAAGCAATTGCCTTTTGATAAACAACTAGCGATATGGAGTTATATCTGGACGAACACAAAAGTGTATAGAGCAGAAATGTTTTGTTTGTATTTCTTGGAGGAGCATATTAAAAACAAAGATGAAATGCTGGCCGCTTGGCCAACGATTAAATTATGGCAAGACAAAATTAATCGATGGGAAACAAGCGATGGCATTTCAAAAATATATGCTCAATTAGTAGAATATGATGCAGCATTAATTTTGCCAACGTATAAAAAATGGAATACGTCTACAAACCCATGGCATAGAAGACAAAGCATAGTGGGTTTACTTTATTACAGCGCTCATAGAAAACACTATTTACCTTTTCAAGTACTTATAGATTTGGTAGTACCTTTAATTTCTGACCACGCTTATTATGTTGAAAAAGGAGTGGGTTGGACACTTAGAGAAATAGGAAATATATACCCTAAAGAGCAGGAAGGATTTCTATTTGAAAACGCAACTAAAATTTGTGCTTACGGATATAGCGCGGGTACAGAAAAGTGGGATAAAACAAAACGAGAAAAACTGAAGCAAATTAGAAAAGCAGCAAGAGTTTTAAATCGCAAAAATTCAATTTAAACATTTAAAAAGGAATAAATATGTCAAACAACAAACCAATATCAGCAGCGTTTCCTTTTGAATCTAAATTTCAAGTAGTATTAGATTCTAAAATGCATTATGTAGATGAAGGAGACAAAAATTCTAAAGATACTTTTTTACTCATACACGGAAACCCTACATCAAGTTATTTATGGCGAAACATCATTCCGTATGTAAGTGCCTTAGGTCGTGTGGTTGTTCCTGATCTTATTGGAATGGGTAAGTCTGACAAGCCCGATATAGATTATACATTTGAAGACCATATTACCTATTTAGATGCGTTTATTGAAAAGTTAGCCTTAAAAAATATCATTATAGTCATTCAAGATTGGGGTTCTGCTTTAGGTTTTAACTATGCCAATCAGCATAGAGAAAATATAAAAGGGATTGTTTTTTTTGAAGCTATGTCTCAAGTTTCTTATTGGAAAAATACGACTAAAGAGACAGAAACATTATTTAAAAAATTTCGTGACCCTGCAGAAGGGCATGAAATGATTGTTAAAAACAACTTCTTTATTGAGGCTATGCTACCCATGATGGCGGGCAGAGAATTAACTCAAGAAGAAATGGACCATTACCGAGCGCCTTATTTGGAAGAAAAGAGCCGTAAACCACTGCTTATGTGGCCTGGTCAAATTTCTTTTGATGGCGTCCCAAAATTTACCACTGACATTGTTAATTCATATAATGAATACCACAAAAATTCAGATGTGCCTAAGTTGTTATTTTATGCAGAGCCAGGACTAATCATTAATCGAGAATTAGGTGAGCATATCGCTGAAACGTGGAAAAATATTACTGCAGTAGATTTAGGTGAAGGAAAGCATTATCTACAAGAGTCACATCCACACGAAATTGGTGAAGGTATTGTCGATTGGTATAAAAAAGTTATTAAATAAACACTAATTATAGGGCTAGTGGTCAAATAGAAAAAATGCTTAAGCGTTATATTGGGTAGACTACGGAACCATGAGCAGATTTATTTGACCGCTATAATTTGACACTATAATTTGACCACGACAAAGGAAGTACCGATGGCAGCTAAATTATCCAAGTTTGAAGCAGTCGATGGCTCTGCTACATTATATACCGCCACCAAAAATAGCCTTAGATGCACGGCTATTAAACTGAGAATAGGTGGCGTTTGTTTATATAGTCCAGTGTCAGGCCTCAGTGAAGAGGCTAAAAATAGCCTAATCGAATTAGGCGATGTCAAGTATCTACTCGCCCCCAATACCTACCATAATGCTGGTTTGGTAGAGTACTCAAAAGCCTACCCCAAAGCTCATCTGGTGGCATCTGAGAGTGCTCATGCACGCTTGACTAGCAAGACAGGACTAACGTTCAAAGAATTATCATCGCTAGCCAGTGCACTACCAGACGGGCTTACCTTGGAAGAACCCAGTGGTTTGAAAAATGGTGAGGTTTGGCTTATAGAGTCAGCGCAGATTGGCTATATTTGGCATGTTGTGGATGCCTTTGCTGGCCAAAAACATACTGAAGGCCCAATATGTGACATTGTAAAAATGGTTAAAGTATTTCCTAATTTTGGTATTAAAGATCGAAAAGTCTTTGCCAGCGCGGTAATGCAACTTATTGAAATTTCACCGCCTAAAATTTTACTGCCTTGTCATGGTGCTTTAATTAAATCACCTGAGCTGGCTGATCAGATTCGAAATTTAATACTCGAACTTGGCTAGAAAAAACCGATATTCTACGCAATTAAAAAGAGCGCTATTTATGGTAGTTCATAGGTTTAACTACTCATTTAGAGATGAATTTTTAAGTCGCTATGTGCCCCATACTTTGCTTTCGAAACAGAATTACATAACGCTCCTACTACACCATTCAATAGGAGTAGATTATGAAAGCATGGAATAAAGGAAAGCGAGTCGGTCAGAAAAAAGCATTTAAATTAGAGGAAATTTGGCGAATTCGTATACGGTTAGAATTAGAAAATAAGCTTGAACAGTTAGTTTTATTTAATTTGGCAATTGATAGCAAGCTTCGGTCAAGTGACTTAATTAAGCTCAAGGTACGTGATATTTGCACAGGCTCACTAATTCAATCTAGGGCGATAATAGAACAAAAGAAAACACACCGAGAAGTCCAATTTGAAATCACCTCCAAAACACAGCAATGTTTAAATATTTGGATCCATAGTAAAGATTTAAAACCTGTCGACTATTTATTTCCTAGTCCCAGAAAGGAAAATTACCATATTAGTTACCATTACTATTCAAATATAGTTAAACAATGGGTTGATAAACTTGGCTTAGATATTACTCAATACAATACCCATTCACTTAGAAGAACTAAAGCATCTTTAATCTATACTAAAACAAAAAATCTTCGAGCAATACAGCTACTTTTAGGCCACTCAAAATTAGAAAGTACTATTGAGTATTTAGGTGTAGAGATTGAAGATGCATTAACAATTTCAGAGTCAACAGATACATGATCATCAATATAATGCTATCCGGAAGCAAAATGCTTCCGCCCCCAAAGCAATTTAGAAACCTACAAACTTGTGGCTAATATTACTCAGCCACAAAAACTTAGTATGTGTAAAGTGATTAATGGACATCAAATAACAAGTCCAGCCTAATTTAGTTCTTTTTGTAATAATCAGAAAAATTGTCAATATAACTTTCCCAAATTGGCGTCTCACCAATCACCTCTTTTATCGTATCTATGAATTTATTCACTAATGGGGTTGGGTTACGATGCGGGTATAGTGCATGAATATCGCCTAATGTTTCAGGCAAGGTGTAATTGGTCAGCAGTGGCACCAGTCCATATTCTTTGATATTTTTATCGAGCATATAAGCGCCCAGCATTCCATAGCCAATACCCGATTTAATGGCATCAAGAATAAGTTCCGGCTCATTAACTCGATATTTCCCTTGAAGCTCCCATATTACGCCAGGCGTTAATTTCGAGTCAGCACCAATGGTAATTCGATTCACAACTAAACCGTCATTTGCATATACAACGGCCGGTAGTGCGAACAATTCTTGTGGTGTTTGTGGTGTCCCATATTCTTTTAGAAAACCTTTTGAAGCTAATAAAATCGGTTTATTCACTGCTAGCTTTCGTGCGATTAAGTTGGAATCCTGTGCCTGTCCAATACGAAAGGCAATATCATATTTATCTTCGATTATACTGCGTTTTTTATTATCTAAAATGAGTTGAATATGGACATCTGGATAAGCTTTCATAAATTTTATGATAGCTTTTTGTACGTATTGTTTGCCAAATAAAGTCGGGCTGGTGATTCGAAGCAGGCCCTTAGGCTGACTGTGGAAAGATTCAACAATCCGGTGAGTATCTGCAATGGTTTGCCTCACTAATTCTGCTTGTTTAAGTACTTCTTTTCCTGCTTCTGTTAATGATAAAGAACGTGTTGAACGATTAAGTAAACGAGTTCCTAGTTCATCTTCTAACATTTTTATTTGTTTAGATAATGATGATCTATCTATATTTCGAAGATTAGCCGCTTTGGTATAAGAACCTTGCTTAACGACATCGAAAAACAGATCTAATCTTGTTGCTATATCCATGATAAAAGTCCTCGTCAGCACAAAACTACATATCGGCTTATTGTTTGCAATATCCCACTCAAAGTAGCCAGTTAGCACTTTTTATTACACTTAGACTTCTATTGTAGCAAATAACCCCCTAATCAATGGGAAAAACCTCTGATTATCTGATGTGTTTTTTAAGGAATAATAACAACCAATTAATCAATACAGTGAATGACTGAGTTGATACCTTATCAATATTGGAGTTAATACCATGAACACATTTACTATTCATACCCTAGAAACTGCACCAGAAAAAAGTAAACCGTTATTAGCGACTTCTCTTAAAAAGAACCGCATGATTGCTAACCTGCATGGCATTATTGCAGAATCTCCAGAACTGCTTATTGCCTATAATGAACTTAATAACCTTTTCATTCAGTCTTCATTTAATGCAGAAGAATTAACCGTCGTATGGCAAGGAATTAATATCGAACATGGCTGTACTTACTGTGTACCTGCTCATACTGCTATTGCAAACATGATGAAAGTAGACCCTGCATTGACAAAGGCATTGCGAGATCAACTACCAATGCCAACACCTAAATTACAAGCGTTGTTAGATTTGACATTGAGTATTGTTCGCAAACGTGGACAAGTATCAACAGAGGAGCTGAGTGCTTTTTATGATGCAGGCTACGAGCAACAACAAGTGCTAGATATTATTTTGGGACTTTCTCAAAAGACTATCAGTAACTATGTAAACCATATTGCTAATACGCCAGTGGATAAACCATTTCAAAAATTTGCATGGCAGAAGAAAGTATAAACCTGACAATATGAACATACTCATGCGTCATCATGACTGATAGTGATTAACCTAAACCTGATCCCTAATAAATTAGCCTATCGTTTGTGGTAGGTTTTGGAGATAATATGAACTTACAATTAACAACTGAAATTCCATCAACGACTAAGTAAACCCATCAATTTATCGATATTTTAGGATCTAAGATGGCTTACATAGACGTTGGCGAAGGCGATCCTATTTTATTCTTACACGGTGAACCAACATCATCTTATTTATGGCGTAACATCATGCCACACTTAGAATCGCAAGGTCGTTTAATTGCACCTGATAATATCGGCTTTGGTAAATCTGATCAGCCAGAGTTAAATTATACATTTGAAGATCATTATCTATATTTTGATGCATTTATGAAAAAAATGGACCTTCAAAACATTACCTTAGTTGTCCACGATTGGGGCTCTGGACTTGGTTTACATTATGCTCGTTTGAATGAATCAAGGATTAAAGCGATTGTGACGATGGAAGCGCTTATGGCACCTCTTCTTCCGGCAAAGAGCTACGAAGATTATCCTCATAAAAAAGCTGAATTTTCTAAAATGGTTCGTGATCCTATTAAAGGACATAAACTGATTATCGAAGATAACTGGTTTCTCGAAGTTGCGCTACCGGGTGCTATTGTTCGTCCGTTAGACAAAGCTACACACGAAGAGTATCTAAAGCCATTTCCGACTGAAAAATCCCGTATACAGGTTTACCAATGGCCTTTGGAAATACCGATTGGAGGTGAGCCCGCAGTCACTACCAAAGTGATCAGCGACTACAATACTTGGCTTGAAAATACTGACATTCCATGGTTATATTTGTACGCAACACCGGGCTCTCAAAACCCACCAGAAGCCGCTGATTATTGGGAAACTCGCGCTAAAAATATACAGATATCTTATATTGGTGAGGGTATTCACTATGTGCAAGAAGACAATCCTTATGCAATTGGCAGGGCTATCTATGATTGGTATCGTCGTATTAATAAATAATGATGGGGCATTTGAATAAGTAAGCGATGCAGAGTAAAACATTTTTAATAGCGCTGTACTTAAACTCTTATTAACGAGATATGCATAGGAATGCTTGTTAGGTGCATTTCTGTATTTAGCATAACCCCAACTTCAAATCTCTAAAGAGCCCTTGGAGGCGACCTACATGGTTGCCTTTTTTGTATCTATCGGTAATTTTTCTAGGGCGCTTTGTGCCCCAAAGCGCCCTAGAAAATTGTGTACGAAACTGTACCAAACGATTTGGAAAACTATAATATTTGGTCAATTTTTCTTCGTAACACAAAGTGAAATGGTCAACTAAGTTTGGTTATCTAGTTAGCGGATAATCACGATTATCATTTTTTAGAAAACAGGGGCGTTATTTTAAAAGTGCAAATGGAAGGTTTCTGCGAGGTTTTTATCGTACTAAAACAAAAAACGCAGCGAGGCTGCGTTTTAATATGATTGGCTTAATCGAGTAGACTAATTTAAGTTAGTTTCTTCTTCTTCAATTTCATCATCACTTTCAGGTTCAATCAGCTCAGGCTTTTCATGTAAATCTGCTTTTAATTGACCTTTACGGTGTTTTAACACGGTATCTAATTTTTTAGCTGCATTTGAAATAGCTGGGTACATAACTGCATTGTTGCCTTTAACAGCAATGCTGGTGCCTTCATAATTGGTGCTAATCTCAACATTAAACTCATCATGCTCTTTGGAAATGATCACATCTAGCGAGATAAGTGTGGGGAAATGCGTAGATATTTTAGCGAATTTTTCTTCTAAGTGCTCTTTGATGCTATCAGTAACATCAACATGGTGACCGGAAATATTTATTTTCATAGATTGCCCTTAATAGATTTAACGTTCGTTACCTCTGTATACTTGCATAAATAAACTCTTTGTACAAATACAAGCGCATATAATTAGAACTCAAATAATTGGTGCGTCTTACCCTTGTTTAAGTTAATAGAATTTACATAGTGACCTAATCACTCGCATTAAGAGATAACAGGGTCTATAGGTGTCTAAACATACCTCAGTTTGTGAAAATACACATGGTCATTTTATCCAAAAGAAAGCCTCACATTAGTAAATTAATTTGGTCACTATGTAATGATTTGTAGGTTCCCTTATGCGCGTAAACGACTTAGAATTTCGATACTATAATTCAATGTCAGCCTTATACTAGTTTAGTAATTTAGACGATTAAATTAAGGTTTCTAGATTTATAGTAAGAGGGGATGTGAGTTATTCAACTAGCCGATAAAGATTGTCTTCGTTTTAATTGCATCAAACTATTTATTTTAATGTTTATAGAATAAGTCTTTGAGCGAAGACATTTACTTGAATGCGTGAATTTGGCCAAAATCAGTTGACCACACACCAACCGATTTAGGAGCTTGGGGATAAACATACAACTTTTAGAAGTTAAAGGTTAAAGGTTAGAAGTTAAGGTTAAAGAACTTGCCTTGATGAGGCGTAAATTACATATAAACCTTACTCTGCTTGCTCATTATTAATAGATAACTCGATTTGCTCAACGTAATTTTTTGTTGATAACAATGGAAGTGGACGACCCAAACCGAAGAAAGCATTGACATGTTTGATGGCGGGTATCTTTCCACTTTCTTTAAATACAGCTGTTGTAGTCGCTTTAAGCTCAGCTAAATTGATGCGATGTTCCGCGCCGAATGTTTCAACTGGTTTATAGGTTGTCTTTTCTGAAAAAATATTTGCGAAGTCGCTGTATCCCATTTTTATATCCTTAAATATCATTATTATTGTGGTACTAATTCATCTTAATAAGTGTATTTACAAAGGTAATCTACTCTTTAAAAAGAGGCTTCTTGATCATCATTAGAAAACACTTCATATCTTGAGATTAACTATTAACAGAACCTCAATAGTTATTTTAATATAGTTACTTTTTTTTAATTTAGTTACTTTGTTTTGATCTAGTTACGTTATTTTAATGTAATGATTATCTTAGTCATGATCCATATTTTGGCACTGAATGCTTTAACGAGGATTGTTACTTATTCGCTTTTTTATTATCTGTTGCATTGTCGGGTTGCTGCTCGGCGCGAAGCGCTTTTTGTGCGCGTTCATCAAGTGGTACACAGCAACGTTTGTTTTCTGGGGTTAACCCCATTTCATCTAACCAGTCACAATAGTGTTGCCATGCTTTTTTTATTATTTTCATAAAACCTCGAGTTGTATTAATAATCTAGCTACTAGCTGTGCATATAATACAGCCTCAACTTGTCTTTTTACAATGCCCCTTATCGCTACTTCATATTCCGTTTATTTGCAATATCTAACTGTTTTGTTTAAATCCTCACTTAGTCGAACACTCTGCAATAACTTAAAGTTTTACTTTGTTTATTAACGAGTCTCACTTACTGTAAAGGTAACAGGATGTTATTCATTGTGATTGAAATTATAAGCTCAGCGAGTCGTTTTATGCAGGAGTAAAATAAAGGAGCAAAAATGAGTTTAGAAAAAGTACGACAACAGGCACAACTGAGCTTTTGTGAGAATGGTAAAAATATTGAAGTAGGTGATCTTAAAGGCTTCCCAATTACATTAGCAGAATTAAAGTCGACAAACAGTGAATCTCATTATGTTGTTGAAACCTTCGACTCTGGGCTGACTGGCGTTGTCTATCATCTCCAGTTTGCAGATAGGCACTGGACACTTAAGCTAAAAAGGTCTGCTAGCCTAGTGAATAATGTCGACGGTCAAACATCCTTTCTTAATGAGGTGCAGCGCCGCCATGATTTTAGCGTTTTAAAGCAAACTAAAGCGGCTGATTTTAATCATATAATTGAGACCAAATTTGCATCATATACTGAAGGGATTATTCTTTCTCCATGGATTGTAGGAGCACCTCCTCAACGTTTTAATAAAAAAATTTTTGAACAAATTTTTACATGTATTTGCAATTTAGAACTCAACGGATTTTTTGAGTGGGATCTATCCCCTGGTAATATTTTATTGGACAATAATAATAGGATTAAGCTGTTTGATTTTGGTTATATGTATCAATTTAATCCACTCAAGCACTTTAATAGCAATGGTCAAGATACTCCTTTATTTCACGGTATCGAACGCTTTGAAACACGCTTCTTTTTTGATTACTTATTAAAAAATCCTCTTCAATTATCTAAGGAAGAGTTATTTGGATTATATCGTCTGGAAAAACAATGTGCGCTACAGGCCTATCTGCATAAGCTTCAAAACCTGAAAAATGCAGCAGCTGATACTAGTGTTATTAGCCATCAAAACAATATTAATTTGAAATGGGAAAAAGCACTGAGTAACGAAGAAGCGTTAAGAGAGTTGTATTTAGTTGAAAATTATCGCTCTAACGTACTGGACTTGTTGGATGATTTACATGGTCAGTCATGTAATATTTATACGCTTAAAAAAGCAGATTTGATTTTAAGTTTTATCCATGATTACTTTATTCAGCTTCTTAATAACAATGCCTTTTTCTTTGGTGACGAAAAATTAAATCAGGAACAACTAATCGTTAAATATACTGAGCTTCGTAACCAAGCCATAAGTTTCCAATTAGGCTCTGAAAAATAAGTAAGTTTTTAAGAAAAGGTAAGTGCTGTGGCTCTACTTAGTTGAATTTATTCAATAAGTTGAATGACAAAAAGATCATTGTCATATACTTACTTTTAACAATTATCATCACGCTACCCTTTAGCAATGCAGTTCCACTTACTTAAAGGTAGCTTTTTATGATGTCATTCAAGTAATTTAGGTAGCGATTCCAGAACGCTGTATTCCTTTTTAGGGCCCTTAAATACTAACTAACAATCTTATTTCTACCGCTATTTTTTGCTTTATAAAGTCTCTTATCTGCTATTTCTATCAAGGCCTCAGCTGAAGCATTGGGATGTTCCTTGAGGTCAGCTAAGCCAAAGCTCATGGTTATGTGCTGATTTTCAAAGACGGGGATAGTAGAAAATTCCTGTTGAATATTATTAAGTCTTTCAAGGACCTGTTCCGTTTCCATATTCAGAAATACCAAGGCAAATTCTTCGCCTCCATAACGCGCTACTATATCTTTTGCAGCACGTGTATGTTTTTTGAGGTTAGCGGCTACGGCGACTAGTGCGCAGTCACCTAAAGTATGTCCGTAATCGTCATTGATACGTTTAAAGTAGTCAATATCACCCAGTACAAAGGTAAGTGAGTGTGCTTTGTTTTGTGCTGATTTAAATGCTTTTTCGAATACGAGGTTAAAGCCTCGACGGTTATAAAGTGTTGTTAACTCGTCGGTGAGCGAGCTCTCAAGTAAATTCTCATTTTCATCCTGTAAATAAGACGTTCGCTCTGATACTTTTTGTTCTAGGTGTTGCAATATATCTAAAAGGTTTTCGGCCATTGCATGTAGACCTTGATTGAGCGAACAAATTTCGCGGATCCTACTCATGGGTTGTGGGAGTAATAGAATACTTTCAACTTTTTTATCATTAGCGGCTTTATTAAGTTGTTGTATCGGTTTGCCTATATACCAAGCAATCGCGGAGCCAATGATTGCAATACAAGCAAATAGAGAGAGTGTAATGAAAATAGTGGTTTGTGTGTATTCAGTTAATATTCCTTCATGGTAAGAAGAAGGAATAAGCACACCAATCAGCCAAGTTTTTCCATATTTGAGTTGGATGTTACTGACGCGATATAAGTAGGCTTCTCCATCAAGATTAAGGTGATATGAGCCTTTTTTAAAGTGCTGGCTGGCCATTTTAAACAAGGGATCTGGGTGGTTGTTGAGATTTAGCCTAGTGTAGGTTCCTTCCGTAATATTGTACAAAGCATCTTTGCTTGAAGTGGCAATCAATGCACCATTTTCTTCAGCTAAAAAAATGTAAGCGTTATCCACTAGCTCTAACGATTCTAAATAATCATCTAATTCAATCAACGCAACACTGGTTGCCGTGACACCTAATACTTTGCCATTTACATCATAAATAGGAACCGATAAGCCGATCCCCAATGTTGGACGACCATAATAGGGATGAATATCACTCCAGGTTATTGTTTGGGCTTTTAATGCATCGAGGTAAAAGGGTCTTCCCCTTGGGTCGTAACTAAAAGCGGGATCGGTTTCTATCTTGGCGCCGATACTTTTTTTAGGGTGATAGTTAAATCCTTCCATGGTGAAAGGTTTGTTAATAAAATTTGCTGCAATGTTGTGTTGTATTTTACCAATGGGATCGCGTGCAGATGCGAGGTAACGACCGTCTGCTGTGGCAACGGAAATAAACGTCATATGTTCAAAAGGGGTAGCTTGCTCGTAAAAGCGGGTGGCGATGGGGGTTAAGTTATTCAGTAATTCAGGTTTGTTAGTAAAGGCATCACGGTTAATTTCTAAAATGTCGCTGAGTGGCGCAATGAAATCTCCCACCCTATCATCAATTCGATTTTCCACCTCCTTGATATATTGCTCGCCTACATTATTAGCTATATTGGAAATGGTGACGGTGGATACAAAGTACATCAGCACACCTGCAATAAGTGCAAGTAGTACGAAGGGGGTAATAATTAACCAACGCAGGGGAATAGACTTCACTGAGTATTCTCTCTATTTATAATGGAATATTTTAATATTAACTAAACTAGAAGGCATTTTTATTAATATTAAATATAGTACGTTATGCGTTGATAACAATAGTTTTATCCATTTAAATAAATGATACAACACTGAACTCACGTGTTTTTTAATTAAATAAAGTCAATAAATAATATTAATAAAGCCTTTTTAAATGTAATAACCTATAAAGTGTGATCTCTGTTCTTAAATGTATTGTTAAAATCTATAAAAGTTCAATTTTTTCTTCGCTTTTTTATTAAAAAAACCTTAGTATTTCCACGATGTTACCACTTAGGTGGTATTTTTTTTATTGGAAATAAACTATTTGTACGCAAATAGAGGTGAATGGATGCAACAAAGCGATACAGATACTCCCGCAAATAATAACTCTACCTTGTTAGTAAAGATAAAAAATATCTCTTTTACGGTGGTGTTGATTATGTTGTCGCTTGGGCAGTGGAATGATACTAAAGAAGCCGTTGTTAGTGTTTATGAGGAAGTGATTTCAAGGTTTACCAACGAAATAGAATATAAGCGTATTAGCAAATTGCGGATTGGACTTACTGAGCGTTATACGGAGCAAATCCTAGGATCTCCTCAAGTCATTAAACCTTCTAAATTAGATGATGATCTTCAATATTATTATTACAACAGTGAAAAATTTTTATTGGTTACTTTTATTAAAAACCAACGTTTGAATGGTTTTACCGTATTCAGTAAAAAAGCTGATTTTTTAGCACCGGTTGCTTATATCAACAAGCAACTTAATACGCTGGATATTAAACAATACCTACCTTCACAGGAGTCAATACTAACTAATGTCGGTAGTTTGGAATATTTCTCAGAAAGTTATGAGTTAAGCCGTAACTTAATGTTCTATAACTTATTGTTAGGGCATGTGAACTACAGCAATGCGCCTACACCTTATAGCCAAACTATTATTGACGTTAACCATGAGTTGAACTCAGTTGAAGAGTTTGATTTTTCCTCAGTGACATTTTCATCACCATTAATACCCAATTTTTATTCTATTACTGAATTGTCTAACGAAATAATGCTGGAATCTCTATTAAGCAATTATGAGATGAGTGCGTTATTTAACAATCATTATTAATTACTTCGTTATTTAAAAAAAGGATCTCCAATGTTTAAAAAAACAGCACTCACATTCTCGTTAGTAACGGTATTAACTGCTTGCCAAAGCACTTCAAGTGTTAACGATGTGCAGTCATTAGCTTGTTTTTACCCTGACGCGCCAAAGGAAGAAGCGCCGCAATGGGTGTGTGGTGTAACACCAACAGGATTGGAAATTAGTGCGACAGGCTATGCTAAGAAAAATGTAGCAGGGGCAAGTATTATGAATGATATTTCCATCAATGACGCACGCGTGAATCTAGGTCGTCAATTCGAAGTTAATGTACAAAGTATTTTAAAAACGGCTTCAACGTCTTCTACTAATACAACTACTGAAGGTGTTAGTGAAAATGTAGATGAATACTTTGAAAATGTCACAAAAAGTATCTCAAGCACCACTTTAAATAACTCAAGAATCATTACTAAACGTACTAGTCCCGCTGGTGGTTTGTATACGTTAGTAGGTATGGACAAGGCGACTTTCGATATGAACTTTTCTAAAGTGATCCAAAAAGCAGAAGCAAAGGATGCCGAGTTATGGTCTAAGTTCAATGACAAAAAGACCGCTGATGAACTTGCAAACGTGCTTTCAAAATTAAAAAACAAATAATATAGGAAGCCACATCACTGATATTTTCTGAGTGATGTGGCTTTTCTGAGGTCATATGAAAAAATTTATAACTAGCCTATTCGTTATCTCTTTAGCACTTAGCCCACTGGCAAGTTCAGACAATGTATTTGATGAATTTGATGCAGAAATGAATGAGTTTGAATCCCCTGACAATGACAAAATAGTCGAAGAGTATATTTCTTTTGTTAGTGGGTATTTAGCTGAATATGACACTTGGAGAAAGGAGTATTTAAACGGGTTCGATTACAAACAAACTCAAATTATTATGCAATGGGGTGAAACTACTGCAAAAGATATAAATAATGTTGTTTATTCTGAAGACTTAAAAACCAGAGAACTTGTTGACTACGATAACAATCAGGCTGTGGTTGAAATACTCGTTCCTGCGGATACTACTGCAGCTGAGAGTGAAAAAATATTAACGTCATATCTTGCTAAAGATGAAAATAAATCAGAAGTAAAACAAGCTCTTGATAAAGTCGTTAAGGCCAAGAATATTCAGTTAAATGAGATTAAATTCGATACTGAACAAGAAAAAAATGCCAAGGAAGTGATCAAAAAGCAAACGCTCGCTTATAAGAATGAAGCAGATCTAAAAGCAGATAAGCTACAAGAAACTCAAGCAAGTGTGCCTGAAAGTATTATTGAAAAATCTGTTGAGTTACAAAAAAAGACTCTAGAAAAAGAAGAGGCACAACGTATTGCAACTGTTGAAGCACAATATGCAGCGCTGAGAGAAAAAACAAAGGTGACACCGCCTACTTATAAAGTTCTTAAATATACCGCTAAATTACCGGCTAACAGCCTCAGTAAAAGAGCCAAAAAATACAAGCCATTTGCTGAAAAAGAGAGCCAACGCTTCGATATTCCCGTGGCGCTAGTGATGGCTATTATGCATTCCGAATCTGCTTTTCAACCGAAGGCTAAATCAGCGGTTCCTGCTTATGGTTTAATGCAAATAGTGCCACGCACTGCCGGTCATGACGTGAATAAAATGATTCGAAAAATAGATAAACCAATGCAAGTTAAAGAGTTGTATGTGCCTAGTATTAACGTTGAAACGGGCAGTGCTTATTTGAGTATTTTAGATAAACGTTATTTGAAGTCGATAACCGATCCAAAGAGTCGTTTGTATTGCACTATCGCAGCCTACAACACCGGTGCAGGTAATGTCGCAAAAGTCTTTAATAACAGTGGTAACACCAGAAATATTAACAAAGCGGCACGGGTTATTAACACATTATCGCCTGAGCAAGTGTATAACGCTTTAATGAATAAACTGCCTTACGATGAAACTAAGCATTACTTAAAAAAAGTGTCTAAACGAATCGCCTTATACGAAACAAAATCTGCAATATAATCTGCTATAGGAAAAATGATGATTAAATGTAAGCAGTATTTTAAGCCTTTATTTGTTGCTATGACAGGGCTTGTACTTTTAAGTGCATGTTCATCTAATTCAGGTAATGAAAACGTGCCTGAGTGGGTGCTTTCACCTACTCAAGATAATCAACAATATATGTATGGCGTTGGTGTTGGCAAGGGGCTTGAAGAAGCCAAGCAACATGCATTAAAAGAGATTGCCGGTAAATTTTCGGTCAGTGTTAACAGCGATACATTACACAAGCAGTCTTTACATAATGGGCAAGTAGATCAGCTTTTTTCACAAAAAATTAATACTCAAGTGAAAGATATTGAGTTTACGCAGGTGGAGCAAAAAAAGGCTGAAAAGGTAGAACAACAATATTTTGTAGAAATTGCTATCTCGAGAAATGAGTTTATTAAGGATAAAAAATCTAAGCTGACAACCATCACCAATCACATAGATACTAGGCTGCATAATATAAGTAGTAAAAGTAAGATTGAACAGCTTTACGCCTATAACAAAGTTCAAGCCAGTGTAGCTGAAGCTGAGCCGCTATTGTATTTGATTGCAGTTGCCGATAGTGAATTTGATTTAACACCTTATACGCGTTTATTTCAGGAGTATTCATTAGCCGAAGCGCAATTACTTGCAAGTACCCACTTTTATATTCAATCAACGAGTAATGTATCCCCCATTGCAGAACAACTAAATGACCTGATACAAACACATGGGTTCCAAGTTGCTAGCCGTAAAAGTAAAGCTGATGCCATTATTCAGGTGCAAGGAAAAACAAAGAACAGTTTGGCTTTTTCTGTTTATAGCACACGTATTAACTTTAGTTTCTTAGTTAAATCCAACTCCGGCAAGGTTTACAGCAAAAAATCATATCTGCTTAATGGTTCTTCTGTGACGGCCTACCAACAAGCTTATGAAAGTGCCGTGAGTAAATTCTTAACCGTGGTTGAAAACCGCTCCGATGTTTATCAGTTATTGGGATTTGATGAGTAAACGATACTGATAACGAGTACAAATTAATTAAATAAGCGCATTTCAGCATATTTAACTTTGCATATTAAAAGGAAGTAGTACATGAAGAAAAAATTATTAGTTGTCGCAGTATCTGCAACGTTGGGCCTTACTGGTTGTATACAAACAAAAGAAAATATTCGCGAATATACTGATGTTTCAATGCAAAAAGCAGATATCTTACCAAGCAAAGAAACCCTTGCTGGTGCGAAGCAAAAAATAGTGATTTTTCCTGCAGATACAACAGATACTCCATTAGGTAAATCAAGCCATACCGGCACTGCTATTTCCACTGCATTAGAAACTCATCTTGCGGAGGTAGGGGTTGAAATAGTAGATAGAAATATTGCAAAAAAGCTTAAAAAAGAACTCGCCCTAGCAGAGTCAAAGGGTAAGTCGCAATATAATGGTCCTGATGTTGCTAACTATGCTATTACGGGTAATGTTTCAAACGCTTCTCTCTCTTATGATTTTACAGCGCGAAAGTCGTACACAAATGATGATGGTAAAACCAGTGTGACACCTGCGCACTGTCGTTTCACGGCGACGGTTGCTGCTAATTTAAAACTCTATAAATTACCAGGATTAGCTTATTCAAAGACCATTACAACAGAAGACAAAGCTTCCTTTTCAACCGATACTAGTAATAGTCGATGCCCTATCAGTAATGCATCTGCTAATGCTTTAATACGTAAAGCAGCTAAAGCCGGTGTTGAGAGTAATAGAGCAAAATTCCAAAACTTCTTTTCACCTAAAGCCTACGTGTTAGAGCGAAAAGTAAATGGCGATAAAAGTTTATTTAAAATATCAGCAGGTAAGAATTTTGGCTTTAAACCTGAATCAACGATTACCTTTTATAACTTAGAAGTTAAAGCGAATCCATTAACCGGTGATGTTGCTATCGAGGAATATGCAGTTGTTGAAGGTACGATAACGAGCAACCTTATTAGTGATCATTTTGCTTGGATTTTAGTGGATGACGAATATGCAGATCAAGTTAAGTTAGGCGACTACGTTAAAGTTAAATATGAGAAATCTACCTTCGGTGATCTTACGACTAAAATGACCACTAGTTTTAATAGCGGCTTAAAAAACATGTTTAACTAAGCTTGGTTTAATTAAGTTTAGGTTTAACTCAATATAGATTAATTAGCCACTGTAGTCAGTCATAAAAAAATACATCAGGTTTATTTTTATGGCTGATTTTTTACTTGTCTTTTCCTGCTTTTGTTCATCTTCTTAATACTTACACATTTTCAATTAAGCATATTCAATTAAACATGCCCATTAATTAACTTTGTACACTTTCAGTAAGCGCGCTAATAGCTTTAAATTTAAAGGTGTTTGTCAATTTATAACCGTGAATTTAAAACACTGAATTACAAGCTGTTAGTTTAGAGGAGCGAGTTTAAAGGCAATAGTTTAGATGAATGAGTTTAAAGCACAGGGAACTGTATTTTACCTGTGCTTTAACAAATAAACTTTATACTTTCTGATGTTGTTTTATTGCATTTGTAATTTAAACTGTTCAATAATCTGTTTATGTTTTTGCGCTAAAACACCTTCTTTCACAGTAGGAATTCGCATTAAATCGATTTCTTTATTGCTCTTAGAAAACTCGCTTGCAAAATGCGCTGCTAGTTCATGTTTACGACTTTGTTGAGACAAGTCGGCAATATCTGCAATATCAATATCAGGGTCAAAACGATGAAAGCCTTGATAACTAAAATGTTTATCTACATGTAAATCACTTAGGCGAATAAACTCCTGCATTAAAGCGCGGCTCAATGCATTTAAAGACAGTTCATCTACCATTAAATAAAGTGTCGCATTGTCCATCTCTGGCAAAGTGCTGCGTTCCGTTTGTTGAACTTTTATATCGACTAGCCATAAACCATTAGGTCGTTGTTGCGCTTCTAACAAGCTCAGTTGGCTATTGTCATAATTTATTTTATTCAGTACTTGGTTGATTTTTTGTTCTGTACTTGTTGTCGCTATAGGCTCACTTATACATTGATCTTTATCGTAAAACTCTGCCATTAAAGGAAGATCAATATGAGTGTTAAAAGGCGTGGTTGTACTATCGTTAAGTGTTAATTTGAATAGCTCTCTCACTTCATGTTCGCGTGATTTTTTTATCGCTAAAAAAACACTTTGAATAATTTCAGAGGTAGGCAGTTCTGGCTCTACACGCCATTTTCGACCAAATAATAACTTAAGCTGGCTTTCTTTTTGAGTTGATTTTTTATGGTAGTTATCGTGACCTACAACGCCTACTTGTATATAAATACCCGATAGTTCCTGAGCTGCAAACACAACATATCTCGGATCATACTCAATATCACAAATGAGTGCTTCGACACTTTGCAGAGTATGGTGATAGGTTAAGTAGTGTTGGGGCACACAGTAGTCACCATTACTTAGTAAAATTTTTGGCGCTTTAGGCATCACCTTTTCACCTAAACGCAGGGGAACTTCTTTAACCATCTGAAAAACCTTGTCATGTTCATATCTGAGTCAATACGTTATTGGCTCAACTAAAGTTCACTGAATATGCAAAAGACCTCGAATATCAATAAAAAATTTCAGTTATTAATATCCAAAACGAGTGGCTTCAAAGCGATTTAATAATCTATGTAACGAATAGCAAAGGAATAGGGTGATAATAATTGCCACTGCAATGCTACTGATACGATAAAAAGCACTAAATATTAAATCATTATCAGGACTTAAATATTGTCCGAAAAGAATGCCTAAGGTGGTCATAGCACCAAAACCAATACTTGAACCTCCTCCTTCTCGAACATGAAATTGACTAAATAACATCAGACCAATCCAGAAAATGGGAACGACTAATAACAATTGGCTGGACCAGTCATAAAGCAAGATTTGTACACTCATTCCAAAGGTGACACCAATGATTGTTCCTACCGCCCGTTTACGAGCATAACCAATCACACCATTCCAATGCATTGGGAATAGGATCAAGATTGTACTGGCTTGAGCTGACATTGAATCTTGTAAGTTAAATGTCTGAAAAATAAGGAATGAAATAGTGGCAATGGTTGCGCCTAACAAAGCTTCGTGACGCATCCTGTGTGTCGCTTTGGGCCCTGGTTTATGAGCTGTTCTAGGTTCTGTATCGGGTATAATGGCCATCATGACATAGGCAATGATCACAGACAGAACCGTTGCCCAAAAATTATTAAATAGCAGTTCATTTAAGTTGGTATTTGGGTAACTGGCAAAGTGCAACATAATGCTGAGCATTAATACACCATTAGCTCCAAACAGAAATAAAGCGCCTCGAGACATGAGTGCAAATCGATAAATAAATAATAAAAACACAACCAGTACCATCATTCCAGGCGAGCCCATTAATAAACTACCGATTAATCCGACCTCAATAATAGCCATCACCGATGAAGCGATAAGTTGGCGCATAGCATGAGCAGACATAACGGGGACTAAACCAAGTAAGATCATTGGGGTAACGGTATAGAAAATTCCATACTGCCAATCAAATATTTTACACAGTGCAAAACCTAGGGTTGCGCCTGTTGCAACCCGTAAACACTGGCGTAGGTCATTGCTGGTTAATGGGTTTTTACGTGTTTGCATGATAATGCGATACCTTTATTGTACTTTTTTGTCTGTGTCGGCCTGCAGTGAAAGTTCTTTTGAACCCCATGCGATAATAAACCGAACCATGGTTAAGCTCATGAACATAGAAATGAATCTAGAAATGAACTTAGCCATGAATGCAAAATCAGAAGGACTTTGTTTTATCACTAGTAGATATAATGCAACAGCCCGATTATTTTAATCTGTGCTTTGGCGAATAAAGCGAGAAGACTATTATCAGATAATAGCTGTACCGTCGCTCTAGCTCCTGCAGGGAGCCGGTTCGCTAGCGGCTGGTCTAAAGATAAATGCAACCTTAAACGTTGTGCATCTCGTACCCAACGCGTGGACTGTTGTGGAGTTGCTAATCGGCCATTAGCATCGAATTGACCCGCACTCACTCCAGCATCGATACCGCTTACGGTCGCTGAATATAGATGGCCTGGGTCACCATCAAAGGTAACTAATGCAGCTGAGTTAATATTTACACCCCGTAAACTCTTCTCTCTAAAGTCGGCGATAATATCTACTCTTTCAGAGACCAAAGCGAGTAACGGTTGGCCGATTGTCGCAAAGCTTCCCACCTCTAATTGCAGGTTGGTGACAATACCATCTTGATCCGCATGGATTTGAGTGTAAGAAAGGTCCAACTTAGCTTGTGCTAAACGGTTTTGGGCCTGTCGTAATTTGAGATTTTTATCACCATAACTGCCACGACTAATTTTAAGTTTTTGTAAGCGGGCATTAGCCGCTAAAAGGTTAGCTTCAGCAGCGTCTGCATCACTATCTACTTGATCTTTTTGTTGTCGTGAAACACCATGAGAAACAAATAATGCATCAAGACGTTTCGCTTCACTACGTTTCTGCTGCGCATTGCTTTTACTTGCATACACATCCGCTTTAGCTGCCGCGAGTGACGCATCTAACTCTGCATTATCTTGCTTGGCTTGCTCTAGGGCTAATTGAGATTGCGCGAGCGCCAATTGATAAGGCGTAGGGTCGATTTGGAAAAGTAAATCTCCCTTTGTTACTGTTTGATTGTTGGTGACTGCAATGATGTTAACTTTACCGCTAATTTGCGGTGTTACTTTAGTCACGACTCGTGTTGCCATTGCTTGGGGTGTTAAAGGGATAATATTATCGGCCAGTAAAAAATAGCTAAAAATCATCATAAATCCAAGAATAGCGATTTTTACTAAACGGGCAAATTGTTGATCTGGTGTCATCTTAGTTCTCATCAATCGGTTGAAGTGATATTCGCCAGTTTTTCGTTGGCGTTAACAGTAATTAAACTCATAATACGTTCGAACTCATTAAGTTCAGTTGGGCTTATTCCTTCAAGCAAATCCATGCGGACTTCAATGATCCGTGCTTCTATTTTTTTTAAAATCTCTTTTCCTGCGGGCGTTAGTACCACAATTCTAGCTCGCTTATCTTTATCGCAGCTGTGTCGCTCAATCAATCCTTGTTGTTCTAATTGCCCCAAGGTACGCATTAACGAAGGTAGTTCGATTTCTAAAGCATTGGCTAATACTTTTTGGCTCACTTTGTCACCTAACCGCAATAATTTCCAAAGGGCGGTCCAACGTGGATAGGTTAACCCCAATGGTGCAAGCTCAATATCTGCAACATTACGCCATAACCTATGCAAGCGGGCGAGATGTTCAGCAAGTGATAGTTCCTTTAATCGCTCTAATTCTTGTCGCATATTTCTCATCCATATAAAATATAGTTAGCAAGCTAAGTATTATACTTAGTTAGCAGGCTAAGTAAACTTTCATTTGTATTTGAAAATAAATTAACGATGTTTGGGTTTTAAAGCGGTAAGAAACTAAACGGGGGAGTACATGGCAAAATAAATCGTTGATAAATGAGGGAGTTATGCCTTTATTATCAGAATCTAGGTTTTTTATTGCTTGGCTTAACTCGTGTCATTCAAATGTTAAGATTCAGCTAATGTCTTTCAATATGGAGGGATATGCGAGAACTAACATTATTGATTAGTTCTCGACAATTGGCCTAACCTTTTACAGCAAGCCTAAGTTTTTAGCATGGAACTGTAGGTGTGAATCAATATAACTGCTGATGAAGTAATAACTGTGGTCGTAACCTTCACGCATATTGAGTTGGAACTGGTTTAATTGAGTGTTAGCAATCGCGGCTAAATTTTCTGGTTTTAGCTGTTCTTGTAAAAACGAATCGTTGCTACCTTGGTCAATTAAAATAGGTTGATGTTTTTCTTGCTGTGCTAATAATTCACAACTGTCATAGGTTTTCCACTCTTCAACATTATCACCTAAATAAGCGCTAAATGCTTTTTCTCCCCATGGGCAATTAATAGGGTTACAGATTGGACTAAATGCACTGATTGATTGGTATAACTCAGGATTACGTAAACCAATGGTTAATGCGCCATGACCACCCATAGAGTGACCGCTGATCACACGTTGTTTGGTGACTGGGAAGTTAGCCTCTATTAAAGCTGGCAGCTCATTAACGATATAATCGTACATTTGATAATGCTTATTCCATGGTGCTTGTGTCGCATTCAAATAAAAACCTGCACCTAAACCAAGGTCGTAAGCTTTATCTTTATCGTCGGCTACATTATCACCACGTGGGCTGGTATCCGGTGCAACAATCGCAATACCTAACTCTGCTGCTAACTTTTGTGCGCCTGCTTTTTGCATAAAGTTTTCGTCGCTACAGGTTAAACCTGACAACCAATACATGACTGGTACTGGATTATTACTGCTTGCTTGCGGCGGTAAATAGATGGCAAAACGCATTTCACAGTTAAGTATGTTTGATGAGTGAGTATATTGTTTATGCCAACCTTCAAATAGTTTATTACTGCTGATATTTTCAAGGATCATAATATTGCTCGTTTTTAAATGAAGTAGACCAAACAGAGATCCTGCTTGGTCTATCAATGAGGATTTTAGCTATATACGTTAGTTATATGTTAGTTACGTATGTTAGCTAGGTACTTTATTTACGTATGCTATTTATGGTCGAAGTGAATAACACTGCGGATACTTTCACCACTGTGCATTAAATCGAAAGATTTATTGATATCTTCCAATGGCATAGTATGGGTAATAAAGTCACTCAACTTGAACTCTCCAGCCATATAACGTTCAACAATTGCTGGTAATTCAGAGCGACCTTTAACACCACCAAATGCAGTACCTCGCCATACACGCCCAGTCACTAACTGGAACGGACGAGTAGAAATTTCTTTACCAGCGCCAGCAACCCCAACGATCACTGATTCACCCCAACCTTTATGACAACACTCAAGTGCGCTGCGCATTACGTCAACATTACCGATACATTCAAACGAGTATTCAACACCGCCATCGGTCATTTCAACAATTACATCTTGGATAGGTTTGTCGTAGTCTTTAGGATTAATACAGTCGGTTGCACCTAGTTGTTTTGCTAATTCAAATTTACTTTCATTAATATCAACACCAATTATTCTGTTTGCGCCGGCCATTTTTGCACCGATGATAGCCGATAAACCAATACCACCTAAACCAAAGATGGCAACGTTATCGCCTTTTTCAACTTTAGCTGTATTTAATACCGCGCCCATACCTGTGGTAACACCACAACCTAATAAACATACTTCTTCAAGTGGTGCTTCTTTGCTTACTTTTGCTAATGAGATCTCTGGTAATACTGTGTATTCAGAGAATGTTGAACATCCCATGTAGTGGAAAATTGGTTGTCCGTCTTTATAGAAACGGCTAGTGCCATCTGGCATTACGCCGCGGCCTTGTGTTTCACGTACTGCGCTACATAGGTTAGTTTTACCTGATTTACAGAATTTACACTCACCGCACTCGGCCGTATAAAGTGGAATTACATGATCTCCGACACTAACACTAGTAACACCTTCGCCTATTTGTTCAACAATACCACCACCTTCATGGCCTAAAATAACAGGGAATAAGCCTTCTGGGTCTTCGCCAGACAAAGTAAATGCATCGGTATGGCAAACGCCAGAAGCGACTACTTTAACTAATACTTCACCTTTTCTAGGTAACATTACATCAACTTCTTCAATAACTAGTGGTTGATTTGGGCCCCAAGCGATTGCTGCTTTTGATTTAATAAATTGGTCTGTCATATTTACTCCGGTTATGTGTGTATTGCATTTTAATAGGTCTATTATATTTGTTTCTGGATTAATGATAATCTACCTAAAATGAAAATTACTTTTACTAGGTGGTAACAATGAAGTGGCAAGGTATTAATGAATTTGTAGCGGTAGCTGAAACCCAGAGTTTTTCATTAGCCGCTAAAAACCTCAATATATCAACCGCACAAGTAAGCCGTCAAATCAGTGCGCTGGAAAAACGTTTAAAGGTAAAACTGTTCTACCGTACCACACGTAAAGTGTCACTAACACAGGAAGCACAGCTATTTTATCAGCATTGTCGTCATCTATTAGATAGTCTTGATACCGCAGAACAAGCGATAACCAATCTGCAAAGTAGCCCCCAGGGGAAAATAAAGCTAACGGTGCCAGTTACCTATGGAGAGCAAAAAATATTGCCATTAGTGAATGACTTTGTAGCATTACATAACGAAATTGAAGTGACTACCGAGTTGACTAACCACCGTGTTGATTTAATTGATGGCGGCTTTGATATTGCTATTCGTTTAGGGCAATTACAAGACTCAACCTTAATCGCCAAACGATTGAGTCAACGTTTTAATTATGTGTGTGCCACGGAAGATTATTTACAAACACACGGCCAACCTCACTCGTTATCGGAGTTAAAACATCACAATTGTTTATTGGGCACGCGAGACTATTGGCGCTTCATTGAACAAGGTAAAGAAAAAGCGGTGAGGGTAAAGGGAAATTTACGCTGCAATAGTGGCTTATCGCTGGTGGATGCTGCATTAAAAAATATTGGTATTGTGCAGTTACCGGATTATTACGTGCAAACATATATAGAATCAGGCCAGTTAATGACTATTTTGGATCAGTTCAGAGAACCCGCAGAGGGCATTTGGGCGGTCTACCCACAGAATCGTTATATGTCACCTAAGATCCGTTTGTTAATCGATCATCTTGCCAAGCATTTACAATAAAAAATAAAGCGCGTACCAGTCTCCTAATACACGCTTTATGTTGTCAGCATTGGTTAATTAACTTCAATTCTAGTTTATTAGCTTAAGCATTTTTCCATTGTGTTTTACGATTTTTTTTCCAATTTCTTTGCTGTTTTGACCAGTAGTCATTACTGGTTTCTATGCCATGTGGAAAACAATGATTACATCCCATCTCTTCACCAACACAGATTCTGGAAATAAAAGTGCCTGAAATTTTACGAGGCATTGCTGCTAAGCCAGCTTCATTTACACCGTACGCTGAAATTAATTTATTTTCTTTTTTCATTTTCTCTCTCCTAGGAAATACCTAGAACAGAGAACCTTTTAGAAATTGTATTAACATAATTCCCCCTTAATCACTCCATTGAGCGCACATCACCATTAACTCTATTACAAGTTGGTACAACTTACAGAAGTGCTCAATGGGAAGAATTTACCATAGCATAATATGCCTAAAAATTAGTATAAAAATGTTGTTTGCTATTGATTTAATTGTCTTTAATCTATTTTAAGAATTTGGAAGTAATGGTCAGGAATAGTCGATGTGTTAAAAAGCTGTACATTGTTCGGATCAAAAAACAATCTGGTGCCCGCTCATTTGATTTCTGTAGGGATAGGTCCTCTTCTGATTAAGAAAGTAAATTCGCTGACAGGGCGAAAAAGGAGCTATTAAACACCGTTATGTTTTGACGAGGGAGGCTAGTTTTATTTCGTAGAAAAATTATTACTCCCATTGTTTATCTTTATATATTGGATGTTCAGGGATATAAATTTTAAATGTATTTTTAACAATTTCTGCTTTATATACTTTTATATTTAAAGCATATTTTTTATTTACTGCGTCTACTATAGATTTTATTTCACTAATTTTTTGTTCGTCAAATTTAACTCCAAGTATTATTGATTCCAGTAAATCTCTACGGTAGGGATGTATCCCTGCTTTTCTATGCATATCTAAGCATCTAATTTCATCTTCATATTGCCAATCTAGTCCTTTAATTAATAGGTCATGTTCAACATTCGTTTCATACAATTCCATAACTGGCTTAATTTTATGATACTCAACATAAAAAGATGATAAATATTTTTCTGAGTCGTTACTATTGTTAGGTATTTCATTTTTAAATTCTACAACTATCCCTTTATGATTATTTGCATAGTGTGCCCACATGAGTAAATTACATGGCTTAGTTGTTAATGAACAAATTCCGATATCATCTTTAATTGAATTCTGCCACTTTCCTTCGAGAACTGATCGTTTAATATTAGCAATCATCTTTTTTTTATTTAGGATCCTTTCTGATGCGTTATAGCCAAGCTCATCTGCTGCTTTCTTTAAAATCCTCTTATCAATGTTGTCTAGTTTTTCTAGTGAATATGAAGGTAAGCAATCAAATGGATCATTGAATTCATTTGGGTGAGTAAATTTCATTGTTGCATCTTTGATAAGGAATTTAGCACCATCGCTATACTCCATGTATTTATATTTAAATTGACCTTCATATAACTTAACGGACAAAAGAATAATTCCTTATTAAATTTTATAATTTACAAATACAAAGTACTCCAAAGTAAACCTTACTTCAGTACCTTTTGTAGCCATGCTGAAATATCTCTCAACTGCTCAGCGACTACCGTATGCGGCATCGGATATGAATACCACTGTACTTGATATCCGGCATTAACTAATAATTGATTAGCCATTTTACCTGCGCTAAAAGGCACCACGTCATCTTGCTCACCGTGTTGATGTAAAATCGGTGTTTGCTGATTTTCAAGGGCTAAAGATGCAGGTAATTGATCACCATTAGGTAAGTAGCATGACATCGCTAAAATACCCGCTAGTTTTTGCGTATATCTTAATCCAGTAAATAAGCTCATCACTCCACCTTGGCTAAAACCAGCCAATACTATTTTGTCACTGGCAATTCCGCTATCAAGTTGCTCTTGTATTAACCCTTGAATGATCTTTTCTGAATCAAGTACATCGGCTAAATTTGCTCGGTTATGTAACTCCATGCTTTTAATGTCATACCATGAGCGCATTACTGCACCTTGATTAATGGTCACTGCTTGTTCCGGTGCATGTGGGAAAACAAAGCGAATTTGATGATCCTGTGGTAATCGTAAGACCGGAACTATCGGTGAAAAACCAGCGCCAGAATCGCCTAATCCATGTAACCAAATTACACAGCATGTTGCTTTTGATGAAGGTTCGATGGTGATCCTATCTAATTGTGTTACTGACATTTGTGTGTCCTTTTTCGCTTACTTTGAGTGTTTCTGTGTGTACTTTAATCTGCACTATGTATAAATTTTTACCAGTTATTGTTTTTATTAATCAAGCGGTAATGCGGTTTTTTTAATAACTTCACGTAATACAAAACTTGAATGTACTCCGGTTACGCCTTCAAGTTTGGTAATGTGCCCCAATAGAAACTTCTCGTAATGCTGCATATCTCGTACTACTACTTTTAATAAAAAGTCTGCTGATTGCCCTGTGACAATTAGGCATTCTAATACTTCCGGTAATGATGTGACTTCTCTTTCAAAGTTTTCAAATCGTTCTGGGGTATGCCTATCCATACTAATGCCGATCATTGCGGTTAGGTTTAAACCCAAGGCAGCTGGTTTTAATAGAGTGACGTGTTTATCAATAATGCCTGACTCTTCTAGGCGTTTTACACGTCGAGAACAGGGGGTAGGGGATAAGCCAACACTGTCAGCTAACTCTAAATTACTGATCCGTGCATTACTTTGCATTAAGCGCAATATTTGTTTGTCAGTTCGGTCTAATTTGATCACTGAGTGCATGCTTTAACCTCTGTTTGGTTTTAATCACTACTATTGTTGGTTTAAATAGGTTTTTATTGCGATAATTTGCCATTAAATAAGCGAATTTGCAATCATTCACTCCATAAAATTGTTTATAGTTTCACTATGGATAGCGAGCGAAGTTTCTAACCGGAAACGGGTGGCAATAACCTTACCATGCTGAGCCAACTCGCTGATTCTTTTGTTTTATCTTAACCAGAGATAAAATAAAAGAGTCGTAACCAACTACTATGCAGACCAAAGACTAAGTAGGACAGAATAAGATAGCAACAAACCGTTAATCGAAGAATAGTTTTAGGGAATCTCTTATGTCAATGAATAGCAATCAGCCATCTAGCTTCAATCATAAAAAGTATCGTGCTTTTACGCCTATTCAAAAAACCGATAGACGTTGGCCAAATCGTACAATTACCCAGGCACCAGAGTGGTGTAGTGTTGATTTAAGAGATGGTAATCAAGCGCTGATCGAGCCAATGAGTCCAAGCCAGAAATTAGAGTTGTTTAAGCTATTAGTTGATGTTGGTTTTAAAGAGATTGAAGTGGGTTTTCCAGCCGCTTCAGCCCCTGACTTTGATTTTGTTCGTCAATTGATTGAGCAAGATTTAATTCCAGATGACGTAACGATTCAAGTATTAACACAGGCTAGAGAGCCTTTAATTGCACGTAGTTTTGAAGCCTTAAAAGGCGCTAAAAAAGCGATTGTACATTTGTATAATTCAACCTCTACGGTGCAACGTGAACAGGTTTTTAAAAAGTCGCGTGAAGAGATTAAGAGTATTGCAGTGCAAGGTGCGAAATGGGTAAAAGAGATGGCGTTACAACAACCTGATACCTATTGGTCTTTCCAGTATTCTCCTGAAAGCTTTACCGGTACAGAAATGGACTATGCATTAGAAGTATGTGATGCGGTGATAAATGTGTGGCAACCGACTGTTGATAACAAAGTGATCATCAACTTACCTGCGACAGTAGAAGTATCAACACCTAATGTTTATGCCGACCAAATTGAGTGGATTAACGATAATATTAGTCATCGAGAAGCAGTAAGGATCAGCCTACATACACATAATGACCGTGGCTGTGGTGTTGCTGCCGCTGAGTTAGGTGTGCTAGCAGGTGCAGATCGTATTGAAGGGACTTTATTAGGTAATGGTGAGCGTACTGGTAATATGGATATTGTCACCATGGCGATGAATATTTACAGCCAAGGCATTGACCCTGAATTAAACTTCTCAGATATGGATCGTATTATTTCAACCGTTGAGCGTTGTACGCAATTAGCGGTTCATCCTCGTCATGCTTATGCTGGTGAGCTTGTGTTTGCAGCCTTTTCAGGTAGCCATCAAGATGCGATAAATAAATGTATGAGTATTGATGCTGAGCAGCGAGAGCAAGATCCTGATGCACATTGGCAGGTGGCTTATTTACCTATTGATCCTCGAGATTTAGGTCGTTCTTATCAACAAGTTATTCGTATCAATAGCCAGTCAGGCAAAGGCGGTGTTGCTTATGTACTTGAGCAAGATTACGGCATTCAAATGCCACGTTGGATGCAAGTTGACTTTAGCCCATATATTCAAGAGTTTGCAGAAAAAAGCGAAGCAGAAGTAGGTCCTAAAGCGATTAAAGATATTTTTTCTAGTACTTATTTAAATCCACAACAAGCAGCTAAAATGGCTGATTACCAATTAAACCGCGAGGGTAATGTAGATACTTTACAGGTTGAATTAGAAATCGCAGACCAAGTTGTTGGTATTAAAGGCGAAGGTAAAGGTGTGTTAGATGCCTTTGTTAAAGGACTAAGCGCTAAGATTGGCTATGACATTGTATTACTTGATTATAATGAGCATGCTATGCCAAGTAAATTAGGCGCTGAAAATGAACAAGCCGAGGCAATGGCTTACGTACAAATTAGCATTAAAGGCCAGCGTTACTGTGCTGCATCACATTGCGAAGATATTGTGACTGCATCAATGCAAGCGGTATTAAATGCATTAGGTCGAAGTGGTGTAGAGATAGAATCGATTGTCTCGTTATCTGCTTAGAGCAAAGAAATGATAATTCGCTAGTGTTATAACGCAGCGATTAAAACGAAGGCTTCAACGATCATTTGATGATTATTGAAGCCTTTATGACATTAGCACTTATTACATTAGTGATAGACCGATTAAGTTAGATTTTTATTAATAGCCTATACTCGATTAATTAAGCATCAGCTACACCAGCCTCCAATTAAGTTAAGCCAACCTTCATCAAGCTATGTCACAAATGACCAGCTCAACAACTCTTCGAACAATACCCTAACCAAATAATACGCTATTAAAAAATATGCCAATAAAAATATGGCCATGAAACCCTATGGACTCACTAGTAGAATAGATAAAAGTGTCAGTTACGCGTTGCTAGTATGTTGCTGAGAAGAAGTTTTTTCGATTGTTAATAGATCAGTAGGATAAAAACGTATCCGTATCATTGATAAGTTCAACTTTAAAAAGTAGAATGCGAATCATTATCGTTCGTTTTTATTTTTAAAGGTCATTATGTCAAATATAGTGTTATTAAGTGATGATCCACAAAGTACTGTGTCACTCACTGAAGTGCTAAGCAGCAAAAAACACCAAGTCACTTGTTTTAGTGATGGTGAAACAATTTTAAACTTTCTGCAGCAACAAAATGTTGATCTTGTATTAGTTGATAACTACTTGTCCTCAGCGCAGACCTTAAAACTAATTACGACGATATGTAAAAATTTTGCCACCCCCATTTTATTGTTGAGCGAATCAACCGATCCAACTGCTGTACTCGATGGTTTACAAGGAGGCGCAGATCAATACCTGACAAAGCCTTTTTCCGCTAAAACACTATTAGTGCATATTGATGCTTTGTTACGCCGAGTCAGTTTAGATAGGCAACGTTTAACATTTCATCATTGCAGTAAACAGTTTTCACTGAGAGTCGCACGCCTACCTTTAACCGAAACTGAAGTCTCCTTAGTACAATATCTAAGTAAAAATGATGGTAATGTTATCTCTAAAGCAACCTTACAAAAAGAGGTGTTGAAAAAAGATATATCAGCTTTTGATAGAAATTTAGATGTGCATATCAGTAACATACGTAGAAAAATGTTGAGTGCAGGGCTATCAAAATTACATATCAAAACCGTGCACGGTAAAGGTTATACTTTTTGTGAAAAAATCAGCCAACTTTCTCTTGGATTTTTTTATTTTTAACATTTTTATATTTCAATTTAATACTTCTACTGCCATCTCTTCTATTTTTAAACGCTAACCAACTCTAGCGAATGACTGGATTTACTTTGTTGCCCTCAAAAGCAGCATAGTAAATCCAGATTATCTGTGTTTTTATTTTCGAAAATGTAAATAATGTAATTTTGATGTTATTGATAATTATTATCATGTAAGTTTTGCGTTGTTTCCATCAGTGCATGAGATTTATCACTC
This sequence comes from Psychromonas sp. SA13A, assembly GCF_011378715.1. Lineage (GTDB taxonomy): Bacteria > Pseudomonadota > Gammaproteobacteria > Enterobacterales > Psychromonadaceae > Psychromonas. The sequence continues at coordinate 41,414 of NZ_WTKU01000001.1, read as the reverse complement.
AAATGGAATTGCGATTATTTCCTAATTGAGGAAATGAAAATTAACACTTTGGAGAAGTGAAACATGTTTAAAAAAAGTCAGTTAGCATTATTCGTAGGGGCGACGCTTGCCTCATCAATGGTTTATGTTAACGCTGCTGAAAAAGAGCTAAATCCTGAAGATGTAATGGTTATCACTGCTGAGCGTGCAAACTATAAAGCCGATAATAATACAGGCTCTATGCGTATGGAAATGACGCAACTTGAAACACCGGGACAAGTTACGGTGATCGATGAGCAATTAATTGATGAGCAGCGTGCGACAACATTAGGACAAGTTTTAAAAAATGACTCAAGTGTTTCAGCGGGCGGTGATAGCCGTAACCGTGAGCGCTTCTCTTTACGTGGTTTTGAATTAGGTAGTAGCAGTGGTTTTTTACGTGATGGCAAACAACATTGGTCTCATTACCGTCAACCTGTTGAATTATTAGAATCTGTTGAAGTATTAAAAGGGCCAGCTGGTTTGTTATACGGACAATCAGCACCTGGCGGCCTTATTAACATGGTCTCTAAAAAACCTACCGCTGAAACGCAAGTTGTATTTAGCCAAGATATTGGTTCAAACAGCGCAACACGAAGCACGCTCGATGTCAGTGGTGCATTAAATGAAGATAAAACATTACGCAGTCGCTTAGTTTTATCACAACAAAATTATGATTCATGGAGAAGCTATAGTGATGGTTCTACACCTTCTACAGAACGTTTTGTAGGTGGATTATTTGTTGATTATGATATCAATGATGCCGTCACTGTTTCTGCACATTATGACCGTACAACAGATGACGGAAGTGTTGACTCTGGTGCTTATGTTGTTGATGGTAAATCAGTATTAGGCGATAAGTATATTTGGGATACGCAATGGTCAAACATTGATAATGAAGTTGAGAATGTAGGCCTTGGTGTCGATGCACAATTAAATCAAAATTGGTCGTTAAATGTTAGTTATAACTATCAAAATTTTAAGCGTCATGATGTAGAGAGTTACCCCGTTGAAACAACGTTTGATGGAACAACTTATTCACAAGGCGGTAGTGACCGCAGTGACCATTGGATCTTCCAAACTGCAAGTGCTGATTTAGTAGGTGAATTTAATACTGGCAGTATTGAACACCAATTATTAATTGGTAGTAACTGGTTAGGCTACAGCTATGAACGTGAACAGTATTCGTTAAACAGCACTACAACAACAGTTGGTGAACCAAATGACTCTGCAACTATCAACACTTCTGCAAGTGTAAAAACAAGTGACAGTGAATATAACGCTTATGGTTTTTATGTCCAAGATATGGTGACCTTAAATAAACAGTGGCAAGTCTTAGGTGGACTTCGCTATGACTTAAAAGTTACACCAGGTGAAGATGGTGAATCTGATGAAAGATTAGATGCAATTGTGCCTAAACTAGCATTGATTTATCACCCTGCAAATAATGGTTCTATCTACTTAACTTATTCTGAAAGTTTTGAGCCATTATCTGATGTTTCAGATAGTAAAGCGACTAACGACGGTGCTTCACTTGATCCAGTGACAGGTAAACTTTACGAATTAGGGACGAAATGGGAACTGTTTGACGATAGGTTGTTTGCTTCTGCCGCTATTTTTGAAATTACGCAGGAAAACTCAACTATTAATGTGGGCACTTCTGAATCATACGAAGTCACGCAAGCAGGCGAACGAGTTCATCGTGGTGCTGAATTAGCATTCCAAGGTAATTTAACAGAGTCATTATCATTGAGTGGTACGGGTACTTACCTTGATGCTGAATACACTACTGATGCAAATTATCAGGGTAATCGACCTGCTGATGTGCCTAAGTTTTCCGCTAGTGTTTGGTCTCGTTATCAAGTTACCAGTGATACGGATCTTAACTTAGGTGCTACCTACGTGGGCTCTCGTTACAGTGATGCTGCTAATACCTACAAAAAAGATGCTTACACACGCATTGATTTAGGTATTTCTCATACACTTCAATATGACCAAAACCTCGACATGGTTTTCCGTTTAAACGTAGAGAACCTATTTGATACTGATTACTACGCTGGTGGCGGTTCAACAAGTGATGATTACGCGAGTAACGGTGCACAAAACGTAGTGGTTGGCGAAGGACGTAACTTTATGGCAACAGTACAAGTTCGTTATTAAGTAAAACCTATTAACTGTTTGAGTAGATGCTCAAACAGTTAATACATCTATTGGCAATCTAATCGCCCTGTCATTTATTTACAATCTCACCTTATTATTTATTTGCATTACATAAGAAATGTAAAGAATGTAAATTTATTTATCTCTTAAATGATAATGAGTTACATTTGCGTTTTTATAATCTAATAAAATAAGACATCAACTTTCATGGTCAATTCGCTCAAAAATAAAAAAGTGCAGTTATGGGCAAGGCGTTTACATATCTACGTTTCAATGGCTTTATTATTAGTTGTTTTATTTTTTGCTGTTACAGGTATCACTTTAAATAGACCTCACTTGTATGTTAGTGAACAACCAAAAGTCGATCAGCAAATATTGGCCATACCTGATTTTTTATTTGCAATAACAGACGATCATTTAGTCGTTGATAAAACAAAGCTATTAGCTTACTTAGCAGATAAAACCAATGTCACCGGAAAGCCTTCATCTGTGCAGTTGTTCAGCGAAGTTGAAGAAGGGGAATTGGTTGAAGGTGAGGTTTCTTTAGATTACAAAGGCCCTGGTTTTAACAGCACAGTCTTTATTGATTTAGTCACGCAAGAAGCGGAAATAGAAACAACGCATTATGGCGTGATTGCAGTCTTAAATGACCTACATAAAGGCAGGAACAGTGGCCAAGTATGGGCATGGTTTATTGATATTAGTGCCCTATTAATGATTTTTTTTGTGTTAACAGGAGTGTGCTTGTTAGTACCGAAGAAAAAGAGTTTTAGCTTGGGATTAAAATGGACTGCATTTGGCTCCGTTATCAGCCTACTGATTTATCTCTTCGCTGTACCATAAAAAGTCCTGTGAGTTATTTCTGAAATTAACAACATATCAACAAAAAATACCGTTAAGAAAATTTAAACAATGAGAGTGAGAAAATGAAGGGAATTTATTTTAGTTATTGGCTATTGGGCTTAATGGTTGCCTTACCGAGTTGGGCAAAAACTATTCCAGCATCAGCGAGCATGGGCGTTGAGTTTGAATTACCTCAAGTGGAAGCAAGTATCTATGCTCGGCCCTATGTTGCAGTGTGGATTGAAGATAAAAAACGACAGCCTGTACGCACTATACAACTTTGGGTTGGTGATGATGAATGGTTAAAAGACTTACGTAGTTGGTGGCGTAAAGTTGGGCGTGATGACCGTTCGGTTGTTGATGCCGTCACTTCTGCTACTAGACCCGTTGGACAACATCGCTTTACCTGGGATGGTTTAGATCAGCAAGGAAACCGCGTTGAACAAGGTGATTACATTTTTTATGTCGAAGTTGTACGTGAGCACGGTGGACGTAATTACATTCGACAAAAAATAACCCTAGGTGAAGAAAGCTTTGATTTGCAAATTGCACCTACTGAAGAGACTGGCAACATTGCTTTACATTATCAGCTTAATTAATGGGTTTTATATTTTCCAGTTATTAAGTCGCAGCCACCCGTTAATAGCCACCTATTAATAGTTACTAATTACTAATTAATAATCACTAATCAACAATTACTTAAGAGAGAGAACAATGCTAAATAAAAAATTCAATGCCGTTGTTGTAATGGCGTCAATGTTAGTCGGATTAACACTATCAAGTGTTGCTAGTGCACATCCACGTTGGGTATTACCCTCTCATTTTACTATTTCTAAAGAAGGTGGCGATTGGCTAACTTTTGATGTGACAGCGTCTCATGGCACCTTTGTGATGGATAAACCTGCGGGCAGTGAAACAGCACAAGTGGTTATGCCCGATGGCCGTAAAGAACGTCCTGACTTTGTATTGCGTGGTAAACGCCGCTCTGTATTTGATTTCCACTTTACAGAAGAAGGGACACACCGAGTACAAATTAATGGTACGCCAAGCTACGTAACAAGCTATAAAGCTGGTAAACGTGATACTCAGAAAAGATTACGTGCGAACAAGGTTGAGCGAGTTGCATTATTACCAGAAGGTGCGCGTGATGTAAGCAGCACATTAAACTACACGCGAGCAGAAACCTACATTACTGTTGGCAAGCCAAGTGAAAAGCCTTTCCCATTAGAAGGTAAGTACCTAGAGCTGCAACCTACTACTAAGCCTGCTGATATTGTGGCGACTGAGCCTGTACGTTTTCAATTATTCTTTAACGGTAAAGCCCAAGCGGGTGTAAAAGCAGAAATTACACGTGATGGCACTTTATACCGTAACCAGCAAGACCAAATTGACGTTGTTAGTGATGAGCAAGGTTTTATTGAGTTTACGCCAGAGATTGCTGGCCGTTATATTTTAAAAGCGTCGCATCGTGCAGCGATTATGAATAATCCACTAGCAGAAAAAATGAATGCTAGTGTGCACCTTACTTTTGAAGCGATATTACCGTAGTGGTTGCCCGCGTGAGTGCAGTTGCCCTGCTTAAAAAAAGTCTAATAGGTATCGGTCTTCTTTCTGTTAGTCAGCTTGCTTTTGCGCATTATCCACTAATGCATTGTTCAATTGTTGGCGACAATATTGAATGTGAAGCGGGTTATAGTGATGGCAGTAAAGCGGTTGACTATCAGGTCAATATGTACGACTACGACGATAACTTAATTGCTAAAGTGAAAACGGATAAACGTTCTATTGCTACTTTTAATGATACGCCCGATGAATACTATTTGGTATTTGATTCTGGGCACGAGTATCCCGTTGAAGTGGATAGTGTCGAGATAACTGAGAAATGACCATACAAGCAGTTGTCAGCGAGAATAAAGGGCATGAAGGTTACTGGATAGCGACATTATGCCTTTTAATTTTGCTAATAGGCGCACTATTATTACCCTATAACAGTGCACATCATCAACATCAGTCTTTAGCTGATCATCAAGTGCTGATCACTGATCTGCCTTCTCCTCCTTTAGCTATGATTGCTGAGCTGCGGTTAGCCCATGAAGAGATCCGTTATTTTTATCAGATGCAACAAGATTGGTTAGCGGTAACGCAGTTGGAGCAAGATTGGATTGCTCCCTTTGTAAAAGATAAAAGCTGGGCGCATCAAGGTGAGCATGATTGGTCTTTAGTTGCTGCTGGAATATATCAAAGTACACCGGCTAAAGGTGGCATACGTTATCTTTTAAATAGCCGTAGTGATCAAGTTGATATTTGGTTGCAGGAAAAACCGCAAGCAAGTGTAGCTACCGCTTTTGATCTAAATGCTTTAGCTACATCAGGTTGGACTCAAGTGGTGTTTAGTGAGTCACAACTTACAGAGCAACATACTGAACATTAAAGTATTACTGAACATTAAAGTATTCCTGGACAGTAAAACGACGCTGAACATCAGCATTAGGAAATTTCCATGGCGACATTATTAATTATGCTTAAACGCTTCTCATTGCTTTTATTGTTAACGCTGACGAGTTTGCAAAGCTATGCACAAGTTGATCTAAAAAATGAGCAAAAGATTCAACCTAAGCAACTTAAACAACTTAAACAACAAAGCAGCGAACAGAATCGACAAGAAAAAAAACTAACGGTTGGCATTACGTTACAACCTTATTATAGCTACGTGAAAGCAGTGGTTGGTGACCAAGTGAATGTATTGCCCCTTGTTGATGAAGGATTTAACCCACACAACTACCAACCTCAAGCCAATGATTTACGTCGTTTAAATTTAATGGATGTCATTGTTGTTAATGCTATTGGGCACGATGATTTTGCATTAAAAGTGATTAAAGCTGCTGACCGCAATAATCTTATTATTATCAAAGCGAATAAAGATGTACCTCTCTTACCTGCCATGGGGCAATCTGTCGGCAATGGAGTTGTTAATCCACATACCTTTGTAGGTGTGGCAACAACCATTCAAAAGGTTTATAGCATTGCCAATGAAATGTCTAAAATAGACCCTGACAACGCTAAGTTATACCGTGCAAACGCACGAGCTTATGCTTTGAAATTTAGAAAGATGAAACATAAAGCAATGATGAACTTAAGCGATATTAATACCGCAGGTATGAAAGTTGCGACTACACATAATGCCTATGGTTATATTCTGCAGGAGTTTGGTGTACAAGTCAGTGCTGTTATCGAACCTGCGCACGGTGTTGAGCCAAGTGCAAGCCAACTGCAAGAAACCATCGAAAAGATTAAAGAATCTGGTATCGATGTATTGTTTTATGAGCTAAATATGCCAAACCGTTATGTTGATACCATCGAAAAAGAAACAGGAATTAAGTTATACCGTTTCTCACACATGACCCACGGAGCTTATCGAGCGGACAAAGTTGAAGTGGAAATGCGTCAAAATTTAAATATGCTAGTGGAAGCGATGAAGTTTACTGCGGCACAAAAAGGTGGTGTGTAGTGGGCCCCTCTATTTCATTAAGTCATGTTAGTTTACGCTATGAAAATAACATTGTTTTACAGGATATTTCAGCCACATTAGGTTCCGGTGAATGCCATGTCATCATGGGCCCTAATGGAGGAGGAAAAACGTCACTATTACGTTCGATATTAGGATTAACTCCTTTTAAAGGAGAGGTGAATATCCATTGGCCTAAGGGCAAAGGTAAAATAGGGTATGTGCCACAAAAAGCGACCTTTGAGCCTAGCTTGCCGTTAACAGTATTAGACTTTATTTTACTTAATCAAAGTCGCTCACCTTTATTTTTTAACTTTAATAAAAAGCACAAGGTCAAAGCGCTGCAACAGTTGGCACGTTTGGGAATGGAAGATCGCGCCATGTTTAGAATGGGGCAATTGTCTGGGGGCGAGCAGCAACGAGTTTTATTTGCACAAGCCTTGTTAGATGATCCTGATTTATTGATTTTGGATGAGCCTACCAATGGTATGGATGACCAAGGTGTACGTTATTTTGAGTCATTGATTGCTGACCTTGTGAAAGAAAACAAAACCATTTTGGTTGTACATCATGATATTAGTGCAGTACGCCGTTTACAGGCCGTGGTGCATGTAGTGAATGGAACTTTATTGGAAAGTGGATTGGCAGAAGACGTGTTAAAGCCAAATAAAATAGAACGATTATTTAATCATTATCGTAGCCACTCAAACCATCAAAACGAGGAAGTCGCTTAATGGATTGGTTACGTTTATTAGCAAACCAAGGCGCGGAAGCTGGCTGGTTAAGTGAAAGCTTTGCCTATGGTTTTATGGTCAATGCTTTAGTGGCTGCCTTGTTCGTTGGACCACTATTGGGTGGATTAGGTACATTAGTGATTGCTAAACGTCTTGCATTCTTTTCAGAGGCGGTAGGGCATGCCGCATTAACGGGGATTGCTATTGGCGTATTGTTAGGGGAACCCCCTGAAAATCCAATCATTGGCTTGTTCTGTTTCTGCATGATCTTTGCATTGTTATTACATTTTGTACGTAACCGCACAGCTGTACCTTACGATACTTTAGTCGGGGTGTTCCTTGCTGTTGCGTTAGCCGGTGGTGCCGCATTATTAATGTATGTTGCACGTAAAATTAATATTCACATGTTAGAGAATGTATTATTTGGTTCAATATTAACTATCACTGACTTTGATTTATTAGTATTAGGTGTCAGTTGCCTACTTATTATTGTTGGGTTGATGTTCACTTTTAATCGTATTTTATTAGCTTCAATTAGCCCTGATATCGCTAAAGTTCGTGGTTATAACACGCACTTTTATGATTACTTATTTGTAATGATGATCACCTTAGTGACTATTGCTGCGGTGAAAATTGTTGGTGCAGTGTTAGTGGGGGCGTTGCTATTAATACCCGGTGCAACGGCACGTTTAATGACTAGAAGCATGGGCAGTTTTGTTCTGTTGTCTTCATTATTAGCTACGTTAAGCTGTTTAATTGGTACTTTGTTACCAATGGAATTAAAGCTTCCTATTCCCTCTGGCGCGTCAATTATTTTAGTGGCAGCTAGCTTCTTTTTAATCGCAACGGTTTATCGAATTGTGGCGAGGAAATAATAATGAATCTCTTAAATAAATTAAAAAAGTCACCTCTGTTTAGCCGAATTTTATTATCTATATTGTTCTTATTGCCTAGTCAGTTAATGGCCAAGGATATAGTAACCACTACACCAGTGACTTACATGTTGGCGACCCAGTTAATGAAAGGTACAACAATTAGCACAACCTACTTAGCACCTAAGCGTTACGGTATTGATCGTTTAAATAATTGGTATGCAAATAAAGGTGAGCAAAAAGCATATCAAGCAGGAGAGCAAGCCACTGTTGCTATTACATTAAGCGCACTATGGCAGCAGGATCCTTTGTTCATTTATGCGCGTCAGGGGAATATCAAACTAATTGAGATAGATGCTTCACAATCACTCTCTCCTCGCAGTCGAGGCATCGCATCGGTTACATTACCGAACGGAGAGAGTTCAATTTATGCGTGGTTAAATCCAAATAATTTGAGCACTATGCTAAGTATTGTGAGTGAAGATTTAAAGAAAATTTGGCCAGAAAAAGCGCCTGTAATTGAAAAAAATCAACAACAGTTATTGATTAATATTCGCTCGCTGATTAACCAACAACAGCAAACTTTATTTGATAAAGAGATTGATTCCGTTGTATTACTTTCGGATCAATTAGAAGACTTTTCTTCGGCAAATCAGTTGTTTGTAGTGGATCGATTATTTAAAGATGAGTTGGAATGGACAGCTCAGGATAAAGCGAGTTTAACAACGTTATTAACAGAATCGCCTGAGTTGTGGTTAGTCACAACACGTAAGGTATCAGCTCAACTAAAAGCATTATTACCTGATTTTGATCAGATATTGGTTGTCGATAGTATCGACCGTTGGGGAAGGGCTGGGATCACCGAAGATAAACCATTGCAGCGCTGGTTGTTTTAAAAGTTCTCGTGTTTTTAAATGCAGTCTGTTTTTACAATATTGTCGTTATGTATTTTAAAGTTGAATCTGCCAGGCGCTACTGACCGCAGCTAATATTAATATTGGTTGCGGTCATTACTTTGATTCAACGTTCATTTACGTCTTTTAATATGCAATAACGAGTATAGTTTTGATTGCAGTTTTTTATCCGCTCGGTCTTTAATTTTGGCTTCACCGGCTTTCTCTATTTCAATAATCCCTGAACGATTCAAGGTAATTCTATAACGTTCAAACTGTGCATCATATTGGCCTTGGTCTAAGGCTACAATGACGTTAATTTGGTAGCGTCGTTCAATAGAAGTAGTTTGGATCTTTTCTTTATTTGAGGTGCTTTCTAAGCGTTCAAATACTTTGCCTGTTCCACCTTCCACAAACCGAGTTAATGGGCGTAGACTAAAGAATATATTTTCTTCAATGGTATCGTAACCAGCCTGAAAACCTTGTTTACTGATACGTGATTCAATACGGTAATGCAAAAGCTGCGCACTCTGTTTATTTTGACTATGACGCTCAGCTAACAAGTCCCTACTTTGTTGAGGCAGTTTCTTACTGATGCTGTAATCCAGCCAAACTTTTTGTCTGGCTATTTCCTGTTGATTAGTCGAATCGAATAATGTGCGAGACCATTTAGGTTTACCACGCCGTATCCAACGCCAAAGCATATTTTTAAACTCGTCTTTAAATACTTCACGCACACCATAAATGATCGCCAATATAAATATCATTAACGTGGTTAACTGGCTAAACGCACCTTGCGTTTTAATAATCAACACTAACACCACACTCATCAATAGCGCGGTCGCAACGCCCGTTACTAATTTTCGAGTGTGATTACCTAATATTAACGTTCTACTTTTAAAGATTACCCCGTATTCAATTAAGCGACGTAATAGGCGCATTTTATTAGCAATACGGTTTGGATCTTTTAAAGTGGCTTCAGAGTTATAGCCCTTTTTTTTGCGATACTGATTTTCTTCATCGCAAATAGCCAACAGCGCTAAACGTGTTTCACTAAACTCGCTGTTACGTGGTTTTTTGACCAACATTCGCATGATGGTTTGTTCAGTATGCCAAGATAAGTAATTGTCTACATTTTCATAGATAGAAGTGAGCTTGGCGCTGGTTGGTTGATGGCTTCTGTGCTTCTTTAAAATATCTAAACAATGCTCTGTTAAATCAACAGCCGCATGATAAAAGTCAGCTAAACCTTCACTATCGTTAATCGCCAATACTTCATTTGCATCGGTATCTAATGCTGAAATATATTGGTATGCGAAAAGGTTTAAATTACTTTTATATTCAGCGGTCGAGCGTTTCATACGACTGGCAAAACGACGGTGTAATAGAGGTAAATGCAAGCCATTGGTATGGTAAGCGCGTCGTCCGTTAATGCCCGCATTAAAATAATCGACTTCGCTTAAGGTGTCTTTATTGATGCCCATCTCTTTTGGAAGTGAAAAATATAAGTCAATACGTCTAAACGTCCCTTGTTTCATATGATGGGTTAGTTTAATCGATAATTTCTCATCTTGTTTTAAAGTGAAGTTGGGCAATGGTTCCTCCTTAGTTGTTGGAAAGTATATCTCATAGTAATTAATTGTAATGAGTAAATATTAAAAAATTATTAGGTTAATTGAACAAAATCAATTGTTTTTACAGGGCCATTGCAAAATCTCAAAGCTAGGCTTCAAATGGTGAAAATATGATGCTTCATTTTTATATGGGTATTGGTAATGCGAGGTCTGTTATTTGTAATGATAATAGTCCAATTTTATGACCGTTTAGTTCATTTATTTATCTCATAGGCCATTAATGCAGCCATATTCTACCACAATTTGAGTAAAAAACGTGCAGATAAGTGAGGTGTAAAGTTAGTCATTTATTTAAGTTAGTCATTAAATAGAGCAAAATAGAGCGATAGATATTAATAATGAGAACAAGTTTATTCATTAACATTACAGGGGACAGGTAAATTAATACTTTAAGCTTGGCTGAATTTTGGTTATATTAAGTAAGCTTTTAGTGATTTTCGGTTGTTAATAATAAACGCTTGAAACAAGGGCTCGGTATTGTCGAGTCAAAAATCATAGTTTTCATTTAACTAAATTCAACTGAATTTTACCTAATATCACTATGGGCAATATGCTATGCAAAAAAATCTAAATACTAATCCAAGTGCGAATCCAAGTACTAATTTAAATACTACAGCACCAACTCCTTCATCTAATTCTGAACAATCAGCGATTAACGCGATTCGTGCCAGTTTCTTACATTTTATTGAAGATCCTGCTCAGCTCGACAATGCACAAGAAGCTTATCAATATATTGAAGATGGTTTGATGGTGATCGAAAATGGCAAAATAAAATCATTACAAGCTTTCGAACAAAAAAATGCAGACTTATGCGAGTCGGTTGAAGATCAGCGTGGCAAATTAATTATGCCTGGTTTTATCGATACACATATCCATTACCCACAAACTGAGATGATCGCCGCTTACGGTGCACAATTGTTAGAATGGTTAGAAACCTATACTTTCCCTACCGAAAAACAATTTTCTGATAAAGAGTACGCGCAAAAAATATCTGAATTTTTTATTCATGAACTTCTAAAAAATGGTACAACCAGCGCATTAGTATTTGGTACTGTACACCCTGAGTCAGTTGATGCTTTGTTTGAAGAAGCGCAAAAAATAGATATGCGATTGATAGCAGGCAAAGTGATGATGGATCGCAATGCACCAGATTATTTATTGGATACCGCACAATCGAGCTATGACCAATCTAAAGTATTAATTGAAAAGTGGCATAATAAAGGGCGTTTACAATATGCGATTACTCCGCGTTTTGCGCCTACTTCAACAGCTGAACAATTACAGTTTGCAGGACAGTTAAAAGCCGAATACCCAGATGTTTATGTGCAAACGCATTTATCAGAAAATATAGATGAAATTAATTGGGTTAAATCACTTTTCCCAGAGCGAGCAGGGTACTTTGATGTTTACCAGCATTACGGACTCACTGGCAATAAATCTATCTTTGCACATTCTATCCACCTTACTGAAAACGAGTGGCAAGCAATGTCTGAAACGGATTCAGTAATCGCATTCTGTCCGACTTCAAATTTATTTTTAGGCAGTGGGTTATTTGATCTAGAAAAAGCCGATAAAAATAATATTCGTGTTGGCTTAGCAACAGATGTAGGCGGAGGCACTAGCTTTTCACAGTTGCAGTCACTTAGTGAAGCTTACAAAATTATGCAGTTGCAAGGCAAAAAATTGTCGGTCTTTAAAGGCCTGTATTTAGCAACCTTAGGCAGTGCAAGATCTCTCAGTTTAGATCATAAAATAGGAAATTTTGTGACAGGTAAAGAAGCAGATTTTGTGGCATTAAACTGGGCAGCGACGGATTTACAAAAGCTACGATTAAAGAACTCTAACAACCTACAGGATAAGTTATTCGCTTTGATGATGTTAGGTGATGAGCGTAATGTTGAAGCAACGTATGTTGCCGGGAAATTAGTTTATAGTGCTGTATAAGGGCGTTTTGAATTGGCATAATAAGGGGATTTAATTATTTTTTGTTTATCCCTATCTATAGGTGAGCAAAAAATTTACACTTTATGCCAATTTAGATGGCCATTAAGACAAAAAATATAATGTTGGTGCTAATTTAATATTTGTGAATTTAGCACCTTTTGTCTGATTGCTCTCATTTAGTCTGTAACAGGAAATACCATGAAACTAACTCAATTAACCGCTGCAATTTACGACAAACTTTACACTGATATTACTCAGTTTAGAGAAACCTTTGACCTGCCTTGTGCTGCGCCAGAAACCTTGGATGAAAAAGCAGATGCATTACATAGCTCATTGATTATTGAAGAATTAACAGAGTTGGCAGAAGCGCCATGCAAAGTTGAACAAGCCGATGCAATTGTTGATAGTGTGTATGTTTTAATGGGGCGAGTGGTTCACCTTGGCAATAAAAATGTGGAAGATAATATCGCCATTAGCTATTTAGTTGATCTGTTTTTAAATGTAGCCAAGCAACGTAATATTGATTTTATGGCGTGTTGGAATGAAGTGCATTCAAGCAACATGAGTAAAGTGTGTCGTAACCAACAAGAGTATCTTGAAACAGAAGCTTTTTATGCTGAGCAAGGTGTGAAGTTAGTGGATAGTGTTAAAGGTGAATTTATCATTGCTAAGTGTGCTGAAGATGTACAGTTAGAAGGTAAATTAGTTCGCCAAGGTAAAGTTCTTAAATCGGTATTTTATCGCCCTGCGGATCTTGCTCCCCTTGTTAATGGTTAATAGCTTATTAGCTGAGTGGTAGCTGGCTAAGTCGTTGTGACTAAGCAGTTGTTAATAACTAACTGTGAATAAGTAGCAGTGAATTAGCAACCCAACAAAAATTCACTGAATAAATTTTAAACCGCAGTTAGTAAATTACTCACTGCGGTTTTTTAGATCATCTAAAGTTAATTTCTACATGACGCCCATTAGCGGTTGCAACATTCTCATATTGCCAGCCATAGTGCTGAACTAGTTTCTCGGTTAACTCTAACCCTAAGCCAAAACCCAGCTCATCCTCATGTTTATCATCACGAATATTTTGATTATTGATCACGAGGTGGCTCTTAGATTGCTTGATCGTTATAGTGCCTTCTTGAGTATGCTGTAAAGCATTTCTAATGATATTAGTGATCACAATTTGACACAGCGCCTCAGGTAAAGAATGGATACTGATATCAGTTTCAATCGTGACATCTACATTTTTACCATTCAATAAATAAGTAAGTTGTTCTAATAATTGCTGTGTCATTAAACCCAATGAAATTGATTTAACTGGAATAGATTTATCGGGTTGGCGGTTTAACCACAATAGTGTTTCGGTTAAATCTGTCATGGTAATACTTGCTCGCTCAATACGATCTAATACAAGCAGTTGTTTTTCACTACTAATACCTTTCGATATCATTTTTCGCAGTAATTCAGCATTTGTGCGTGTAACGGCTATAGGCGTGCGTAATTCATGGCTAGCATAACCTAAAAAGCGTTTTTCTCGTTTTAAACTTGTTTGTACTGATTGTAAACTCGATTGCACAATCTTCGCTAAGCTATTCAGTTCACTATAATGAAAATCAGGTGCAGGAAGAGACAATTGTTTTTTATTTAATTGCTTAGCCCAAAGCATTAGCTTTTCTACTGGATTAGCTACTTTATGTAAAATCAGATAAGGCGTTAAAGTAAATAGTGCCATGACAGACAATGCAATTATTAATAGGTTTATGAAAGGAGGGGGGCCATCAAACCCTGTGTTAGGTTGATCCTTCGTTGTAAAAATTGTTGAGATAAAACGCACTTGGCCATCAACATTCAATTTTATAGCAAAGTAAACCGCTATAGGAGGCGTAAAAGGAGGCATGCCATCCATCGCTTTCAATAGCTCATTTTCTTTTATATCGTTCGGATCTAATTTTTCTTGAATAATACTAGGCAAATCTTGCCATCTATTAGCGACCACAAAGTCATTAATACTGATTGGATTTCCTTCGGAAACATTTTCAATATTAGCAATTGATCGCATCGAGTCACTCATCGCAATATTAACACCGTAAACAAAGTATTTATAACTAACAAAAGACATAATTGAAATTGTCGTAACTCCGGCCACTAGCATCATGGCGAAAAAATATAACTTGAGGCTCGGGATTATTTTCATTACTACTGCTCACTTTTTAAAACAAAACCATGGCCAACAAGCGTATGGATTAATTTTGTTTTGTTTGTATTGGTATTGTCATTATCGCTTTTACCATCCACCGATTTTCTTAAGTTGTACATGTGTACTTTTAAGCTATTACTATCAGGCTGATGGTCGCCCCAAACACTTTGTACTAACTTTTCTCTACTTACTGGGTTGGGACTAGCAAGCATTAATGTTTCTAAAATTTTAAAGCTGATAGGGGATAATTTTAAGGGTATGCCGTCACGTGAGGCGGTTTGTTGTTTGGCATTTAATTCTAAACCACAAACATTGAGCATTTTAACTTGCCCACTACGTCGACGAGATAATACCTGTACTCTCACAATTAACTCTTCCATCGCAAAAGGTTTCACCAAATAATCATCGGCTCCTTTGGAGAAACCTTGCAATTTATCATCCAATGTATCTTTTGCTGTGAGCATTAATATAGGCACATCAATGCCCTGTGTTCTGAGTTTTTCACAAACTTCTAAACCATTCATTTTAGGCATATTTAAGTCTAAAATAACGACATCGTAATTGTTTGTTGTGATCAGATTAAAACCTGACAAGCCATTGGTGGCATGGTCACATTGAATATTTTCTAATTCAAAGTAATCAATCACAGCGGTTGCCAAGTCAATATCATCTTCTACTAATAATAATTGCAACTTATCTGAATCCATGATTATTCCTTCATTTGTGTAATCGGTAGAACTTTACTTGAGGTAAATACGATAACAATTGTAAGGTTAATAGATGGTTAAGACCAAACAATTAGTTTTTATGATGATTGACGTTGTGAAGTAGTGTAGCTTGGTAGGTGATGACACAAAAAAAGCGACTCATTGAGTCGCTTGTAAATATATGCAGATTTTTTTAGAGATTAATTACTATTTAAAACTTAAGCTTGTTATTAACGTACACCAACTAAAATTAAGCCGGGTAAGATAAAGAAGGTGCCAATAACATACCCAAAGGCGAGGAGTTTATTTTCTGTGCCCACTTGAGCCAGTTTCTCTGCACCTTTTAACGGTAGTTCACGTAGGAATGGAATTCCGTAGATGACCACGACTGCTAAGAAGTTAAATAGGAAATGCACTAGGGCAATAGTTAACGCAGCTTCGGCCATTGGGCCTGAGATAGCTGTGGCTGCTAATAATGCGGTGATTGTTGTACCGATATTTGCACCTAGTGTGAAAGGGTATATTTGACGGGTGGTGAACATGCCGCTACCCGCTAATGGGATCATTAAGCTAGTAGTCGTTGATGATGATTGCACCATCACTGTCATTAAGGCGCCTGAACTGATACCTGCAATAGGACCTTTACCTAAAGCATTATGCAAGATGGATTTTGCTCTACCCACTAATACTTTTTTCAGTACTTTACCTAAGAAAGCGACTGAGAATAAGATAAGTGCAACGCCAGCAATGACCATTGCAATACCGGCCATTTTCCCTGGAATAATAGAAGCCATATCTGAAATTAGGTTCACGCCTGGTTTTGTTAAAGGTTTCATAAAGTTAAAACCTTTAAGCGACATATCCGCGCTACCAACCAATAAATGTGATGCGGCACCGGCCATTTTTTCTAATAAACCAAACATCAATTCAAGCGGTAAGAATATAAGCACTGCAATTAAGTTAAAAAAGTCATGTACTGTTGCTGCACTAAAAGCACGTTTGAAGTCTTCCTTATCACGCACGTGTCCGATGGATACAATAGAGTTAGTGATCGTGGTGCCGATGTTAGCCCCCATGATTAATGGGATTGCAATTGAAACGGGTAAACCACCGGCCACTAAACCAACGGTTACAGCTGTGACGGTAGAAGATGATTGTACTAATGCTGTTGCTAGTGTGCCTAGAATCAAGGCAACAAGTGGGTTACTTGCAAATTGAAATATCTCTTCAGCCCCTGCAGCGCCCCCTGAAAATAATTTAAACCCGCTGCTAACCGTGCTCACGGCAACTAACATGCAATAGACTAAAAAGATCACCGTAGACCAATTAATTAGTTGTTTTAAAGTACTGTTGTTATTTTCATTATTCATTTTATTAAGCCTATTATTAGGAAGCTATTTAGTGCACAAAGGTTATGTATTTTGTTAATGCGCCGATTAGAACAGAGTTTTGTTACAGAAATATTTCAGTTGTCATAAAAAATTCGTTAATTTTAAAATAATGATGATTATTGATTTGAAAATTATAATAGATAGAGATTTTATTCGGGTTTTAAAAAGGGCAGGGTGATTGGTGCGAGCTGATAAGTAATAAGTAATAAGTAATAAGTAATAAGTGAAAAGGGGAAATAATAAAGAAAAAGCAGAGTGTGATTAAACACTCCGCTATATTTTAATGGTTAGCTGTTTAACATTTTTTATTAAGCACCTGTTCTCTATCAGAAATAAAAATAATGATAAAAATTAAAGCTGCTCTTTCAGCTGATAAAGCATTGCCAACGCTTGTTTTGGGGTTAAATCATCCGGATCTAAGCTGGTCAATAAAGTGATAGCTTGATGAGGCTCTGGCTGTGAAAAGTCTAAACTACATTGCACCGACGCTTGCTCTGCATTACTTTCGACTAACGCCTGAGAGTTAAGTTGTGCTTGTTGTTGCGATTGGAGTGAAGAAGCTTCTAACTGCTGTAACTTTTTCTTCGCATTATCTAATACTGATTTAGGTACACCTGCTAATGCGGCAACTTGTAATCCATAACTTTTATTTGCAGCGCCTTCCTGTAAAGCATGTAAAAACGCAATACTATCACCATGCTCAACGGCATCTAGATGCACATTAACTAATTCAGGAATAGTTTCAGGTAAGCGTGTTAACTCAAAATAGTGCGTTGCGAATAAGGTATAGGCCTGGATTTTTTGTGCTAATTGTTCAGCACAAGCCCAAGCTAAAGACAAACCATCAAAGGTACTCGTACCACGACCAATTTCATCCATTAACACTAATGAGTTGGGCGTTGCATTATGTAAGATATTAGCTGTCTCGGTCATTTCTACCATAAAGGTTGAACGACCACTGGCGAGGTCATCGGAAGCGCCAATACGTGTAAAGATACGATCAATCGGACCAATTGTTGCACTTTGTGCAGGAATGAAACTACCAATGTGTGCCATTAACACCATTAACGCAACTTGACGCATATAGGTTGATTTACCACCCATATTAGGGCCGGTAATGATCAACATACGTCGTTGTTGATGCAAGTTAACAGGGTTGGCTATAAATGGCGTTTTACTCACTTGCTCAACGACGGGGTGGCGGCCTTCTTCTATTTCAATTCCACTTTGTTGCTGCAAAACAGGGCGCACATAATTTAACGTTAATGCACGCTCAGTTAAGGTGTTTAATACATCCAACTCGGCTAAAGATTTAGCGGTAAATTGCAGACTTTTTAAATGTGGTAGTAATAGATCAATCAGTTGTTCATAAAGCTGTTTTTCTAACGCTAGCGCTTTACCTTGGCTTGATAACACTTTTTCTTCATGTTCTTTTAGTTCGGCGATAATGTAACGTTCTGCCCCTTTAAGGGTTTGGCGGCGTACATAATGTTCAGGCACATGTGCCGATTGGCTGCGACTTATTTCAATAAAATAGCCGTGGACACGATTATAGCCAACTTTTAAAGTGCTGATACCGGTGCTTTCTCGTTCACGTTTTTCTAGTGCTTCTAAATAGTCTGTTGCACCTTTAGATAAGTTGCGCCAATGATCTAGCTCACTGTTGTAACCTTCCTTGATCACGCCCCCATCTCTAATCAATACCGGTGGATTATCAATAACAGCCGTTTCTAATAGATTCAATAACTCAGGGTAGTTACCCATCTCTTCGCTAAGGTCAGCTACTAGATCTTGAGGTAATTGCGTGATTAAGTGTTGTAACTCAGGCAGTAAAGAGAAAGCACAGCGTAAACGTGTCAAATCGCGCGGACGAGCAGAACGTAACGCAAGGCGAGCAATCACTCGTTCAATATCACCAATTTGTTTAAGTGGTATTGAAAGTGCGTCGGTTAAGTCGAAATCCATTAGCGTTTGGATCATGGTTTGACGGTAGTTGAGCACCGTTAAATTACGAATCGGCTGGTGGATCCAACGTTTTAATAAACGGCTACCCATCGGGGTTACTGTGGTATCTAGTACTTGCGCCAGGGTATTATCAGTACCGCCAGCTAGGTTAAAGGTCAGTTCTAAATTACGACGTGTCGCCGCATCTAAAATAACCGTATCTGTGCTTTGCTCTAATGTGATCGACTGAATATGTGTCAATACAGTACGTTGTGTATCTTTTAAGTACTGTAATAATGCACCTGCAGCACAAATAGCAAAATGTGCTTTTTCAATACCAAAACCCACTAAGTCCTTGGTGCCGAGTTGTTGAGTTAAGATATTTTTACAGGTACCTAATTCAAACTCCCATTCAGGGCGACGGCGAATAGTGGGTAAGTGCTCAATTAAATCAACACATTCAAAATTATCTGGGTACAGTAGCTCTGCTGGGTTGAGGCGCTGTATTTCAGCTTGCAGTGATTCAGTTTTATTAACTTCATTAACAATAAAACGGCCACTACCAATATCTAAGGAAGCAATACCAAAGGTGTCGCCTTGCTGATAAACTGAACATAATAAATTATCTTGTTTATCATCCAATAATGCTTCATCGGTGATCGTACCAGGGGTGATGATACGTACAATCTTACGTTCAACAGGTCCTTTACTGGTTGCTGGATCGCCAATTTGTTCACAAATTGCAATCGATTCACCGAGCGCAATTAGCTTTGCTAAATAACCTTCCACACTATGGTAGGGAACGCCGGCCATAGGGATTGCATTACCGCCGGTTTTACCGCGTTGAGTGAGGGAAATACCTAATAACTGAGAGGCTTTACGAGCGTCATCGAAAAACAGTTCGTAGAAGTCACCCATGCGATAAAAGAGTAAGGTGTCTGGCACTTCACTTTTTAAGGTTAAAAACTGTTGCATCATCGGAGTATGTTGTTTTAATTCTTGCGCTGTTGGCTTCATAATGAATACACTTAATAACTATTTCTAAAAAAGGCGGAAAATTATGTTTACTGAAAAAACCGTTAAAGAATTGGCGCAAGTATTAGGAGAAAAACTCACTAATGCAGGTTTAATTGCGACCACTGCAGAATCCTGTACCGGTGGTGGCGTAGCATACGCTATTACAGAAATTTCTGGAAGTTCGCTGTGGTTTGATCGTAGTTTTGTGACTTACAGTAATGGTGCTAAAACACAAATGCTGGGCGTAGATGCCGGTCTGATTGATGAGTTTGGCGCCGTTTCAAAAGAAGTAGTTAATGCGATGGCGATTGGTGCCGTGAAAAATTCTGATGCTGATATTGCCGTTGCGATAAGTGGTATTGCTGGGCCTGATGGTGGAAGCGATGAAAAACCTGTTGGTACTGTATGCATTGCTTGGTATAACGCACACAGTGGTCACAAAACGGAAACCTATTTATTTGTGGGTGATCGTTCAGAGGTCAGAACTCAAGCCATTCGTTTAGCTTTATTAGGGTTAATCGATAATATAGAAACAAATTTTTAATAAAAACACTTGATACTGTATAAATGATCAGTATACTGCATAAATATACAGTAAATTATAGAACATCACTGGAGAGAATATGAGTCAGGACGCGAATAAAGATAAAGCATTAGCGGCGGCATTAGGCCAAATTGAGAAACAATTTGGTAAAGGTTCAATCATGCGTCTGGGAGACGGTGCAGCAGCAATGGAAATTGAATCTGTTTCAACTGGCTCATTAGGTTTAGATGTTGCGCTAGGCATAGGCGGCTTACCTTACGGACGTGTTGTTGAAATTTACGGACCAGAAAGCTCTGGTAAAACGACGCTAACATTACAAGTTATTGCTGAAGCACAAAAACAAGGTAAAACCTGTGCATTTATCGATGCAGAGCATGCACTCGACCCAAGCTATGCAAGAAAATTAGGCGTTAATGTAGACGACCTTCTTATCTCACAGCCAGATACGGGTGAGCAAGCATTAGAAATATGCGACATGTTAGTTCGCTCTGGCGCAGTGGGTGTTGTGATTGTCGATTCTGTTGCAGCCTTAACACCAAAAGCTGAAATTGAAGGAGACATGGGTGATTCACACATGGGTCTTCAAGCACGTTTAATGTCTCAAGCATTACGTAAATTAACGGGTAATATCAAGCAAACCAATACTATGGTTATCTTTATTAACCAAATTCGTATGAAAATTGGTGTGATGTTTGGTAACCCAGAAACAACTACCGGTGGTAACGCTTTAAAATTCTATGCTTCAGTTCGTTTAGATATCCGTCGTATTGGTGCGGTTAAAAATGGCGATGAGATAACGGGTAATGAAACACGCGTTAAAGTAGTTAAAAACAAAGTATCACCTCCGTTTAAACAAGCTGAGTTCCAAATTTTATATGGACAAGGTATTAATAATTACGGTGAGTTGATTGATCTAGGCGTTAAGCAAGAACTAGTCGAAAAATCAGGATCTTGGTATTCATATAATGGTAATAAAATTGGCCAAGGTAAAACTAATGCATGTAAATTCTTAGATGAAAATCCAGCTGCTGCTAAAGAGTTAGATGCTAAGTTACGTGAAATATTATTAGCAAAACCTGACTTGAAACCAGAATCAAAAGAAGTTGAAACAGAAGCACCTGAGTAACTAGCTTAATGATTTAATAAGTTACTGGTTAACAGCGACTAACTCGCGATAAATAAAAACCGATGCCCACAAAGCATCGGTTTTTTTGTTACAGCAATTTTTAAACCATCAAAAACTTTAATAACAAAAATACTAGCATGCCAAAGAAGATGGTTTTTAATAGGCTCTTTGTCACTAAGCTAATAATGACACTAATAATAGCGGCTAATAAATAAACATTACTGAAGCTGAAGTCCATTTCTCCAAAAGGCATCACCACTGCAGGCACTATGATTGCGGTTAAGACTGCAGGAGGAACAAATTTTAATGATTGTTGCATCCATACAGGGAAAGTAATTTTTCCTGCAAAAGCAAACATCACAAAGCGAATGCCAAAAGTGATCACAAACATTCCCAATATTAACCAAAACTCATTCATGCTTGCTCTCCTTGATTAATCGACATTTTCTGAAAATGAACAACAGATAAACCTGCGGAAACCCCGATTAATGCACTGATAATTAATCCTAATTTATTAGGTAAATAAGCAAAGTATAGTGAAGCAATAGCTGCACAGAACATTGCACTAAACATTGCCTTCGTATTTAAATAAGGGATCACCATGCCAATGAAAGTCACAGACATCGCAAACTCTAATCCCCAACTTGTCATATCTGGAATGATATTACCCAGTACTAAACCGATTGCCGTAGCTGAACTCCAAGTGATATAAAAGCTAAACATAGAGCCCAGATAAAAGAAGTGCGCAAATTGATGGTCGTCGCCTAATGGGGAGCCAGGTTGGTAACGTTGGCTCATATTAGCAAAGGTTTCATCGGTTAAACCAAAGGCTAATAGTGTGCGTAATGCAAATGGTAAATGGCTTACACGAGGCACTAATGCTGTGGCGTATAATAGATGGCGTAAATTGACCACAAAGGTGGTTAATAAAATAATCTCTAGCGGTGCTTGCACTGCAATTAATGCCAATACAATAAATTGAGCGGAGCCTGCAAATACAATGAGTGACATTGCCATGGTTGCCCAAACAGAAAGGCCACTGGTTGGCGCTAATGTGCCAAATAAAACACCAAAAGGAATTGCGCCTATGATCAATGGAATGGCAGCTTTGCAACCTGCTTTCATTTCGGCTTTTTTAAGCTGTTGGTGATTGATAGCACTCTCCTTGTGTAAATGGGTAGAATATTTGTAAGTGGTAAAATTACTGTATCACTACAATAGAATATTGCCCGTATTTGACCACAACAGAATGATTAATAAAACCTTCTTATTCATCTCAATAAATTATTTAATGATAAGTAGTTAACGAATTTGATTTTAAAATGTTTTAAGATGAATAATCCCTTTTTTGTATTGATAGCATTAAATGAAGGGGAGGATTGAACATCGTGGTGGTTATGCTTTACCAAAGATAATCGACTAATAAACTCAATTATTGAAAGGATTGTAAATGACAAATTTGACTATCGTTGCGAGTATTATTGTTAAACAAGGGCAGCGTGACTTTGTAAAAAGTGAAATGATTAAACTAATTGACCCAACACTCGTTGAAGCTGGCTGTGTGGAATATCGTTTACACCAGAATAATAATAACCTTGAGCACTTTCTTTTTTATGAATGTTGGCAATCTCGAGAAGCGTGGCAAAAACATAGGGAAAATGCGCATATGTCAGAATACCGCGCCGTGGTTGAAGGAGCTATCGAATCATTTGATGTCAGTGAAATGACTGAATTAAAATGATATTTAACCCGTTATAGCTTTAATATTAAACCTGCTCACTGGTAGGTTTATTGTTTTTACATCTTAGAATGATTACGGGTAATAGCGGATCTTATTAGTGATCATTTTCACTGCTTTCAATGTTTTATTCAAGGTCATGTCAGAGAGGTTTCTGTGCAAATTTATCACTGATGAAATCAATTAATAAACGGCAACGGTGAGATAAAAAACGTGTTTGTGGATAAACCGCATAGGCATGTAAATTGGGCAATTGATGATCCGTTAATATCGCGACTAATTCCCCGCTAGCGATGGCTTGATGAACAATAAAGAGTGGTAATGCTACAATTCCCTGCCCATTAATGGCGGACATTTTTAAAAAATCACCGTTATTCGCTTTAATTTTTGCACTGATATCAAGTTGATGTTGTTTATGCTGCGGGTCTTGGATGTGCAATTTATTGTGACCATTTTGGGTATATTGTAATAAACGATGTTGACTTAATTGTGCGAGATTTTTAGGTTGCCCATATTGTTTTAAATATTCAGGGCTTGCACATAAACAATGGCGGATCGTCGTTAGCCGTTTTGCTTTTAACGTTGAATCTTTTAAGTCTGAAATTCGAATAGCAAGCTCGTAGCCTTCTTCCACTAAGTCAACATGGCGATCAGAGAAGTCGATATCGATACAAAGGTTATCGTGCAATTGACTAAATTCATCAAGAATAGGCGCAAGGTGCGTTAAACCAAAAGACAAAGGGGCGGTTAAGCGTAATGTGCCTTCAATATTGGTGCTGATACCACTTGTTTGGGCATTTAATTCGGCTATATCATTAAGAATAGTTAACGCTTTTTGATAATAAATTCGCCCTGCATCGGTAAGGTGAGATTGGCGAGTGGTACGTGATAACAATTGCGTATCGAGTTGCTGCTCAAGTTCGACTAAGCGTCGACTCACGGCAGATTTTGCAATATCTAATTGCGCTGCTGCTTTACCAATGCCTCCCGCTTCTACGATACGAACAAACAGTGCCATGTTTTCCATCTGTCCCATTCATTGTTCTCCATATGGCAATTATAAATTCAAATTATTGCTGTTTATTGTTAATACTTCAACAGTTATGATTTGTTTATTGATAATATTTGATCATTAATAAGCTTTATCCATTAACAACCTTTATTCATTAACAGCAACAGGAGGAGGAAACGATGAATGCGATAACCGAATCTAATAGGCATGACGCACTTAATAAGTCAGATAATCGTAGTGAGCGGAGCATTAAAAAAATTGTTTCTGGTGTGAAAACATCCGATGGTGACGGTGTTAAGTTAACGCGTCTTATTGGCTCTTCACAGCTAGATATGTTAGATCCCTTTTTATTATTAGACTGTTTTGAAAGTGATCAGGCTGAAGACTATATTGGAGGCTTTCCTACTCATCCTCATCGAGGCTTTGAAACGGTGACATACCTGCTAAATGGTAAAATGCGCCATAAGGATAGCGCTGGTAATGAAGGCGTTATTGAACCCGGTGGTGTGCAATGGATGACCGCAGCTAGAGGTATTTTACATTCTGAAATGCCAGAGCAAGAATATGGTTTATTAAAAGGATTCCAGTTGTGGGTGAATCTGCCTAGCCATGCCAAAATGAATAAACCACAGTATCAAGAGTTTTTGCCAAACGCCATGGCACATGAGCAATCAAATAACGGAACAAAAATTAATGTGATAGCAGGAACGACTAATCAAGGAACCACTGGCGCCGTTACTAATGTTTATAGTGAACCTTTGTATTTAGATGTTCATTTACCTGAAGGGCAAGTATTAACACAATCGATTACGTTAAATCATAATGCATTCATTTATGTTATTGAAGGTGAGGTCAGCGTACAAAGTGCGGATCATTTTGATGCTATTGCAGCGACAAAGTTAGCTGTTTTAACTGACGGCGAGCAAGTTTCTATAGTAGGTGGGCAGCAAAGTAGCCGATTTTTATTAATCGCCGGTAAGCCTTTTAATGAGCCTGTTGCACGTCATGGACCTTTTGTTATGAATACAAGAGAGCAGTTATTACAGGCTTTTGATGATTTTAATCAGGGTAAGTTTGCCTAACTAAGCCAATCTAGCCAATCAAACTAAACTAAGCTTAACCAAACTAAACTCAGTAAAGCTTAACTTAGCCAAACTAAGCTTAGTCAAAAAATAGAGGAATATGTTATGGGATTATTAGTCGATGGACAGTGGCATAACCAGTGGTACGATACCAAATCAAGCAATGGTAAATTTGTTAGAAGTGAAGCACAATTTAGAAACTGGATCACCGCCGATGGTCAAGCTGGGCCAACCGGTAAAGCGGGCTTTAAAGCAGAAGCAGGGCGTTATCATTTATATGTTTCGTTAGCGTGTCCATGGGCGCATCGCACCTTGATCTTTAGAGAGCTAAAAGGTCTGCAATCCATGATTGATATCTCCGCAGTGAACTCTCTAATGGCTGAAGAGGGGTGGACCTTTAAGCCGGGACCAGGTGTAATTGAAGATACTGTTAATCATGTTTCACTGGTTCATGAATTATATACCTTGGCAGATGTGAATTATTCTGGGCGAGTGACTGTGCCGATTTTATGGGACAAACAACAAAAGACAATTGTGAGCAATGAATCGGCAGATATTATTCGAATGTTTAATAGTGCCTTTGATGGTATTGGTGCCAGTGAAGGAGATTATTATCCAGCATCTGTACACAATGAAATTAACGAAATAAATGATTGGATTTATAGTGATATTAATAATGGAGTGTATCGCGCAGGTTTTGCTACAACGCAAACGGCCTATGAAGAAGCGGTAAACGGTGTGTTCGAGGCTCTAGATAAATTAGAACTGCGTTTGAGTACACAACGTTATTTACTTGGTAAGCAATTAACCGAAGCAGACTGGCGCTTGTTTACTACTTTAATACGTTTTGATGCTGCCTATGTGGGACACTTTAAATGTAATAAAAAGCGCATTGCTGATTACCCATCACTGTCTCATTATGTTCGTGATTTATACCAGCATCCAGGCATAGCTAAAACAGTGGATATTGATTATATCAAAGCACATTATTACGGTTCACATGAAACCATTAACCCGACGCGAATTATTCCTGTTGGTCCTGATGTTGATTTTATGCAAGCACATGATCGATTACGCTTTGCTTAAACCAATTATTTTATAAAAATCTCTTTATAAAAAATACTTTATAAATCGAAGGTAAAGCTTAAAAGTAATGAAGTGATGCAATACAAGAAGTAATAAAATAGCCCTACATTCAACTTTCAATATTTTAAATTTAATATTAGGGCTATTTATATTGAGTTCAGTTTAGCTAAGTTAGTTGCTAAAACAGATTAGTCCATAAACATAGTCAATAACTCGTTCAAATATCTATGTCCTAATGGTGTTACTTGACAGGTGTCTGCTGATACTCGCATTAAGTTTTTCTCAGTAGCTTGTTGTAACTGCTTATCTAATACAGTACGTGTTAAACCGGTATAATCTTCAAATTCAGCCAATGGAATGTCTTCCATCAAACGTAATCGATTCATCATGTATTCAAAAACCAGCTCCTCTTTAGGGACTGTATTGTAATCATCCATATAAGCACGTTGCGGGTCTAAGTATCCTTTAGGGTGCTTTATCTTAGTGGTGCGAAGTACTTTATTTTCGAGGGGTAATGATATTTTACCGTGTGCACCACAACCAATTCCCAAATAATCACCAAAACGCCAATAATTTAAATTATGCTGACATTGCCAATTGTCTTGGCTGTAGCCCGATATTTCATATTGGTTGTAACCGTGTTCCGCTAATAATTTCACACCTGCTTCTTGAATATCCCATAGTGTTTCATCATCGGGTAAAGTAGGAGGGTGAGAAAAGTATTGTGTATTAGGTTCAATAGTCAGCTGATACCAAGATAGATGAGTTGGTTTTAAGGCAATCGCCGTTGCTAAGTCACTCATGGCATCTTCTAACGTTTGATTAGGTAGGCCATGCATTAAATCTAGGTTGAATGTTTTCATTCCTACATTATGTGCCTGTTTAGCTGCGGTTTTTGCTTCCTCTACACCATGAATTCGACCGAGTTTGGTGAGCTTATCTTGTTGGAAGCTTTGCACTCCAAAGGAAAAACGATTAATACCCGCTGTTTTGAAATCAGCAATTTTTTGGTTCTCAATGGCTCCTGGATTAGCTTCTAGGGTGATCTCTATGTTTTCACTAAAGGGAATAAGGTGCTGAATATTTTCTAATAACCATTGAATACCCGGTGCTGAAATTAAACTCGGTGTACCGCCTCCAATAAAAATACTGAATAAGTGACGTCCTTGTACAAAGCTTAAATCTTGTTTGAGATCGTCAATAAGCGCAGTTAAATATTCTTGTTCTGGGATCTCTCCTTTTAACTTATGAGAGTTAAAGTCGCAGTAAGGGCATTTTTCAATACACCAAGGAATATGCACATATAGGCTGAGCGGGGGAAGTTGTAACATTCATTTTTCCAAGCTAAAAAAAGCGACTGAATCAGTCGCTTTAAAAGTGAGTTTAAACGGTAATAATAAAGCTATCGTTTTATTGCCCATATTAATGGGCCTGTAAATTAAAATAGCGATTAAGCAGATAATTGCTTTTGTAGTAACGCGACTAATTGCGTTAGCGCTTTACCGCGATGGCTTAATTCACTTTTACGTTGTTTGCTTAATTGTGCAGAAGTTGATTGTTCGCTTTCAACCCAGAACACTGGATCATAACCAAATCCATTTTCACCGTCCACGGCTTCTGTAATACTACCTTCCCAAGTACCTTGGCAAATAATCGGCGTAGGATCTAACTCATGGCGTAGATAAACTAAAACACACTGAAAGCGCGCTTTACGCTGTTCAGCGTTAATGCCTTCCAGCTTATTTAATAGTTTATCAATGTTATCTTGATCTGTAGCTAATTTACCAGCATAACGAGCGGAATAAATTCCCGGTTGGCCATTTAGAAAATCAACTTCTAAACCTGAGTCATCGGCAATCGCGGGTAAACCTGTTAATTTTGCTGCATGTCTTGCTTTGATAATGGCATTTTCAACAAAGGTTGTACCTGTTTCTGGTACATCCGGCACATTAAACTTGCTTTGTGGTAATACCTCAATAGAAAAGCTATTTAATAATTCGCTCATCTCTTTTACTTTGCCTTGATTGCCGGTGGCAAGTACCCATTTTTGTTTCATGTTCTGTCCTTAATCAACATAGAATTTATGTTGAAACTTAAGTGTGTTCGATTTCTTTTCTGTTTTAACATTGATTTCAAAATTAACAATTTCTTCATTAGTAAAAGGGTATTCAGCGAGATAATAAATCGCTTTACCTTCTTTTATCTGCCTAAACTCAAGCTGATGAGTTTGGCCGATTAAGTTTTTTCCCGTACCTTTTAACGTCGCTTCAACGGCTTGTTTATTCTGTTTACTATTAAGAACAGAAATATTTAATAACCCATTATTCTTACTGCGTTTGATATTGTATTGAGTGGCAATACTTGGCTCAATAAAAGTACTTGGTAGGGCAATGTAGTGCACTTCTAGGTTAGCAAATTGTTTAAACTGGTCTGCTGTTGCCTGCAAGCTTGTAAATAATAATGTAGTGAGTAATAACGTATTAAATACGAACCCTTTAAACACTGAGCCTTTGGTTATCATTTTTTTAGGTAATACTATTGAGTTAAACATATAATCCCTTATTGTGAAAAAATAGAAGGTAGGTTTTTAGGCTGTTTAATACGCACTAATTTATGTCGACTTTGTAAGCCTTTTTCTACATTAATTGCACTTTTTGCTACTTTAAATTGTTTACTTAAAAACTTCACTAAGTGAGCATTCGCTTTGCCATCAACGGGCGGTGCAGTAATGGCTATTTTTAACTCTTCACCATGCTGTCCAACAAATTGATCGCGGCTTGCTTTAGGTTGTAAGTAAAGGCGAAGCACTAAGTCCTCGCCTTGATATGAGTAATAACTTGGTATTTGGCTCATTTATTACTACACCACTTTTTCATTTATAAATTAACCCAATATTTGAGCTAATAGATCGTTGAATAATTTTTCTAAAAATTGTAAACCTAACAATACCACAAGCATTGATAAGTCTAAGCCGCCCATTGCAGGAATAACGCGACGCACTGGGCTTAAAAGTGGCTCAGTTAATTGAATCATTACTGCTTCAATTGGATTTTGCCCTTTACTTACCCAGCTTAAAATAGCGCGTATCACTAATATCCAAAAAAGCAGTTTGAATGTGGTGGTGATAACAATTGCCAGAGCTGAAATCAACATTGCTACAACGGTGATATCAAAGTTTATCACTAGGCTCAATACAAATATTTTGGCCACGGCAACTACAAATGCAAAGATAATCGTCGCAACGTCTAAGCCACCCAATCCTGGAATAAAGCGACGCAGAGGGGCAACAACTGGTTGTGTTGCTTTCACAATAAATTGGCTAAATGGATTATAAAAATCTGCGCGTGCGAGTTGTAACCAGACACGCAATAAAACCACCATAAGATACAGGTCAAATAGAGTATCGATTAAAAAATTAACTGCATTCATTTACTTACTACCTCGTTATAGGACTATTAAAATAGTTTTTCCATTTCTTCACCACGGTCGGATGCTGCTTGCATTGCTTTGGCAACAATCTCAGGCAAACCCTGTTCATTAAAAGTACGTACTGCTTCAGCCGTTGTACCACCTTTAGATATTACGTTGTTTCGTAAAGTTGTTAAATCCAAGTGTTGATTTTGTTTTACCATCTCAGCACTACCAATCGCAGATTGTTGCACTAACAGACGCGCATCGGCTTCACTAAACCCCATTTCGATGGCTTTTTTCTGCATCGATTCCATAAATAGGAAAAAATAAGCAGGGGCTGAACCGGCTGCTGCAATTACTGCATTAATTTGTGATTCTTGTTCAACCCATACAATTTCACCGACAGCACTCATCAATTCACCTGCGAAGTGTTTATCTTGTTCAGTTGCTTGTTTTGAAGCAAATAACCCTGTCATGCCTTTTTGCAAAAGAGATGGCGTATTAGGCATAGTACGGATCACAGCCGTTTCTTTACCTAAAATAGATTGAAAACGTGATACTGAAACACCGGCTGCAATAGAGATTATTAATTTATTAGTGAGATCAACACCGTCATCAACAAGCGCTTGGCAAACATCTGCCATCATTTGCGGTTTAACACCTAATACGATCACATCAGCCCATTGTGCTGATTGTTTATTATCTTGGCTGCTTGTAATTGAAAGTTCAGTTACCAATTTTTGGGTGTTGGTTAAGCTGGGTGCTGATGCACAGATTAATTCTGCTGGGTAACCGCCTTTTACTAAGCCGTTAATAATACTACCCGCCATATTACCTGCACCAATGAAGGTGATTTTTTTATGCTGCATTATCTTTTCCTTACTGTTAATTTATCTTGCGCCAAATATATCGGTGCCAATTCTCACCATAGTACTACCACAGGCAATCGCACTTTCCAAGTCACCACTCATGCCCATCGATAATGTATCAATGTCTGGATATTGTTGTTGTAATGTTTGATAAATATCATGTAGCGCAGTGAATTGTTGTTCTATTATTTTCGGGTCATCGCTATTTTGTGGAATAGCCATAATGCCACGCAGTTTTAAACGCGGTAGACCCTGAACTTGTTCTGCTAATTCAATGACCTGTGATAGCGTGGTGCCGGATTTACTTTCCTCACCACTGATATTAACTTGCAAACAAATATTAAGTCTTGGCATATCAACAGGGCGTTGTTGATTCAAGCGCTCTGCTATTTTCAAGCGATCAACACTTTGTACCCAGTCAAAATTTTCCGCAACTGGGCGAGTTTTATTCGATTGTAGTGGGCCAATAAAATACCAAAAAATAGGTCTGTCAAATTCGCTATCTTGTTTAATTTGTTGAATTTTTTCTATGCTTTCTTGCACATAATTTTCTCCAAAGTGAGATAATCCCTGTGCAAAAGCTTGTTTGATCAACGAAACTGGCTTGGTTTTGCTGACAGCAAGTAACTGAACTTCGCCTTCGCGCATTGCTTTTATGCTAGCTTGAGCTATTTTTTGTTCTACTGCTTCGATATTGTTAGATATATTAGTCATATTATTAGGATTTTAAATTATGGATATAACGGAATTATTAGCCTTTAGTGTAAAGCATAAAGCATCAGATCTACACCTTTCTGCAGGTGTTCCTCCAATGATTCGAGTTGATGGAGAGGTACGCAAAATAAATGTTCCTGCATTAGAGCATAAAGAAGTAAACAATTTAATCTACGACATCATGGATGATAAGCAACGTAAGGACTTTGAAGAACAGCTAGAAACTGACTTTTCCTTTGAAATTCCAGACCTTGCTCGTTTTCGTGTTAATGCTTTTAATCAAAATCGTGGGGCTGGTGCAGTATTTCGTACGATCCCAAGTAAAGTGTTAACGTTAGAAGAAATTAATGCGCCTCCCATTTTTAAGAAAATTTCTGACTTGTCACGTGGTTTAGTTCTAGTGACTGGGGCAACAGGGTCTGGTAAGTCAACGACCTTAGCGGCCATGATTGATTATATTAATGATCATCGCCATGAGCACATTCTAACCATTGAAGACCCTATTGAGTTTGTGCATGAATCTAAAAAAGCATTGATCAATCAACGCGAAGTTCATAAAGATACTCTAAGTTTTGAAAGTGCATTACGTAGTGCATTACGTGAAGATCCCGATGTTATTTTGGTGGGGGAGATGCGTGATTTAGAAACCATTCGTTTGGCTTTAACGGCAGCAGAAACAGGGCACTTAGTATTTGGCACATTACATACCACGTCAGCAGCCAAAACCGTTGACCGTATTGTAGATGTATTCCCCGCCGCAGAAAAAAGCATGGTTCGTTCGATGTTATCAGAGTCTTTACGTGCGGTTATTTCTCAAACATTACTGAAAAAACACGGTGGTGGACGAGTCGCCGCACATGAAATTATGATGGGGATCCCAGCAATCCGTAACTTAATTCGTGAAGATAAAGTAGCGCAAATGTACTCGGTTATCCAAACGGGTATGGTACATGGTATGCAAACACTGGATCAAAGCTTGCGTAATTTAGTTAGTCAAGGCACTGTTTCTTATGAAGATGCTGCGACCAAAGCGATGGATCCAAAATCACTCTAGGAAATGCTAATGCTCGATGAGTTATTAAGTGAGTTGGTCAAGAAAAAAGCCTCTGATTTATATATTGCGGTGGGGTTGCCGCCTACGATTAAGGTCAATGGTAAGCTAATATCGTTAAACGATCAGAGTCTAACTGAGGACGGAATATATAATTTACTGGCCGAAGTGGTCGAAACAGAACGTATTACTGAATTCAAAAAGAAAAAAGAAGCGAACTTTGCGCTTAACTTACTGGATATTGGTCGTTTTCGTGTCAGTGCTTTTATGCAAAAAGATACGCCGAGTATGGTTATTCGGCATTTAAAAAGTAAGATCCCAACCTTCGAAGAATTATTTTTACCAGAGCAATTAAAAAAAACCTGCATGGAAAAGCGAGGCTTGATTTTATTTGTGGGCGCTACTGGTTCCGGTAAATCTACAACTCAAGCAGCTATGATTGGTTATCGCAATCAGCATGCATCAGGCCATATATTAACCGTTGAAGACCCGATCGAATTTGTGCATGAACATGGCCGTTCAGTGGTGACACAACGTGAAGTTGGGCTTGATACGGAATCTTTTGAAGAGGCATTACGTAATTCATTACGCCAAGCGGCTGATGTCATTGTACAAGGTGAAATTCGTACTTATGAGACCTTACACCATGCAATTACATTTGCTGAAACGGGGCATTTATGCATGGGGACTTTACATGCTAATAATGCAAATCAAGCTTTAGATCGTATGCTGCGCATGGTGCCAGAGGAAACTCAACGTCAGTTTTTGTTTGATCTATCAATCAATTTAACTGCGGTGATTGCGCAGCACCTAATTCCCACTTCAGATGGAAAAGGTAGTATTGCAGCTTTTGAAATTATGCTTAATACACCTACATTAGAAGAAGCGATTCGTAATGGTGACCTGCATTTATTAAAAGATATTATGAAGGTTTCGGGGACCTATGGAATGCAAACCTTTGATCAGGCATTATTACGTTTATATTTAGAGGGGAAAATTGGTTATAATGAAGCTTTAGCTCATGCTGATTCTGCCAATGATCTACGCTTGAGAATTAAGTTAAAAGCAAAAGAGAATGGAATAACTACTAATTCTGAGACGTTAAGTGATCTCCATATCGTCTGATATCCGTTGATTAAATGATAGCCCAAACAAAGCGAACTTATTGATCGCTTTGTTTTTATAGATTAGGAAAAAACATGATAGTTGTAATATCTCCAGCCAAAACGTTAGACTTTGAAACTCCTGCCACAACATCGGAGTTTACCACTGCAAATTTATTAGAGCAGAGTCAGTTATTAATAAATCGTTGCCAACAATTATCAATGCAAGACGTAGCTTCATTAATGAAAGTGAGTGATAAAATTGCAGGATTAAATGTTGCTCGCTTTGCAGAGTGGAAAAAACCTTTGAAGTTAGAAAATAACGCCAAGCAATGTTTATTTGCTTTTAAAGGTGATGTTTATACTGGTTTAGAAGCGGAAACATTAAGCGATAACGCATTACAGTATGCGCAACAGAATTTGCGAATATTATCAGGCTTATACGGGTTATTGCGCCCATTAGATTTAATGTTAGCTTACCGACTTGAAATGGGAACACGTTTAGATAATGAACGAGGTACTAACCTTTATCAGTTTTGGGGTGATTTAATCACTGAGCAGCTGAATTTTAATTTAACGGCACAAGATTCACCATATCTGGTTAACCTT
Organism: Psychromonas sp. SA13A; assembly: GCF_011378715.1. Lineage (GTDB taxonomy): Bacteria > Pseudomonadota > Gammaproteobacteria > Enterobacterales > Psychromonadaceae > Psychromonas. The sequence continues at coordinate 7,216 of NZ_WTKU01000001.1, read as the reverse complement.
GCTTCCAATGAATATTTTAAAGCGGTAAAAACAAAGGCATTAAAAGCTACTGTGATCACGCCTATTTTTAAAGATCAAAAAAATGGTCAATATAAAGTAATTAGTTTTTATGCTAAAAAAGCGCGTGGATTAATGGCTCGCTATATTATGGAGAATGAAATTACTGATATTAAACAATTAAAAGAGTTTACTGTCGGCGGGTATTATTTTGTAGCTGCAGCATCCACTGAGACCGATTTAGTCTTTCAACGTGATGAGCAATAATAATTAATTGATGAATAGTAGAAAGCCCAGTTATGGAGTCAGTTCAAGTGGCTCCTAAAACGTGGGCTTTTTAATTGTTATTGGTTCTCGATTTTAATTGCCAGAAGCTTTAATCTTAAAATAAAAAATATTTTCAGGTTAAAGCTCAGCGTAGTGTTCTTGTAATGACTTATTCCATACTTTTCTATTTTAAATTAACGTTATTCAGTGCTATTCAGAGCAATTTAATAGAGCATCAAGTTTTACTGCAACACCCTGATCTTTAGAAGATACCGTTACTTCAGCATCGGGTAATGCTTTCAATAAATCTTTTTGAGCATTGGCCATCAAGATTGCCTTGCCTGCACTGCGTAACATCTCCACATCATTCATTCCATCACCAAAAGCAATACACTGTTGAGTATTTAAGTTCATGGTTTTTAAGACAGCATCCACCGCAGCACCTTTATTAGTGGTTGCTTCCATGACTTCTAAACATTTATCTAGTGAGAAAGTCAGGTTAACTCTGCCTGCAAATTGTTGCTTCAACTGTTTGTAAATAACATCCAATTTATCTCTTTCTCCCCAGAAGAATATTTTGATGGTATTCGATTTATCTATTTTTTTTAAATCAACAGCCTGACAATAAAAAGCGCTATCAATGGTCATTCCTACTAATTCTTGAAGAGAAAAATTAGCATACCATTGATGGTCAGTGAATAAGTTTATTTGTACCGTTGGGTCAAAGTCTTGCTCGCAAATAGCGGTTGCAATATCAGTCGGTAAATTTTGTTTTAAAATAATATCACCTGTTTTGTTATGCACTCGTGCACCATTTGAGGTGATCAAATAAATAGGGTCGCCTAACTCCTCTTGTATTTTCTTTGCTTCTATATAATGGCGGCCTGTTGCAATAACAAATTTTCTACCGTCTTGTAACCAACGATCAATACTTTCTTTAGTTTGTGCTGATACTTTATGATCTGGACCGAGTAATGTGCCATCAAGATCTGAAATAGCTATTTTGTACATGTCAGCTTACCTTGTTGAGATTGTTTGAAAAAATCAAGTACTGCAGCGATAGCAGGTATCCTGTATTTATCTTGTTCTAATAATAATTCATGCTTTGCATTAACAACTTCTATAAATTGGTTGTGTTCGCAGCGCTGATTATTTGCAAAAAATGCCTGTTGTCCTTCTGCTTTCACAATCGAGTCAGCACCAGCTTGAACAATGATCATAGGGATATCGATTTGCGAAGCTTGTTGAATCGCTTTTTCACTGGCGTATAAACTTTCATTCACCCAGCGCATGCTGGGTCCCCCAAGTTGAGTTTTAGTGTTTATTTCAAAAGTGTTCAATGCCGAGTGATAACGTTTTTCACTGCTGGTTAAACTGTTACCTTCAAAAGGGGTACTAAAGTAAGGACCTGAACCTGGGGCATAACATGCTAAATCACTAAACCAAGTGCAGATTAAATCACTCATATAACTGATGAACTTAGCAAGAAAAGTAGGCAGAGCACCTAGGTTGATAGAAAACATGGGACTAAAAAATGCACTTGCTTGAAAAGGGTGTGCTTGTTGTTGCAGATACAGCGCACTAATAGTGCCGCCCATTGAGTGAGATAATAAAAAACGTGAATGGTATTTTGTGTCTAATTGTAATGTTTCAACAAAAGTCGCTAAATCTACCACATAATCTTGAAATGCTTGCACATGGCCACGATGCGCATCTCCGCCAAGGCGACTAGATAAACCTTGACCTCGATGGTCAATTAAAAAAATATCATACCCCTGTTGGCTTAATTCAAAAGCGAGCTCTTTATATTTGAGTGTGGACTCATTTCTACCTTGGCTGATCACCACTGCGTTAGCTTGTCCAGTTTTAATATGAACGGTATGGATAGTGCCACCATTGATACTTTCAAAGGTTTTTACTTTAGCATTCTCATCCCAAAATCGATTAATTGTGGGTGAGAATTGGTCATCAAGCAGTGCTTCTGTATTAAGGAGGTATTTATTATCTAGAAAACTTTCAGTCTTACTTTCTAGTTTTGCTTTATCTTCTAACTGTGTCTTATCTTCTAACTGTATTTTATCTTCTAACATAGTAGGGCTGGCCTGCATTGTTGGATGAAACAATATGGATAGAATAGGCAACAACCTTACAATACGAATTAAGCACACCATATAACACCCATTTCTAGTCCAATGATTTTTAATCTTAATGTAATGTAGCACAATCATGAACCCATATTTTAGGCATAAAAAAACCACACTTCAGAAGTGTGGTCTATTAATCAGAGTTGAATAAGGTTTACTTTGCTAATTTTGCTTTAATAAACGCAGTCACTTCTTCAATCTTAACTTCTTGTTTTTCGCCAGAAGCACGATCTTTATATTCGATAACACCGTTATCAATACTACGGTCGCCAATGACTAGTGTATGTGGGATACCAATCAGCTCTGCATCGGCAAACATAATACCAGGGCGTTCTTTACGATCATCTAACAGTACTTCAATACCGGCTGCTTGTAACTCTGCGTAATATTGTTCTGCTAAATCAGCAACACGATGTGATTTTTTCATGTTCATTGGCACAATCACAACGGAGAAAGGCGCAAGTACATCATTCCAGATAATGCCATTTTCATCATTGTTTTGCTCAATCGCTGCTGCCACAATGCGTGAAATACCAACACCGTAACAACCCATGGTCATCACTTGGTTTTTGCCTTGTTGATTTAATACTGCTGCATTCATTGCCTGCGCATAAGTATCGCCTAATTGGAAAATATGGCCCACTTCAATACCGCGTGCTATCGATAGCGTACCTTGACCACATGGACTTGGATCCCCTTCAACCACGTCACGTAAATCTGCGACTTCATAATCTGTAATATCACGATCCCAGTTAACACCTGTTAAATGCTTACCAGTTTCATTGGCACCACAAACAAAGTCTGCTAGTTTTTCAGCTGCACGGTCAACGATAGTGCGGATAGTCAAGCCTTTAGGTCCAATTGAACCCGCTTCACAATTTGCTGTTTCTAGAATTTGTTGAGCATTGGCAAAACACAGTGGACTTGCAATGCCTTCAATATGTTCAACTTTGATTTCATTTAAGTTGTGGTCACCACGTAATACTAATGCAATTACTGGAATAGTTTTGCCTTCCTCTGCCTCGCCTTGCACTAATAATGTTTTAATAACTTGTGAAGGAGCAATGTTAAGTAACTGACTAACATCTTCAATTGTATGTGCAGTAGGTGTGTCGATAACGTTAATATCTGCGGTGGCTGCTGGGCGATCAAATGCAGGTGCAATAGCCTCTGCTTTTTCAATGTTTGCTGCGTAATCACTTTGATTTGAAAATACGATAGCATCTTCACCACTCTGCGCTAACACATGGAATTCATGCGAAGCACTACCACCGATACTACCTGTATCTGCAATTACTGCGCGGTATTCTAAACCTAAGCGATCAAAGATTCTGCAGTAGGCATCAAACATAGTTTGATAAGTTTTTTCTAAACACTCTTGATCCAAATGGAAAGTGTAAGCGTCTTTCATGGTGAATTCACGTGTACGCATCACACCAAAGCGCGGGCGAGTTTCGTCACGGAATTTAGTTTGAATTTGAAATAAGTTTAATGGTAACTGTTTGTAGCTATTAACTTCTTTACGTACTAATTCAGTGATCACTTCTTCATGCGTTGGTCCTAAAACAAAATCACGGTTGTGACGATCTTTTATACGCAACAATTCTCCACCAAATTTATCCCAACGCCCTGACTCTTGCCATAAATCAGCAGGCTGCACAACTGGCATTAAAATTTCTACAGAACCAGCACGTTCCATTTCTTCTCGTACAATGTTTTCTACTTTACGTAAAACACGTAAACCAGTTGGTAACCAAGTATACAATCCCGATGCTATCTTGCGGATCATACCTGCGCGTAACATCAGCTGGTGGCTGGCAATTACTGCATCACTTGGTGCTTCTTTTTGAGTGGATAATAAATAATTGGTAGTACGCATGGTGATCCTTGTTGATAGTTAGCTATCGTATTGCGAATATAAAAGTTGGCTGATTTTAACAGTCGAATGCTGTGGACTAAAGCATTGTTAATCGATTTATCTAAATAATATTGTTTTTTTAGCTGGAATTTAGTTAGTTTTAGAGACTAACTGAGAGGAACCCCTATGCAACGTTACTTAAAGCCAGCAAAACACAGTTTGATCATCATGTTGATATGCGTTGTTTTACTATTGATTAATGGCATTTTCATCGTTAACCGTTTTGGTATTGTACCTCGAGAAGTAAGTCATTTATCTGGTATTGCCTTTGCACCTTTCCTGCACGGTGATTGGGCTCATTTATTAAGCAATTTTTTTCCTTTTGTTATTTTTTCAAGCTTGATTGGTTTACATAGCTTAAAGCGCTTTTGGACGGTCTTTATTTTATCGATATTAATGACCGGCAGTTTAGTTTGGTTATTTGCGCGGGGGGAGAGCATTCATATCGGAATGAGTGGCGTGGTGTATGCAATGTGGGGGTATTTAATCGTCTATGGTGTTTTGAAAAAGCACTTTAGAGATATCATCGTGTCTATTTTAGTTTTAGTGCTCTACGGTGGTTTAGTGTTTGGCGTGTTACCAAGTGCACCTAATGTTTCCTATGAAAGTCACTTTTTCGGTGCATTGGCTGGTGGAGTTTTAGGTTATTTTTTGTCGAAACGCTAATCATTAAACATAGTCAACGGATAGCACTGTGATCGTTGAGGCTGTACATTGCCATTTGATATTAAAATCAGAAAGAAGCATCCCATAAATCTTATTATCGGCTTTCGACTTTTTATAAGCAGGGCGAGGATCCTGTTGTAACACCTCTTTAATAAATAGCTGTAGGCCCGAGTAATGTGATGGCAGTGATTGAAGCTGTGATACGGCATCTTGACTAAAATCTACCGCTAATAGCTTTTCCGGTGATGTTTGTGCAAAACCTGCTTTAGCATTAGGTATCGAGTCGGCATAGGGAATATATGGCTTTATATCTATAATCGGAGTGCCATCGACCAAGTCGATACTGCTTAATGAAAGAAATATTTTTCCATCTCGTTGTATCACCCCATGATACTCAACTAATGATAAGCCAATATTATTGGGCCGATTAGGACTGCGAGTTGCAAATATACCAACACGTTTATTCCCGCCTAAGCGTGGTGGGCGTACTGTAGGGCTCCATGTAATATCAGTATCAAAACTTGGTGCATTTTTATGAAATTCAAAAACCAACCATAAATGGCTAAACGCTTCCAACCCATTAAAGGCATTAACATCATCATAGGGTGGCAGCATCTCTAATTCTGCTTTGGCGCTTACTACTAGCCCTGGTTGCCTAGGCACTGCAAATTTCTCTTTATAGGGAGAATGAGTTATTGCTATCACTTGATGTTGGTAACTAGTCATTAGTAGGCGCTTCAACATTTAAAGCGCGTCCGTAACAAATTACATTACTGACACAGGTTTCATCTTGCTTGAAATTAATACAAGATTGAAAAACAACTCCATTTGCATTCATGTCTGCTGCATTGATTCTGGCTTTTGTACGAGCTTCTTTTTCACTTGCGGGTAGGTCGATGGTAGCCTCTTGGCAACTACTTCCTTCAACAGCACCCAATACCGTATATTCGAGATCAAGTAGTTCCTTTTTGTCATAAACCGTGACTTGTGAAGGCTTGAAATAAGTATCAAAGTTTTCTTTATCAACATTTGAATTAAATTGGTAATTACTACAACCTGATAGTAGGCCAATAAAAGCTAGAGTTATAAGTCTATTCATTGTCGTCACTCTTTATTAATAGTAGGGGATAATAATGGATGGCATAATAACATCATTAAACATCCCAGAACTAGAGAAGTGAAAATGAGTAAATTAAAACCCGCAGTATTTTTAGATAGAGATGGCGTTATTAATAAAGATAGCGGTTACGTTTCAGAGATAGACGACTTTGAGTTTATAGAAGGTGCTATTGAAGCGTGTATCGAATTCAAGAAAAAAGGATATCTGTTAGTTGTGATAACCAATCAATCAGGTATTGCTCGTGGTTTGTTCTCTGAAGATCAATTCCATACATTAACGGAATGGATGGATTGGTCATTAGCGGATCGTGGTGTTGATTTAGATGGTATCTATTATTGCCCTCACCACAATACAGAGGGTAAAGGTGAATTCAAAGTTGATTGTGAATGCCGTAAACCAAAACCTGGCATGTTAATGAATGCGATTGCGGACCTTAATATAGATATAGAAACATCAATTTTGATTGGCGACAAAGTGTCTGACTTACAAGCAGGCATAGCAGCAGGCATTAAAACAAACTATTTAGTGCGTACTGGTAAAGCAATAACAGAAGAAGGTGAAAGTTTAGCATCAGCTATCTTCGATGATTTGACTACAGTTGTTAAAAATATTTAATAACTCTGTGGATAAGTTGCATATATTTGTGTGTAACTTGTGCTCAAGAACAGTATAAAAATTAATTGCAAATAATCGTAATAAAACACTTGCCAATGTGATCTCAATCCCTATAATGCGACCCCACAGACACGGGGTGTAGCGCAAGTTACTCAGCGAGTTTGAGAATAGTTTTTAACGTATTAACGCTTCGTCGTTCGCTTCGAAATTAAGTTAAATTAAAACGTTGACAATGTTCGAAAGGCGCGTAATATACGCCGCCTAGCCGCAAGGCACGCTCTTTAACAATTTAATCAAACAATCTGTGTGAGCACTTGTTGTTGATGTGATTTCAAAAAAATCAAAGTCCTACTTGTTAGGCAACATCAATAATAGTGACACACGAAATAATTCATTTACATTGAAAGATTTATCTTTCAATGAATAACGAAGCGAATGAACTTGTTCAATCGCAGTTATTTCAGAATAATAAATTGTTAGTTTCTTATA